>NZ_JAFBCU010000001.1:2461592-3076990 GCF_016907875.1 Arthrobacter roseus | reverse complement strand
TGATACCCGCATCATGCTGGCTATCTCCGAGACTGTGAGAAGGTCGGTCAGCACCTTATTATTGCCTGACATGGCCACACCCGCTTCCTGAATCACATTGGTCACTTTGGCTACGTCTATCACTCTGACCTCTGCGGGGACTATGCGCACGAGTAGCGGCTACCTGTCTTTCAATTTCACCCGTGCGAGTAGATGTGTACCCTGGCCGAACCCTTCTGACTCGCAACCACCCCTGGCCCGTGCCATATCCAGCAGTTTTGGCATCTCAGTCCGCTGAATACACGGCGTGTTGCCGTGACACGCCGGAACAGCTGCTGAAACCTGCTGGATTCGGGACGGTGCACGGAGAGTAACCCAGACTCAAACCCCGAACTCCTGCCGCAGGACGAACCGCTGGACCTTACCGCTCGGGGTCTTGGGGAGCTCGTCCACAAAGTGCACGTTGCGCGGGTAAGCGTGGGCAGCGTACTGCTTCTTCACCAGCTGCTGCAGTTCCGTCACCAGTTCCGATGAACTCAACGACGGATCATTGAGCACAACACACGCCTCAAGCCGCTCGCCGCGCAGCTCGTCCGGCACACCGATGACGGCAACCTCGCGAACCGCAGGATGCGTGGACATCACCGACTCCACCTCGAACGGCCCAATCCGGTAACCAGCCATGATCACCACGTCGTCGTCGCGCGAAGAAAAGAAGTAGTAGCCGTCCTCATCCATCCGGCCGCTATCACCAGTGAAATACCAGCGGCCGTCAGAGCTATACCGTTCAGCCGTTTTCTCGGGGTCGTTGGTGTACCCGGAGAACCACATCAGCGGGCTACCAGGGACGTCGATCGCCACACGGCCGGACGTGCCCGGAGACGCCTGGACGTCGGATTCCATCTCCAGGACAGCCGCCGCGTAACCGGGCATCGGCGTACCCATGGACCCCGGCCGAAGCTCGCCGACCACGTCCTCCTGCCACCCATTGATGATGCACATGCCCATCTCGGTCTGCCCGTATTGGTCGCGAATCACGGAGCCGAGATGGGATGTAGCCCACTCGATCGTGGCCGCGTCGAGCGGTTCGCCGGCGCTGGAAGCAACCCGGAGAGCCAAGCCTTCAACGCCGTCGGGCCGCGCCGCACGCATGGACCGGAAAATGGTCGGTGCTGCCGCAAAGTTGGTGACCTGGAACTTTGTCAGCACGTCCCAGGCGACGTCGGCGCTGAAACCGGTGGTCAGCAGTAGGTTAGCCCGACCCGCGTAGAGCGGCGCAAGAATGCCGTAGTACAGTCCGTACGCCCACCCGGGATCCGCTGCGTTCCAAAACACATCGTCTTCGCGGACGTCCAGCCCGTAGGTGAAATATGCGTCGAACGCAGCCAGCGCGCGCACCGGAACCTGCACGCCCTTCGGCGCACCAGTGGTTCCGGACGTAAAAATCTCCACTAGCGCATCATCCGGCGCTCTGGAAACAGCTTTGAACCCAGGCTCGTGCGAGTCGAGCAGGGGAGTCAGCGCCAGGTCGCCCTCAGTCGGTTCCGTTCCAGCGCCGGCAACAATGAGCTGCAAGCCCAGATCCTCGGCGAGCCCGCCCTCCACCAACTTGTTGCGTTGGCCAGCATCCGTGACAACGACGACGGCGCCACTGCGTTCCAGCCGCACCCGGATGGCGGGCGTCGCAAAAGCAGTAAATAACGGTACGTGGACGGCGCCCAACCGCCACAAGCCCAGCAGGACAACAACGAGATCAGCGCTCTTGCCCATCAGCGTGGCAACGCGGTCACCGGGTTTCACGCCAAGACCCTGGAACGCTGCCGCGGCCTGCTCTGAACGCGTCCGAATGTCGCCGTAGGTCAGACGGGTGGACTGCAGCTCGGCATCGGCAATAGTGAATGCCGTCGCGTTTGGGTCATGCCGGTCGCAGAGCAGTTCTGCGGGAATGACGCTCTCGGGCTGTTGCCCCTGGGAACTAGATGCTGACATGGTGCGCTCCATCCGACTCCGCGGCCATCCAACATGAGGCCGCTATGAAAAACTTACCTTCGCAGCAGCATGTTGCGCATCCTCAGTACGTAACAACCCAGCCGCTAGCCGAGCCGTCCTGCCGACGCCTCCAAGTAACAGCTTCCGCAGAGTGATTCGTACATGACATCCTGCCCGTCAATAGCAACCTGTTCGCCGTCGAACACTACCTGGTCACCGATGCGTCGGGCATTGAAGATGGCTTTGCGTCCGCAGCGGCAAATGGTTTTCAGTTCTTCCAGTGAATGGGCCAACTCCATCAACCGGAGCGAGCCCGGGAACATGCGCGTGCGGAAGTCGGTACGGATTCCGTAGGCCAGCACGGGAACATTATCGAGAACCGCGATCCGAAAAAGGTCATCAACCTGCTCCGGTTCCAGGAACTGCGCCTCATCAACCAGCAGGCACGCCACGGGAGGGATCTCGACGTGTTTCAACAAGGCGTCCTGATCATCGCCAGCGGCTTTGGCGGCATAGAGCGCGCGGACGGGGGCGTCGGGGGGAATCAGAAAATCAACGGAGCGGCCCATGCCCAGCCGCGACACAATGTCGCCGTCGCTCTTGGTGTCCTTTGCCGGCTTGGCGATCAGCACTCGCTGACCGCGCTCCTCATAGTTGAACGCAGCCTGAAGCAAGCCCGTGGATTTGCCGGAGTTCATGGCGCCGTAGCGGAAATAGAGCTTGGCCAACGCGTTCCTTACCTCTGCCGAATGTGCTCCTCGATCCTACGCGCCCAGCCAGATACAGCTCCAGCCCATCCGTGCGGGTTTGTACGTCAGCTACGCTGGGGGTGAACTGACTGTGCAGCAACCGGCAAGGAAACCATGGAAAACGGCAGCAACCCCATTGTCCCCTCTGTCTGGGACGGACTGCCTATAGCGATCCTTATCCTTGGACTATTGCTGACCGTCAACGCCGTCGTCGCCATTGTCCGCAGCAAGGACCTGGATGGCAACGCTCGCACTCTTTGGGTCATTTTTGCGGTTCTTGTGCCCATTGTCGGGGCGGTCGCCTGGTTCCTTTACAACAGGTTGACCCTGGTGGGCAACAAATAGCGCTCACACCATGCCGGATGGCCGGATGCTCAGCGACTCCACCATCGAATCCCGGGACGCGTCAACGGCCATTCGAACAGCTGTCGCCACTTGCTCTGGCCTGATCCACGCTTCCGGTCGATAATCCTTACCTTCGAATTCGTGCAGTTCCTGCTGCATGTCCGTGGCCACTCTGCCCGGGTGGATGGAGCAGACCCGCACACCGTTGGGGCGCTCCTCCTCGCGGAGCGCGTCGGTCAGCGCGCGGAGAGCGAACTTCGTTCCGCTGTAAACAGCCGACGTCGGTCCTGACGAGAAGCCGGAGCCGGAGTTGATAGCGACCACCTGGCCCTTCGCAGTGCGCAGCGCTGGCAGCAGGGTCCGGGTCAGAGCCGCGACCGCGAAGACGTTGATCTCGAAGCTCTGCCGCCAGTCGTCGTCGGACATGTTCTCAACGGTCCCCATCCGAAGTACACCGGCTGAGTGAACCAACACATCGAGCGTTGAAATCCCGGCAGCAGCCTCGTCGACCTCATGCCGCGAGCCAAGGTCTACGGCGAATGGCGAAGCGGATGGAAACCCCGCAGCCAGTTTCTCCAATTCGCGGGCATTACGGCCCCCCAGTAACAGGTGATGAGTGGATGCGAGTTCGCGGGCAATGGCGAGCCCGATTCCACGGGACGCTCCGGTAATGAGGGCAACAGGCAAATCAGTCATGACCCACATCCTACGGGTGGGCCGTTCGGTAACGTTTTGGCCGACGTCGTTAATTGATCGGATCTATTTCGGAGAGTTCGCTCTATCATGAATTTATCTATTGTGCAACTTTAGGTGGAATATCATGAAACGGATCTACGCGTGGCTTGCAGCTTTCGCGATGATTGCGACGTTTGGACTCATTGTCCCGGCGTCGGCCACTGCAGCGCCATACTGCGGTATCACCTGGGGTTCACTGGCCAAGACCAGCTCGTCACACACCAGCGCACCCATGACCGACGTCCGAACCGGAAAGCATGCGTGCTTTGATCGGATGGTCGTCGACATTGGCGGAACAGGGGCGGGCTACACCGTCCGCTACGTGACCGCCGTCCACGAGGAAGGCTCCGGCCGGATCGTCCCACTCCGCGGCGCAGCAGACCTCGCCGTTACCGTCAATGCCCCTACCCACAACGGCTATGGATACGCGGTCTACCGCCCAGCCAACCGCAATGAACTGACCAACGTCGCTGGATACTCCACGTTCCGGCAGCTCGCGCTCGCGGGCAGCTTTGAAGGTCAGACCACCATCGGCGTCGGGGTCCGCGCGCGCCTGCCGTTCCGCGCCTTCGTGCTCAACGGCCCGGGCACTGACTCGAGGCTGGTGATTGATGTCGCGCATCGCTGGTAAATGCAGTTCCCCCGTGACCATTGGTCCGTTGTGGTGGGTTGACCGACCTCATTCCCGCCACGACGGACCAACGGTCACTCTGCTGCCCTGGGGAGTAAGTACGTCCGTTGCGGCGAAGGTCCCGCGAGTTTGGCTTTGTGTATATCGAGATATATCGTTGACTATCGTTATGAGTCGTTCGCGAAGTCACAGAGGAGAGCATAATGCGTAGTTCACACTCACACCAAGCAAATGGATCAGGCAGCAATGGCATGGACGGCATGTGGCAGGCCGTCGACGACCTGCGCTCACGATTCGAAAAGCGATCCGGCACCCGTGCGGGCCGCGGCGAGGTTCGGTCTGCAGTGCTGGCTCTGCTGGCGGAGAAGCCCATGCACGGCTACCAGATCATCCGTGAAATTGAGGACCGCAGCAGCGGTAGCTGGAAGCCCAGCGCAGGATCTGTTTACCCAACACTGCAGCTACTGGCAGATGAAGGCTTTATCAGTGCCGAGGAATCCAACGGTCGCAAAATCTACACGCTGACCGAGGCAGGGCGGGAAGACGTAGCCGACGCCGATGGATCGGTGCCATGGGAGCCTACCGGGAATGCCTCAGGTCCCGGGTTCGCAGCGCTGCCCAAGGCCGGCATCGAGCTCGCTCAGGCCGCGTCGCAAGTGGGTCGTTCTGGCACCTCCAAGCAGGTGCAGGAAGCAGTGACCGTGCTCGAAGAGGCACGTCGTCGACTATATTCCATCCTCGCTCAGGACTAACGGGAGTGGCGTCGGCTCGTCAGGGTAGAACGGAATCAGTACCCGGCGCCGGGAACACCCGCGCGCGTTATCGACGCATCCTGCGGTTCGCCGCGTGGCACCTCGCAACCATCTGGTGGTTCGAGCTGATCCTTCCGCGCATCGGGCTGGTCAGAATTGCCGAACGTACCCGAACACGGAGGATGCGTCACTTCGCTCAGCGTTTCCACGCGCTCGCGGTGGAACTCGGCGGGCTGATGATAAAAGTTGGCCAATTCCTCTCGTCCAGGCTGGACGTGCTGCCTCCGGAAATCACCGCTGAACTCGAGGGGCTTCAGGACGAGGTGCCCCCGGTCCCGTTCCCGGCAATCCGTGCCCTGGCCGAGACGGAGCTGGGTGCCCCGCTGGATCAAGTGTTTGCCTGGGTGGACGAATCCCCCATAGCCGCCGCGTCCCTCGGGCAAGCGCACAGGGCACGTTTGCATCCCGCCAATGCCGCTGATACGGGGCTCGATAGCGTGGTGCTGAAGGTACAGCGGCCGGGCATCGACGCCATTGTTGATGTTGATCTGGCGGCCCTTCGCAAAGTGGGCGGCTGGCTCAGCCATGTGCGCTTTGTATCCAGACGTGCTGACATGCCCGCCCTGGTCGAAGAGTTTGCCCTGACCAGTCTTGAAGAGATCGACTACCTGCAGGAAGCTGCCAATTCAGAGCGTTTTGCAGCAGATTTCGCCGATGATGTGAGGGTGACAGTTCCGGACGTCGTCTGGGAACGGTGCAGCCGCCGAGTCCTCACCCTCGAAGACGTCTCAGCAATCAAGATCACTGACACGGAAGCGCTTCGTGCCGCGAACATCGACCCAGCGCAGGTCGCCCCGGTTTTCGCGTCCGTCATGTTCGACCAGCTGTTCACAAACGGCTTCTTTCACGCCGATCCGCACCCCGGCAATATCTTCATCACTCCCATCAGGGATTCATCCGCAGAGCGACCATGGAAGCTGACGTTCATCGACTTCGGCATGATGGGCGAGGTCCCCGCGAGCACGCGAAGCGGCCTACGGAAGCTACTGATAGCCGCCGCTTCGCGTGATGGCAAGGGGCTGGTCGCCGCAATCAATGACGTTGGTGTGCTGGTGCCCTCCACGGACACGGTTGAGCTAGAGCGGGCCATGACGCAGCTCTTTGCCCGGTTCGGCGGGCTAGGTTTCGCTGAGCTCCGCGACGTTGACCCACGGGAGTTCCAGGATTTTGCGGTGGAGTTCGGAGATGTGGTTCGCTCCTTGCCGTTCCAGTTGCCGGAGAACTTCCTGCTCATCATCCGGGCGATGTCGCTGACCTCGGGTGTGTGCAGCTCGCTGGACCCCCGATTCAATCTGTGGGACTCCGTTGAACCGTATGCGGCGCAGCTACTGCGCGATGAGCGGGGAAACATTGTGCAGGACTTTGCCAAGCAGGGGCTCGACGCCGCGGGGGTTGCTCTGCGGCTGCCCAAACGCCTGGATGGGCTCATCTCCCGCATCGAGGACGGTGCACTGTCAGTCGCCATCCCGCGCCTGGACAGGCAGGTGGGACGGCTGGACCGCACGGTGCAGCGATTCGCATCGGCACTCGTATTCGGCGCCCTGCTCATTGCAGGTTCTCTGGTCCGACCGGATGACACGGTGCTCGGCAACGTGCTGATGATCGCGTCGGTAGTCCCGCTGCTGCATGGGGTGTGGGTGGGGCGTAGAAGCCTCTAATGAACAGCGATGATCGTCAGATCTGGCTACAGTGGCATTGAAGTCCGCGTAATGACTGAAGGAGCCCGATCATGGCCTTATTCGATCCCGGAAACCGCACTAAAAATCCAGAGAGCGCGAAGCTTTACGCGACTCTTGAAGTTGTCTATACGATCGTTGACTTTGCCGCCGCTGGCCTGTTCATCGTGGGCAGCGTCCTGTTCTTTCGCGAGTCCACGCAGATACCTGCCACGTGGTGTTTCCTGGTGGGCTCCATCTGCTTCGCGTTGAAGCCCACCCTACGGCTCTTCCGTGAGCTGAAGTACGCCAAAAGGGACGACGTCGGCACCCTCGCCGAACGCGCCGAGGGTAACGGCTAACGTCCTCAGCGGAACGCAGGCACCCCCGTGATGTGATTTCCAAGGATGAGGGTGTGGACCTCGTCGGTGCCCTCATAGGTGCGCACGCTCTCAAGGTTGTTGGCATGGCGCAGCGGTGAGTAATCCAGGGTGACTCCGTTGCCGCCGAGCATGGCGCGGGCGTCCCGGCAAATGGCGATCGCCTCGCGGCAATTATTGAGCTTGCCCACAGAGATCTGGTGTGGCTGCAGGGTTCCTGCGTCCTTGAGTCGCCCCAGGTGCAGCGCCAGCAGCGTGCCCTTGTTGATCTCCAACGCCATGTTGACCAGCTTCTCCTGCGTGAGCTGGTACCCGGCCAACGGTTTGCCGAACTGCAATCGTTCCTGGGAGTAGGAGAGCGCGGTGAGGTAGCTGTCGCGGGCGGCGCCCATCGCGCCCCAGATGATGCCGTACCTGGCTTCGTTCAGGCAGGAGAACGGACCACGCAGCCCTTTGACGTTGGGCAGCACCGCGGTGGCCGGAAGCCGGACGTCGTCCAACGAAATATCGCACTGAATGGATGCCCGCATGGAGAGCTTCTGGTTGATCGGCGTAGCAACAAACCCAGCGGTGTCGGTGGGTACCACGAAGCCGCGGACGCCGTCGTCGGTCATGGCCCAGATGATGGCCACTTTCGCTACGGAAGCGAGGCCGATCCACCGCTTGGCACCATTGATGACCCAGTCACCGCTCGCGTCCTGACGTGCGAAGGTCTGCATACTGCCCGGGTCTGAACCCGCCGTCGGCTCCGTGAGACCGAAGCAGCCAATCGCCTCGCCCGTCGCCATGCGGGGCAGCCACTCCTGTTTCTGCTCTTCGGATCCGTGCTTGGAGATGGCGCTCATGGCCAACGACCCCTGGACGCTGACGAACGTGCGCAAGCCGGAGTCACCCGCTTCCAGCTCTAGGGCTGCAAGGCCGTATTCCACCGAACTGCGGCCCGCACAGCCGTAGCCGGAAATATGCATCCCGAGCAGGCCGAGCTTTCCCATCTCCGGCACGATCTCCAGCGGGAAAACGGCGTCCTCGTACCAGTTAGCGATGTTTGGTTTGATCTCTGCGTCCACAAACGTCCGTACGCGGTCCCGCAGGGCGAGCTCCTCGGACGAGAGCAGTGTGTCGATGCCGATGAGGTCGGAAGATTCAGTCATGGGAGGATCGCCCTTCAGTTGGTGTGGTGAACGTTGCGCCGGCGTGCTCGCCGAGCAGGGGTGGCAGGAGCCGGTATTGTGCGGGAGTTTCGGAGAGGCGGATGGGGTTCGCCACCTGCTGGCTGGTGCGCTCGCCGTCCGGTCCCTCGATTTCGACGACGGGCTCCAACCCCAACCGGTCGGCGAGTTCCAGGGCTTCCACCACGGAGTTCACTTTCCCGGCCGGTACGCCATTTTCAGTCAGGAGTTCGGCCCAGTCCGACGCCGGTTTAGCGACCAGCCGTGCCTCCAGCACCTCCTTGAGTTCCACCCTATTGGCCACGCGGGTCGTGTTGTTGAGGAACTTCTTGTCGGTGGCCAGCTCCGGAACCCCAAGCGCCTCCACGAGCGCGGCGAACTGCTTGTCCGTCCCCACCGCAACGGCCAGCGGGGAGTCCGCCGTCGTCATCGTTTCGTAGGGCGCAATGCTGGGGTGCGCGTTGCCCATGCGCTGCGGTGATTCGCCGGTAGCCAGCGTACTGGAGGCCTGATTGACCAGCCCGGAGAGCAGAGAGGACATCAGGTTCACCTCTACCCGCTGTCCCTTTCCAGATGCTTCGCGCGAGCGCAGTGCGGCAAGAATCCCGACGACGGCGTTTTGCCCGGTGAGCACGTCCACCAGCGCGACGCCGACTTTGCTCGGTTCGGAATCGAGGGAGCCGGTGACGCTCATGAGTCCGCCGACAGCCTGGACAAGCAGGTCGTAGCCGGGTAGCAGCGCGCCCCCGGTTTTGCCGAATCCGGTGATGGAGCAGTACACGAGCTCTGGCCGGGAGGCCCGCAGAGAATCGTAGTCCAGCCCAAACTTCTCCATGATGCCGGGGCGGAAGTTCTCGATGACGACGTCGGCTTCGGTGGCGATGGCGCGCGCGGTCGCGACGCCGTCGTCCGTGGCGAGATCGCACACAATGGAGCGTTTGTTGCGGTTCACGCTGGAGAAGTAGGTGCCCATACCGTGTTTGTCCACGGGCGGCACCCAGTGCCGGGTGTCATCGCCGCTGGGGCGTTCGATCTTGATGACGTCTGCGCCGAAATCCGCGAGCATCATGGACGCGAACGGGCCGGCCAGGACGCGGGAGAAATCAGCTACCTTGACGCCGTCGAGAGGGGGTTTAGTATCCATCGCTGGCACCTCCATCGCAGCGGATCTGCTCGCCGGTCACGTAGGAGGCGCCCTGGCTTGCGAGGAACCCGACGACGGCGGCGAACTCATCGGGCGTTCCGTAGCGACCGGCAGGAATCAGAGCCTCGGATGCGGCACGCACGTCCTGAACCGAACGTCCGGATCTCTCCGCGTTGCCGGCGTCGAGCGATTCAACGCGCGGTGTGTCAATCCGTCCGGGGAGCACCATGTTGACGGTGACGCCATCGGCGGCAACTTCGCGGGAGAGGGTTTTCAGGTATGCGGCAAGGCCTGCACGGCCGATGTTGGACAGGGCCAGGTTGTCGATGGGCGCCTGCACTCCACCGGAGCCGACGGCGACTATGCGGCCCCAACCGCGCTCCCGCATTCCCGGCAAGGTGAGGGAGACCAGGGTGCGGTGCACCAGCAGCAGTTTGTGGATGGCGTCAAGGACAGCCTCTTCGGTGCCGTCGGCAGCGCCGCCAGGTGTTGGCCCGCCGCCGTTGAGAATCAGCACGTCCACCTGCCCGTATGTTTCGATGGCCGCAGCGATGAGCTGCTCCGGGCCGCCGACTTCGTACAGATCCACCTCAACGCCAACGGCGGAGGGCAGCTTCTCCGCTTCTTCGCGGACCACTTCGCCGCGCCGTGCCCCGAGCACCACGTTGGCACCCTCAGCTGCGAGAGCCTGCGCGATCGCGAGTCCCATGCCCGAGCTCGCGCCAGGGACGATCGCGGTTTTGCCGTTCAGTCCGGTGTTCATGGGCTGTCTCCTTCAGTTGCTGGTTGTTGGGGTCGCTGTTAACAAGTCCACCACGTGCTCGGCGATGGCGAGTGACGATGTGGCTGCCGGCGATGGGGCGTTCCTCACACTGAGGACCTGACCCTGCCTGCTGATATGAAAATCGTCAATCAGCGAACCGTCGCCGCCGAGCGCCTGGGCACGAACGCCGCTGGGACCCGGGATAACGTCGTCGGCGGTGATTTCCGGAACGTATTTCGCAGCCGCGGCCACAAATCGGCTCCGCAGCAGCGAGCCGGCCATCTCCGTAGCACCGGCGCGCCAGTGCTGCAGGGCAAAGCGGGCAAAACCGGGCCAGGCGACGGCGTCGCGCAGGTCGCTGGCGGAGATGTGGTTCCAACGGTAGCCTTCACGGGCCAGGGCAAGGACCGCGTTGGGGCCCACCATGACTTCGCCATCAACTCGAGGGGTGAGGTGGACGCCCAGGAACGGGTACCTCGGGTCCGGGACGGGGTAGACGAGGCCGTTGACGAGGCGGCGCCGCTCTGGCTTCAGGAGGAAGTACTCTCCACGGAAGGGCAAGATGCGCGGCTCTCTCGTGTCGCCGGCCATGACGGCGACACGGTCGGCTTGTAGCCCGGCGCAGACGACGACGTCGTCGTACGCGTCCGTATCTCCGGCAGCTGTCCGCACCATTGTCCGTCCGCGTACGGTAGTAAACCCGGTGACTTCAGTAGAGGTGCGGATGGCGCCTCCGGCCATCACGACATCCTCGCCCAGTGCTCGGGTGATGGCCGCGTAGTCCACGATGGCCGTTTCGGGGGAGTGGATTCCGGCGACGCCCCTCACATGCGGTTCGAGTTCGCGCAGCTGTTCCGGGTTCAGTCGACGAACGCCCGGTACGCCGTTGGCCTGGGCCCGTTCGATGATGTCATCGAGGCGGGCTTCCTCCGAGCCGTCGAGGGCCACGAGCACCTTGCCACACTGGTCATAGAGGAGTTCATGTTCCTCGCAGAATTCGCGCAGCAGCATCCCGCCCCGCCTGCACAGCCGTGCCTTCAGGGATCCGGGCGTGTAGTAGAGGCCCGCATGGACCACGCCACTGTTGTGCCCGGTCTGGTGCCTGGCGAGGCCAGATTCCTTCTCGTACACGGTGACGGCTGCGCCCGGCCGCGCCTTCTGGAGCTGCCGGGCGACGGCGACACCGAGAATGCCGCCCCCGACGACGGCGACTGCGTACTCTGTCATGATGGCTTCCCGTCATTGTTGGCTGGGTTAGCTGAGGTGGATGGGTTGAGTGGTGTTGAGAGTTCTCGTGAGCGCCGGATCATAAGCCGTCCGGCTCGGAAGGTGAAGGCGGCGATGAGGGACACGGCGCCTGCCGTGAACCAGGCTGTTCGGTACGAGGTGGCTTCGACGAGAACTCCGAAGAGCAGCGGTCCAGCTGCGGAGCCCAGCGACAACCCGGTCTGAAGTACCCCAGTGGCAGTGGCGGCGTTTCGCCGATTATCGCGCACGACGCCAAAGTGCAGCAGGCCGGTCCAGGTCCAACCGGCGGCGTAGGTCAGGAGCGAACCGGCCACCAGTAGCGGCGTGAATCCCGTGCCGATGAGGACATAGCCGAGGACACCGACGGTGAGCAGGTTAGCAATGAGGATATAGGGGCTGCGGGTGGGATGCCGGTCCATGGCAGCTCCGAATCCTATGCGTAAAAGGAGGCCCAGCAGGGCGGAGGCGGCAAAGAGAAGACCAGCGCTTCCGGGGGATATTCCGGACAGGACGGCGGAGTCCACGAGAAATACACCCAGCGAGGTGGACGTGCCAGCGGCGAGTGCGCCACCAATGGTGAGGACAACGAGTCCGCCCCGGGGTGTTCCTCGGTCCTCGGTCTCTTCGTGGACGCGTGCTTCGCCGGGACCGGCCGGGATGGTCAGCAGCGCCCAGAGGGCTACCCCAACGGCGATCACGCCGCCGAACCAGAACGCGTAGCGCCAGCCGAGCACGAGCGCGATCCCGGGCACTGCGAGCCCCGCGAGCAGCGTGGCAGCGGGGATGGACGATTGCTTGATGCCGAACGCCAGCCCGAGTCGCTGCGGGCCGACCGCCCGCGAAATACCCAGATTTGCGGAGGGCTGCGCCGTGGCATTCGCGAGCCCGCCGACAGCCAGGGCCACGATCAGCAGTGGCAAGGTGGGGGCAAAACCGACGCCGGTGAGCGCGATGGCGGCCATCGACGCGGACACGGTCATACCGCGAACGGGGCCGATCCGTTGGACCAGCCGTCCCAGGGGTCGTGCCAGGATTCCAGAAACCGCGAACAACGTCGCCGCAGCCAGTCCTAACTGGATGGGGCCAAGTTGCAGGTCGCCGCGGATCTGGACGGCCAGGGCTCCCACGAGGAAGGCAGGCAGCACCCCGATGGTAGTAACGGACACCGCCTGAAGCAGGGTTCGTGCTGCTTCACGCGGGCGCCGAGACATCATGATGCATCGTTGACTGTCTGTGGTCTCGGCGATGTCCTCGCATCAGCATGGACGACGTCGTCCTCATCGGTTCGCGAGCGGTTGCCGATGATGTGGATGATCACTCCGGCGGCGATCAAGGCTGCCCCGATAGCCATGTAGAGCGGTTCCATAACCAGCAGCGGCAACGAGCCGAGCCCAATCAGCACCCTCTCCGGCCAGCGTGCCGGCCCCATCAGCCACGCGCCGGTGGCGACGGCGAGGGCTGCGACGGCAATGGTGGACACCACCAGCGCGAGCAACACTGTCCATACTCCGCCCTGCAGCAGCAGTCCGATACCCGGTCCGGAGAGTACGAAGATGAACGGCACCAGGAACGCCGAGAGTGTGTACCGCCAGGTGAGCCACATGGTTTGAATGGGTTTGCCGCCGGTGATCGCTGAGGCCGCGAACGGAGATAGCGCCGTTGGAGGTGAAACCTCGCTGAGGACCGAGTAGTAGAAGATGAACATGGCCGCCGCGAATGCCGGTACCCCGACGTCTTGCAGGGCAGGGCCGATGATCACCCAGGAAATGATGAAGCTCGCCGTGACCGGCACCGCCAGTCCCAGCAGGATGACCGCAACCGCGGAGAGAATTGCTGTCATCAGTAGGTTGCCGCCGGCGACGTTGACAATGATGTTCGCGAGCTTGAGCCCAAGGCCGGTGAGGGTCATGACACCCACGATCAGGCCGGCGGCCGCCATCACAGGAATGACGGATAGTGCGCCCGTTGCGCCGGTGGCCAGAGCATCCCAGATTCGCTTCGGAGTCATCCACGACTTCTTCTCCAGGAAGCTGAGGACGAAGGCAAGGCCGGTGGCGAAAACGACGGCCCGGAACGGTGTCATGCCCAGCGCCATGAAGAGGACGATCGCCAGCAGTGAGCTGAAGTGGTAGCCGAAGCGCAGCAGCAGTTTGCCGACGGGCTTGACCTCGAATTTCACGGTCTGGGTTTTGAAGCGGCGCGCGTCCATCTCGATGGCAAGAATGATGCCCAGGTAATAGAGCAGTGTGGGGATGGTGGCCCAGATGAGCACCTGCAGGTAGGAGACACCCAGAAGGGCCGCAATGATGAATGCTGCGGCGCCGAGGGTAGGCGGGGACATGATGGCACCGATACCCGCAGCGGCGAGGACTGCACCACCGTGTTCGCGCGGATAGCCGGCCTTGCGCAGCAGCGGCCAGGAGATGCCACCGAGGGTAACGGTGGTGGCGACGCCGGAACCTGAGACGGTTCCAAGGAGGAAGCCAGCCATGGTGACCGTTCGCCCGGGGCCGGAGCGTGACTGGCCAAAGGCGGAAAAGGATAGGTCAATGAAGAACCGGGTGGCCCCGGATGCGGCGAGGACCGCACCGTAGACCGTGAAGAGGATGATGTACGTCGCGGCGACGTCCGTGGGGACACCGAACAAGCCTTGAGTTCCCATGACGTTGTGACCCACCAATCGCGGCCACACGTACGACGACGTCTCAAAGGGAGCCGGAAAGAAGGGGCCCAGGTAGGCGTAGGCAAAGAAGAAGATGACCACGATCGGAACCAGAATGCCCACGGTTCGCCGCGTAGCCTCGAGTGTCACGAGGATCGCAATCGTACCCATGATGAGGTCCAGTTCCGAGGGCAGTACGGCCCGCCGGAAAAACGAATCCCAATCGGAAATGATGTACGCGAAGGGGACAACGGCAATTGCGGCCAGAACCCAGTCGCCAATACCGGGATTATCAGACCGGCCCTTTGCCTTTGCTTTGTCCGAGCGGGCCCAGCCGCGGTAGACGAGGAACGTCAGAGGGATCCCGATCATGAGGAACGCTGGGAGGTAGAACTGAGTGGCCATGGGGTAGAAGACCCAGACGAGGCCAAAGACGGAGAGCGCTACACCGATCGCTTTGATGATCAGCAGCGGTTTACCCGTAAGCTGCCGCGCCGGTTTCTCGGCCTCATATTCGGCAATCAATGCTTCTTCATCGATGCCCTCGTGCCCGTCCATCGGGTCTAGGTCGGGGCCCGGGCGGTGGGAGCCGGCGGGTTCCCGGTCTTCGACGGCACCGTAGCCGCGGGTTTGTTCGGTCATGACTTCTCCTCGATTTCAAGCACAATGAACGGTGCATCATCATCGACCAGTCTCCACAGTTCCAGCGGCGGTTTACCGGGAACGTAGAGGGTCCGTTGGCCGAGGTCTGTTGCGGCCAGTGAGAGCTCCGTGAATACTGGGGTGTTGGCTGGATCGGGCGGGACGGTCCAATCGAGCCTGTCGTGGTCCTCAGCCGGTGTGGGGGCGCCGGGGACCCCGTAATACTCCTCCAGGACCGCCAGCTGGACGGCGGCGATCTCGCGGAGGCGGAAGTCGCCGTCGGCCGTCACGGTGTAACGTTCCTCCGCCAGCGTCTCGTAGATGGAATTCCGGTAGCCGACGGCGAATCGGTCCCCGTCCAAGGGGGTGCGGGCCAGCACATCGCCGTCGCCGTCGCGCACCACGACGGATCGGGTTGCGGGGTTTTCATCCTGCGCGGTGGCGGTGTTGAGTCCCACAATTCCGAGCGTCAGCAGGCAAACGACGACGGCGATGGCGATGGCTGTTTTTCTCACGTCCGGTTAGCTTCCCGCCTGATCAAAGTACTTCTGGGATCCGGCGCAGGTGTCGATGAAAGGGACGTCACCTGCGGTGGCTGCGTCGAGTTCCTCAGCGGCCGGGTGCACCTGGATCAGATCCTCCTTGTTCTCGAAGATCGCCTTCGTGATGTTCTCCTGCAGCGTCTCGTCCATGTCCTTGCTTGCTACCAGGATGTTGGGCGAGGCCAAGACCGTGACGGCCTCTGACTGATTCTGGTAGGTGTCGGCCGGAACGTCCTTCGCGTTGTAGAACTTCCCATACTTCTCGGTCAGGGCGTCCGCGTACTCACCGATGGGGACAATCTTCATTTCACCGCTGCTGGCCAGATCCACGAGTGCTCCTGTGGGGAGGCCACCGGACCAGAACCCGGCGTCGATGGTTCGATCGCGCAGAGCCGCCACTGTCTCGGCGGCGCCAAGCTGACGGCGGTCGATGTCTTTCTCTACGTCGATCCCGGCCGCTTCAAGGACGCGGATGGCACCAACTTCGGTGGCTGAGCCGGGAGCGCCGACGGAAACGGTCTTACCTTTCATGTCCTCCACGGACTCAATACCCGTGGCATCGGTGGTGACCGGTTGCATGTAGTTGTTGTAGACGTTTCCGAGCGAGCACAGCTCCAGCGGCTCGCCCTCGAAGGAGCCCGTGCCCTCAACGGCGGCCGCGACGACGTCGCCCACCCCAAGTGCAAGGTCGGCGGCTCCGCTTTCGATGAGAAGCATGTTGTCCACGGACGCGTTGGTCTCCTGGACCGTTGCGTCGTAACCCTCCACGTTGTCGCGGATCTCTGTGGCGAAACCGCCGCCGAGTGGATAATAGACGCCGCCGGTGCCACCCGTGGCGATCGAGAGTGTGCCGCCACCGGCATCACCGCTGGCGTCGCCTCCACCCCCACCTCCACTGCCCGCAGGGCTGCAAGCGGTCAGAAACAGTGCCGGGACTGCCAGTACGGCGGCCGCCAGCCGGATACGGTGCTTCTTGCTGTCGATACTCATGTTCTTTCTCCCTCATGGTGTGCCAGTGATGATGTGCCTCGATGAAGCTCTCATGGTGCAGATATATCGCCCGCTGCGAGGATGCCCGCAAGGAGTCGGTAGTAGCCAGTGAGCACGGTGATCTCCGTGATTCCGGCATGATCGTGATGTTCCAGGGCGGCTGCGTGAACGGCCGGGCTCACCGTGGTGTCGGCGAGCAGCTCATGGGTCAGCGCTAAAGCAGCGCGCTCCTCCTCGTTCAGTCCCTCGGGGCTCCCACCCTCTCGGATGCTGGAGAGTTCGTGCTCGCTCACCCCTACAGTGGCGGCGACGCGGCTGTGCGCGTACCACTCGTAGGCGGAGTCCATCTCAGCGGCCACAGTGCAGATGATCAGCTCGCGCAGCCTTGCGGTTAGCGTTCCGCCGAAACGCAGGGCTGCGCCGAGCTGCTGCACCGCATCGCCAACGTTCGGGGCGTACAGCAGGGCGTTGAACGGACCGGCCAGAACGCCGTCGTCGTCCACCACCGTGAAAGGTCCGTTTCCGCGTGGGGGAGCAGTCACGGCGGCGTACACTTTTTGCTGCGATTCAGTGAGGTCCGACGGCGACAGCGGGGGGAAGCGGTCGCCGTCGGACGTTTGGGGCGGCTGATTGCCGGTGCGGAGGATCGGGTTAGACAAGGGTCCGGCCTCCA
The DNA here is from genome assembly GCF_016907875.1 of Arthrobacter roseus. Taxonomy (NCBI): domain Bacteria; kingdom Bacillati; phylum Actinomycetota; class Actinomycetes; order Micrococcales; family Micrococcaceae; genus Arthrobacter; species Arthrobacter roseus. The sequence continues at coordinate 3,059,882 of NZ_JAFBCU010000001.1, read as the reverse complement.
TCCGCGTACAGGACGTGGCCGGTGACAAACGCGGCCTGCCTCGAAGCCAGAAAGAGTGCGGGGCCGGTCAGGTCGTCAACGGTGCCAAGGCGACCGGCGGGAACCAGATCGGTGTAGTGTGCGCGGGTTCCCTGGGTGTCTAGGTGCGCTCGAGTGAGCTCAGTTTCTGTGTAGCCTGGCGCGATCGCATTGACGGTCACTCCGTGCGGTGCCCATTCTCGGGCCATGACGCGGACCAGTTGGTTCAGGCCGCCTTTGCTGGCGGCATACGCGGAGTGGTCCGGGTGCGCCAGCAGGCTGGAAACTGAAGAGCAGTAAACCTGCCTGCCGTAGCCAGCGTCCACCATGAGACGTCCTGCCGCGCGGCCCAGCCGGAACGCGCTGGATAAGTTCGTGTCGATGATCTGCTGCCAGGTGTCATCCGTGGTTTCGAGGACTGGGATCCGACGGTTGATGCCGACGGTGTGGATGAATACGTCGATGCCGCCCATCTGCGTGGCCGCAGTCTCCACCGCGGTTCGGCAGCCGTCGTCGTCCGTGAGATCGGCGTGGACAGTGGTGACTGCGTCGTCGAGCGCTGTCAGGTTCTTCTCGCTGATGTCAGCGGCGGTGACCTGGGCGCCGGCCTGAAGGAAGGCGTTGACGAAGGCGCTGCCAATGCCACCAGCACCGGCAATGAGCACTCGCTGCTGCGTCAAGCCGAGCCAGTCAGTAGTGGCGGAACCGCCCACGTCGAACTCCATTTGGATAATGTATCCAATTTTGGAGAGAAATGTAAGCCCCGTCACATGGGGGTATCATCCCTGGTCTTGCTAGTGGGCTGCGAGGAACGTGCGCAGTGAATCCACGGCGTGCTGCCGGTGCAGGTCTAACATGGTGATCAAGCGGTCAGTGTCGCGTGCTGCGAAGGCTTCGATGATCAGGGCATGTTCTTCATCCACGCGCCGTCGGTTGACCTCTGTACCGTAATAAACAAACCTGTAGGTGTCCGTTGCGTCCCAGAGGGATTGGATCAGGCGTTCCAGACGAGGCATGTTGCAGGCACTGATCAACGTGAAGTGAAAGCGCTGGTTGGCGGCGGTCATAGCGAGCAGATCTTCGGCCTCTGCGGCCGCAGAAACCTCGTGCGCGGCCTCACGCATTTTCCCCAGAACCCGGTTGTCGCCGCGCTTGACGGCTGTCCGCACGGCTTCTGCCTCCAGCAGTTCCCGGATGTGGTAAACCTCCAGTAGGTCTGCGAGGGACAGCCTTGCTACCTTGTAGCCGCGGTGTGGTTCGTACACCACCTGCCCCTCGCCCTCGAGGACCTTGAATGCCTCTCTCAGCGGCACCCGGCTCACCCCAAAACGCTCGGCCAGGGCGTCCTGGCGAAGCGGTTGGCCGGGCAGGAGCTCTCCGGCAATGATGGCGCTGCGCAGCTCGGCGAGCACAAAGGCCTGCGCCGTCGGTGGTCGCTCGGCGGCGTCCTTCGGTTCGGCGCTCACGCCGTTGTCCTGCAAGCTGGGATCACGGACATGACTCTAACGCAGCACCGGCCGCGTCCGCAGGCATGCTCGTGGATACAGCTCGCGTTCAGGCAACGGTAAGGTAACGCCAACTTGCCTTCATTAACCTCGTTAAAGCCCCGTCAACGACGTGCGTGGACCAATTAGGAATAGGTCCTCGAGCGCCGTGACTGCAATCCGTGAAGGAGCCCCAGTGAGCAACAAATGGTTCGTGAGTCTGTCCGTAGCCGCATCGATCGCCGTTCTGACAGCCTGTGGTGGAGCCTCGGGTGAAAACAAGGAGTCAAGCCCCCCATCGCAGCAGCAGGCGCCGTCGGCAGGTGCAGAAGATGCAGGGGACCAGGGGCAGGCGCCTGAGCCGGATCTGAAGGACATCCCCAATGTCGTCGCCACTGTCAACGGGAAAGATGTACCCAAGGATAAGTTCGTGCTGGCCTATAAGGCTCAGTTCCAGCAGGCGCAGATGTCCGGACAGGAATTGGATCAGGAGCAGCTGAAGAAGCAGACTGCGGATGGCCTCGTGGGTAATGAGCTCATGTTGCAGGAAGCCGAGAAGCGTGGTCTTGCCGCCAAGGATTCCGACGTCGACAAGAAGCTCGACGAATTGATGAAGCAGAACGAATTCAAGTCCACCGACGAGCTATTCGCCGCGCTCAAGGAGCAGGGTCTCGACAAGGAGCAGGCCCGTGCTGAAGTGAAGTCGCAGATCTCGCTTGAGAAATTGCTTGCCGATGAGTCAGGGAGCATGGAGCCCACGGATAAAGAGCTGAAAGATGCCTACAAGCAGGTTGTCGAACAGCAGAAAAAGGCTGCCGAGGCACCGGCTGAAGGCGCGAAATCTGAGGGGAAGAAGGCCGAGGTGCCATCCTTTGAAGAAGTGAAGGATCAGCTCGCACAGCAGGCCAAGAGCCAGAAACAGGCCGAAGCGGCGCAGGCACTGGTGGCAGAGCTCAAAAAGGACGCAGACGTCAAAATCCTGATCTAACCGACATCGAAATACTGAGAACCCTGTCGGTCACCACTGCGTGACCGACAGGGTTTGTTTGTTTGTGGCGTGCGTCACGTTCCGTTGTGGTGTACGCTGGCTCAAAATAACGTGGCCTACGTCACGTACCTGAGAGCAGCAGACAGGGTTCAATGAGCTGGCACCTTTTGGTGTCGGCTCTTTTTCATTCCCGGACACAATCTTGGTACTGAAATACGGCCCGGCAGCTGAAGGAAAAAAGTTTTCACCATACGGAATGATTTCATCGACATCCTTCTCCAGGGAGCACCAATGAAAAATGCACCTTCCACAGCACCGGCGTCGCGCGTAACCCGACCCGAGGATAAAAAGCTCGGCATCGGGGCCAGCTTCATGTACGGGCTGCAGCCCTCTTCATGGGCGGGCTCGCTGAAGCGATGACTGCGCCGAATACCGACGGTAGACCACCACCGTTGGTGACGATGGCAACCATCGTGGCAACACTGGCACCGTCATCACCACCATCGGTTTGACGCTGATGCCGGTTGCCGCCAACTGGGCCATGGGCGGCAACAGAAAGGCCGAGGACTACGGCAGCGTAGCCAACATTGGTCTCGCGGCCTTGGCTCTCGCGCTCGTACTACTGCTGAGCAAAGTCGGCAGTGCCACTATCTCCAGACTGTCTATCCTTCTGGCCATCGTCATCGGAACCATCGTTGCGGCGGCTGTTGGCATGGCGGACTTCTCGAAGGTGGGAAGCGGCCCCGTCGCTGCGTTTCCGGCGCCGTTCCACTTTGGAGCGCCCGTCTTCGAAATAGCCGGCATCATCTCCATGGTGATCGTTGTTCTCGTCATCCTCACCGAAACCACGGCGGACGTTCTCGCCGTCGGTGAAATCGTCGAAACCAAAGTCGATTCGAAGCGGATCGCTGACGGCCTTCGCGCCGACATGATCTCAAGTGCTGTTTCACCCGTCTTCGGTTCTTTCACGCAGAGCGCGTTCGCCCAGAACGTTGGCCTCGTTGCCGTCACAGGCATTAAGAGTCGCTTTGTTGTAGCAGCTGGCGGTGTCATCCTCGTTGTTCTCGGGCTCCTGCCGATCATGGGTCGGGTTGTCGCAGCCGTCCCCACCGCCGTCCTCGGAGGCGCCGGCGTCGTCCTGTTTGGCACCGTTGCCGCCGGTGGAATCCGCACCCTGGCCCGCGTCGAGTACAAGAACAACATGAACCTGATCATTGTGGCGACGTCCATCGGATTCGGAATGATTCCCATTGCCGCACCCACGTTCTATGATCAGTTCCCCGACTGGTTCTCCACCATCTTCCACTCCGGAATCAGCTCCGCTGCCGTCATGGCGATCTTGCTGAACCTTCTGTTCAACCACCTGAAGGCTGGCAACTCCGACCAACAGTCCGTATTTGCGGCTGGCACGGCACCCCGGAATATCAGCGAGGACTTCTTGGCTGCACTGGACGAAGGGGACCATGTGGAGGACGGCAAGCTGATCGACTGCGACGGCCGCGAAGTTCCGGTGGTCCCTGTAGGCTCGGGGTCTGAACAGCAGGAGAAGTAGCCGAACATGTCGAACAACGCCGCAGTGGACCGCACAGTCGTGCCGGTCCGCTACGGCGTTGCTTTCATCGGGATACTGCTCATTGCGATCAACCTCCGAGTCGGGTTCGTCAGCGTGGGACCGCTCCTGGCGGACATCAGCCAGGATCTCCGCCTATCGCCCACTATGGCAGGCGTATTGACTGCCCTGCCGCTCATGTCCTTTGCCCTTTTCTCGCCGCTCGCGCCGCGTCTTGCCGCCCGGTTGGGTCTGAACCGGGCCGTCTGGGCGTCTCTGACACTCCTTGCAGTTGGCATCACGCTACGGTCCCTGCCGGTGCTCGGCGCAGTGTGGGTGGGTACGGCGGTCCTTGGTGCAGCGATCGCCGCCCTGAACGTATTGCTACCCTCCGTGGTCAAGCGTGATTTCCCGCTGCGCGTCAGCCAGGTCACCGGAATCTACTCAGCTCTGCAGGGTGGCTGCGCCGCCATCGGGGCAGGGCTGGTTGTTCCCATTGCGCACCTGTCCGGATGGCGGCCAGCCCTCGGGCTGTGGGCCGGTCTGGTCCTCATCGCCCTGGCGGCTCTGGTGCCCGGCATCCGAGCCCGTGAATCCCGGCGAGCGGACACTCCCACGGAATCCAGTGGACGCCCGCCGTGGAGATCTTTGCTCGGATGGCAGATCACACTGTTCATGGGCCTGCAGTCAACAGCGTTCTTCGTCCTCATGGGCTGGCTACCCAGTATTGAGCGTAGCTACGGTGTGCCAGCGTCCGTTTCTGGAACCCACGTCGCTCTTTTCCTGGTTGTCGGAACGCTGTCCAGCCTGAGTACCGGGCTCATCCTGCACCAGCTCAAAAGCCCCCTCCTCGTCGCCGTCGCTGCGAGTGCGCTGACCGTCGTCGCCTTCGCTGGGCTGGCGCTGATTCCCACGGCATCGCTGCTCTGGATGATCATCGGCGCCGCCGGCTGCGGAAGTTTGATTGTGACAGCGCTTTCGCTGTTCAGCCTCCGGACGGCCAACCACCGACAGGCCGCGTCCCTGTCCGGTATGGCGCAATCCGTGGGCTACGGAATTGCAGCTGTGGGGCCGGTGGCGTTCGGGGCTCTCTATGGGATCAGCGGCACCTGGTCGCTGCCGCTCTGGATCATGGCGGGTCTCATGGTCGTGCTGTGCGGACTGGCGATTCCCGTATCCCGAACGAGGGTCATCGAGTAACTGCAATTAGGGAACGGAAGAGTTTCCTAATTCTACCAAGCATAGGCTAGCCTTACTGATGTTCCATCCGTGCGCCCTACGGCCGCGGTCATGTCTTCAGATCAAGGAGTCCTCGTGGCCCACAAGCGTACGCGTTCACTGCTGGCAGCAGCGGCAATCGCAGCACTGACCCTCTCCGCCTGCTCAACCGGGCCCTCCGCTGACGGTGAATCCGCGCCTGCCGAGTCCGCCGCGGATAGCAGTCAGTTTCCCGTGACGATCGAGCACGCCTTTGGGGAGACTGTTATTGACGAAGCGCCCGAGCGGGTAGCGACCGTTTCCTGGGTCAATGACGACGTCGCTCTAGCCTTGGGCGTAGTCCCGGTTGGAATGCCCGTCAACGAATACGGTGGAAACGAGAATGGCTCCACTCCTTGGAAGGACGCCAAGCTCGAAGAGCTCGACGCCGCCATCGGTAGCGAGAATGCGCCCGCTCAGTACTCGGAAGCGGACGGCATCGCGTTCGAGGACATTGCCAAGACGACGCCGGATGTCATCCTCGCCGCCTACTCGGGCTTGACGCAGGAAGACTACGACCGCCTGACCAAGATTGCGCCTGTGGTCGCTTACCCGGAAACCGCGTACGGCACGGACTGGCAGACGTCCACTGAAATGATCGGAAAAGCACTCGGACTCAGCGACAAGGCCAACCAGCTGGTGGAGGACACCGAGGAGCTGATCGAGGATAAGGCCGCAGAATATCCGGAGATAGAGGGCAAGACGTTCATCTACGGAAATCTTGAGCCTGCTTCCGGCGCCGGAGCCAACATCTACACACCCAATGACAACCGGCCCAAGTTCCTCACCTCGCTCGGCATGGAACTTGCACCGGTTATAGCGGAGAAGGCCAAGGGTGAAGAGGGTTTCTTCATCGAGTGGTCCGCGGAGCGCGCCAACGAGCTGACGTCGGACATCTTTGTCACCTGGGTTCCGGACGCGTCAACTGAGAAAGCAATCATCAAGGACCCACTGCTCGGCCAGATCCCGGCGGTGAAGTCCGGCGGACTCGTGGCTCACTCGGATAACACCGTAGTGCTGTCCGTTTCGGCCGCCAGCCCGTTGAGCCTGCCCTGGGCCCTGGACAAGTACCTGCCTGACCTCAGCGAAGCCGTTAAGGCGTCCACGTCCAAATAGGACCAAAATCAGCGGTACTTTCGGTGCTGGTTCTCCTTGGATGACGGGCCGGACACCGGTTCGGAAATCCAGGGTCCGGTGCCCTCGGATACGTCGATGATCCCGCGTTCAAGCCACTCGTAAGATCCATCCATCGCGTGAGCAGCTACCCGGTGGTCCACGGTATCGGCATTGCGCCAGAGCTCGGTGAAGAGTTCGCGCACGCGACCGCGAGCTTGCTGGCAGAAAGCGTCAGCAAGCTCGCGGGAAGCCCGGCCCTCCACCGCATCCTTGCCAGCCAGTAGCTCTGCCCTGGAACAGACGGCTGACATTGCGAAGAGTTCGGCACCAATGTCCACAATTCGGCCCAGGAAAGCCTGTTTGTGCTCCAGGTTGGCTTGCCAGCGGCCCATGCCCATGAACGTGTTCTGGGCCAGCTTTCGGGAAGACCGTTCCACGAACCGCAGATGCTTGGCCAAAGGACCGAACTCCCGGTACGCAACAGGGTTCATGCCCTGACCAGCGGCCAGATGCGGTAGCCACTTCGCATAAAACCCGCTCGCGCCGACCGCGGCCCTGGCTTTCGCCAACAGGTCTGCATCAGGCGATGCCAGGTCTCCGGCCACCTGAAGATGAGCATCGACGGCTTCTCGGGCAATGATCAGATGCATGATCTCCGTGGATCCCTCGAAGATCCGGTTGATCCGCAGATCCCGCAGCAGTTGTTCGGCAGGCACGGCCCGCTCGCCCCGCGCAGCCAGAGATTCTGCGGTCTCATAACCCCGCCCGCCGCGGATCTGCACCATCTCGTCCGCCACCCGGTAAGCCATTTCACTGGACCAAAGCTTCGCCAGGGCCGCCTCGATACGGACGTCCTTCATCCCGGCGTCGGCCAGACCGGCAGAGAGTTCAAAGACCGCTTCCAGGGCGAAAGTAGTGGCCGCAATGAATGCCAGTTTCTTCCCGACCGCCTCATGCTCACCGACCGGCCGACCCCACTGGATACGGGCCACAGACCATTCGCGTGAAATCTTGAGCGACCATTTACCGGCCGCCGCGCACATCGCCGGAATGGACAGCCGCCCCGTGTTGAGAGTTGTCAGAGCAATTTTCAGGCCCTGCCCCTCCTTACCCAGACGGTTCGCCGCCGGAACGTGCACATCATGAAAATGGGTCACCCCGTTCTCAATACCCCTCAGGCCCATGAAGGTATTGCGGTTCTCCACCGTGATCCCGTCAGCGTCGGCCTCAAGCACAAACGCTGTAATACCTCCGCGACCGCCCTCATGCGGCGGCACCTTTGCCATCACCACCACCAGTTCGGCAATCACACCGTTCGTCGTCCACAGCTTCACCCCGTTCAGCCGGTAGCCGGAACCATCAGCCTCGGGTTCGGCCGTAACGCTCACCCGCGCCGGATCAGAGCCGACGTCGGGCTCCGTCAACAAGAACGCCGTAATGGCGCCGGCCGCGCACCTCGGCAGGTACTCCTGCTTCTGCTCCGGCGTGCCAAAGACCTTGACCGGCTCCGGAACGCCGATGGACTGGTGCGCCGAAACGAGTGCTCCGAGACTCGGGTGAACCGACCCAAGCAGGATCAGCGCCCGGCCGTAATACGTCAGCGAAAGGCCCAGCCCGCCATACTCCTTCGGAATCTTCATCCCGAAAACACCGAGATCGGCCATATCCCGTAGGTAGGAGTCCGGTATTTTCGCCTCGCGCTCAATGAGCGGCCCGTCCATGGTCACCGCATAGGCACGCAGCTTCTTCAGGAAGGCCTCGCCGTCAGCCGCCTCGTCGTCGTCGGGCGTTGGATGAGGGTGGATCAGCTCCAGGTTGAAGTTGCCCAGATACAGGCCCTTGGCGAAACTCGGCCGGACCCATTCGGTCTCACGGGCGGCCTCCGCAACTTCCCTGGCCTCGCGTTCGCTCACGTTCGTCGCTTGCTGCCTGGTTTCCGCACTCACGCTGGGCCCCCTTGAACACGGGGCCGCCGCGGTCCGGAGGACCCTGTAGATGTCCACCGATGCTACGCCGGAAAGGCCTGTGTGGCCATAGTCACAGTGGCGCTAACAATGCTGCAGCCCCGCTCTGATGGGTAGAGTGAAGATTCCAACGATTTCAGGAGGACACTTTGTCTGCAGTTCCAGAATCTATTGTCTATACAGCCAAATCACACGTCACCGGCGGCCGCGATGGCCACGGAAAAACGGACGACGGCGCCCTCGAGGTAGACCTTCGTGCGCCCAAAGAAATGGGTGGAGCAGGCGGCGGCACCAATCCTGAACAGCTCTTCGCTGTTGGCTACGGCGCGTGCTTCCAGGGCGCACTCGGCCTGGCCGCGAAGGAGACGGGCGCGGATGTCTCGAAGTCCGTCGTCGAACTTGAAGTTGGCCTCGGTAAAGAGGGCGAGAGCTTTGGCCTATCCGTAAAAATCAAGGTGTCCGTTCCCGGAATGGATACTGATCAGGTGCAGAAGCTCGCAGACCGCACCCATGAGCTGTGCCCTTACTCCAAGGCCACCCGCGGCAACATTCCCGTTGAGGTTGTTGCCGTCTAGTTCAAAACGACTGTGTTTCTTGAGGAAATCTTCGGTTTACGTGCCGGGGCCAATTGAGACTCATCGGACAGAGTTAGGGAGTCAGCAAAACCGGTGAGAAACCGGTGCGCTTTCCCCAAGGGTGCGCCCACCTCCGACAGGGTGGGCGTCCCACTCTGACCGACGAGGAGCACGTCCCCATGTTGACACTGGCCGTTGACCACAAGCACAGCACCGTACACTCTGTATCGCCGTCGCATCTGCCGATCGCGCACTGTGTGCCGGCCACGGAAGCAGTGCCCGTTCTTGATGCCGTGGTTTTCGCGAAGCTCGCCGCTGATCTGCAGAGCCGATCCGCCGCTATCCGCGTTGTCGCCACGTTCCGAAACCTTCTTCCTCAGCGCATCCGCGAATTGCACGTCAAGATCGCCGCTGAAGATACCGAGGCTGCGTCCACTATTTTGCTTGGACTGAATGTGGGTGCATCGATGGTTGGCGCACGGCGGCTTGAGGTCCTGACGCAGTCAGTTCTGACGAGCCTGGGACAGGGCCGGGGTGCATCGGCCCGCATGCTGTTGACCAAACTTTCTACCGAGGGCGTGCGTTTCTACACGGACGCAGCCCACGCGTTCACACGGGCGGCTTAACTTCCTCCTAAGTCCGCCGCATACGCGCACGAGGTCACCTCTTCGCCGCGAGATCACCCTTTGCAGGGGTGATTTCGTTGGCACGAGGTGACCTCGTGGGTGTTTCAAGGGCGGTTGCGGCGCGACCACCGGGCATGAGCCGGTACCCAACGCCGCGCACCGTACGGATAAACCGCGGGTCCGCTGCCTTGTCTCCAAGTTTTTTACGCAGGTTACGCATGTGAACTTCGACGAGGTGCTGATCCGAAACCCAGGCTTCGCCCCAGACCTTGGCCAGTAGGGATTCCCTGGACCAGACGCGGCGCGGCGCGGAAAGTAACGTGGCCAGTAGATCAAACTCAGTCCTCGTCAGGCTCAGCTCTTCTTCATCGAGGCTGGCAATCCGGCCTTCGATGTCGACGGCAAGTGGGCCGTGACGCAGAAGGGTGTGTTCGGGTTCCGGTGAAGGCTCGACGACGGCTGGTATCGGTGCCGTGTCGGCGCGGCGAACACTGGTGCGGGGGCGTCGGAACATGGCCGCAACCCTGGCTTGCAGTTCCCTGGGACTGAAGGGTTTGACAAGGAAGTCGTCTGCGCCGATCTCCAGTCCAATGAGGCGGTCGATCTCGTCCTGCCTTGCTGTCACCATCACAATGTAGGCATCGGTCATGGCACGTGCTTGCCGGCATACCTCCACCCCGTCGATGTCCGGCAGGTTGAGGTCAAGGGTGATCAAGTCGGGGTTATGTTCCCGGATGAGTTCAACGCCGTGGCGTCCGGTCCCGGACGTGAGGATGGTGAATCCGTTGGACTCCAGGGTGGCCGTGAGCAGTTCTCGAATATCTTGATCGTCGTCGACGATGACGGCGGAGCGGTATTCGGGTGAGGTGAGCATACCTGTACCTTGCCAGACTTTCTGCCTGCTGGCATCACGAGGTTTCCGTGCTGTTGCAATCTGCTCAGTCTTGTACTGCCCTTGATCTCCGACGCTGTACAGGGTGGAATGGTCCAAGGTTCGGGATCTCCCGGCGGACACCGAGGTGGAAGGAATAACAGTGGCGGACATGATTGACGTCCACGAACTTCAGCAGGCGGTTGTCTGGGACCGTAACGGCGCCAAATTGGGCAACGTCGCTGAGGTGCATCTGGACAGCGGAACCAATGATCCCGAATGGATCACCGTTCCGCTGCACTTGTTTGAGACAAAGAGCAGATTTGTTCCACTGAGCGGCGCAAGAATCAACGGCGATGATATTTTCGTGGCCTATACCCAAGAACAGGTGAACAACTCACCGGACATCCACTCCGGTTCGGGCCTGAACTTTGCGCAGGAGGAGAAGTTGCGCGAGTACTACGGGATGGTTCCGGGCAGCAAGATGCCGGAAGAGGGCTAGTCCAGCGGCTTTTCTCCAACCAAGGCGTATCGTTCATCGGTGATGGTGCGCCCCCATAGTTGTGGGTCGGAGAGCGGAATCCGGTGGACAACGGGCGCATGTGGCTCCAGCAGGGATGCGAGGTCCTGCATGCTCATTCCACCGCCGGTGGACCATCGTCCTTCTATCAGCACTATCCGCCCCCCTGGCCGCAGCAGCCGGAACCAGGTGTCGATGGCGTCAACCTTGTCCGGTAGTGCCCAGACAACGTGGCGTGACAGAACGACGTCGTAGGTTCCAGAACGCAGGCGGGGGTCGGCGACGTCGCGCACTTCCAGCCGTGCCTCGACTCCGCTGGCGTTGAGCTTCTGGCGTGCGGTTTTGACCATCTGGGGGGAGATGTCCAGGCCCACGAGCTCATGGCCGTCTTGCGCCAGGAGCTCGGTCAGGGCACCTGTGCCGCAGCCCATGTCGGCAATTTTCGACGGCGGTTTGGGCAAAATCTGCTTGAGGAGGTTGCGCCACGCCGTACGGACGTCAGGGTCCTCGAGCCCATGATCAGGGTCCTGATCAAAGGTCGCCGCCTGCCGATCCCAATAGTCGGCCTGATTGTCAATCATTCAAACAGCATTCCGCAGATTATAGACGCTATGCAAACTCAGCCGGTCCGCGAGCTGAATTTCTGCCGGTTCGGCAGCTCTTTCGACACCGCGTCCGAAGATCTGCAACGATCAAGTCATGCCTTACGTGATGAATGCCCTCCTACCGATTGGCGCTGTCGCTGCCGCACTACTGCTGGCGGTGGTTTTGGCGTGGCTCCTCCGGAAGGTCATCATTCGCGTTCTGGACAAAGTTCCTTCGGTGCGGGAGGTGACCAAGAAGGCCCGGAACCCGTTGTGGTTGGTCTTGGCGATCATCGGCGTCCGCGTTGCGCTCGGTTTCACGGTTCGGGATACGGGATGGTTCCCCGTTGTTGATCGACTGCTGGTTTTCGCGCTGATTGGGGCGGTGGCGTGGCTAGCAATCGCTGTCTCGCTGATTGTGGAGGCCGGTGCCCTCGCAGCTTTTCGTCGTCAGAGCGCGGACAAGCGGCGCTACCGGCGGTTGAAGACGCAGGTCACCCTGGGCCGGCGCATTATTGCGGCGGTCATCATCACGGTTGCTGTAGCGGCCATCCTCTTGACTATCCCCGAGGTGCGGGCGCTTGGAGCCGGAATTCTGGCCTCTGCTGGTCTGATCTCGGTGGTCGCGGGTCTTGCGGTGCAGAGCTCTCTGGCCAACGTTTTCGCCGGGGTTCAATTGGCATTCACGGACGCCATCCGCGTCGGTGACAGTGTCTTGGTGGAAGATGAGCTCGGCACCATTGAGGAAATCACCATGACGTACATCGTTGTGGCGATCTGGGATGAGCGGCGCATGATTCTGCCGTCCACGTACTTCACCACCACTCCGTTCCAGAATTGGACGCGGACCAATTCTGAATTGCTGGGGACGGTCGAGTTCGATCTGGACTGGCACACACCCGTGGCGGAACTGCGTGAGCATTTCAACGCCGTTCTGGAGAAGACGGACCTGTGGGACCGGCGAGCCAGCTCCTTTGTGGTTACCGGTGCGGTAGACGGTGTGGTGCGGGTGCGGGCAATGGTCAGCGCCCAGGACGACGACGACATCTGGTCGCTGCGGTGCCTGGTGCGGGAGGAAATGATTTCCTACCTGCAGAGAAACCACCCACAGGCGTTCCCTCGCAGGCGCTGGGAGACTGTGGCCGACGACGCAGTGGCGCCGGGAGAGCCGGGCGTCTAAGCCTTAGGCGTGCTCGTTGTACGGATCCAGTGCTGGGGATCCGGCGTGGGAGCGTGAATTGCCCATACCGTCCAGCAGCTCCTGCAGGGCCTGAGGTGCGGAGTGCTTTGGTGCCCAGCCAAGCACGTGATGAGCGCGATCGGTGTTGAGCAGCGGTGTCAAAGATGCCATGTCGATCCACCCTTCGTCCGTCTGTTGAAGCCGCAGCCTCCACGATATGGCTACCAACGCCCGGTACAGACTTACTGGAACGTTGAGGACGCGTTTGGCGCCCAACAGGCCACCCAGCCTTTCGGGTGTGATGACGGGTTCGGCGGCCACGTTGAAAGCTCCATCAGCTCGCTGGTCGAGGACCCTCCAGTAGACATCGGCCACATCTGCGCCGTGGACCACCTGGAACGCGAAGGAATCCGGGATGGGAAGAATAGGCAGCGGAAGTTTCTTGAGGGCAAAGCGGATCAGTGGCCGTGGTATCAGCCGGCCGAGGAAGTAGTGGTGGATTTCGCTGCTGGCGTCCGCATGGAATATGAGCGCCGGCCGCACGCGGGCCACTGAGATCTCGGGGTGTTCCCGCTCGAATTCGTCGAGGAGATGTTCCTGTTCGGCCTTATGCCGGCTGTAGTGGGAGGATGCGATCCCCTGCGTGGGCCATCGTTCGGAGACGTGTTGTCCCGTGCGGGCGGGGGAGTAGGCGGCCATGGAGGAGGCGCACACAAAGTGGCGCACGCCAGCATCGGCTGTTGCCTGCAGGGCATTTCGCGTGCCATTGACGTTGGTGCGGTAGAGACGGGCGAGGTCATGGTTGGGTTGGAGCACCCAGGCAAGATGAACGACGGCGTCTGCTCCGGTGAGCGCTCGGGCTAGTCTTTCGCGGCCGTCGATGGCCCCGATGTCAACGCTGTGCCAGTCGACGTCGTTGTACGGTTCGATTGAAGGATCTGGCATGCGGCGGGCGATCCCGGTGATCTGCAGGTCTGCTCCGTCGCGCCGAGCGATGTGGAGTCTGCGCAGCAACTCTGTTCCTGCGTTTCCGGTGGCACCTATGATTGCAACCCGCATGAGGTTCCTTCCGTTGGGTAGATCCACGCTATCCATCCAGCGCGTCTGTGCCTAGCGTTTTGGGGCATCCGGCGTGCCGGAGCGGGTGGCGCCTGACGTCGAGCTCTGGCGGATGATACACCCGAACACAAAGTGCGGTTCATGCATGAGGCGAAAAACGACGCCGAGAAGGGCCGGCTGTTCGCGGCCTGCCGTACCGGTGACGTGGCCGTGCTCATCGGCTCCACGCAGAAGATGGGAGTCGGCATGAACATCCAGGCGCGCGCCGTGCATCTGGTCGACCTTGACGCACCATGGAGACCGGCCGACGTATCCCAGCGTCACGGCCGGATCGTCCGGCAAGGCAACCAGAACCCCGAAGTCGCGATCTCGCAGGTCGTCACCAAAGGATCATTCGATACGTTCATGTGGCAGACGTTGGAGCGCAAGAGCAAATTCATTGACCAGATTATGCGCGGACGCCTCGACGTCCGGGAGATAGAAGACGTGGGAGATAACACCCTGTCCTTCGCGGAAGCCAAGCCATCTCCAGCGGGAACCAGCTGATTCTGGAGAAGTCCAAATCCGATCATGAACTGTCCAGCCTGATGCGCCTGGACACGGCATGGCACCGCAACCAGGCGGCACTATCGCACCGTAAGAACGGTGCACAGACCCGAGGGGAAACATTGGTGGCATGCTGCCTACGTTGCGTGAAACAGCGGGCCGCACGCCGCCGGACGGCCCAGAGGAGGTCGCAAAGCTCGAACAGAAGATCAACGAGGCTCGTCAGGAGTACCGGGACGCGGCAACTGCTATGCGTCAGCCGTTCAAATACAGCGAGGCATTAGAGGTTGCGAAGTGGGAGGTGGAACGGATCACCAGGACGATGAACGGTGAGGAAAACCCACAGCCCACTGCCGACCCGGAACTACAAGCTCACCGACGCCAGATGTGCGTGCTGAATTCCCTCATCACCCGCCCAATGTCCTACCGCCACGAGGACCACAGTCGGGCTCACCACAGTCTCCTAACCACCGGCCCCGCAGGAGCGAAAGAATCGGGGCGAGGACATGGAGCGATGAGTCGCCTTTCCGATCTACTCAATGACTCCAACACCGAGCAGTTGTCCGAGCGGGGCCCGGCGAGTCAAGGAAGCGAAGTTCCCCGGGCCCAGACGGCTCGAAGACCTGGATTTGACCCAGATCCCGGACCTGCCGCCGGCAACCATGAAGAACGGGGATCTATCGCCTGCGCTAGCCTTGGTTTTTCATGAAGGTGGGTGTGGACTGGCGTTGTAAAGCCTGAAGGGTGCTCTGGGTAGGGCCAAATGAAGTTGTTCTTCCCAGAAAATCGGGTCTCCCGAAAAACCGGGTGCTACAGCCCCTATATTCGCTGGTTTGGTGGCAAAATAATAACCATAATGTCGCGACGATCACTCGAAATTCGCTCTGTAAGGAGATGGTCCTATGTCCACGAACAAAGTCCAAGCGAAGCCCGGTCTGGCCACCTACGTGTTGCGTGGGGCCATTGGCGGCATCGTTGGAGGAGCCGTATTCATTGGTGTAACCATGTGGTTTTCAGCGACGCAAGGCAATCCGCCCGCTGCACCATTCGGACTAATCTCCTCGATCGTACTAGGCGCGGATTCGTTGATGGCCGGTGCTGCATCAGTGCCGTTGGGCGTGGTGATTCACACGGTTAACTCACTTATATTCGGTATCATCCTCGGGCTGGTCGCCGCGCGGTTACCGGGTAACGCCTCTATCGCAGTGGTGGGTCTGGTGTATGGCCTGCTGCTCTATCTGGTGAACTTCCAGCTGATCGGGCGGTTCATCTTTCCACAGTTTCAGATGCCGAATCAGCCCTTCGAAGTTCTCGCACACCTCGTGTTCGGTGCCGTGGCGGCACTATTCCTATTCCACCGCCCGCGGCACGCTGAACATAGGTGACAGAAACACTCCATGCCACCCTCAACAGGGGCTTTTCAAAAGTCCGGTGAGGTCCCGCACCCGTGGGTTCTCGAGCGGTCGATCCTGCTGGGACTCCGATTCCTCGTTGCAGCCGACATTACCCGGCTCCCTATCGGGACATTTAATCTAAAGGACGTGGTGACGCTCCGCCTGATCGGACTGATCGGACTGATCGGACTGATCGAACTGATCCGGACCTTTCCTGATTTTCGTACCTGAACTGGAAATCACGGTCCAATGGCCTTGGCAGAAAGGCAAAGCGGGGAAGATATGGCGGAAGGCGGAAAGCCCCGAGATCGACGCCCTCGCCCAGCAATTCGGGAAAGTCCTCGACGTCCAGGGGCAATAGCCCACCCCTCCGTCGTCCTCCAAACGTACGTCACTTTCCAGAAGGTCGTCGGCGGCTACGGGGCGTTCGACAGCCGCACCCGGGACGCAATCGCACTCGTCGGCAACGTCGACGAGTGCAGCTACTGGCAGACAGCCCTCACCATGGGCGCGAAAGCCGCAGGACTGGGTAAAGACCAAACCATCAACATCCGCACGGGTGGCTCCATCGACTTAGATTCGGATCTCGCCGACCTGCTGGAACTGGAATTACGCGTGCCGTATCTACCAAACACAGGACTGTATCGCCGGTCTGCCTACAGCCGATCAACTACACGCCACCTTGGACAGAAGCCTCCAGCTGACAAGCTTCAGCTGCCTGTCACCCTCAAGGGCAGCAGTCGGCGCAGTTCGACGTTGGCGGCAGGGTCGAGCACCGAGCGGGGGCTTGTCTCAACATCTCTCGAATCTTTTTCGTCAATAAAAGGTTGGTGTTGGGTTATGTTCGATCAAAGTTTTATTGCCAAAGCTATTTCCAGGAGCGCGGAAAGCCCGGTAGACCGACGCCGGTTCTTCCGTACCGCGGGACTGACTGGTCTGGGCGTCAGCTCAGCGGCGATGCTCGCCACAGCAGCACCGACCCGTGCCGTCACCATGGACATGGGCTGCCCTCTAATCTGGTCGATGGGACCGGCACCCCCGGCGGTGTCACGGGAGGGCATGCTGTGCCGTTCAAGACCAAAGCCATCGAGCAGTATGCCAAGGAAATCGCAGCAGATGAGAAATCACACGTGACTTTTCTGCGCACAGCACTCGGCAGCGCCGCCGTCTCTCGCCCCAGCATCGACATCGGCGCGAGTTTCACCGCAGCTGCCGTCGCCGCAGGGCTGATCAAGGACGGCGAACCTTTCGATGTTTATGAGAACGAAGATAACTTCCTGTTGGGCGCATTCATCTTTGAAGATGTCGGAGTCACCGCCTACAAGGGCGCAGCGCCCCTGATCGATAACAAAACCTACCTGGACGCCGCCGCCGGTATCCTCGCCGTCGAGGCGTACCACGCTGGCATCATCAGGACCTCGCTCTACTCCAAGGAGCTGCAGGCACCGGCCCTGGCAATCTCTGACGCCAGGGATAGCCTCGATGGTCCAGATGACCTGGATCAGGGAATCGGCACCACGAAAGAGGCGAACCACGTACCCACCGACAAAAATGGACTCGCCTTCGGCCGCACCCCCGGCCAGTTCCGGAACATCGTCTACTTGAACCCGAAACCAGTACGCTCCGGCGGCTTCTTCCCCAACGGTGTCAACGGCGAACTCAACGGCAGCGGAGAACTCGCTCCGCAGCCAGGTGGATCCGTGCCCTCCGGTGCCCCCGGAACCGGCATCGAAGGAACCAACACCAGCGGACCCGACTTGGGCCTGATCGGCCTCGGCGGCGGAGCCGCCCTCGCCGGCGGCGCGGCCCTAGCCCTAGGACACAAGATGGGCACCGAGACCGCAACGGAGACCACCACCGCACAGCCAGAGTAAAAACACCCGCCAAAAACGGTTCCAAGAGCAGCCGCGGACAAACCTTTATCGGAAAATGCGCCACCCACACACGACAACAACAAAAGGTCACCTGCAACGATTCGACTCCGCGGTTGTGCCAACGGAACGGGCGATGGTGCGAAGCTCAAGCCAGGAGCTCATGTAAGCGCCTTTCGAGTCACGGCCGGTAGTCCGAGCACGCCCAGCAGGACCACCGGCGGGACGATGATGGCCGAAGGCAGGACCGCAGTGAGCTGTTCGTTGCCCGATCAGGACAACCCCCGCGAACGCTGGAACGTGCAAATATATAATGACAACCTGCTTAGTATCTGGTTAGGGTGGTGGAAGTGCTGGACGTGACTACCGCATGCCGCAGCACCCTCGACTAGACGGAGGCATCAGCATGACAGAGATCACCGCACATCACGGATTGTTTAAAGACACCAACCTGCACGTGGACGACACCGGCGGCCCGGGCCGTCCTGTCGTTTTGATCCACGGTTGGCCGCTCTCGGGTGAGGCATGGGAAAACCAGGTACCCGCTCTGCAGCAAGCCGGCTACCGGGTCATTACTTATGACCGCCGCGGATTTGGTCGAAGCGACAAGCCCTCCAAGGGCTACACGTACGACACCTTGACCGAGGACCTGCACTCCCTGCTCGAACAACTAGACCTAAACGATGTGACCCTGGTCGGATTTTCCATGGGTGGCGGTGAAGCGGCCCGCTACTTCAGCAAGTACGGAAACGAGCGGCTCCACAGCGTCGTTTTTGCCTCCGCTGTCCCCCCGTATCTAATGCAGGGCGACGACAACCCTGACGGCCCGCTCACAAAGGAAGCCGCCGCGGACATGACGGCTGGTCTGACCAAGGACGAAGATTCGTTCTACGACGGGTTCACCCACGAGTTCTTCTCCGTCAACGGTGAGCTGAAAGTCACTGAAAAGCAGCGTCAGGACGCCCTCGCCCTGTGTAAGCAAGCCGACAAGAAGGCGGCGCTCGCCTGCATGGAAGCCTTCGGGGGAACCGACTTCCGCGACGACCTGCCCGAAGTCAACGTTCCAACCCTGATCCTTCACGGCGATGGCGACGGAGTCGTTCCCTTCGAAGGATCCGGGCAACGCACCCACGCCGCCGTCCTCGGCAGTGAACTCCACATCATTGCTGGGGCACCCCATGGATGCAACGTCAGCCACCCTGATGAATGGAATGAGGCCCTCATCGCCTTCCTCGCCAAGTAACACCTCACGGCCCTGCAGTGGTTCCCCACTTCAAAGCAGCGTGGAACCACTGCCGACGGTTGATGTGCCTTGTGCATCCAAGGGCCGTCTCAGAAATTTATGAATGACCGGTACTAACCCGCGCTATGAACGGGGGACGACTGGTTTGTGGAATGCGTTCCTCCTACGGGCACGGGCTACCGTGCAGACGACTTTGGATATTCCGTGCTCTGGCGGGCATGGCTTGCATGACCTCGATGCTCCCGTAAGCCGGCGATCGTTGTGCCGAACCACATCACCCCGTAGCCCCTGGTCTCACCTTCGAGCAGGCTGGTATAAACGACTTGGACACGTGGTCGGCGACGTTCGGTCAGGTTGTCTCCGAGAGGGAGATGATAAGTGGAACGTGTACGGGCAGCTGCGCGACGACCTCGTACAACGAGGTACGCCTGAGGTTGGTCCCTGCGATAGTTTCTGACCATAAGGTTTTGCTGCCACGAAGGAGATGGAAGATGTCTGCGAACGATTACAGCACCAAGGGCGCGTATGTGACCGGTGGCGAAGACTTTACGCGGGACACCAATTACATTGAGGATCGCATTGTGCGCGGGGGCGATAATCCGGAGGCGGGCCGCTGGCCGGTTGAGGCGGGACGGTACCGCCTGGTGGCTGCGCGTGCGTGCCCGTGGGCCAATCGGTCCATCATCGTCCGTCGACTACTGGGCCTGGAGGATGTCATTTCGATGGGTACTCCCGGGCCAACCCATGACAAACGGTCCTGGACCTTTGACCTTGATCCAGACGGCAAGGACCCGATCCTTGGCATTGAGCGTCTCCAGCAGGCCTTCTTCGAACGGGACCCGGAGTACTCCCGCGGCATCACCGTACCTGCGATCGTGGACATTCCCTCGGGGATGGTGGTGACAAATAACTATCCGCAGATCACTCTTGATTTCTCCACGCAATGGACGGAGTTCCACCGCGATGGGGCGCCGGAGCTCTACCCGGAGCCGTTGCGTGATGAGATCGACGAGGTTGCGCAGCGGGTTTTCACCGAGGTCAACAACGGCGTTTACCGTTGCGGTTTCGCGGGTTCCCAGAAAGCGTACGACGACGCGTATCACCGGTTGTTCACCGCACTGGACTGGCTGGAGGAACGTCTGTCCGTGCAGCGTTTTCTGGTGGGGGACACGATCACGGAGGCCGACGTCAGGCTTTTCACGACGCTGGTGCGGTTTGATCCGGTGTATCACGGGCATTTCAAGTGCAACCGGAACAAGCTGGCCGAGATGCCGGCCCTGTGGGGCTATGCGCGGGACCTGTTTCAGACTCCCGGATTCGGGGACACCATCAATTTCGAGCAGATCAAGCAGCACTACTACGTGGTTCACGAGGACATCAATCCCACCGGGATTGTGCCGCTGGGCCCAGACCTTTCGGGTTGGCTAACTCCGGCCGGCCGCGAAGAGCTCGGGGGCCGCCCGTTCGGCGATGGGACGCCACCTGACGCGGAGGTAAATTAGGTTAGGTTTTCGTTTCCTTATCCACCTTCGGACAGGGTAGCCTTACTTAGTAAGTTTATTGGTGGAATCGATGATGGCTCGGGACGTGCGCCCGTAGGGAAGGGGCGCGGGTGTCCATACCGACGCAGCGGGACCGGACATCGCCCTCCGCTACAGTGCCTCGCGCCGCATCGTCCCCCGCCACAACGTCTTCTGCCATAGTGCCCACGCCCGTAGCGCCGTCGTCGTCCGCAATGCCAGTCCAAGCATCAAAGACCCGCCCACGGCAGAGGTCAAAGCGCGTGAACATCACAATGTTCGTCGTGGCTGTGGCCGTTCTGGGTCTGTTCGTCATAGCATCCATGGCCTTCGGTGCCCGGCCCATTGATGTCAACACACTGGTGCAGGCACTCGCCGATTTTAACCCGGCCAACGGCGATCACGCCGTAGTCCACTCCCGCATCCCACGGACCATCACCGCGCTGCTGGTGGGAGCTGCCCTCGGCCTTGCCGGCGCCGCCATGCAGGGCGTCGCCAGAAACCCTCTGGCGGATCCGGGCATTCTCGGAATCAACTCCGGGGCCGCGCTCGCCGTGGTCCTGGGCATCTACGTTTTCGGACTCTCGGGCATCACCGGTTACATCTGGTTCGCTTTCGCTGGGGCCGCTGTCGCCGCCGTCGTTGTTTACGCTATTGCCAGTCTGGGACGGGAAGGCGCGACGCCGGTGAAACTTGCCCTCGCCGGTGCGGCACTGTCCGCGGGGCTGGTGTCCTTGATGAGTGCACTGCTGGTGAGCAGCCAAGAGACGCTGGACCGGTTCCGGTTCTGGCAGGTCGGTACAGTGGCCGGACGCGATGTGGAAGCCATTAGCGCAGTGATCCCGTTTCTGCTCGTGGGAGGCATCCTCACTCTGTTCACCGGACGGATGCTCAACGGACTGTCCATGGGAGACGACATCGCTCGCGGCCTCGGCCAGAACGTCCCGCTTGCCCGCGGAGTCGCGGCGCTCGGCGTCGTCGTTCTCTGTGGTGCGGCAGTGGCGCTGGCTGGCCCCATCGCTTTTGTGGGACTGGTGATTCCGCATATGGCACGTCTCATCGCCGGTCCCGACTACCGCTGGATACTGCCCTTCTCCATGGTTCTCGCACCTATGCTGCTCCTGGGAGCGGACGTCGTCGGACGCCTTATCCTTCCTCCCGGAGAAGTGCAGGTGGGCGTCATGACGGCGATTATTGGTGCGCCGGTCTTCATCTGGCTGGTACGACGGCGGAAGATGGTGGCACTGTGAGTACGGAGACCGAAACGCCCCAAAACGCCGTCATCAAGCTACCGATGAGGCCAGGCGAAAAGATTCGTCACGGCCGCCGCACATCATCCCGCCGCGGCCGCGTGATCATCGGTGTGCTCGCTGGACTGACCGCTGTGTTGTTCGCGGTCTCCATCCTTCTGGGCACCTACACCGTGACCATTCCCGATTTTTTTCGCATTCTGGGCGGCGAACAGATTCCCGGGGCCACGTTCATCGTCATGGATGTCAAACTGCCCAGAGCCACCGTGGGCGTCATGGTCGGCGTCGCGTTCGGAATTGCTGGTGCCATCTTCCAGACCATGCTCCGCAATCCGCTGGCCAGCCCAGACATCATCGGCATCAGCTACGGGGCAAGCGCCGCCGCGGTTAGCGCTATCGTGATTTTCGGGGCATCGGGCATCGCCATTTCGTGGGCGGCTCTTCTCGGAGCCCTCGTTGTTGCTGGCGCCATCTACAGCCTGTCGCGGCGCGGCGGAGTGGCCGGGTACCGGCTGATTCTGGTGGGCATCGGTTTCGCTGCAGTGCTGCAGGCCGTAGTCAGTTACCTCATCACCCGCACGGATGCGCGGACAGCGCAGGACGCCCTCGTCTGGATGAGCGGATCCCTCAATCCCGCCACCTGGGACCGCGCTGGCATTCTTGGGCTGACGCTGGTGGTGCTCCTGCCCGCAACGGTTGTCCTGTCCCGGAGCCTAGGTGGACTGGAACTGGGCGACGACGCCGCTGCCGGCCTCGGCGTCCAGGTGGAACCAGCGAGGCTGGGATTGATCATCGCCGGCGTCGCCCTGTGTGCAGTGGCGACGGCGGCTGCCGGGCCCGTTGCGTTCATCGCGTTTTTGTCGGGGCCGATCGCCCGCCGTCTCCTGCGGGGGCGTGGGTCGCTGCCGGCGGCCGGGCTGGTGGGAGCCGTCATCGTACTTGGCGCGGACTTTATTGCCGCGAACATGATTTCCGGAGTATCACTGCCGGTAGGAGTCATTACGGGTGCCCTGGGCGCGCCGTTCCTGCTGTGGCTGCTGGCGACGTCCAATCGAACCGGCCAGGGAGGCTGAATATGACCGTTGAGTCAGAGAAGAAGGTCAGTACGGGCCAGGACGCAGGAAGAGGCGAGGAAGCCCGTCTGTTGCCCTCCAACCAGGAAACGGTCGAGGCAGCGTCTGCCGACCGTGCCGTGTCCGGTCGCTCGCTGAAGGCCGAGAAACTGACCCTCGCCTATGACGACCATACGGTGGTCCATGACCTCACGGTGGAGCTGCCGCCCGGTCAGGTTACGGTCATTGTCGGAGCCAATGCCTGCGGCAAGTCGACTCTCCTGCGCGGGCTTGCCCGCCTCCTCAAACCTGCGTCCGGAACGGTGATGCTGGATGGCCGGGACATCCATTCCCTGCCCACCAAGCAGGTTGCCAGAACCCTGGGACTGCTACCGCAGACGCCGTCGGCTCCGGATGGAATTACCGTGGCGGACCTCGTGGGCCGCGGACGCTACCCGCACCAGGGATGGTTCCGTCAGTGGACGCCGGGGGACGACGCCGCCGTCGCGTCAGCGCTGGAAGCGACGGACACGCTGGAGCTCGCTGAGCGCTGCGTGGATGAGCTGTCCGGCGGTCAACGTCAGCGCGTGTGGATCGCCATGGCCCTTGCACAGGAGACGGACATCCTGCTTCTGGACGAGCCCACCACCTTCCTCGATGTGGCGCATCAGGTTGAGGTTTTGGACCTCGTCTTCGACCTCAACCGCAGGACCGGCACCACCGTGGCCATTGTGCTGCACGATCTGAACCTCGCCGCTCGATACGCGGATCACTTGATCGCCATGTGCAAGGGCAGCATCATCGCCCAGGGTGCGCCCGCGGACGTCGTGACAGAAGAAAACGTCAGCCGGATATTCGGTCTGCAGTCCAGTGTCATCACGGACCCGGTATCCGGTACGCCCATGGTGATTCCGGAAGGCCGTCATCACCGCAGGCCGGAGCAAACTAAGCCGAGCCCCACAAAATCCGGCCCGGCCAAGCCCCGCCCGGTCAACGCCGTCGGCTGTTTCGATGTGACCGTGAAGTGCGTGGAACGCCTCGGCCCCAACTTCCGCCGCGTCACGTTCACGGGAATGGATCTGGCCGGGTTCGGCGTCCGGGGAGACACCCTGGATCTACGGATCAAGCTGATCATTCCGGTACAGGACCGGGCGCCGTTCGATCTCAAAGCGCTCATTGCGGAATCCGAGGATGCAGGCGCTGGCTGGTACCAGACGTGGCTACAGGTTGACCCTGAGGTGCGCGGTGCGATGCGCACTTACACGGTCAGGGAGCACCGGATTGTCGACGGCGAGCACGAGCTGGACGTTGATTTCGTGATGCACTTCGATGAGTTGGGCAAGGGTGGACCTGCATCCCAGTGGGCCATCAAAGCGGCGCCTGGAGACACACTGAGCGTCATAGGTCCCAACATCGGGGCCGCGAACTGCAGCACCGCCGGAGCATACGGTGGCATTGAGTGGAGCCCGGGTCTAGCGCAGCGGGTTTTGCTGGCTGGAGACGAGACAGCTGTTCCCGCAATTGCAGCGATTCTCGAGTCCCTGCCTGCGGACATGACGGGCAACGCCATTCTTGAGGTGCCCGAGCCCGCTGACTTCCAGGACGTGCGGACGCCGTCGGGTGTGGAGGTGACCTGGCTGGCACGAGGTGAACGCCCGCACGGTGAATTGCTCGATGCAGCGGTGCGACGCGCCGTCGTCCTGCCAGGTTGGGCTGCCGTTGGTCGTACGCCGTCAGCTTCGGTGAAAGCCGGGCTTCCGCTGGGAAGAGAACCCGAGTTCGTGGACGTGGATCAGGCCATACTGTGGGAGACGCCGCAGCGTCTGGATCAGGCTGCCATCGAAGCCACCCCCAACCCCGACATGCCAGCTGGTGCCCTACCGTTCTACGCGTGGATTGCGGGTGAAGCCGCAGTTGTTCGTGAGCTGCGCAGATACTTGGTGCGCGACGTCGGGATCGATCGCAAACAGGTGGCGTTCATGGGCTACTGGCGCAAAGGAAAATCTGAGGCGTAGGCGTTTCCCGGTGTGGTTGACCTGACGTGGCCTATGTTACGAAATGATAACTCTTTGTTAACATCGCCGTAGTCTGGTCAATGTACTGATATGCGTCATTGCTTCAGTTCCCGTGCTCCACGCTCAACCCTGTCAGGCGCCCGGTCCCGCTACCGCAGGCGTCACGAGAGGCTTTTACGTGACTCATTCAACCCACCATGGACGCCGTTGCGTCCAGTCCGCCAAAGCTCCGATGCGACACCAGTTTTTCACCGTCGCTGGCAGCGTTCTGGCACTTGCCGGTCTCGTCGCAGGCAGCACGATCGCGGAGCCAGCCGCACCCCTGGGACACGTGGCCTCCGCCAACTCCCCAGACACTGACCAGGTCCACGCTGACGACGACGCTTCCGTCGACTTTCAACGCACCTCCTCGATCACGAGCGAGTCACAAGGCACAGCGGGGGACAAGCCAGCAGGCCCCGCCACAGTGTCCTCCAGCATCGAGCCAACCGGGCTCTCAGAGCCGCTGGCGAGCGCGCACCTTGCGTCGTTCTTCGGCACGAGGGCCAACCCGCTCGGAAATACCGCTACCGATTTCCACCGTGGCGTCGATTACTCGGGTGCGTGCGGGGCGGCGGTGCTCGCATCTGACGACGGGGTTGTCGCCGAAGCTGGCTGGCACCCCTTCGGGGGCGGGCAACGGGTCGTTGTCGAGCACGGCGACGGTATGAAGACCACTTATAACCATCTGAGCGCGATCGGTGTGGCCGTGGGCGAAAAGCTAACCCGTGGTGCAACTCTGGGTGCCATAGGCAGCACCGGCAACTCCACCGGTTGTCACCTGCACTTTGAGGTCATGGTGAACGACAACGTCGTGGACCCGCTGGGCTTCCTGTAGGGCCCATCGGACCGGTTCCTAGTGCCTGATGGTCAGCACGCCTGCATCGAGTTCCATTGCGAGGTGACGTGCCTGTCCCAGATGATCGCCGTCGAGCTGAATCTCCAACGGTTCCTCGGAATCGATCTCGGCGCTCTGGCCCTGAAAGTATTCCACGGCCGGGTCTTTGCCTTTGTTCCGCCGCAGCAGTTTGGCGGCCACACCAATCCAACCAAACGCTCCACTGGGCGCCACCGTCATGATGTCCAGCACGCCGTCGTCAAGCTTGGCACCGGGGAAAATTTCCAGCCCACCCTGGATCTTGCCGCAATTGCCGCCCATGACGCTGCGCAGACGGCGGCGCATCGGCGCCTGTCCATTGATCGCTATGCGGGTCTTGGACGGTTTTCCGGGAAGGTTTCGGATGCCAGCGTCTACGTACGCCAACCAGCCAACCCGGTCCTTCAGGACGTCGTTGGTATCTGCCATGACGGCGGCGTCAAAACCAATTCCGGCCATCACCAGAAACAGGTGACGTTCGTCCGCGTGGTCAAGCGTGGCGTAGACGACGTCGATCTGGTGGTCTTCGCCGAGCATGGCTCGCCGTGTGGCGTCGGCAATGTTGTTCAGTGGCAGTTCCAGGTTCCGGGCGAGCAGATTGCCCGTGCCCAGCGGAATCAGGCCTAGCGGCACATCGGTTCCCGCGAGCTCGTGCGCAACTGCACGTACGGTGCCGTCGCCACCGGCGGCCAGTACGACGTCGACCCCCGCGGCGAGCGCTTCCTTGGCCTGTCCGAAACCCGGGTCCTCAGCCGTCGTCTCGATCTCCAGTGGAGAGTCCCAGCCCTCGGACGTGGAGAGGTCGCGGACCGCCTTGGCGACGTCGTCGTTCGTGGATTTGATCGGATTGACGATGAGCGCGGCACGTTGGGTCATAGTCCTACTTTAGCGGGGGCGTTCGCCTGTTACGCGCAGGCCGTTGGCGGGCTTGCGCGTAAGGTGGGCACGTGGAAATGACGCAACGATATGTGGCACTGGGTGATTCATTCACCGAAGGCGTGGGAGACCGGGATGAGTCGCGGCCGAACGGGGTCCGCGGCTGGGCAGACCGGGTAGCGGAGCAGCTCATCCTTGCAGATCCGGCCGCCGGCTACGCCAATCTGGCTATCCGAGGGCGCAAGCTTCGCCAGATCATGGACGAGCAGGTGGACGCGGCGCTCGCGCTGGAGCCAACCCTGGTCAGTATCTACGGCGGCGGAAACGATATTCTTCGGCCACGGGTAGACATCGATGCGCTCCTGACAACGTACGAGGACGGTGTGGCCCGCCTCCGCAACTCCGGTGCGAAGGTCATCCTCTTCACCGGTTTTGATTCGTCAGCGTCCGCTGTGTTTGGGAAGACGCGCGGACGGACGGCCATCTACAACGAACTTGTCCGCGAGATTGCAGAGAATCACGGCGCCGACATCGTGGACTACTGGCGCATGCGGGAATTCCGCGACTGGCGGTACTGGGACACTGATCGCCTGCACATGTCCACTGCCGGCCACACCCTGATGGCCCGCAAAGTACTTGACGTGATGCGCACTTCGCACAGGATTGATGTTCCGGGCCTCGAAACGAGGCCGGCACTGGGCCGCCTGCGGCAGTTGCGCGCCGATGCCCAGTGGGCGCGTGAGTACGTTGGCCCGTGGATGGGGCGACGTCTGCGCGGAGTCTCATCGGGAGACAGTCTCAACCCAAAGTTCCCAACGATCACGCGCAACCTTGACGCCAGCTCAATAACTTCCTGATCTTCACAGGGCATCCGGTCTGTAGGTCTTCATTTCCATGTTCGGGAGTGATAGACACTAAGTAGCCTGCCGCTTCAGAAACCGGAAGGCGATCCAGGGAGTCACCTGGCTCCCCGTGATGGAAGGAGAACACCCCGATGACCGCAACGGCACGTAAAACTCCCCTCTCCGAATGCTCTGCGTTGTTCCGGCAGCCGGGACCGTGGTGCTCTGTGTATATAGATGCCAGTACAGGCACCGTCGATTCCCTGCGTGCCCACGACGTCATTCCGGAAAATGTGCATAATGAACTTCAGCGTGCAGGAGCTTCAAAGGCAGACGTGAAAGCTGTTGATCAGGCTCTCCGTGAATCATCAAAGGGCCTGCCGGATCCCGTCTCGCAGGTACTTCTCGTGCGCGACGGCGAAGTCGCGCTGAACGAGCGGTTCCACGGACACCTGGTGATGAAGTCATTCGTCACGGTGGACACAGTTCCACATCTGGTGCCGTTGCTGCGACACCGCCCAGAGCAGTTTCCCTACGTTGTGGCCGAGGTAAGCCGCGACGGCGGCGAAGTGCGGCTCGCTTACGCAGGAACGACGGCGGCTGGCCGGTCAGTGGAGGTGGAGGGGTCCACAGAGAATCTGAAGAAGGTTCCAGGCGGCGGCTGGTCTCAGGGCGGACTGCAGCACCGCACGGAGAACATCTGGAAGGTCAACGCGTCCGAGGTCGCCGCGGAGATCGACCGTGTGGTCTATGAGGTTCACCCCAAACTCGTCATTATCGCCGGTGACGTCCGGGCGCGGCAGCTGGTCCGGGATCAGCTTGCCAAGGAAAGCGCCGTCGTCGCCTCCGTCGTTGAAAGTCATACCCGAACCGGTGGCGCTGATCATCACGAGTTCAATCTCCAGGTGGAGTCGCTTGTGGCACAGAAGCTGGCGGAGGTTCAAGAGGAGTTGCTGAACCGGCTGCGGATGCAGGAGGGGCAGGCAAATCCCCGGGCAGCCACGGGTATTGGCGCAGTGGTTACCGCACTGCAGCAAGCGCAGGTGGACGTGTTGATGATTCAGGCCAGCGAATGGCAGGACTCGACGCTACTGGCGCTCGATGCGGAACCGTGGGTGGCTACGTCCGACGGCGAGCGGGCTGGGGCGGGTGTGCTCGGTGAGGTTCCGGCGCAGTCGGCGCTGGTTCGGGCTGCGGCGCTGACTGACTGCAGGGTGTTGTTCTTGCCCGATGGGGTCTTGGACAAGGACGAATCGGTGTCGGCGCTGCTCCGTTGGTCAACGGGCCCGAACGTTCCTGGAAGCTGACCCTTCCTGAAATCGACTTTGCAGTAGATGAGCGTCTCAGCGATGAGAACAGCATCTACTGCAGAGTCGATTTTTTTGCTTAGAACAGGCTGGAGATTTGTCCCACGATCAGGACCAGCACCAGCGCAACAACGATGCCGATGAGCACCAGCCATACCGCAGAGAAGCCCTTCTTTGGGCCGTGTTCCTCGTGCCCCTGTGGCCCGGCGGTACTAGCCTCGGCCGGTGGTGTGTCCCCGGGCTGAACGCTACCGCCGGGGGTCAGGCCCGTGATGTTGTCCTCTTCCGGGTCCGGATTCGCGCTGCTCATGGGATCTCCTGTTGTTTCGCGTGGGTGCGTTGACAACACCGTACAACCAATTCGACGTCAACGATCAGTTTACTGGCTATCTCTGTGGTGACAGCCACTAATCCGCTAAGCTTACTTATTATTATTCGTTGATTCCCGCTAGGAGTGCGTGTGACCAAGGAAGCGAACATCACGGCAGCGAAGGGGCGCCACGCTCCGGCGCCGGATAGGGCCGATAAGCCGGACGCGCCCACGAAAATCCATAAACCGGTGTGGAAATACGTGTTCAAGCGGACTATCCGTGAGTTCACGGGTGATCAATGCACCGATCTGGCCGCATCACTCACCTACTACATGGTTCTAGCTCTGTTTCCCGCGCTGTTGGCGCTGGTGTCCATCGTGGGCCTGTTCGGTCTGGGCGATGCCGTCACCAAAACGATGACGGATCTGATCGGTGGAGCGGCCCCAGGAAGCTCCACAGAGACACTCACCTCCGTCATTGAGGGGTTGAGCTCCTCTTCGGGCGCCGGACTCGTGTTCATCGTCGGTCTCGCTGGTGCACTCTGGTCTGCCTCGGGGTATGTCAAGGCCTTTGGGCGTGCTATGAACCGAATCTACGAGATTGAGGAAGGGCGCCCCTTCTGGAAACTCATCCCCAGCCAGCTCTTGGTGACGCTCATCGTCGTCGTCATGGCCGCCGCGGGAATGGTGATGCTTGTGGTCTCCGGTCCTATCGCTGAATCTATTGGGAACGTCGTCGGACTCGGGAGCACCGCAGTCACCGTCTGGAGCATTGCCAAATGGCCCGTGCTGGCGCTCTTCGCGGTCATCGTCATCGCGCTGCTTTACCACAGCACGTCCAACGTCAAGCAGCCAAAGTTTCGATGGATCAGCATTGGCGCCGTCATTGCGCTACTGGTGCTCGGTGTGGCCACTGTGGGGTTTGCGTTCTACGTGACGAGTTTTGGCAGTTACAACGCAACCTATGGCGCGATCGGTGGCGTGATCGTCCTGCTGCTGTGGTTCTGGATCAGCAATATTTCCCTTCTCTTCGGTGCCGAATTCGACGCTGAACTTGAACGCGGCCGTGAGCTGCAGGCGGGCATCAAAGCTGAAGACACGCTTCAGTTGCCTCCCCGCGACACAGCTGGCATAGAGAAGAACGCCGAGAAGAACGAGGAGGTCATCGAGCAGGGTAGACGCCTGCGCAATAACAGTTAGGTCCCGCCCCCGAGGGCATTTCCCATATTGCAAGGAGAACACCATGACATCCGATAGCAACAGAACGGACGGCTTGCACGGGCAGGATGCCGTGCCCGCCGGTAGCGTCAACGATCCCTACGCTCGCGACAACCCGTTGGTCGGCGAGGGGCAGAGTGCAGTACCCGGCGGTCCCCTCAGCGATGCTTATGAGGCCGACCCGGTGGGCGCATCCTCTGCGAGCACATCAGACCGGTCTAGCTCCGATGACGGATCCACCGGATCGGCGGCCAAGCATGAAGCGCAGGAGGTGGGCGCGCAGGGCAAGGAGGCCGGAAAGAAGGTCGCCGGCAAAGCCAAAGACGAAGCGGCCAATGTCGCAGGAGAGGCCAAAGACAAGGCCAAGAATCTCGTGTCGGAACTCGGCGATGATATCCGGGGACAGGCAGCGACGCAACAGCAGCGCGTCGCCGACGGACTGCGGTCCATCAGCCAGGAACTCGGGTCAATGGCCAACAATTCCGAAGAGCAGGGCATGGCAACGCATGTCGTGCAGCAAGCTGCAACGCGCACCGAAGCGGCAGCAGGTTGGCTCGGCGATCGCGAACCTGGCTCGTTGCTGGAGGACGTGAAGTCCTTCGCCCGCAAGCGCCCCATGGCATTCCTGGCCATCGCTGCAGGAGCCGGAATGCTGGCTGGCAGGCTGTCCCGCGGAGTTGCCGCAGACACCGAGTCCATGGAGCGCAAGCAGCACCAAGACGACGGCGCACACAGTGACCAGCACGGCTCGCAGAGCAACGTAGGTGGGTACGACGCCGGTGCACCCCGCGACGGCACCATGCCGGGAGCACCCATTCCGCCATCAGCAGGTGGTCCAGTCCCACCACCAGCAGGGAGCCCCGTACCAGCAGGGGGCGCCATACCACCCAACGGTGGCCCCATGCCGCTCGCTGGCGGTTCTGTACCCCCGGAGAACGGACCTGTTCCGCCGGTGGAT
Organism: Arthrobacter roseus; assembly: GCF_016907875.1. Lineage (NCBI taxonomy): Bacteria > Bacillati > Actinomycetota > Actinomycetes > Micrococcales > Micrococcaceae > Arthrobacter > Arthrobacter roseus. The sequence continues at coordinate 3,028,773 of NZ_JAFBCU010000001.1, read as the reverse complement.
GATCCCCGAAGGGAGGATTACCTGTGACAGACATTCCAGAAACTCCGGCCGAGGAAAAGGCTGAGCACACCTCCCTCGGAGACCTGCTCGGCGACGTCAGTCGCGACGTTTCCACCCTCATGCGGCAGGAAATGGCGCTCGCGAAGGCTGAAATCCGTGAGTCAGCCACGCTCGCAGGCAAGGGAGCAGGGATGCTGGCGGGAGCCGGCGTCGCCGGTCATTTTGTCCTGCTGTTTCTGTCCGTGGCCGTTTGGTTGGCCATCGGATCGCTGACCGGCCTGGGTTGGGCGGCCCTCATCGTAGCTGTCATCTGGGCGATCATCGCCGCGGTCCTGGCAGTGGCGGGCAAGAAAAATTTGACATCAGTCAAGGGTGCGCCGCAGACCGCCGAGACGGTCAAGGAAATTCCGCAGACACTGAAACCGAACGGGGATAGACCATGAGCCAGTCACCAGATGAGATCCGAAGCAACATTGAACAAACTCGAGGCCGCCTTGGCACCGACGTTGATGCCGTAGCGGACAAGGTTTCGCCGTCGAACGTTGTTCACCGCCAGACGGACAAGGTGAAGAGCAAACTGCACGACGCCAAGGACGCGGTCATGGGGTCGGGGCACGGCGGAGGCCGGTCGGCGCCTGGGAACTCTCACCAAATGGGAGACAGGCTTCACGACGCGCCGGACACAGTGGCGCAGAAGACCAAGGGTAGTCCGCTGGCCGCTGGGCTCATCGCCTTTGGCGCTGGGCTGCTGGTGTCTTCGCTGATCCCGCCGAGCCAAGTCGAGTCGCGGCTGGCCGATGAGGTCAAGGAGAAAGCGCAGCCACTCGTCGATGAGGCGAAAGACAGCGCGAAACAGGTGGCCGAGGACATGAAGGAACCGGCCAGGGAAGCTGTTCAGGACGTGAAGGACAGCGCCCAGCAGAGCGCCGAGAACGTCAAGTCGGAGGGGCAGCATGCCGCCGACGACGTCAAGGGGCGCGCCCAGGAGGGCAAAGACAACATGCGCGATCGCAGCGATAGGTAGTATCCGCTGAGCCCCTCCGCCGAGGTCACCCCTGAGCCACGATGTCACCCCGCACAGTGGGTGACCTCGGCAACCAGGGGTGACGTCGGCCGGGCAGGAACGCCGCAAGCACGGTGTGATTCCCTTGACCTGACGCGGTTTTGTCTCAGAGCCTAGCGGCGACTAGGATAGTACAGCGTTAAGTCACGCACCGTCTTCCCCGCGGCGAGGCACTTCGGCTGGTTCTCACCCCGCCTGGTCAACCTCCGGAAAGTCGCAGTAATAACGGTGTCACAACTGGTGGCGGTACGCTCCATTGGCAGAAATGTCAGATTTTGGCACTGCTTTATGCGGCCGTCATATTTACTACAACTGGAGGAGAGATCATGGCAGCACACTGCCAGGTGACAGGAGCTCAGCCGGGCTTTGGTCACAGCATTTCGCACTCGCACCGTCGCAACAAGCGTCGGTTCGACCCGAACATTCAGAAAAAGCGTTACTGGGTTCCGTCCCTGCGTCGTAACGTCACGCTTCAGCTGTCCGTCCGCGGCATCAAGACCATCGACGTCCGCGGTATCGAGTCAGTCATCGCAGACCTGCTCGCGAAGGGTGTGAAGCTCTAGTGGCAAAGGACAAGGACGTACGTCCCATCATCAAGCTGAAGTCCACTGCGGGCACCGGGTTCACTTACGTGACCCGTAAGAACCGCCGGAACAATCCGGACCGAATGGTTCTGAAAAAGTATGACCCCAAAATCCGTCAGCACGTTGATTTTCGAGAGGAGCGCTAAGCATGGCTAAGAAGTCCAAGATTGCACGCAACGAGCAGCGCAAGCTGATCGTCGAGCGTTACGCGGCGAAGCGCCTCGAACTCAAAAAGACGTTGGTTGACGCAACCGCTTCGGATGAAGCACGCGAAGAGGCTCGCCTCGGGCTGCAGAAGCTCCCTCGCAACGCTTCACCTATCCGCGTTCGTAACCGCGACCAGATTGACGGCCGTCCGCGCGGTACTCTGCAGAAGTTCGGCATCTCCCGTGTCCGTTTCCGCGAAATGGCGCACGCTGGCGAACTGCCGGGCATCAAAAAGTCCAGCTGGTAAGCATCAGCTAGTTCTGTGGATAGGGGCGGTGACCAATGGTCGCCGCCCTTTCTGCATCCCGAGGTCAGAGGCCCGTGCAAAGGGGCCGCGGGGCGAAATCGGACAGAAAATTGGAAAAAAGCCTAAGAAAACGCTGAAAATCCGGCGAATTCCCGAAAATCTACGGGCCTTTCGGCGACAAGCTGGTAAGTTTTCGTCACAGAGGCGGTTCGCACCCGTGAACCGCTCCGGCTAACAAAGAGTCCAGGAGGACAAAATTGGCTATGAATCGTAGTGAACTGGTATCAGCAGTTGCAGAGAAGTCCGGAAACAGCCAGACCGCCGTCAACGGTGTTCTCGACGCTGTGTTCGAGGTCTTCGCCAACTCCGTATCAAATGGCGAGAAAATCACCATCCCCGGATGGATGGCAGTGGAGCGCACAGACCGTGCTGCCCGCCAGGGTCGTAACCCGCAGACCGGCGAGACCATTCAGATTGCAGCAGGCCACAGCATCAAGTTGACCGCTGGCTCCAAGCTGAAGGCTGCTGTCTCCAAGAAGTAATTTTTTCAAGTTTTTCAGCAGGGCCGCACCCTTCCGGGGGTGTGGCCCTGCTGGCTTTAAGCGGTGAGAGGAGAAGCCTCACCCTGATTCGCGCTATTTCTACAGCGGGTAGACAATAGGTACGTGGTGCAGACAACCAGCAGACCCAAGGCTCCAACAGCCCTCAGCGTGCGCTCTGGCGGGACGCGGCGATGGTTGGGTGTCAGCGGGGCCGTCCTGCTCATTGCGCTCGCTGTGTCGCTGTTCTACACCGGCGCGGCTGCCCCTCGGGGCCTCTCAGACCCCGGGGCTCTCACCCGGTGGGCGCTTCCGGTCTCCAAAGCCGTTCACAACATCGCCTTGTCTGCGGTGATCGGGTCGCTGATTTTCGCAGTCGGAATCCTCCCGCGGCAGTTGAACTGGTCCGGTAATCGGCGGAAGGGTCCCGACGACGACGGCGGCGGGGAACATCCAGCGTTTACACGCACCATGACGTTGGCCTCGGGTGCCGCGGTTGTGTGGACGTTATCCGCATTGGCCATCATGGTGCTCACATATTCTGATGTAGCCGGCATTCCCCTCAGCGGTGACCCCGGTTTCACGGAGGGCCTGCTCGCCTACCTCACGGATTTCGCCACCGGGAGGGCTTGGCTGTCGGTGTCCATCATCGCTGCTATTGTCGCCACGCTGACCTTCGGCGTCCGAAACCTCACTGGTCTTGCCCTCACCACTATTCTGGCCTTCGGCGCTCTGGTACCGCTCTCGCTCATCGGCCACTCCGCTGGGGGCGATGACCACTACGGCGCCGTCAACTCCATCGCACTGCATCTACTCGGGGTCACCGCTTGGGTGGGAGGCATCATTGTTCTGGCCGTCATCGCGCCCAAGCTCTCCGCCGGCGCCGCCCAAACATTCTCTGGGTCAGCTGCGCCCCGTCCCACGGACCGGGACATCACCACTAGTGTTCTCCGCCGCTTCTCAACCCTTGCCGGGCTTGCGTTCGCCCTGGTCCTCTTTTCGGGTGTGGTCAACGCTTCCATCCGCATGACTGACCTCTCACAACTCGGGACCGAGTGGGGCTCCCTGGTGGCGGTCAAGACGGCCGGAACTATCCTTCTCGGCGTCATCGGCTACCTGCACCGTCAATGGATTATCCCGCAGCTGGAAGTGCGGAAGTCAGCCAAAGCTGTTCTGTGGCAGCTGATCACTGTGGAACTGGTCATCATGGCAGCCGTCTCGGGAGTCGCCGTCGCGCTGGCCAGAACGGCACCGCCTGTCCCTGAAGAACTACAGCCGGATGCCACGCCGGCCCGTATCCTCACCGGCTACGAGCTCCCGCCCGAGCTGACCGCTGAACGGTGGCTCACGGTCTGGCGTTGGGACTGGCTCTGGGTTGCTTTCGCGGTGATCGTCGCCGTGGCCTACATCGTGGGAATGGTGAAGGTCCGACGACGCGGCGACAGCTGGTCGGTCCTACGCGCTATTGCGTGGATGGTGGGACTTGTTGGGCTGACCTACGTGACGTCCGGTGCTCCTGCCGTGTACGGCATGGTGCTGTTCAGTGCTCACATGGTGGGACATATGGCGTTGACCATGATGGTGCCTCTGTTCCTGGTTCTCGGCTCACCTGTGACACTTGCACTGAAGGCGCTGACACCGCGGCGGGACGGCACGCGCGGGATCCGCGAGTGGATTCTCGTGGGCGTGCACTCACGGTTTTCGCGCTTGGTGACCCACCCGTTGTTTGCCGCCGCGAACTTCGCTGGGTCCATCATTATTTTCTACTATTCGCCGCTGTTTGGCTTTGCTCTGAGATACCATGCGGGCCATGAGCTGATGAACCTGCATTTCTTGTTGACCGGCTACCTGTTTATTCTGAGCATGATCGGCTCGGACCCGGTTCCCCGGCGGGCACCGTACCCGCTGCGTCTGCTGCTCCTGTTCGCCACGATGGCCTTCCACGCCTTCTTTGGCGTTGCACTGATGGGCGCAACGTCGCTGTTGCAGGCTTCCTGGTTTGGGAACATGGGACGCGATTGGGGGCCGTCTGCGCTCGCCGATCAACAGCTCGGTGGAGCCGTGACGTGGGGAATAGGCGAAATCCCCACCCTCGCCGTAGCCCTTGGTGTCGCTCTCATGTGGTCCCGCAACGATGCCCGCGAACGCAAACGGGTGGACCGAGCTGCGGAGCGAAACAACGAGGCCGAACTCAACGCGTACAACGACATGTTCGCGAAGCTGCAGGAACGAGACCGGCAGCACGGCCTGTGACGTAGATCCCCACTGTGACGCGGTGGACGCAACAAAATTATCGGCCGGAATAGCGCCGGCCCGATAATGGTTGCTTGTGGTGTCCTGTGCTCTACAAGAGCCTGTGCTGGCGAAAAGGAAGTCAATGCGCAATAACTATCGTGTCCGGGCGTCCGAGCTCGTGGGCCGTGGCTGGTTGAACACCGGAGGCAAGGAAATCACCCTTGCGGACCTCCGTGGCAAGATCGTCTTACTCGATTTCTGGACGTTCTGTTGTATCAATTGTTTGCACGTCCTGGATGAGCTGCGGCCTCTGGAGGAGAAGTTCCCGGATGTGCTGGTGACGGTCGGCGTACACTCCCCGAAGTTTGAGCACGAGGCCGATCCGGACGCGCTGGCCGCTGCCGTTGAGCGGTATGAGATCGGGCATCCCGTCCTCGACGATCCGGAGCTGACCACCTGGCAGGCCTACACTGCTCGTGCCTGGCCCACCCTCGTCGTCATCGATCCTGAGGGCTACATTGTGGCGCACCTGGCCGGTGAGGGCCACGCGCACGGACTGGACACGCTCATCTCGGAGCTTGTTGCTGAGCACGAAGCAAAAGGGACGCTCCATCGAGGCGATGGCCCATACGTTCCGACCGAGAGCACCGCCGGAGACCTGCGTTTTCCCGGTAAAGCAGTGGCACTCCCGAGTGGCTCGTTTCTCGTTGCCGACACCGGCCACCACCGTCTGGTCGAGCTGGACAAGGACCTCTCCACTGTGCTGCGTACCATCGGCTTAGGAGAGCGCGGGTGGGAAGACGGCGGGGCCGGAACAGCACAGTTCAGCGAACCGCAGGGCCTCGCGCTGCTCCCCGATACGGTAGCGCAGCAGGCGGGGTATGATCTCGTCGTCGCCGATTCAGTGAACCATCGACTGCGCGGGGTCTCGCTGTCCACCGGCAGCGTGACTACCATTGCTGGCAACGGCGTGCAGCGGCTCCTGGACCCCGGCAACCACACCGGTGCCTCGGAGCTGTCGGAGGCCGGACAGCCAGCTGGCGCCGGTGCTGGCTCCGCGAGCGTATCTGCTGGTGAATCCGACGATAACCTCACCTTCGATTCCGGAGAGCCCCGACTTACGGACATGTGGCTGGGCACTGACCCACTCAATCTGGCCCTGTCCTCACCGTGGGACGTGCTCTGGTCCACCGCACTCAACCGTGTAGTCATCGCCATGGCCGGAACTCACCAATTGTTCAGCTTTGACCCTGTGAGCAAAGGTGTAGAAATTGTGGCCGGAACGGGCTTGGAAGGGCTGCTCGACGGCGACGCCAGCGGCGCCTGGTTTGCTCAGCCATCCGGCCTGTCTGAGGACTCGGCGGGCAATATCTGGGTAGCCGACGCGGAAACGTCCGCCGTCCGTAAACTCACCTTCCAACCGTCCATACCGGGAGTCCGCGTGGAAACCGTTGCGGGAACGGGCCTGTTCGATTTCGGTTTCCGAGACGGTCCGGGAGAGAACTCGCGCTTCCAGCACCCGCTCGGTGTAGCCGGCCTGCCGGATGGCTCCGTGGCGATTGCGGACACCTACAACGGGGCCATTCGTCGCTACGATCCTGTCAGCGGGCAGGTTTCCACACTGATTCGCGGCCTGTCCGAGCCTTCAGACGTTCTTGTTGACCTGACGCCCATAGAATCAGGCGGTTCACCGCTGCTGATTGTGGTGGAAACCAACAAACACGAACTAGTCCGGGTGCCGCTGCCCAAAGAAGCGCTCGCCGTGGACGAGGGTGCTTCGACCACTCAGCGGCCACGCTCTACCCTCTTCGGCGGGCCTGTGGGGCTCACCGTGCGATTCTCGGCGCCAACTGGTCAGAAGCTCGACGACCGCTGGGGCGATCCCACCCAGCTGAAGATATCGGCCTCCCCAGAGGAACTCTTGGTCTCTGGCGGTGGCACCGCGACCGGGCTGTTCCGCGAAGTGGTCCTTGCCCCTGACGTCTCCGAAGGCGTTCTGCACATCACCGCACGCGCGGCGGCATGCGACGGCGCTCCCGGGGGCGACATCCCGGACCATGCGGCCTGTCATCTGTACCAGCAGGACTGGGGCATCCCTGTCGTCGTGGCCGAAGGTGGCGAGACTGAGCTTGCCTTAGACCTGCGCGGAATGAGTTAGTTTCCTGGGGTCACTGCTCCGACTCTTGAGCTGCACCACGGTGCCTGTCCCACTTTGCGGGCTTCCCGCGACAGTGTCCCTAGTCAGGTGAGAGACACGCCGTCGGGCATGGTCAAAGATGGACAGGTTCCGCGGGCATCCGGCCGAAGCCGAAGCACTCCGGGCGCCGGGCACTCCCCAGAGGCACCGTGATCCCGGTTATCCACAAAGCATCGGCTCAAGCGGAAACTCTCGCTGACATGGACCAACATGTCAGTTATGGATGTGGTGGGGTTGGTCAAAAGGTTTGGCGGCGCCGTGCGCGTGGGTCCGCTGCTGCGAGCCGGCGCCACTGAACATGCGGTCCGCGCTGCCGTCCGTAGCCAGGACCTGGTGCAACCGCGGCGGGGAGTGGTTGCACTGCCAGCGGCGAATCCCGCGGTTGTGGCGGCGCGCATCAACGGGGGCGCGCTGTCCTGCGTGTCAGCGGCTGGGCATCACCGCCTGTGGGTGCTGCATCCGGCGTCCCATGTTCACATCAGGTGTCCACGCGGTCTTGGTCTGCCCGGTGTGGTGATCCACCGGGGACCCGAGCAGGAGTACCCCTTCTTGCCGATGGCTGGACTCATCGATACCTTGGTGGACGCTGTCCATTGCCTGCCCGAGCCCGATTCGCTGGTGCTCCTTCAATCCGCCATTGGACAAGGTTCGACGACGGCCGCTTTCCTCAGAACGAAGCTCACCGGCAACCGCAACGGTAAAGCCCGAAAGTTGCTGGACTACACAACGCCCAGGGCGGACTCGGTACCCGAGATACTGGCCCGCCGACTCCTCGTGGATTCCGGCTACGGGTTTGAATCGCACGTGTGGATCCCAGGAATCGGTGAAGTGGATTTTTTGGTGGAGGGGTTCCTGGTCATCGAGATCGATGGGGAACAACACTGGGAGAAAAAACAGTTCAAGAAAGACAGGCGCCGCGACAACCACGCAACCGTGGGCGGCTACAAGGTGTTGCGCTTCGTTTATGACGACGTCGTGTACAGACCCGAGGACGCGCTGAGGCTGATCGCGGCGGCGCTGTCGGGCAGGGCTATTCCGTTCTAGCCCCGCGTTGATCGTTAATTGGCCCGCGGTACCTATCCCACTTTGCGGGCTTCCACCACCATCGTCCCTAGTCAGCTGAGGGACACGCCGTCGGGCGTGGTCAAAGATGGATGGAGTCCGTGACAACGACGACGACGGCGGCGGGAGGCGACGACGACGGCCGCCCGCGGCTCGTCAGCAGATCAGTACTCGACGACCGGGGTAACGGTGATGTTGGAGTCGGTCACGTCGAGACGGGCGGTGAAGCTGAAATGCGATTCTATGGTCAGCGGGATGATCTGGCCGGTGAAGAGGTCCTGCTGAGTAGTGGTCAGGAGCGCAGTTCCGGAGAGCGGACGCATGATCCAGTTGCCATCGTTGGGTTCAATGACAATCTCGGGGTACTCGGTGATGTTCCATTTGATGTTGCCGACGATCCGGTTCTCCGTATCGAAGGCGAAGGGGCACCCGGCAGGTTGGAGGACCTTCTGGAGTGCGCATTCGTCGAGGAACTTCTTGACCTGTTGGCCCACGTCGTCACGGAGTTTGTCTGTGGCTCGGGTGGCCAGCGCTATGCGGTCCTTGTCCTGCCGTGTGGCGACTACGGTGCTTTGCGCTGGTGCAGCAAAGTACTCGCTGGTGTAGTGACTCTCGTACTTGCCCGGATAGAAGACGGCGAATGAGTTTTGACCCTCGGGCATGGCTACGGTAGTCCCGTTGAGGGTGGCAGTGTTCTGGTTGATCACTGATAGCTGCATCGTCGGTAGCGGCGCGGCCACAAATGTCCAGGTGTCAAAGAAGAGCCAGCGCGTGCCGGTGTTCTCAAGGATGTAACTGCTGTTGGCTTCCACGTTGTCAACGGTGTAGGTCACGGGCACTATGACACGATTTCCGCCGGAGGCCTCCGGGTCCCCGACCTCCAGGTTGTCGATGGACGCAGCGGCTGATCTGAGTGCCGGGCCGTCCAGCATCGATGGGTTGGCCTTGGGCGCCGGGGCATTGAGTATCCCGAGGGCTTCTTCGCCGCTGCCGTCCTTGAGCGCTTCGAAGTAATGTCGAATCTGCTGTTCGGGCCCAAAAACGCGGCTGTTGACCAAGAAGATGGTGAGAGCGCCCACGGCCACAGCAAGTAAGAGTGCCAGCAACCATGCTGTGAGCACTCTGATCAGCGGGGAATTTGCCTGCACGCTCCTGCAATTCCTGTTGATGTGGACACTATTTCGGCAGTCTATCCTTTTGCGCGCAGACGGCGTGGAAGCGCGCCGCACTCTCCGTCAACTCAGCCAATCCAGGGCCCGTCTGAGATCAGGATGCGGTGCTTGCCTCGTTTCTGGCGGCGTCGATCTCGTCCGCGCGTTCAGCGTTGGCTTCTTCGGTCAGCCGGGAGCCTTCTTCGGCGTCACGGGTCAGGTTCTCACCGGTTTCGGCGTCGAACAGGTGCAGTTTGCGGGTGTCCAACCAGAGTTCGGCGGGACGCCCTCCCCGGATTCGGCTGGAGGCATCGAGGGTCACAACCACTTGGGGGCGCAGCTCGTCGGCGTCCATATCGCGGGCAAGGTTATCCAGCAACTGACGCACTTCCGGGGCAGGGTCAAAGTGAATGTAGCCATACTGTTCGTTGCCGAGCCACTCGGTGTGGGTTAGTTCTGCGGTGAACGTGGAACCGTGGCCGAGTTGGTGGTCCTCCACGAGGGAGGCATCTTCAAAGAACTCTGGACGGATGCCTACCAGGACAACTTCGCGTCCCTCGGCCTTGGCTGCCTTCTCCTGAGGGATTTCGATGTCGCCTATGGCTGTCCGGATGACGTTGCCGTCGATGGTCGCCGGGAGCAAATTCATTGACGGGGAGCCGATGAACCCGGCAACAAACATGTTGACCGGCTGTTCATAGAGTTCACGCGGCGACGCGATCTGCTGCAGCTCACCTTTCTTGAGGACGGCGACCCGGTCGCCGAGCGTCATGGCTTCTGTTTGGTCGTGTGTCACGTACACGGACGTGGTTCCCAGCCTGCGCTGCATCTGCGAAATTTCTGACCGCATCTGTCCCCGAAGCTTCGCGTCGAGGTTTGAGAGCGGCTCATCGAAGAGGAACGCATCGGCCTTTCGGACGATGGCCCGGCCCATGGCCACACGCTGCCGCTGTCCACCCGAGAGGTTGGCTGGCTTCCGGTCCAGGTGATCCGTCAACTCGAGCGTCTTCGCGGCCTCTTCAACGAGACGTTTGATCTCCTCTTCCTTACCCTTTCCCTTACCCAGCCGCAGCGGGAACGCGATGTTCTCGAAAACCGTCAGATGCGGGTATAGCGCGTAGTTCTGGAACACCATGGCCAGATTGCGGTCCTTCGGCGCTTTCTCGTTGACACGCTCGCCGTCGATCATCACGTCGCCGGAGGTGATGTCCTCCAGGCCCACAATCATGCGCAGCAGTGTGGACTTACCGCAGCCGGAAGGGCCCACGAGGATCACGAATTCGCCATCAGCAATGTCGATGCTGATGTCGTTGACGGCGGGGAAACCGTCCCCGTACTTCTTGACAATGTTCTTGAGGGTGATTGCAGCCATGCTCAATCCTTTTCTGTGAGTAGGGCGCTAGCCCTTGACGGCGCCCTGGGTCAGGCCGGAAACGATTTGGCGCTGGAACAGCAGTACCAGCAGGATGATCGGAATGGTGACGATAATCGCGGCGGCCGAAATGGCGCCGGTGGGGGCCTGGAACTGGGAGGCTCCGGTGAAGAACGCCAGCGCCGCCGGAACTGGACGGGCTGCTTCTGTTGACGTCAGCGAGATTCCGTAGACGAAGTCGTTCCAGGCAATGAAAAACGCGATGATCGCCGTCGTAAATACTCCGGGAGCGGCCAGCGGAATGATGGCCTTGCGGAAAGCCTGCCACGTCGTCGCGCCGTCTACCTGTGCCGCCTGCTCGAGTTCCCACGGAATCTGTTTGAAGAACGCTGTGAGGGTCCAGATGGAAATCGGAAGCGTCAACGAAAGGTAGGGGATGATCAGGCCAAGCCAGGTGTCATACAGGCCGATGGTCCGCCAGACATTGAACAGCGGAGTCACTATCGATATGACCGGGAAGATGGAGACGGCCAGTGCAGTGGTCAGCACCAGTTTCTTACCGGGGAAGTCGAGACGGGCAATCGCATACGCACAAAAGGTGGCCAGTATGACGGCGATGACCGTAGCAATGAGCGAGATCCCGATGGAGTTTCGCAGTGAGCTGAGGAACAGGTCCTGGGCGGAACCGACGAGGATCTGTTCATAGTTTTGACCGGTCCAGTTGGTGGGCAGGAACTTACCGGAGGTCAGGTCGCTTGGCGCCTTGAACGACGTCGCGAAGATGGACGCAACCGGGAACAGCGCGTACACCAGCACGAAGACGCTGATGAGCGCCCACCACATTTTTTCGCGGCCCGAGGATTTCCTCATCACTTACCTTCCTGTGAACCGGCCAGATCGACCTTGAAACCTTTGACCGCTATAAAACTGATGATCAGGACACAGATGAAGAGCAACACCGATATCGCCGAGCCGAGTCCGATCTCCAGCCGTGTGATGGATGTTCGGTAGGCCAGCAGTGAGAGGACTTCGGTGCCGTGTGCCCCGTTGGTCATGATGAAAACGTTGTCGAAAATCCTGAAGGCATCCAGGGCGCGGAATAGAACGGCGACCATGATGGCCGCTTTCATGTTGGGAATGATGACTTTGCGCATCCGCTCCCACCAACTGGCGCCGTCGACCTCAGCTGCTTCCGTGAGCTCACCGGGTACCTGCGACAGGCCCGCGAGGAGCAGCAGCGAAATGAACGGCGTTGTCTTCCAGATTTCCGAAGCCATGATCACAGACAGCGATGGCCAGAACTCGGCGAACCAGTTGAGGTCCTGATCGATGCCCGGCAGCCACCCGAACCAGCTGTTGACGTAGCCGGAATTGATGTCGAACGCATAGAACCACGCGTAGGCAGAGACCACGGTGATGATGCCGTAGGGAACCAGGATGGCGGTCCGCAGCAGGCCGCGCAGGGACTTGATGGCCTTGTTCATGACGATCGCCAGGGCGAACCCAAGAACAAGCTCGACGGCGACCGTGATGACGGTGATGATGACGGTGACGCCGAAGTCTCTCCACCAGACCGAGTCTCCGAGCACTGTTATGTAATTGGCGAACCAGATGAATTCCCGTTCATCCGGTGCGGTCAGGCGAAAGGCGAAAAGAGAGTCGAAGAACGCCTGGAGGATCGGGTACAGCGTCACCAGAAGCATCATGATGAACGCCGGTCCGGCCAGAAGCCAGCCCAGCCGTTTCTCAGACTTGGCGCGCTCGCTGACGTATTTTTTCTGCTTGCGGTGCTGGCCGGCGTGCTTCTGATCGGTGGCCGTTTCATGACTCACAGCAGTTTCTCCCCTCTGAGTACCGCAGTAATGAAGTCCTCGGACTCCGCGGGCGTGATGTCGGGTTCAACCCCTCCGGGTGGGGACCAGGTCTGCTGGATTCCCGTGGAGATCTCGTTGTAGTACGGGGTCTGCGGGCGGGGGGCTGCCAGTTCAAGTGAGTCGCGGATGGTCGGCGCCATGGGGAACTGTTTTTCAACGCGTGGATCCTTGTATGCCTCAACGTTCGACGGCGGGTTGCCGTTGGTGACGAAGTAGGTGGCTTGGTTTTCCGGTTGCACGATGCATTCGATCGCCTTGTAGGCGAGCTCCACATTGTCGCTCTGCGCACCAACTGCCAGGTTGATTCCACCCAGCGGGGGAGCGGTGTCCTGGCCGTCTACGGTTTGGGGGTAGAGGGCCCAGCCGATGTCGTCTAGGACGGATTGCTCCAGGGTGCCAGCTTCGACGGCGGCTTTGGTGGCGGGCCAGACGAAGGGGTAATTGACCATGAAGGAACCCTTGTCCGACTGGAACTGGATCATCGAGTCGTTTTCGGTGGACGTTGCCAATCCCGGTCCGCCCAAACCTTCATCGCCGATGGTTCCTATGATCTCCGCCGCCGTCCGTCCGGCGTCGGAGGTAAGGCCCAACTCAAGTTCATCTGCGGGGGCCTCTGGGTTCTTGAGGATTTCCCCACCCGAAGATTCGATCAGGGCGTTGACCCAAACCGTCATCGATTCGGCCTGTGCTCCTTGGACCCCCAGATATTTGTCCTGTTCCATAGCTGCGTCCATGATCTGTTTCCAGGTCACGGGTTTGCTCATGTCCAGGCCGGCGGCCTCGGCTACGGACTTGCGGTACCAGAGGATCTGCGTGTTGGCCCAGAAGGGTACCGCCACGAGTTCGTCTTTCCACGTGGCTCCAGCCATTGCGCCCTCGAGGACGTTCTTGGTGGTGCGTTCGGCCACGTCCTCGGGTATGGGCGCCAGAAAGCCTGGCTCAGCAAGTTCGGGAATGAACGGGGGATCAATACTCATGATGTCCAGTGACGCGTCCCCGGCCGCGAGGCGCCGTGCGAGCTGTTCACGCTGCGCAGCAGCATCGCTGGGAAGCAACGAAGTCTCGATACGGTATTCCCCGCCGGACTCCTCGGTGCACTTCTCCGCGATGGCGGCTTGGCCGCCGTCGTCCGGGTTGATGTACCAGGTGAGCGTATTATCCGCCTGTGCCGGCCCGCAGCCGGAGAGGACGAGGCTGCTGGCGATCAGGGTGAACATGGCAGCGGTAACGCGCTTGCGTGCCGGTTTCCCCGCTGGTTGGTTCGGCATTTCCACTGGGCCTCCACACCGTTGTAGACGTTCAGATTCAGTGACCCCGCGGGGTCCCTCAGTAACCTTTGAATGGAACCTTATGCCCAGAAGGGCAACAATGCGAGCACTGAGCTATGAAGTCGTGTAAGGAATACCGAAATTGTTTTAACAGTGAGAGGACGACGAGATGAGCTGGGCAGCTCAGTGTTTGACGGGCGCGCTACTTGACTGCGACGTTGTTCAGCGCGTGTGGCGGCCGATGCAGGTCTTCCATCTTCGATTCCGCCGGGTCAGTGCCCAGCGCAATGATGGTGTTGTCCGGGCGGACGTGAACCACGGTGGGCACGTAGGCGCGGGCTTCCTCGGTGGTCATGTCCCCATAGGTGATGAGGATGACGGTGTCACCCTCATGAACCAGGTGCGCCGCCGGACCATTGATGCCAATGACACCGGACCCGCGCTCACCGGCGATGGTGTAGGTTTCCAGCCGCGCACCGTTGGTGACATCCACGATCGACACGAGTTCGCCGGGGAGAATATCCGCGGCTTCGAGCAGGTCGAGGTCAACCGTCACGGAGCCGACATAGTGAAGGTCAGCTTCGGTGACAGTTGCGCGATGGATCTTGGACTTGAACATTTTGCGAATCATCACGTGCAAGTCTACCGCCCGGTCCAGCGGGTTGCGATGTGAGTCTGATATCGGTGACGTACTCCAGAAACTACACTTGAGCGTTATGACCTCTGAACCCAAGACCCGTGCGCGTCCAGCGCTGGGGGTGGCCGTCACCGGCGTCGTCATGGCCCTGCTGAGTCTGCCCCTGACAGGCATGTTCCTGGTCCGGTTGCAGAGCTGGAATAGCGCGACGGCAGCCTGCCGGGAATGTGCGCCGGAACTTTTCCGACAGCACCTGACGGAAATTATCGTCATCGCCGTTTTGCCGCTGCTGGCCGTTATCGTCGGTGTTGTTGCGTTGGTTCCGCGGGGAAATCGTGGTTGGTCGCGGTTGTCCCTGAGTCTGGCCAGTACGGCGGTGTTGCTTGGTCTGGCCTGCATAGCAGTTCTTGCGTCCACGGGTATTGAGCCGCTTCAGCGGCAAGCAGACGACGCCGCCAAGACCAGACAGACGCCGACGGCAGAGGAGACGTCACGGACCCCTGGCCAGCTGAGGCAGGACATGGAGATGCTGGTCCGTGGATCCTTGTCATCGCTGCAACCCGCACTCGGCGCCGATGATCCACGGCTGTCCAATCCTGAGAAAGTGGTGGACACGATCAGCGTGGGGGAGTGCAGGCTCAGCAATCTGGCCTCCGGGCGCAATTACACGTTCCGGTTTGGGCTGCCGGCCGGTGAGGCAGCCGAAGAAGCTAGTCGCGCGCTGGAGCACAACTGGATAGATCAGGGCTATGTGCGCAGCGGACCCAGTGAGGGTGGAGATGTGCTGCTCAACGGCAACGGAAAGCTCCCGGCCAGGTATCTGACAGTCAATAATGACGGTGATTCGGGCCGACTACTGGTCTCGATCGACAGCGTGTGCGTGCTGGCCCTGAACTAGGGCCGGACTGGAGCGGGCGACGGGAATCGAACCCGCGTATCGAGCTTGGGAAGCTAGCGCTCTACCATTGAGCTACGCCCGCAAAACAACGAGATTCAGCCTACCCCACGTGCGGCCGGTGACAGAACAACCTCCCGGGCACGACGAAATACAAAGACGTTCACGCAGTACGACGACGGCGCTATGGCTGGTTCTTCGCCACGTCGAAAAGTTCCTGCCACGCGGGTGTGATGGCGTGTTCGGTGAGTTCGGTGGTCAGGCCGCCGAGGGAAACTGTGTAGGAAAATGAGTCGCTCGCCGCGGCGACGGGCCTTTCCGGACCGGCGTCGCTCTTCATCAGGATAAGCCACCGCTCGGCCTCGCAGGCTGGAATCTCCGCCTCCCAGGTGCGCGTCAGTCCGGCGAATCCACCGCTTCGGACCACACTGAGTTTCACGGCAGGACTCCCGTCTCCCGCCAGGCCTGGGCGGTGGCCGTCACCTCTAGGGACTCCGGCCCAAATTGTGCTGTCGCGGTATCCAAAGTCAATGCTGCGAACTCGGCGAAGGTGTAGGTGGCCGTGACCTGACCGCTGATGACGGCGTGGTACCAGATCCTGCCCGCCCGCTCCCACGCAAAGCCGCCCAGGTGCGCTGCGCAGAGGTAGAACGCCCGGTTGGGTATCCCCGAGTTGATGTGGACACCGCCGCGGTCCTGTGCTGTTTCCACATAGGCGTCCATGGAGGCCGGTTGCGGGTCCTTGCCCAGGATGTCATCGTCGTACGCGGTCCCGGGTGCCTTGAAGGAGCGCAGCGCCTGGCCCTGAACCTCATCCGTGAAGAGCCCGTCCCCAACCAGCCACGAAGCGGACTCCACGTCCTGGTTCAGCAGGTGCTGTTCCACGAGGACGCCGAACACATCGGCCACGGATTCCTGCAGGGCTCCCGGTTGTCCCTGATATTCCAAGGGTGTTTCGGCCAGGATGAACCCGTGCGCCAACTCATGGCCGATGACCGTGACGGATCGGGTGAAACGGGTGAAGACCTCGCCGTCGCCGTCGCCGAACACCATGCGGGCACCGTTCCAGAAAGCGTTGTCGTAGCCATCGCCATAGTGAACCGTTGCCGCCAGTGATCCACCGGAACCGTCGATTGAGGAGCGGTCAAAAATGTTGTGGAACAGGGAGTATGTATGTCCAAGACCGTCGTACGCTTCGTCGACAGCAGCGTCACCGGTAGAGGGTTCCCCTTCGTGACGCACCGCCTTACCGGGGAGGACTTCGCGGTTTCCGGCGTCAGAAATGGTGCGGTTCAGCCCCGAGCTGACAGACGACGGAGCGGCTCGGATTCCCTGAACCCTGATCTGCTGCACGGCATCAATGTGCTCAAGCGTCCGGGCTGCAGCCGACGACGCGCGGGTAAAGTCCGACGTCGGGAGCCCCGCTAACCGGGCCAGCAGGTAAGGCGGAACGATGGAACATTGATGGTGGGTCAGCGGTTCCATCATTCCTCCCAAGCTGTTGTGTTTCTAGCGCGTTTCATCCTGATCAGGTGCGGTTTCGTCGTTATCCGGGTTCTCCGCCTGTGCTGCGAACGCCGCATTGATCTTGGCAACCGATTCCGCGCCGAGTTCAATTCCAGGCGTGATGCCCGGGTTGATGGCCATGCCATAGCCGGGCTGAATGCTGCGGATGGTCGCTTGTCCTGCGTTGGAGATGGCGAACGGTGCAACCTCGCGCAGCTGGGTGGGAATGTGCTTGGGGTCACTGAACGTCACGACGATTTTCTCTTCGCTGTCCGGCGCCGTCAGGCTCAGTGCCTGGAACGTCGACGCATCGGCTTCGTCTTCCATCCGGCCAACGCTGATCAGCTCGGAGTTCCAGATGACTTCCAGGACTTCCTGGTTGGTCATGCGTCCCTCGTGACCGGCGACTATGGCCAGATCAATGGGGTTCTCCGGTTTCATCGACTCGTTGGGGGAAGGGGTGTTTCCGGTTTCTTCGGTCATGCGGCCGTTCTCCTTGTGATGCTTGTTTGTTTCGGGCAAGTCATGCGTGTCCCTTAGGAGCCGGAACCGGAGTCGGTTCTCGGGGTCTCGGTTCCATCCGCGGATGCTACGGCGTCGGGCGCTTTATCAGTGGGCTGGAAGTCGCGCTGGATGTTGGCAACACCTTCTGGATCGATCTCAAAACCAAGTTCGTGACCTGCATTGATGACCATGCCGGTGTCAGCGCCGAGGCTCTGGATAACGGTGGCGCCGGGAATACCCAGTGCATAAGGGGCCACCTCGGCGTAGGTGTCGGGAACGCGTGAGGGGTGGCTGAACACCGCGAGCATCGGGCCGCCCTCCTTGTTGGTGAGTAGCAGCGGTTCCACCGAATCTGATCCGTCTGCCACTTCTTGTCGGCTGAGTACAAAGATCTCGTTGTTCAGTAGCGCGAGGATCACATCCACTGGACCGGCGTCTTCGTTCTTGCCTTTTGCGAGCTCTCGTTCAAGATCGTTGAGCAGGTCGTCGCTGTCGTGAGTCTCAGGAGTTGATTCAGTCATCTTCTGAGCACATCACACCCTGCCACCTCGATCAATCCCTGACAAGGTATCCTGCACGCTCCGCACGGCCTGAGATTAATGTTGCGGGGGTAGGGTGGGATTCGAAATAAGCTGGCAGCACAACGAAGTGAAGTGAACGTGGACAAGAACACCCGAAACCTTGAGCAGGGCATCGAGACAAACTTTTCGGACAAGATGGGCTACGGCTCCTACCTGCATTTGAATCAGGTTCTCACCGCGCAGAAGCCGGTGAGCCGCCCGGAGCACCACGACGAGATGCTGTTCATCATTCAGCACCAGACCTCTGAGCTGTGGCTGAAACTGGTTCTCCACGAACTAGAAGCGGTACGGGCCAGACTGCAGTCGGATGATCTGCGGGCGGCCATGAAAGGCATTGCCCGCATCAAGCACATCCAGCGGACGCTCACGGAACAATGGTCTGTTCTGGCCACTCTCACGCCCTCGGAGTATATGGAGTTCCGCGGGGATCTTGGTTCCGCCAGTGGTTTTCAGTCCTACCAGTACCGTGCGGTCGAATTTCTCCTCGGTAACAAAAATGTCGGCATGCTCAAGGTCTTCGAAGCGGACCCTGAGGCGCATGCCCTGCTGGCCCGGATCCTCAACGAAACCAGTATCTACGACGAATTCATCCGCTTCATGGCCCGCCGTGGCTACGACATCCCGGATGACCTCCTGAACCGCGATGTGTCTAAAGCCCACGTTTTCCATCCAGGGCTGGTGCAGGTCTACAAGCACGTTTACGAGAACGCAGCGCAGAACTGGGATCTCTACGAGGCGTGTGAGGAAATGGTGGATCTGGAGGACAATTTCCAACTGTGGCGTTTCCGCCACATGAAGACCGTTGAGCGAACCATCGGCATGAAACACGGAACCGGCGGTTCGTCCGGCGTCGGGTTCCTGCAGAAGGCGCTTGAACTCACGTTCTTCCCGGAACTGTTCGCCGTCCGCACCGAGATCGGCCAGTAGCTGTGCCTTTGAATCAATACGCTAGTTTTAGACTGTGCTGATTTCAGACCGAGACATACGAGCCGAGATCGACGCTGGACGGATACAGCTGGATCCCTACGATCCAGCGATGGTTCAGCCCTCCAGCGTGGACATCCGCATCGACCGCCTGTTTCGACTCTTCGATAACCACAAATACGCCCACATCGACCCGTCGCAGGACCAACCAGAGCTGACTCGCCTCATTGAGGTAGATCCGGGTGAGCCGTTCATCCTGCATCCGGGCGAGTTTGTGCTTGGGTCCACGTATGAGGTTGTCACCTTGCCGGACGACGTCGCCGCACGGCTGGAAGGCAAGTCTTCGCTGGGCCGGCTGGGACTGCTGACTCATTCCACGGCCGGCTTCATCGATCCAGGGTTCTCTGGTCATGTGACGCTGGAACTGTCCAACATGGCCACGCTTCCCATCAAGCTCTGGCCTGGGTCAAAGATTGGGCAGCTGTGCTTTTTCCGGCTCACCTCACCAACGGAGAACCCTTACGGTTCGGGTGAATACGGGAACCGTTACCAGGGGCAGCGCGGCCCCACGGCGTCGCGCAGTCACCTCAATTTTCACCGCACCGACATCCACCCATAAGTCCTTCCGGCCGCAGCCATGCAGAAGTTCACGCAGTCCTCGTCTGTGATCGAACGTGTTTTTGCGCTTGCCGCGGCGCTGACGTGCCCTGTCTACCTGTTGTGGCAGGCACTGAAGGTATTCACGCATCCCGCCGAGGCTCCAGCCGTCATCGGCCTGCATGTTTTCAGTGTCGGCGTGCTGGCGGTGATCTGGGGGTTTTGTTTGCTGGCCGTTCGCCGGCAATCCGGGGTACACCGCATTCCGATGTGTGCTGCCATCTATCTGACCACGGTTGTGGTGTGGGCGCTGCTGGTCGGTGCCGACCTCGTCATGCCGGGCTCGCCTTACGTTCCCGCCGTTTTCATCGGACTGATGCTTCTGGCCGTTGCAGGGGAGCGGCGCTGGCCGTACTGGGTGTGCTGGGGTAATTGTGCGCTGTTGGCAGCGGCTTCACTGGGCGATGGCGTGGTGATGGCGTTCGCGAGCATGTTGTTTCCCCTCATTGTCGGGACGTCGCTGCTGGTTGCGATCCGTGCGCTACTGATGTTTGAGCGGAGTGTGCAGAACGCTGAACGTGATGCCCGATCTAGCGCTCTCGACACCGGTGACCAGTCGCTGCGCCTGCTGGAGCAGGCCCACTGGGATGCGGTGGTGCATGACAACGTCATCAACGTTCTGCGCGCGGCGTCGACGGAGAACTCGGGTCGCGAGCCACGATGGCTGGCTGCCGAGGCAACCAAGGCCGTCCAACTCCTGACCAGCCGGCCGTACGACGACGACCAATCGCCGGACGATTTTGACCGCAGGCTGAGGACTCTCACCCAGGAGGTGGCGCCGGGTTGCACCTTCGGCAGCACCGTAGAACAGGGGCGGCCGAATCTGCCACGCGAGGTCTGCCAAGGCATTCTGGGCGCGACTCTGGAGGCGCTACGTAATGTTGAGCGGCACAGCCGAGCATCGGTCTGCTCGGTGGAGGCGCATGTTTCCGGGAACGCGGTCCGTGTACGGATAGAGGACGACGGCGTGGGTTTCGATGAGCGTAAGGTCCCGGTCACCTGCATGGGACTGGAGGGCTCCGTGAAAGGACGAATGAGTCTGATCGGTGCGGAAGCAACCATCCGATCGTTGCCAGGTCAGGGCACGTCCATCACGCTCGAGTGGGAGCGTCTCCCGTGAAACCGTTGAAATGGTTCCTCTGTGGATACCTGGTCATGCACCTCGTTCTCGCCGTGATCTTTCTGCACGCCACAACCCGTCCTGTCCTGTGGCTGGGTACGTTCGCGCTGGCTCTTGCCGCCCTCGGCTGGCAGCACGGCACCCGGGGCCGAAGCCGAGTGGCCTCCGTTGTGAACATCGCGATGATCCCGGTCATGGCCGCTGTTGTCCTTGGAACCCTGAAGCCCGAATTTGTGGATACCTACGCCAACTGGTGGCCTGGCGTCGCTGCGACCCTTCTGGCTATGCTCATTTTTGAAAACCGACCCCGGGTCGCACTTGCGGCATTGGTTGTCACTGTCGCCTCGGATGCACTGGTGTCGGTGGTCTTCCTGGGTTGGACCATGGATGCCGTCCAGTATGGGGGTGCGGCGCTCATGTCTCCAGTGCCCATGTATGCGGGGGCGTCCGCCGTCGCAATCTTCCTTCGCCGGATGGCCGGCCAGCGCAGGGAACTGCGCGATGTCGATGCGTGGAACAGGCTTGCACGCGAACAATACGTGCGCTCTCAGGTTCAGCAGGATTTCGACGTCGAGGTGATGCGGATGCAGTCTCTTCCGTTGCTACAGCAGATCTCGGTCCTGCATGAACGCTCGCGCATCACCGGTGCGGATAGGGACCGCTGGGAACATGGTGCTCTGGGGTTGAGGGATGAACTGGCGGCCCGGCAACTGCTCAGTATGGAGCTGCGGGCGGCTGTCCGGTGTGCCCGGGCGCGCGGCGTCGCCGTGGAACTGCAGGACGGTATGCGTACCCGCCGCGCGCTTGTTCCCGAGCAGGTGCAGGTCTTGCGACAATCCGTCCTGGCCGCCTGCAAGGGGGACCGCCTGATGATGCGCAGACTCCCCGAAGGCGGCGTTGCCGTGGTATTCATGGGAGACGACGCCGAGACGTGGTTGGCAGAGGTCAACCTCCCGGTGGACAGCGAATTGATGGAGGATGACGGAGTGGTCTATCTGAGGATCGGCACCACAACCGCTGAGTCTGCTTCGGAAACCACGGCGGATTCGGTGTGAGCCGGGAAATTTCGGTGGCCGTTGTCGATGATCATCCGTTGGTCGGGGACGGACTGCGTGCGGTGATCGGATCCATGGATTCTGACATTCGGGTTTGCGCTGTGGCAGCCAGTGTTGCGGAGCTCATGGAACAGGGGTGTCCGCCGCCGGTGGCGGTGCTGCTGGATATCCGTCTGGCAGATGAAAGTAGGGCTCGCGAGAACGTTCATGCGCTGATGATGTGGGGTGCGCGCGTGCTTGTCTATACCCAGGGCGACCAGGTTGAAGAGGTATTGGAGGCGCTGCAGGCCGGGGCACTCGGAGTGGTCCACAAACAGGATCCCATCGATGACCTCGTGGAAGCGATCAGCATTGTGGCTACCGATGAGTTCCGCGTCGCCGATGACGGCAGCGGCGAACTCAAACCGCGGCAGTACATTTCGCGCAGGCTCGCGCAGGCACTGGAAGTCCTCGCGGAGCGCTCCCCGGCAGCGAACCTCACGCCCCAGGAGCTGGAAGTTATCCGCCTCTACGCGTCGGGTCTCATCAGTAAACATGTGGCGCGCTTCATGAATCTGTCCGAGGGAACCGTCAAAACGTATTTGAAACGGTCGAAGGACAAGCTCATACTGGCTGGATACTCCGCCAGCACCAAGCATGAGATTCGTACTGCAGCTATCCGGCTGGGCATCGTTCCCCCGGTTGATTCAGAAGCGTAGTGGGCCGGTCCACGGAGGAGTGTCCCCCAGATACAGGACACCCATGGTTCTTGTACCCCTTAAAGACGTCATGACAAGCGTTGGGGCCTGGGGTTAGCTAAATAGCGTGGATGGATGAACGGCCATGCCACGTCTTCGGCACATGCGAGCCGGCATTGGGGAAGGTCTGTCCAGTATGGGGGTCTGGACAGGCCTTTCTCTCTAACTTTTAAGCCGTGCTTTCCGGCACGCTATTTCCGGACACCGGTGGATGCCTCCGGGACCACCGCGATAGGCGTCTTGTCCGGTGACTTCACCGGCAGCAGCACCAGCAGACCAATCAGCACCACGGCCATGATTCCAAGGATGCCGTACCGCTGGGCTCCGCCGATGGCGATGAACAGGGTGAAGAGCGCGGGCGCCATGAAGCTGACAGCGCGGCCTGTTGTTGCGTAGAGACCAAAGAGTTCACCGGACTCACCCTCCGGGGAGAGCCTGGCCAGATAGGCCCGCGAACTGGACTGTGCCGGTCCCACGAAGAGGGTGAGGAACAGGCCGAAGACCCAGAAACCGGTCGGCGTCGTCATGAAGAACATGGCGCTACCCGCGGCCAGAATCCCCACCAGTGCGGTAACGATCACGGGTTTTGGACCCACCCGGTCATCGAAATACCCGCCCGCCATTGCTCCCAATGCCGCCACCAGGTTGCCGGCGATGGCAAAGATGATGACATCCTGAAGCTCAAACCCGAACGTCCCTGCAGCGATGATGCCGCCAAAGGTGAAGACGGCTGCCAACCCGTCACGGAAGATCGCGCTGGCGCCAAGGAAAAAGATGGTGTGGGGACTGGTGCGGAAAATTGCACGGATACGCCGGAACAGCAACCTGTAGGAGGCTAGGAATCCTATGCGTGGACCGGACACCTTCGTTGGCAGCTCGGGCACCGCCATCAGGACGGGAATGGCGAACAGACCAAACCAGACGGCGCTGAACACGGCCACCATCCGCACGTTGAGCGCTCCTTCGGTGGGAATGCCGAGAAACCCAGGGGTGATGAAACCGAATAGCACGATGGCCAGAGCAAGAATGCCACCCACGTAGCCCATACCCCAACCAAAGCCACTGATCTTCCCGATCGTGGACGGCGTTGAAATCTGCAGCAGCATGGCGTTGTAGTTGACGCCCGCAAACTCCATGAACACGTTGGCCGCGGCCAACAGGGAGACGGCCAGCAGCAGGAACTGGGGTTCCGGATACACGAAGAAACACAGGGCCGTCAGAATGACCACCAGCGCACTGTTGACGCCGAGCCAGAGTTTCCGTTTGCCGCCGGCGTCGGACCGCTGACCCACCACCGGCGCCAGCACCGCGATCAGGAGTCCCGCAATGGTGAGCGCCGAACCGAGTACCTGTGAAACGTACTCTTCACCGCCGAACGCAGCCGTGGTCGTCAGATAGACCGTGAACACAAAGGTGGTCATGATCGCGTTGAACGCGGCCGACCCCCAGTCCCAGGAGGCCCACGCGAGGATCTGGCGACGGCTGACGTGACGTGGGCCAAGGGCCGGCTGCGTGGCTGGTGCGGTCATGCCCTGATGTTATCTGCAACACTTCACTACGTCATCAATCTACGGCCACGCATATGCATCGGATAGAATGGTCATTGATTAACCCCGCTGTCCTTGCCCGAGATCATTAGAGTTGCGGAGTTAGATTGTGCTGGTGGTGCTCACCGTACTGTTCACGGTGGCCCTTGTCGCGCCTATGCTCTTCGCTCGGATGGGCCGCAGCGCGTTCTACGTTCTGGCAGCGGCTCCTGCTGCAGCGTTCGTCTGGCTGATCTTCACCTTCTCCCGCTACACACAGGCTGATCAGGGAGCGCTTGCTGGAAGTCCCCATGCCCCACCGGCGCTCCTCCAGGAATGGGTTCCGGAACTCAAGCTCAACCTTGATTTCCGAATGGATGACCTGGCCGCGGTCCTCTCACTGCTGATTCTCGGTGTCGGTGCGCTGGTTCTGTTCTACTGTGCGCGGTACTTCAAGAAGGACGACGCCGGCCTGGGCGCGTTCGGGGCGCAACTGCTGGCGTTCGCGGCTGCAATGTTCGGTCTTGTCACGGCGGACAACCTTCTGCTCGTCTACATCTTCTGGGAAATCACCACGGTGCTGTCCTACCTGTTGATCGGTTACGCGAGGCACCGTCTCTCCGCCCGCCGCGCAGCACTGCAGGCCTTGATCGTCACAACGTTCGGTGGTCTGGCCATGCTCGTAGGGTTCATCATCATCGGAGAGTCCGCGGGCACGTACCGAATCTCCGCGATTCTGGCCGACACCAGCGGGCTGCTGGCTCAGGGTATCTTTGTGGATATCGCCGTCGCCCTCGTTCTGCTGGGCGCAATGACAAAATCTGCTCAGGTTCCGTTCCACTTCTGGCTTCCAGCGGCCATGGCTGCCCCCACACCCGTTAGTGCTTACCTGCATGCGGCGGCCATGGTGAAGGCGGGCATTTACCTCGTGGCCAGGTTTGCGCCGGGCTTCGCCGAGACTGCCTTCTGGGACCCCATCATCATTGTGCTGGGATTGGCCACCATGATCATCGGCGGTTGGCGGGCGCTGCGTCAGTTCGACCTCAAGCTCCTGCTGGCCTATGGCACCGTCAGTCAACTGGGTTTCCTCATGCTTGTGGTAGGAGTCGGCAGCCGTGAGGCTGCGCTCGCAGGTCTGGGGCTCCTCCTGGCCCATGGTCTGTTCAAGGCGACACTTTTCCTGGTGGTCGGCATCATCGACCACCAGGCCGGTACCCGTGATCTGCGCGAACTGTCCGGTCTTCGGCGCAAGGCACCGTGGCTGGCTATGATCGCCGTCATCGGTGCTGCATCGATGGCAGGCCTGCCGCCACTCGTCGGGTTTGTGGCTAAGGAATCCGTGTATGAGGCCTTCGTCCACGGGGTGGAGCACGACGGCGGCTGGACGTCCTGGGTTGTTCTAATTGGAGTCGTTCTGGGCTCAGTCCTGACTTTTGCGTATAGCGCGCGCTTTGTGTGGGGAGGTTTCGGCACCAAGGACCCGGCCGAGGACACGCCGTTCAAGCGGATCGAGCCCGAGTTCCTCGCGGCACCGGCCATTCTTGCCGTCCTCACAGTGGTTCTTGGGTTGTGGGCTGCTCCGGTGGATTGGGTGGTGCAGCCTTATCTCGAGCTGTTCCCCGACGCTGGAACGGAACGGCCGCACTTGGCACTGTGGCATGGGATCACTCCTGCTCTTGGCCTGACCGTGGTGACCATTGGGTTGGGTGTCCTGCTGTTCTGGCAGCGTGGAAGGATGGAACGCCTTCAGCTGCGGATGCATCGCGTTCCGGAGGCCGAACGCCTTT
This sequence comes from Arthrobacter roseus, assembly GCF_016907875.1. Taxonomy (NCBI): domain Bacteria; kingdom Bacillati; phylum Actinomycetota; class Actinomycetes; order Micrococcales; family Micrococcaceae; genus Arthrobacter; species Arthrobacter roseus. The sequence goes on along the minus strand of NZ_JAFBCU010000001.1, from coordinate 3,003,045 downwards.
ACCGAGGTGCCATCGGTGTGCTCGACGACGTCGCTATCTGGGTCACTGGCCGCACCCAGCGAGGGTCTCTGGCGTTTTATTTGACGGTGATCCTCGGCATGGCAATCATCACACCGCTGCTGTCGATCATCGGCCATGATTTGCAGTTACCTACCAGATGGCACTGGTTCGATGGGCCTGCGCAGGCAGCTGTTGGTGCGGGAGTCATTCTCGGCGCTCTAGGTGCCATCCGCGCCAACAAGCGATTTCTCGCTGTCCTGATGGTCAGCGTCACCGGCTACGGTATGGCGTTGTTGTTCGTGCTGCAGGGTGCTCCAGATCTGGCTCTGACCCAGATGCTGGTGGAGACGGTGGTGCTGGTGGCATTCGTCTTGGCACTGCGTTCGTTGCCGGCACGCCTGTGGGAGAGTCCGCCGGGGAGGCATCGTGTTCTGCGTGCAGTGCTGGGCGTCAGCTTTGGCCTCACCATGATGTTCATTGCTGCCAGTGCCATGGGCTCTCGGGTGGCAGCTCCGGTTTCTCTAGCGTTCCCGGAGCTGGCCCACGACGGCGGCGGGGGCGACAACATTGTCAATGTCACCCTGGTGGATATCCGGGCCTGGGATACGTTTGGTGAAATGTCGGTGCTCGCGATTGCAGCGACCGGTGTGGCGAGTCTGATCTTTGTGCGCAACCGCGGAGACAAGCGGCTGCGCTCAGACGGCGTCGAGTCCGGGTCCGTTGACCGTGACCGCGAGAAGAATTTGGAGGGGTCCAGTCACGTAGCTGCCCTGGATCTTGCGGAGAAGTTCAACACTGTCACCCGCAATAGCTGGCTTGTGGCTGGCCGTACGCTTGCGCCGGAGCGCCGTTCCATCATCTTTGAAGTGGTGGCGCGGCTGATTTTTCACTCGGTCATTGTGTTCTCCATCTTTTTGCTCCTCTCGGGGCACAATGCGCCTGGCGGGGGTTTTGCCGGCGGGCTGATGGCGGGGCTGGCCCTGACCATCAGGTATCTGGCAGGTGGTCGATTTGAACTGGCCGAAGCAACGCCGGTCAGTGCTGGCGCCCTGCTCGGATCAGGTCTGGGGCTGGCATCGTTGACTGCTATGGCGCCGCTGGTGCTGGGTGGACAGGTGTTTCAGAGCGCCATCCTGAAGTTCTCGCTGCCGCTCTTCGGCGACGTCAAGTTCGTCACGTCGACGCTTTTCGACATCGGCGTTTATCTGGTGGTCGTGGGGCTGGTACTCGATGTTCTACGCAGCCTCGGTTCGGAAGTGGACGAACGGACCCAGATGGGAACCGAGGACGACGCCGAGGATTTCCCCGACGGACCATCCGTCTCCGTCGCGACGGCGAAAGACGGTGACGCCCATGAGCGTTAACATCACTCTGCTCGTGGTCATGGGCGCACTCTTTGCCATCGGGATCTATCTTTTGCTGGAGCGTAGCCTGACCCGTGTCCTGCTGGGAATCATCCTGTTGGCCAACGGTGCAAATGTGCTCCTGCTCTCCACCGGGGGTCTTGCGGGCAAAGCACCGCTCTACAATGATAATATTCCAGCCTCGGAATATTCTGATCCGCTCCCGCAGGCCCTGATCCTGACGTCGATCGTCATCTCATTCGCTGTCACGGCATTTATGCTGGGTCTGATCTACCGGTCCTGGCTGCTCGCGCGCCGAGATGAAGTTCAGGACGATGCAGAGGATCGCCGTGTCGCTGCCCAGAGCAGCTTTGACGAAGAAGACGACGCCGAGGTTCCCACCGAAACCACCGAGTTCACCTCACCAGAGGAAAGCGAAGAGAGACCCGGATCCACCAAGGTACGGGATACGCAATACACCGATAGTGAGGACATCCGATGACGCCGGACTTCCCCCTCATATCGATAGCGCCGCTGCCCGTCGTCTTACCGTTCCTCGGTGCTGCCCTGGCCTTCCTCCTCATCAGGAAACCGAAGCTTCAGAGACGGATCAGTGCCGCCGTGCTCACATTGACACTCATCATTGAGGTGCTGCTGTTACTGAACGCCTGGGAGTACGGTGCCCAAGCCGTGAATCTCGGTAACTGGGCAGCGCCATTTGGAATCACTCTGGTGGTGGACCGACTTTCGGCCCTCATGCTTGTGGTGTCCACAGCCGTCAGTCTCGCCGTCCTGGTCTATGCCACGGGGCAGGGCCAGGTAGACGGCGATGAAGATGCACCGGTCTCGATCTTCCACCCCACGTACCTGATTCTGGTGGCCGGAGTCTCCAATGCGTTCCTGGCAGGGGACCTGTTCAACCTGTATGTGGGCTTCGAGATCCTGCTGACCGCGAGCTACGTACTGATGACCCTTGGAGGGTCCGGCCCGCGCATCCGTGCCGGGGTGACGTACGTCGTCGTCAGTGTCATTTCCTCGTTGTTGTTTCTGCTGGCGATCGCCATGATCTACGGTGCCACCGGAACCATCAACATGGCGGATCTGGCGATCAAACTCGAGAATCTGGATTCCGGGATGCAGTTGACCCTGCACCTGATGTTGCTGGTGGCCTTCGGGGTGAAGGCTGCTGTGTTTCCGTTGTCCTTCTGGCTCCCGGACTCCTACCCAACGGCGCCGGCACCGGTGACGGCGGTCTTTGCCGGACTGCTCACCAAAGTGGGCGTCTACGCGATGTTCCGTACGGAGACGCTGCTTTTCCCGGGGGACCGGATCAACGACCTTCTGATGCTCGTTGCACTGCTGACCATGATCGTGGGTATTCTGGGTGCCCTGGCGCAGTCAGACATCCGTCGTCTGCTGTCCTTCACGCTCGTGAGCCATATCGGATTCATGGTGTTTGGACTGGCCATGTCTTCTGTCGCAGGGCTCGGCGCTGCCGTCTTCTACGTGGTTCACCACATTATTGTGCAGACCAGCCTGTTCCTCGTTTCTGGCCTGATAGAACGCCGCGGTGGCAGCGCCAACGTGGACAAGCTCGGAGGTCTCGCACGGCTGTCGCCACTGCTGGCGGTGCTGTATTTTGTTCCCGCCATGAATCTCGCGGGAATTCCTCCGTTTTCCGGGTTTCTGGGGAAGCTGGGCCTCCTGCAGGCAGGAGTGGACCTCGGCACGATGACGGCCTATGTGCTGGTCGTTGGCAGCGTGGCCACCAGTCTGTTGACGCTGTTGGCTATGGCAAGGGTCTGGAACCGGGCCTTCTGGCGCAGACCAGTCGACGCAGTGGACCCGGATCCGGTACTGCTGTTGCCGGTCACTGCGGGCAAGTGGCAAGAATATGCCCCTGAAACAACAGGCACGGACGCCGACGACGACGCTATGTTGGAGAGCAACAGCGCCAGTCTTTCTGCGCCGATGGTTGGATCGACCATGAGCCTCATTGCGCTTGGAATCGCTCTGACATTGTTCGCCGGTCCGCTGGTTGAGTTTTCCAACCTGGCCGCACAGGACATGCTGGAGCGCACCCCCTACATTGAAGCTGTTTTCGGACAGGGATTTGGGCAATGAGAAAACATGCCCCCTTCGTTCAGGAACTTCCACTGATCGTGTGGCTCGTGCTGATATGGGGTTCCCTGTGGCGCGACTTCAGCGGTTCGAACCTGCTCTTCGGCGCCCTGATAGCCATGGTGGTAACTCGGTTCTTTTACCTCCCCCCGGTCGAACTCAGTGGGAGATTCAACATTCTTCACGCCGTGACCTTCGGCGTGAGGTTCTTTGGCAAGGTTGTTGTGGCCAGCCTGGAGGTTTTCTGGTTGGCCGTCCGCCGGGGTCCGCACATCCGGAACGCCGTCGTCGCCGTTCAGCTGCGTAGCAGCTCTGACTTCATCGTGACAGCAACTGGACACACGCTGACACTGATCCCGGGCTCCTTGGTAGTGGACGTTGACCGTTCCACGTCAACTTTGTATCTCCATTGCCTCAACGTAAAAACTCCAGAAGAAGCTGATGCCATTCGTCAAGACGCTCGCTCTGTCGAGGCGCAGATCATCCGTGTGCTCGGGAGCAGGGACGAGCTTGACCGCTTGCGGGAGGAACGATCATGACCATTGTCTTTATCGTGGTCGCTGTCATTCTGGCGTTGGCCGCTGCAGGGGCTATCTTCCGGATTGTTCGGGGTCCGTCGTTGCTGGACCGTGTGCTGGCCATCGACGTCCTGCTGGCCATCTTTGGCGGCGTGTTGGCGGTGGACATGGTCATCGGCGGTCATCTGGATAACCTGGTGCTCCTGGTAGCTATCTCCGTCATTGGGTTCATTGGGTCGGTCACCGTGTCGCGATTTGTCACGGACAGGAGGTTTTCCGGTGTCTGAAACAATTTTCCATGTCATCGCGGCCTTCTGCGTGATCGGCGGAGCCCTGATGTCCCTGGCCGCCGCCATCGGCCTCCTGAGGTTCCCCGACCTCATGTCCCGCATGCATGCGGCTACCAAGCCGCAGGTGCTCGGTCTGTGGTTTTTTCTTGCCGCAATCGCCGCCGAAATGCGGAGTTGGACGCTACTGCCGGTACTACTAGCGTGTTGGGTCCTTCAACTGCTCACAGCTCCCGTCGCCGCGCACATGGTGGGCCGTGCGGGCTACCGCACCAAGTACCTTCGCAAAGAACTGCTCAGCATCGACGAGTTGGACGACGTGGTGGAACACGCTGCCAGGGAACAAGAGCTCGGTGACAAAGCAAAAACAACGGGTGCCTCCCCAGAGGGAGACACCCGTACGGAGTAGCCGGTTTTAGACCTGAGAACGGGTCCGCGCAAACCGGTTGATTGCCTTCTGAGTTTCGCGGTTGGTCAGAACCTGAATCAGGGTTCGCACGGCACCTGAGACCAACCCGAAAACCAACGTTGAGCGCAGCGTGTTCTCCAGCGCATCCGTGCCTTTGGGCGGGCCATCGCCGGTGGCCTTCTCCCAGATGGCATCAACGATCTTGGCCCCGGCGATACCGGCCGCGAGGCTGATCAGGGATCCGAATATCTTTAACATTTTCTCCACGGTGGCTCCTTGCTATCAGACGGAAGCTATCAGGTTGCTCAGGCTTTCTCCCCTAGCCTAGCGCCAGTCGTCCTCCGGGCGTAGCTGTGTGTAAGGTAGTAGGCACTGAGAAATCAGTAAAGACATTACGACAGGGGAGCGTTGCCTGTACCGGGACTCCGGCCACAGGTTGAACGCTGAGAGTGCGGACCACCGCAGACCCTCGAACCTGCTCCGGTTAGTACCGGCGAAGGGAGTCGAGCATCTCAAAGTGCCAGGGCATTTTCCCCTCCTGACTCCAGGAGGATTTCATGAATGAACAAGTTACCAGCACTGCACCACGCAAGCCGCGCTACCGCTGGCGGGTGGTGGACATCGTTGTCGCGGCGCTGATCGCCGTCACCGGCGGGGTGATCTTCTGGCTGTGGTCCCTCGGTGCCGGGCCCGTTGGGGTTCTGACTGCAGCGTACCCGCCGCTGGCTGGGCTTTATAGCGGTGGCTGGGTCATCCCGGCTGTCCTCGGTGCACTCATCATCCGGAAGCCGGGCGCAGCGTTCTTCTGTGAAACGGTCGGCGCTATGGGTGAATTGCTGATGGGCTCAAAGTACGGTGTCGCCGTGATGGTGTCCGGAATGATTCAGGGTCTGGGTGCCGAGCTGATATTCGCTGCCTTCGGCTACCGGAAATTCACGCTAACGGTTGCGCTTCTGGCAGGCGGCGCCGCAGGACTATTCATGGGGCTCAATGACACCATTGCCCCGTGGGGCTGGAATATCGCGTGGGCACTGGATCACAAGATCGTCTACATCCTGTGCTGCGTCGTTGGATGCGCCATCCTCGCCGGCGTTCTGTCCTGGCTGGCAGCGCGCGGGCTTTCACGCACCGGGGCCCTGAGCGCATTTCCTTCGCGCAACGCGGCGTCCGAACCAGTGCTGTGAGCCTCAGCGCGCAACCCCGGCTTGGGGTGAAGCCAGCGGAAATAAAGGCGGTGAACTGGGGCTGGCGGCACTCTGGCCGCGAACAGTCGGCGGTCAGCGGACTGGACCTTCACATTGAACCCGGTGAGAAAGTCCTCCTCCTCGGGCCCTCCGGTGCTGGAAAATCCACACTGCTGCACGCCCTGGCCGGAGTTCTCGGGGCCGAGGAGGACGCCGATGAGGCCGGTTCGCTCACTATTGATGGACAGAACGCCAACGGTCTGCGCGGTCGTGCAGGGCTCATGCAACAGGATCCGGAGTCTCAGGTCATCCTGTCCCGCGTGGGCGACGACGTAGCGTTCGGAGCAGAGAACCTCTCGGTGGAACCCACCGAGATCTGGCACCGGGTCCGTTCCGCGCTCACCGCCGTCGGGCTGGACGTTCCGCTGAACCACCCGACGTCGCACCTCTCCGGAGGCCAGAAGCAACGGCTCGCGCTCGCCGGAATTCTCGCCATGCAGCCGGGTCTGATCCTCCTGGATGAGCCCACGGCCAACCTTGACCCGGAGGGCGTCACGGAAGTCCGTGATGCCGTGGCTCGTGTCCTTGAAAACACCGGAGCCACACTCGTGGTGGTGGAACACCGAGTGGACGCGTGGATCGACGTCGTGGACCGGGTCGTTGTGCTCGAGGCAGGGGGTGGGGTTTCTATGGACGGCCGCCCGGACGTCGTCTTCCTGCAGGCAAGGGATCGACTCATCTCGGCTGGCGTATGGGTTCCCGGATACTCTCCTGAGATAAAACCCAGGGAGACCATGGGCAGCGGCACGCCACTGCTGGAAGCTACGAACCTCGCTGTCTCGCGTGAAAAAGCGCGACGGCGGTTCCGGCCGGAGCCGGCGGCGTCGGACATCAACGTGGTCGTCAAGCGGGGCAGGGCGTTGAGCGTGACCGGTCCCAACGGGGTAGGCAAATCGACGTTCGCCCTCACTCTTGCGGGGCTGCTGCCCGCACTGTCCGGTGACGTGGGCGCCACCGCTGAATTCGCCGGGAACCTTGGTAGCAACCCGGCTCGGTGGAAGGCCCGGGACCTCATCACACGGATCGGCACCGTTTTCCAGGAGCCCGAGCACCAGTTCGTGACCGGAAGGGTCTACGACGAGCTCGCTTTTGGGCCGCGGCAGGCCGGGCTTCCGGATGGCGACGTCGCCGCGCGGGTGGATGAACTCCTGCAGCGGCTGCGCCTGGAATCCCTGGTGGAGGCCAACCCCTACACGCTCTCCGGCGGTGAAAAGCGGAGGCTGTCCGTTGCGACCGTGCTGGCAACCCGCCCCGAAGTGCTGGTGCTCGATGAGCCAACATTCGGGCAGGATGCCAATACCTGGGCAGAACTCGCGTCCCTGCTGCTCGGTCTTCTGGACAGCGGAACGGCGGTGGTGTCCGTGACCCATGATGCCTCTTTTACCCGTGTCCTTGGCGGAGCGCGGTTGGAACTTGGAAAGGACGCTTCATGAGAGATGAACTGTTCAACCCGGACAACACCGCGTTACTCACCCGCGCCAATCCGCTCGCGAAACTCATCGCCGTCGTCCTGGTGACGTTCACCTTGGCGGCATCCATTGACTGGGTCTCGGCCTCTGTTGCCCTCGCACTGGAACTGCTGCTGCTGCCGCTGGCTGGGATGAGCCTGGTCGCCTTGGCCAGACGCGGGTGGCCGCTGGCTGTCGCGATCATTCTGGGCGGGTGGAGCACGGCAATTGTTGCGGAAGACTCGGGTGCCATCCTGCTGAACCTCGGCTACGTGGACATCACGGAAGGATCTCTGACGGCGGCCGTTGCCATCACAGCCCGCAGTTTTGCCGTCGCGCTCCCCGGGATCCTGCTGATGGTCAGCACTGATCCCACCGACCTTGCGGATTCGTTAGCGCAACAAGCCAAGCTGCCACACCGGTTTGTATTGGGGACGCTGGCTGCGATGCGTCTGATCGGTCTCATGATTGAGGAGTGGCGGACGCTGGGCATGGCTCGGAGGGCACGCGGTGTCGGATCGATGGGCAGCCCATGGGCGCGATTCAAGGCGAATCTCTCGCAGGCGTTTGGGCTGCTGGTGCAGTCCATCCGGCGTGCTTCCCGACTGGCTGTGACGATGGAAGCGCGCGGCTTCGGAGGCGAGCATCGAACCTGGGCGCGCAAAGCAACCTACGCGGGCATGGACGTGGTGGTGGTTCTCGGCGGAGTGCTTGTGGCCGGCGCCGCGATGGCCGCTGCGATGCACCTGAACACGTGGAACCTGGTCTGGGGCTAGCCCGCGTTTCCGTCCTGCTTTTCGGAGGAGTCTTCCGAATCGTCAGACTCCGGTTCCTTGGCCTCTGCGTCTTCGTTGCGGGGGCCGGGGCCGCCGTAACCGCCTTCATCCATATCCTCTAAACCGCCACCGATATCAGGATTTTGGCTGGATTCGGCCTTGCTGTTCTGTTCAGTCATGACAGATCCTTTCGTCATCTTCAGGTCATCACGTCCAAGCCTAGCGACCCAACGGTGCGAACTGAATGGCTGCCGGTCGAGTTTTTCTGGCCCTCGCAGCTGTTAGTCGTCTGACGAGTTCTTCACAAGTCCACGTACTCGAGCTACAGCGCAGACTCAAGTAGTGCCGTGAGTTCCACCGTGAGTGCGTTTCCCGCGTCCGAGGTAGTGCTTAGAGACTGGCCATCGATGGAGTTCACCGGTGCCAGCAGCCTAATGCTCGAGGCAAGCCAGACGCCGTCGGCCTCGAACAGGTCCTGCGGGACCAGCGGACCGTACCCGAGACACCACCCGGCAGCGTCCGCAGCGGTGAAGAGGGCGCCCTGCGTGGTGCCGGGCAGTACCCCGCTCTTCAGTAACGGCGTTTGCAGGGTTTTCACGCCATCCCGGTCGGTGGCCAACAAGACCGTGGACGTGGGTCCCTCAAGAACCATGCCGTCGGAGGACGTGAAAATCGCGTCATCGAAACCTTTGGCGTGGGCGTATCGCAGGGCCGCCATATTGACTGCGTAGGAGAGAGTTTTTGCGCCCATCAACAACCACGGGGCCCGCTCTGCGGCGGTGCTATTGTAGCCACGATCCAGCAGGGTGATAGCTAGGCCCGCTTCGCGTTGCTGTCGGGACTTTCGAGTGACAGCGGATACTTGGACCCAGGCCGTCGGTGCGGAAGCACCTTCCACCCCACGCGTGACAAGGAGTTTAACCACGAGCTCCGACGCCGGATCCTCAGCATGGTGGCGGGCGATCGCCGTCGCTATAGCCCGTTCCCATTGAGCTGGAGCCGGAATCGTGAGTTCAAGGCTGGCAGCCGAGGTTGCCAGCCGATCCAGATGCGCCTGAAGCTTACGGGGTTTACCATCGCGGGCCAGCAGGGACTCAAACACTCCGTCCCCCCGGGTGGCTCCCAGATCGGTAGCCATCAACTGTGGTTTTGAAGCGTCGGCGATTCGTCCGTTGGGGTGAATGGGGTCGAGGAACACCAGAACTGTCATGCGGCCAGCATAATTTACGTGTCGGCGGGAAACTGCTTTCCCAGCGCTGTCAGCACACCGTGCGCTTTGGTGCGTACCTCGTCCCACTCGTCGCCCGGCACCGAGTCTGCGGTGATGGCGCCTCCAACGCCGAGACTCAGGTCGAAACCGGCATCGACACGGTGCATGACAAGGGTCCGGATAACCACCGACAGTTCAACGGCACCAGTGAGCGAGAAGTAGCCGACCGCGCCGGAGTAGGGCCCGCGTGGTCCCGTCTCCAGCCGGTCCAGAATCTCCATGGTGCTGATTTTGGGTGCCCCGGTCATCGATCCGGCGGGAAAGGCGGCTGCGATCGCCTCCGCACGGGAAGCGTCAGGACGCAGTTGCGCATCGATGGTGCTGACCATCTGATGGACGGTGGTGTAACTTTCGACGGCGCATAACCGGCTGACGGCCACTGTTCCGGGGACTGCGAAGTGGGAGAGGTCGTTGCGCAGTAGATCCACGATCATGATGTTCTCGGCCCGGTCCTTCGGCGATCGTTCAAGTTCGTGCCGGAGGGCCGCATCCGCTTCAGGATGTGCCAGGCGGGGACGTGTTCCCTTGATAGGTTCCGCCCGCAACGCCCCCTCAGCGGTGATCGAGAGAAAGCGCTCCGGCGATGAACCGGCAAGGTGCAGATCTCCAAAACGCAGGTAGTTGGCAAAAGGGGCAGGGCTACCACGGCGGAGGGAGCTGTAGACCTGCACTGGTTCGAGCCGGTCCGCGTGAGCCGTCAACTCCGTGGTCAGGCACACCTCGTAAGAGTTGCCGGCACGGATCTCGTTCTGAGCTGAGAGAATTTTGGCCAGGTAGTCTTCCCGCGTATCTCGCACCGTGAAGTCGCCGCACTCGGGAACGGGCAGGTTATCGTCGAACGTCTCTGCTGCCCTGAGCACAGCGCTGCGGGCACAATTCAGCCAGACCTCAGTGTCGTCATCCGGGCGGCCGTCGCTGAGCGTCAACAGGTACGCGACGTCAGCAAGGTGATCAAGAACGACGGCGCGCCCTGCGAAAATCAGCGATGCATCCGGAGTCCGTGCGGGACCGGCCCGGTCCGCGCCTCCGGACTCGCGCTTGAGCTCGTAGCCCAGATATCCAAGCCACCCCAGGGTGAACCCGCAAGGGTAATCCGGCGGAGTCTCTACCGGTGCTCCAGCCCAGACGGCATTCAACCACCGAAAGAAGGGCTCCCGAATACGCACGGTGACTGGCCCACCGGCGAGCACAGTGGTCCCGCCGTCGTGCCGTGCGGTCCGTCCATGTGGTCCACCATCGTCGGCCAGAATGCTGAATCGGTTACGATCATTGAGCTCGTGTGTATTGGAACTATCCAACCAGACCGTATGGTCCGATTCGGCGTAGAGCGCAGCAAAAAGTGCTGAAGCATTATTGCGTGCCGGCAATTTCTCAACCCGCACGGACAGGGCCGGACGGGGCACGTGGGATAGCCTTCCGGCCAGCGCGGGAAGTTCGAGAAGCGCCTCGACGACGAGTGCGGGAGTTCCGGGACCCTGGTGTCCTTTAACAACAACGTCGGCATCTGCGGTGACGTCATCAGCAGAAAGCCACTGCTCCTCCTGCTCCGCCCACCGGTCCCAAAACGGTGCATACGCATCCCCATCACGGGCCAAGGCCATACGGCAGCGCAGATCCTCGGCCGCATCGATCCAGATCACTGCGTCCAGAAGCGACCGAGCCGCAGAACACGCTGCGCCTACACCCTCCAGAAGGACGACGTCGGAGGGCTCTGTATACCGCAATGGACCGTCGTCGCCCGCTTCCCAATCCCAGGTCCGCCATGCGGCAACCTGTCCAGTATGCAGGGGAGCCAGAACGTCGCTGACATAACGCTCCATTCCCGGCCGAAGTCCGTCCCAGCCGGGGTAGATGTCCTCAAGATGAAAAACGTTGACGCTGAAATGCGCACGCAGCAGGACCGCGAGCTCAACGGTGAGCGTCGTTTTACCCGCGCCGGACAGGCCGTCGATGGCAATGAGCAGCGGACGGGGGCTAACGGTCACGAACGACGTTTTTCACATGGTCCACAACGCCGGGGACCGCGCCGTTGATGAGAGCCCACGTGGTTTCGAAGTCTTCCTTGTCGCCGAACCAGGGATCGTAGATGCCCAGCTCACGCAGCGGAACCCCTGCTGACGAGGGCTCGAACTCCCGCATGAGTCGCACCTTTTGGCTCGACTCGGCATCCGGTGCGTTGGCGCGCAGGTGCTCATAGTGATCGAGGTCCAGGGCCAGAATCAAGTGCCGGTCTCTGTACCACGACGCCTCAAAATGCCGAGCAACGTGCTCAGCGCTCGCAAGGTCCTGCGACGCGAGTTTGGCCGCAGCACGCGGGTCAATCGGCTTTCCGACCTCCCACTCGGTGGTGCCGGCTGAATCCACGCTCACGACATGCTGGAGCCCGGCCTCCATGAAGGCCCTGGCCAACATGATTTCAGCCATGGGGGAGCGGCAAATATTTCCGGTGCAGACTGTAATGACCCGATACATGTGTTCATTCTATGAGTACCTCACACGGCGGCAAGGCCCACTCCGACGGCGACGAACAAACCGCCGAAGATACGGTTCAGGATCTTCTGGCCGTGGGCGTTGCGGGTCAAGCGCTGAAAGGTTTTGGCCGCAGCGGCAAAGAACAGCCACATGACGAGCACATCGACGACCACGACGGTCCCCGTGAGTACCAGGTACTGCGGAATCAACGGCTGGTCAGGTTTGATGAATTGGGGCATGAAGGCCAGAAAGAACACGATTGCCTTGGGATTGAGTAGGTTGACCCAGAGGCCCCGGCGAAACATGGAAAAGCGTGGTTCGTGGTAGTGGAGGACAACGGCGTCGTTGTTCAGTTCGGCACGCTCGCGGAACTTCTGGATCCCGAGGTAGACGAGGTAGGCAGCCCCGCCGTAGCGGATGATGTTGAATGCCAAGGGGGATCCCGCTACAAGAACGCCAACGCCAGCGGCGACGATCAGGATGTGAGCGATCAGTGCTAGTTGCTGACCGGTGATGCCCCAGATCGCGCGGGTGTATCCGGCGTTCAGTGAGTTGCTCATGGTGTTGATGGCTCCGGCGCCCGGAGTGAAGCTGATCAGGAGGCACGCGCCCACGAGGGCAAGCCAAAGTGAGGGAAGCACTGTGTCATCTTAGGGTAGACAACCAACAGGGTCACACCGGTTACCCAGTATGACCCTGTTGCTGTGTTGCTGTGTCTCAGTGTTTACGAGCTGGATGCCTGGCTGTAGACGTCCTGGATGACGCTTCCCCAGTAGGGGCCGAACATTGCGTCCACGCTGCCGTAGCCGTAGCTGTTGACGGAGTTCTGGTTACCGGAGCTATCGCTGTTGATGAACCACGGTCCGCCTGAGGATCCACCGGTCATGTCGCAGGGGATGCCCTGCGTCTCGAATTCCGGGCTGATGGTGTCCGGGGTTGCCTGGCCGGAGCAGGACTTCAGCGTCTGGCCATCAAATGGAGCGCCGGCGGGATAACCGTATGCGGTGTAGTTCTGTTCGCGTTCGGCGTTGAAGTCGAGCCCTGAAGCGCCAACTACTTCACCGAGGCTCTGTCCGTTCAGGGGAGCCACGACGGCAAAGCCTGTGTCATAGGCCATGTTGCCCTGGTTCACCCACTGCGTTGGTGCGAACAGTTCTTCCGCGGACCACTCGCCGTAGGGTGCATTGCCGTTCTCATAGGCGGGGACGAAGATCCACTTGGTGGCGAACGCACCCGGGCCCTCATTCAGGCAGTGCCCGGCGGTGGATACAGTGCTCTGGTTGTTGGACGTTACGGCGTTGCCGGAGCAGACGTAGTTGGAGCCGCCGAGGCTGAAGAAAACCTTTCCAATATGGTCAACGGGGTTCTCGCTGCCCGCGGTGGGAGTGGCTGCGCCATTGCCCTTCTTCGACTTATCGCTGTTATTGCCGGTGATGGTGACGTGCTCTCCGCGCTGCACGGTCGCTTGGTTTGCCTTGGCCATTACTGAGGACTGGGCTTTGGACTGCTCCGCGAGCACGGATCCGGGGATTGCATTTTCCATTCGTTCCGGGGTCCAGTAGTCGGCGCTGCTGCCCGCGGTAACGGCTTGACTCACAACAGCGGGAGCCTTGGCGTCATCGTCCACTGTTCCGACCGCCTGAGCGGGCATTCCGGTAAACATTCCTGCAAGTACCGTGGCCGAAGCGGCAAGTAGCCCGCCGGCGATCTTCTTGTTATTCATGTTCAACCTTACTAATCGGTTGATGACCAAATCGTCATCTTGGATAACAAAATAATCACAACACTAACGAGTGTTGTAAACATCACACCCCCGATATCAGGAGATTGGCGTGTATGACCGCTGTTTGAGAGCAAAGGCCTTGACGCACGAGGGGTTCCGTGGTCGGGTACCTCTCTTCATTCCTCCAGAACGCTCAGAAGAACTTGAGCCAGGCACGCTCAGGTCTGACTTGACACCATCATGAGCGAGAGTAAACTTGAGTGCAGAACGCTCAATCATGTCGGGTTGGGCGTGCCGCACCGGCACTCGCGGTGTCCGGCAACGCTATTCAGTGGATCTCTGAAAGGACCAGCACTTATGTCACGTGCAGTAGGTATCGACCTCGGTACTACCAACTCGGTGGTTTCCGTACTTGAAGGTGGCGAGCCCACCGTTATTGCAAACGCTGAAGGTGCCCGCACCACGCCGTCCATCGTTGCCTTCTCCAAGGCTGGGGAAGTTCTTGTCGGCGAAATCGCGAAGCGCCAAGCAGTCAACAACATCGATCGGACCATTGCTTCCGTCAAGCGCCACATGGGCACCGACTGGGGCGTAGCGATCGACGACAAGAAATACACGGCGCAGGAAATCTCTGCCCGCATCCTTCAGAAGCTCAAGACCGATGCCGAGTCCTACCTGGGCGAGAAGGTCACGGACGCCGTTATCACTGTCCCCGCTTATTTCAATGATGCCGAGCGCCAGGCCACCAAAGAAGCCGGAGAAATCTCGGGACTGAACGTCCTTCGCATTGTCAACGAGCCCACGGCAGCAGCGCTGGCGTACGGTCTGGACAAGGGCAAAGAAGACGAACTAATCCTTGTCTTCGACCTCGGTGGCGGCACGTTCGATGTTTCCTTGCTGGAAGTTGGCAAGGATGAGGACGATTTCTCCACGATTCAGGTCCGCTCCACCTCAGGCGATAACCGCCTTGGCGGTGACGACTGGGACCAGCGTGTAGTGGACTACCTGCTGAGCCAGGCCAAGGCGAAGGGCGCGGATCTTTCCAAGGACAAGATCGCGCTTCAGCGTTTGAAAGAAGCTGCCGAGCAGGCCAAGAAGGAACTTTCCTCGGCCAGCTCCACCAACATTTCCCTCCAGTACCTCTCAGTTACTGCTGACGGCCCGGTTCATCTGGACGAGCACCTGTCTCGCGCCAAGTTCCAGGACTTGACCAAGGACCTGCTGGAGCGCACCAGGAAGCCGTTCCAGGACGTCATCAAGGAAGCTGGCATCAAGGTCGCTGAGATTGATCACATTGTGCTTGTTGGTGGTTCCACCCGCATGCCGGCCGTCGTCGAGCTCGTCAAGGAGTTGGCAGGCAAGGACCCCAACAAGGGTGTCAACCCGGATGAGGTTGTGGCCGTTGGCGCCGCGCTTCAGGCCGGTGTGCTGAAGGGCGAGCGCAAGGACGTTCTCCTGATCGACGTCACCCCGCTGTCCCTCGGCATCGAGACCAAGGGTGGCATGATGACCAAACTCATTGAGCGCAACACGGCCATCCCCACCAAGCGGAGTGAAACCTTCACCACGGCGGATGACAATCAGCCCTCGGTCGCCATCCAGGTGTTCCAGGGTGAGCGTGAGTTCACTAGGGACAACAAGCCTCTGGGTACCTTCGAGCTGACCGGAATCGCACCGGCACCGCGCGGAGTACCTCAGGTAGAGGTCACGTTCGATATCGACGCCAACGGTATTGTCCATGTTTCTGCAAAGGACAAGGGCACCGGAACTGAGCAGTCCATGACCATCACGGGCGGGTCTTCACTGTCCAAGGAGGACATTGACCGCATGGTTCAGGAAGCCGAGGAGCACGCTGAAGAGGACAAGATGCGCCGCGAGGCAGCAGATGTCCGCAACTCAGCCGAACAGCTGGCGTACTCCACCGACAAGCTCATTCAGGACAACTCAGACAAGCTGCCTGAGGACGTCAAGACAGAGGTCCAGTCCGATGTTGATGAGCTGAAGAAGGCCCTCGAGTCCGAGGACAACGCCGATGAGGTCAAGGCCGCGTTTGAGAAGCTGCAGGCTTCCCAGACCAAGCTCGGTGAGGCCATCTACGCTCAGGCCCAGTCGGAAGCAGGGGACGCAACGCCCGGCGAAGGTGCACCAGAATCCGGTGACGCTGGCAACGCCGACGACGAAGACATCGTTGACGCTGAAGTGGTCGACGAAGACGAAGAAAAGAAGTAAACATGGCCAATCACGGAAATGAGAACGGGCACGAAGGTGCCGACGAACAGGAACCGGTGACGTTCCGGGACAACCGGAAGATCGACCCGGAGACAGGGAAAGTCCGTGGTCAGGCCGAGGACGCGAGCGGGGAGGCTGCCTCTTCGGAGGCAGCCAACCCTGTAGCGGAATCAACAGCGGGAGACGCCTCTGCGTCAGCTGCTGATGGCCGCGATGGCGACGATGGCGGCGATGGCGGTGATGCACTGTCTCAGGCGGAAGCCATCCTCAATGGGGTGGGCGACGCCGACGACGCGTCGGTGACGGAGGCCACGGATGCAATGGCTGAACTGCGCAACGATTACCTTCGGTTGCAGGCTGAGTACGTCAACTACCGTAAGCGCGTAGAACGCGACCGGGATGTTGCCCGCGATATGGCGGTCATCGAGGTCATCAACACCTTGATGCCCGTTTTGGATGATATCGACGCCGCACGTCAGCATGGTGATCTGGCCGACGGCCCCTTCGCCGCGATCTCCATCAAACTGGAGACCGCGCTGGGGACGTATGGGCTGACCAGGATCGATGAAACCGGTGTGGATTTCGATCCGAATATCCACGAGGCTCTGATCCAGCAGCAAAGCGCAGATGTCACTTCTGACAGTGTGAGCCAGATTCTGCGCGTTGGTTACAAGAAGAATGACAGGGTGCTCCGTGCAGCCCAGGTCATTGTGGCTGTACCGGAAGCTTAACGGTGGCCGTGGCGTGGGCCTTCGTTCCCGGTGGACGAGGGCCCACGCCAACCACTCGCTGATGCTCTTCAGATTTTAAACGGAAAGGACACGTCCTTGGCAAGTCAGGATTGGGTCGAGAAGGACTTTTACAAGATCCTTGGTGTATCCAAGGACGCAACCGACTCCGACATCAAAAAGCAGTACCGCAAAATGGCACGGAAATTTCATCCGGATCAGAACCCGGGTGATGCCGCGGCAGAGAAACGGTTCAAGGACATTTCAGAAGCCTATGCTGTGCTGTCAGACGCCGAGGACCGGCAACAGTATGATGCCATTCGGGCTATGGGAGGCGGTGCGCGCTTCTCAGCAGGCGGGCCCGGAGGCGGTGCGGGAGGTGCGGCCGGCAACGCCGGATTCGAGGATCTTTTCGGTGGCCTGTTCGGCCAGGGGCAGTCGCAGAGTCGTCCCGGCCGTGGTGGTGGTGGTGGTTTCTCCCAAGGCAACGTGCCGCCAGAGTTCGCGGACCTATTCGGTGGAGGATTCTCCGGCGGAGGTTCTGGCTTCGGCCAGGCGCCCCCGCGCAAGGGTGCGGACCGTACTGCCAGCACCACGATCTCCTTCGGTGGGTCGATCAACGGCACGTCGATTGGTTTACGTGAGCCATCCGGTGAGGTCTTAGACGTCAGAATTCCGGCGGGCATCAAGGATGGACAGAAGGTTCGGGTCCGTGGCAAGGGACAGCAGGGGCCAGCCGGCACCGGGGACCTGATGGTCGCGGTCAGTGTCCGCCCGCATGAGTTCTTCACCCGCGACGGCAATAATATTCGGGTCCATGTGCCCGTGGCATTCGCGGAGGCTGCACTAGGGGCGCAGATCGAAGTTCCAACCATGACTGGGGACAAGGTCAAGGTGAAAGTTCCGGCGGGGACACCGGCGGGACGTACTTTTCGCGTGAAGGGTCGGGGCGTGAAGACGTCCAAGGTAACCGGCGATCTGCTGGTGACCATCGACGTCGTCGTACCGCAGAACCTGAACAAGGAAGCCGAGGCCGCCGTGAAAGCTTTTGCGGAGGCAACCAAAGACGCAAATCCGCGCGATGGGCTTGCGGCAAAAGCCAGGCTCTAATCATTGTGTGGCATAACCGCGACGTGGAGGGAGACGCACCATGGGCATCGATCTAACGGCGCCGATCTTTGTGATCTCGGTTGCTGCGGAGCTGGCGGATATGCATCCTCAAACGCTGCGCCAGTACGACAGGCTAGGCATTGTCAGGCCACTGAGACAAGCAGGTAGACAGCGCCGCTACTCTCAGCGCGATGTGAATATTCTCCGCGAGGTTCAGCGACTATCCCAGGAAGGTGTTTCCCTTGAAGGGATCAGACGAATCCTGGAACTTGAAAATCAGGTGGCCGCTCTGCGTAGCCGCGTCTCCGAATTGGCGGAGGAACTTTCCCAGATGCGCTCGACGACCGATGGTTCCCGCGTGTTTGCCGCCGGGTTGGCTGGCGACGTCGTGACGCTGGCCCGAGGGCAACGCCCACGTGCCCGCGGACAGTCGCTGGTGATCTGGCGGGGTGGGCAGCGCTGAAGTTGTGAAGTGAAGACCAAGCAGAGTCAGTCATTCTATCCAGTGACTGCCCCTGCTTGGTTCTCGGCGACCTTACTGCGGCCCGGTCAACGTGTTCGCTGATCCAACGGTCTCCGGAAGGGTGCTCAGCGGCTTCTCCCACATCACGGTATTGCCGTCACCGGCAACCCACACGGATTCAGCGGTGGAAGTCGTCACCGTGTTCTTGCCGCTCTTGCCGCTCTTGTCCACGATGCCTTTGGCGCTTTCGACCTCAAGGACTATGCCCTCGCCGCTGAGGGTGATGACGCCGCAGTCGCCGGTCAGGTTCACGGGGCTATCCATGGACGATTCGACGGTGATGTCCTCGCCCTGGCACTCTCCGCCGTCGGCAAGGTCTGCCGCGCCGTCGTCCTTGCCCGAAGCAGCTTCATCGGAGCGAGGGGTCGCGGAAGGGGCTAGAGGATGACTCGGTGCTGGTGTCGGCCGATGATTCCGTAGTGACTTTGGATTCGGCCGTTTCCGACGTCTCTGTGTGACTCCACCTTGGCATTCGAACTTCAGACTAACAGTCGTTTTATTCACGCGCTGAGTTCAGAATTGCACTTGCTAGGACCTGCAGCCACCGTTCTGCACCTGGAAGGTATCCAGCCGGTGAATGAAGGCCGCCATCGCTTCGCGGGTGATGGGTGCAACCTGGCGGTACGTTCCGTCGTTCCAGCCATTGGAGATGTTAGTTGCATCCATCCATGCAATTTCGGTGTAGAACTGCGAAGCGCGGGTGACGTCGACAAACGGCGACGACGCAGGGGCCCTGTAGGAGGCTGCCGCATGCACGTTACAGAAGTCGCCCGCATAGCGGTAGAGGAATGCCGCCATGGCGTCACGGTTGATGGTGTTATTGGGTCGGTAAGAGCCATTGGACCATCCGTTGGCCAGTCCCTTGGCGTCCATCCACGCTATTTCCTTGTAGTAAGGATGCCTGGTGGAGACGTCCTTGAACGGGCTGCGGGCTGGTGGGGTGAACGCGGGACGTCCCGCGAGCCGGTACATGAACGCCGCCATGGCATCGCGGTTCATTGCAGCGTACGGCCGGTACGTTCCATCCGACCAGCCGGTGGTGAGCTTGCGGTTGTACATCCATTCGATGTCGCTGCGAAAGCCTGTTCCGGAAAGGTCCAAGAATGGGCGTCCGGAGTCGATTGTCACGGACGCGTAGCTGTTGGTCACGTTGTTGATCCGGACGGTGGTTCCAGCGTGAGTGCGGAACGTCTGGCCGCTCTGCCAGGTGAGGTTCGGGTGGTAGTAGCCAGCGTATGGGCGTGTGTCGGGTCGAAGCACAATGGACGACGCCGCCGTCAGGCCTCCACTTTGGGTGATTTTGACGCCGCGGTTCCCACCGACGGCAAGGTTCCGGTCGAAGCCCAAAGGTGTTCGGAGTTCAAGGTAGTAGACCTCTCCGCTACGGGGGTCGGCGAACTTCACGGCCCGGTTCGATGCGGTTCCGGCCCACGGGCGAAGGGTGAGAGTCTTACGACCCGAGGCGACACCGAGGTTGCGGACTTCGTCGCCCCGTCCAAACCCGCCCTTGTCCCAGAAGCTGGCGCTGATGACGGCGGTATCCCAGTGGCGGCCGATGCCCATGACATCGAGTGAGTCGCCGTATTCCTTGATGCCGCAGGTGGAACCGGCGTAGACTGCGACGTCGGATTGCCCCGATCCACACTGTAGGGCGTCCGCGTGCAGGAGCCCCAGCAGGTGACCGAATTCGTGGGTGGTGACGTTCCCCGTGAAGTTGCTCGGCCTGGGCATGAGGATCCGCCCACCGGTTCCGCTGCCGCTCCAGCCCGCACCCAGGGCTCCGCCGGAGAGGGTGTCGGTGGGGATAAAAATGACCAGGGCGTTGTAGCCGGTCTGCCGCCAGTTCAGCTCCGCCGTCACCTTGTTCATGATGTCCCAGTATTGCCAGGTGGATTTCGCTGCTGAGTTGTGCCGGAGACGGGTGGAGCTCACGGACATGGAGATCCGATTGTTCGACATCGACTTCCAGTAGGTACTCGACTGGTTAACGGCTGCTTTGGCGGCGTTCACGTCGATGGACCCGGCTTGGGCCTTGTCGGCGAGGTTGACCGTGACGAGGGTGACGTTGATATTCCCTCGGCGTTGGCCCGGTGCGCTCATCGGGGAGGCGATACCGCGTTCGGCAAGTTTCGCCGCATTATCCAGGGGGCTGCCAGGCTCTACCCGGTGCGCGGTGATCGGCGCCCCGGGGTCCGGTGCGATGACCGGCGGCGCAGATGGTATTGTCGGTGCGCTGTGAGCGGGCGCGGCGCCAATCGTGGTGAGGCTGCCCGCCAAAAGGATGAGTGCGGTGAAGGTGGCAGTGCGCTGCAATAGTGACACGGGAAGCTCTCTCGATCCGGGGTTTCCCAGGGGACGTGGGAAGGTACAGGTGCTACCAGGATCAATCGGCACTAAATTCCGCGCCGTTAGCAGTGATGCGAAATCTCTTCCGTCAGGCGCGCCGATACGCGAGATCAAATATTAACCGGCCAGCGTCGTGTGCCTTGTTCTCGAAGCTTGTGAGCTCACGTCCCTCAAAGCGAGGCGCCCAGCCGCCTGTGCTGTCCTCATCGTCGCCCACCGACGCATTTCCCGTACTCACAGGCAGTTTGCCTTCCCGAACAGGTGCCCCACCCACTACCCGTTCGACGCCGCTGGCCCACACTTGAGTGAGCGGACTCTCGTGTCCACTGCGTTCGCCGTCGTGCAGGTTCTTGAACTCAGTGGATTCCCCCAGGACGGAGCGCATCTGCACTGCGTAGTCTGACCAGTCGGTGGCCAGACGCCAGATACCGCCGGGTTCAAGGACTCGGGCGGCGAGCTCCGCGAAGCTGCGTTGAACGAGTCGGCGTTTGACATGGCGCTTCTTGTGCCACGGGTCGGGGAAGAACACCCACAATTCAGAAACGGACCCGGGGTGGAGCATGGTTTCGAGTACCTCGGGTGCGTTGGCCTGCACCACCCGAACGTTTTCCAGCCCAAGTTGACCGACGCGGTAGAGCGTCTGGGCAAGGCCGGGCAGGTACACCTCGACGGCAAGGAAGTTTCGATCGGGGTGGTCGTGGGCGGCAGCAGTGACAGCTTCGCCGAGACCGGAACCGACCTCGACTGTCAGCGGAGCTTTTCGGCCGAAGGCGGC
Organism: Arthrobacter roseus; assembly: GCF_016907875.1. Classification (NCBI taxonomy): domain Bacteria; kingdom Bacillati; phylum Actinomycetota; class Actinomycetes; order Micrococcales; family Micrococcaceae; genus Arthrobacter; species Arthrobacter roseus. The sequence continues at coordinate 2,981,723 of NZ_JAFBCU010000001.1, read as the reverse complement.
GTCGACGTCGAGCCGGAAGTCCGAGTGGACGGACGTGTCCGACAGGTTGCGGGGAACCTCAATAGCGAAGCGCTCCCGGTACTGGTCCCACGCCTGCTCGCGGCGGCCCTGTAGCCGGGAACCCCGGCGTACAAACGACACCGTCTGCACGCCGTAGGGCTGGCCCTCGGCGTTGTATTTTGCGGGTGTCCGGTGCGTGTTGTCTGGTTCGATGCTCATCGGATCTAGGGTATCCCGCCGCGTCGCACTGCACTCCCTCGTTCCAACGAGAGTGACGAGGCCAACAAGGGGCAGGTCGCCAGTTCCCCCAGGCAGCTGGTAAACTAAGAGGACTTGCCTGTGCACTTTAGGCCCCGAATACTGCATGTCGGACCGCACAGCATGCGTCGATGAACGCTTTCTTTTGTCCCGCTACCACTCCACATGGAGTGCGGTTGACACTGTCTGACTTTCCTTCGGCGAACCCCTGCGCCAACCGGTGTATGGGGAGATTGAGAAGAAAGTTCGTGTAAATACATGACTACTTTTGCTGCCCTTGGCGTGCCTTCCACGCTCGTCAAAACTCTTGCCGCGCAGGGAATCACTGAAGCATTCCCTATTCAGTCGGAGACTCTTCCGGACACGCTGAAGGGCCGGGATGTCCTGGGCCGTGGCCGTACCGGTTCGGGAAAAACCCTCGCTTTCTCACTGCCCATGGTGGCCAGGCTTGCCGAGCGCGAGGCGGCTTATCGCCGTCGTCCGGGCCGCCCCCTTGGACTCGTACTGGCACCGACCCGCGAACTCGCGACACAGATCAACAATGTCGTGGCTCCGCTGGCGGCAGCTGCCGGGTTGAACACCACTGTCATTTACGGCGGCGTTGCACAGCAGCGGCAGGAGCGGGCATTGCGTGCCGGCGTTGACATCGTCATCGCATGCCCGGGACGCCTCGAGGACCTGATGAAGCAAAAGATCATCAGCCTCGAGAGCGTAGAAATCACGGTCCTGGATGAAGCGGACCATATGGCAGACCTCGGTTTCCTCCCGGTTGTTCAGCGTCTACTCAACGCGACGCCCACTGAGGGGCACCGCATGTTGTTCTCGGCCACGCTGGACAACGGAGTGGACAAGATCGTCAAGCGGTACCTGACCTCTCCGCTCACGCATTCGGTAGATGACCCGACGGCGTCTGTAACCACCATGGAGCATCACGTGCTCTTGATCCAGGACCAGACGGCGAAGAAGCAGTTGGTGTATCAGCTGGCGTCGGGAACGGGTCGGCGCCTGATGTTCATGCGCACCAAGCACCATGCCCGGAAGATGGCGAAGTTCCTCACGGACAGCGGCATTCCGGCCGTGGACCTGCACGGAAATCTGTCGCAGAATGCCCGCGACCGCAACCTGGCGGAGTTCTCGACCGGCGGTGTCCGCGTGCTCGTGGCCACTGACGTTGCAGCGCGTGGTGTCCACGTGGACGACGTTGAACTCGTGGTCCACATCGACCCACCAACAGAGCACAAGTCGTACCTGCACCGTTCCGGCCGAACGGCTCGTGCTGGCTCGGACGGAACGGTTGTCACGATCGCACTGCCGGAACAGAAGCACGAGGTTGGAAAGCTCATGAAGGCCGCTGGCGTCAATGTGGCCATCCAAACCGTTAGCCCGACGTCGCCAGCCGTGATGAATATCGTAGGTGAGAAGGCGCCGGTAGTGGACCCGACGGTGCGTGCCCGTGCCATCGCCAACCGTCAGGCAGGCGAGGGTGGCGGAAAGTCCACGGGTGCCAACGCCCAGCGCAAGCGGGCTCGCCGTAGCGGCAGCGCTCCGGCTGCCGGTGGGCGTGGAGGACGCGGTGGACGCGGCAAGGTTTCGGCCGAGCCCAAGTCCGGCGACGTCGTTCGCGCGAGCCACGGGAAGCGCCCGGACAACGCGGCGCGTGCCCACGACGGCAAGCGCCCGGATAAAGCAGGCCGGACCCAGGATGGTAAGCGCACTACAGATCAGGCGGCGTCGGGCCGGAACAAGCGTCCAGTCCGTAGCGGCCCTCGTCGGGCCAGCGCACCGGCGTCGAACGAGCGCCACGCACGCTAGACGGCGATCCCCATAGAGGGAACGCCCACTAGAGCAACGCTCTCGGGAGAGTAAGTGGTCATGTGTTCAGGGTGGCGGAGAGTACCGGTTCCGCCGCCCTGCGCACGGCTAAGACGTCGCGGTCCATTGGCCTTGTTCCTTCGAACGCTTGGACAAGAAGCCGAACGTGGTTGTGGATGCCCCGCAATATTTCAGGTGCCGTGGCTACCTCAAACAGCCGCTGCGCCAATTCGCATGCTTTGAGGATCACTATCGGGTGTTCCAGCGCGTAAGTTCGGACGGGGTCGAACGTTTCGTCCAGTAATTGCAGTGTTGTAGGGGCGGAGATGAATAGCCGCGGAACGCTGTCGTCGTCGTTGAAGACGTCCTGTGGCTCGGGACGCGAACAGGCCAGGGCAAGTCCAGAGGCCACCTCGTCCAACGCATTTCTTGCGGTATAGGGGTCATTGGTGCTCGGGGAGAGCGCCCGAACCCCCATTTCTACAACCTGCTGCACAGCAAATCGCGGGTCACTATAGGGCGTTCGTTCCTGTCCTGCACTGATGCTGTTGCGAATGGTGTCAGCCAGGTCATCAGCGCACGATGCCGGCCACACCTCCGCGACTACGTCGTCCTTGATGACGTGCGCACCAGGTGGACGGGGCAAACGAACCACGGCCCCGGCGTCCGTAGCGGCTTTCATGATGCGCTCGGTGTCAATTGCCTGAATGTAAGCAGAATTCTTTTCCGCATGTACTAAGCCGGCCGAAGTATTTGGTGGGTTAGCCGCGATGGTTGGGCTGTTATCGGCGCCTGTGTCTCTCTCCGGGAACGCGGCCTCGACGGATTCTTGAAGCTCTCGTCGGACCTTTCCCGCGAGGGTTGAGACCTGAATCGAGTCTGCAATGTGGTGAATGAAGAAGACGAGAACGGCTACGTTGAGGACGGCCAGCAGCACGGCACCGTTGACAGCAATGTCCGGGACAAACCCGGGGGTGGACTCCTCTCGGGCACGGATGGTCCGCAACACCATGAGGCAGTAAAGAAATGTTGCGCAGAATACACCGAGCACGTATTGGTTGGCTCGATCCTTCATGAAGTTCCGAACCAGACGCGGACCGTACGTTGCGCTCGCTGTCGCGAGGACCGAAATGGTGATGGAGAAGCTGGTCGCCGCCACGGTGAGGACTGATCCTGCGATGGCGGTTAGGATGTCGCGGCCGCCCGCAGGCCCAACATGAAAAATAAGGGCGTTCAGTGCACCCCAGTTCTGCAGCTCTGCTACCTGGTCGATGGCTACCATGAGCTGGGCTATTAGCAGGGCGGCGATACAGAGCAGCGTTGGGACGAACCAGAATGATTCCCGAAGCGTGCGGAGCCTGGTCTGTGTGGCGGTGCCGGTCATGGAGCCACCTTACCGGGCGTTAGTGAGGAATTCCTTCAGTAGCGGACCGCCTGATGTCGAGCCATATTCGCCTTCTTCCACGAATACGGCGACGGCGAGATCACCGTGCAGGGCGACGATCCAGGCGTGCGTGCGGGGCGGATCCTCCGACCCAAATTCAGCTGTGCCTGTTTTGGCGAGTACAGGCTCACCCGGGACCTCAGCCAGGAGTGCCGCGCCGCCGTCGGTCACCACCGAACGCATGAGGCTGCGGAGAGTTCTCGATTCCTCGGCTGTGATGGACGGTGCCGCTTCCGAGGAGGGCGTCGCTGTTGCGGTTGGGGCGAGGCTTGGTGTTGCGGACGACGACGGCGCTGCGCTTTCCGTGGCTTTGTCCTCAGCTGCCAGCAGGGTGGGGGAGATGCGTTCGCCGGCGCCAATCGAGGCGGCTGCGCGCGCAAGCGCAAACGGTGAAACGAGGACTTGGCCCTGCCCGATCATGGACGCTGCGTGCGCGGTGCCGGTGGCCTCGGCTGGAACGGCGCCGAAGAACACTGGTAAACCAACCCCCGGCGTTTCGACGCCTATTCCCATGGCTGCGGCGGCCTGGGACAGGTCCTGCTGGGAGACCGTGTCGTGTTCGGCAATGAATCCGGTGTTGCAGGAATGTGCAAACGTACTTCGCAGAGGCACGGTGCCCACGGCATTCTCTGGGTAGGTGGGCGCGTTTTTGAAGGTGGCACCATCGACCGTGACTGATTCAGTGCACTGCGTGGGTGAATCGGGGGTGAAACCGTGGCGCAGCAGGGCGAGCGTGGTAGCCATCTTGAACGTGGATCCGGGTGGGTATTGGCCCAGGAGCGCAGTGTTGTAGCCCTTGCTGCCAGGACCGTTCGCTACCGTGAGGATGTCTCCAGTGGACGGGCGGATTGTCACTATCGAGGTTGCCGAGGGTTCCTGTTCGAGGATGCCTTCGGCGAGGGACTGCAGTTTTGCGTCAAGGGTGGTCTTGAGTGGTTTGCCGGAAATGGGTGTTTTGGTGAACAGTTCCCGGGGCTCCGCGCTGGTGGGTTCCTGTTCTTCCGCGGTGGCTTCGTCGTTGGCCGAACCGTCCTGTTCTGGCGTGGCTGGTAGTGCTGTGATCGAGATGCCCGGGGTGCCACGCAGTTGTTCGTCGTACTGGGATTGGAGGCCTGACAGGCCGGTGACATCGCCGGCCTGCAGTTCGCCGTCGGATTCTTCAATCATTTCGGCGGTGGCTTGGCCCACGCTACCCAGCGTTGCCCGCGCGAATTCGCGCGTGGGCGCCAGCTCCATTGTGTCCTCGATGGCGCGGGCGCCGGCAATGGCGGCGATTTGCTCGTCGGTGATTTCACGGTTGTCCTCGCGCAGCACAATAGCTTCAACGAAGGCGTCGGGTCCGGCCGCAGCGACCCGGTCCGAGTAGGTGGCTGAATCCATGTCAAGGAGTTTCGCCAGGACAGTTGCCGAACCCTTGGCCTCTGAGTCTTCGACGCGCGTTTTGTCGATCCCCACGTGAACAACGGGGCGATCCGTCACGAGCACGGCGCCACCGGCTCCGAAGATATCGGCGCGATCGGCTGGCGTGTTCTTCCGGATCAGGACCTCTCCTTCTGCCAAGCCCTCAACGATCAGTCCGGGTTCCCAGCCGACCTGCCATTCCTCTTCGCCGCGGGTGAGGTTGGCGGTGGTGGTGTAGGTCCAGTCCTGGTCGGTCTCGTCGATATCCCAGATCACGCTGAGATTGGCTGTAGCGGTGTCGTCCTCTGTTTCCTCAACGGAGTCCACTTTCACCGTCGGCTTCAGCGGCTTGAGGGCACCGACAATCGCCTCAAGGGTCTCCTGTGGCCTGGCAGGGGCCCCTTCCGCGAAGGGCACATCGGAGATATCCAATGAGGACAGTGCTCCCGCCAGTCCAGTGGCGGCCTCTTGAGCCGTAGGGCCCTGGTCCGTGCATGCGGTCAGTGAAAGCGCGACGGCGGCGGTGGTGAGTGCGGCGGTCAGACTGCGGATTTTCCCCATGCGCCCATTATGCCCTGCGCCGTGGCTCCTTACTGGCCTTCGGCCCCGAGCGACCCAGTGCAACGAAACCGCAGATGGCGAGAACTCCACCAAGACCCTCGGCCACAGCTGTCGCCGTCTTCTGAGCAAACCAGATGGGCTCGTACATGGCTGGGATGGGACCAAGCGGGGGAAGTTCGACGTACCGTGACAGGAGGACGGCGGCGAACGCGGACAGGGCGACCACGGCGGCGACGGCATAGGACCGGCGGCTGCCGACAAGGAGGAGGTAAAGTGCCGAGATAATGGCTACGACCGCCTCGATCCGGAACAGGTTACCTGCACCGATTCCACCCGGGGCTGACTTGTCGTAGTTGCCGGCCAATTGAAAATGGATGACGGCGTCCACGATCAGGCAGGCGACGATGACAATCCGCAGGACAATCAGGCCCGGCGCATTGTGCCGGGCTTTTGCTGAGCGGATCACTCAACTACCAGCGATCCGGTCATGTTGGGGTGATAGGTGCAGATGTAGGCGTAGTCGCCAGCCTCGTCGGGGGCGGTGAACGTGACGGTTGAGTTCCCTTCGACGACCGCGTCGAAGAGACCTTCCTCTTCTGAGGTCACGGTATGGGCGGCAGCGTCCTCGTTGACGACGGTAACGGTGGCGCCCGGCGCTATGGAGTCTGGCCCTTCGAACTTGAAGTCCTTGATGGTGATGACCACTTCTTCGGCTTTTTCGCTTTCACCTGCCGACTGCGAGGCTGAGGGCGAGGACGATCCAGCCGGACTCTGTGATGAGGACTGTGTGGATTGCTGCGATGGTTCGGAGTTCGGCGATTCCTCTGCTGAGGAACCGCAGCCTGCAAGACCGATGAGGCCAGCGGCAAGAGCAAATGGGAGGGCGCTTTTTCGGAAATTCATGATGATTCCTTCCGCTCGGAGTCCGTGGCGATCCTTGAATGACGGACGCCGCATCGCAATCTGCGAAGAAACTCGAACTGTGAGTGATTCGTCACCATAAGCGTTAGGGATTGCTTTCACCCGAAATTGGTATCAGGCTGCCATGATCGAGATCAGTGCGGCGAACCCGCGTCCTGTCACCGCGCAGTCTTCGGCGTCGAGAACAGCGTCGAATGGTGACATGGTTGCCGCTTCAGCCGTGGGCGCTTGAGCCTCAATGCTCGCCTGGCCCTTGAGGAGCACGAGAATGTGGCCGGCGCTGAGCCGAAGGCGTTGTTTGCGGGAGAGCTCAAAGACGATGAGGCCAGCCGCGTATCTTTCGGGGTCTGTGAAGACATTGAGCGCCTTGACTGCCCCAGTGGGTAGAGCGCAGGTGGTCTTGGCGCCGCCGTCGAACCTCAGGGGCCGAAAACGCTCGAGGGCATGTTCTTGCCCGTCAACGGTCAGCAGGGCCAGTTCGCCGCTCGCCAGTGTGAAGATGCGCTGCATGCCGGGAAATTCCGAGAAGGGACCCCCGCGTTCGACGTCGGCCAGGCTCACTCGCCAGCCTGGCGCGCCATCGTCGTGTGATTCTACGGCGATGTCACGGGTTTGACCGGCGCCGTTTCGCCAGGGCTGTGGTTTTGTCTCGAGGGTGTGAACGAGTCGCATTTTCCCAGTGTGCCAGAGTCAGTAGACCATGGAATTTTAGACTTGAGTGGAGTATGCTCAAGTTATTCTTTTCGATCCCTCAGAAGGAGCTCTTTTGGATACCAAATTCACGACGAAGAGCCAGGAGGCTCTTTCGGCCGCAGCAATGAATGCCTCTACCGCCGGGAACCCCCAGGTTGAACCGGCCCACCTCCTTAAAGCTCTCATGGACCAGCGGGAGGGAATCGCCGTCGCCCTGTTGAAGGGCGCGGGCGTGAATCCGGAGACTGTGAGTGTTCAAGCGAGCACGGCCATCAAGGCGTTGCCCGCTTCCTCAGGTACCAACGTGGCGCAGGCCCAGTACGCTCGGCCCCTGCTCATGGCCATCAAGGCGGCGCAGGATGAGGTGGAGAAGATCGGTGACACGTTCATCTCCACCGAACATCTCCTGTTGGGTCTGGCGGCCGACGCCGGGAAGGTCGGCGACATCTTGAGGAACGCGGGTGCGTCCCACGAAGCGCTGAATGCTGCCCTACCCGGCGTCAGGGGTGAGGGCAAGGTCAATTCCCCGGACCCAGAAAACACTTTTCAAGCGTTGGAAAAGTACGGTGTGGACCTCACCGAAATCGCGCGTTCAGGGAAGCTCGATCCAGTGATCGGCCGTGACTCTGAAATACGTCGTGTGGTTCAGGTTCTGTCGCGGCGTACCAAGAACAACCCGGTACTGATCGGTGAGCCCGGCGTGGGCAAGACCGCCGTTGTAGAGGGTTTGGCACAGCGCATGGTGGCCGGAGATGTGCCAGAGAGCCTGCGCGGAAAGAGCCTCATCTCGCTCGATCTCGGTGCCATGGTGGCTGGTGCCAAATACCGCGGTGAGTTCGAGGAGCGGCTGAAATCGGTACTGGAAGAAATTCGGTCTTCCAACGGCCAGATAGTGACGTTCATCGATGAAATCCACACCGTCGTTGGTGCTGGTGCGTCCGAGGGGTCCATGGATGCTGGCAACATGCTCAAACCGATGCTCGCCCGCGGAGAACTTCGTCTGATTGGCGCTACCACCCCGGATGAATACCGGGAAAGAATTGAGAAAGACGCGGCCCTGGAGCGCCGATTCCAGCAGGTGCATGTGGGTGAGCCCAGCGTTGAGGACACCATCGGAATTCTGCGTGGGCTCAAGGAACGCTATGAGGCGCACCACAAGGTGTCGATCGCGGACTCTGCTCTTGTTGCTGCGGCCAACCTCTCCGATCGCTACATTCCTGGGCGTCAATTGCCGGACAAGGCTATCGACCTCGTAGATGAGTCCGCATCCCGGCTTCGCATGGAGATCGACTCCGCGCCGGAGGAGATCGATCAGCTCCGAAGGGCCGTGGACCGGCTCACCATGGAGGAACTCGCACTCTCCAGCGAGACAGACGCCGCGAGCCGTGACCGACTGGACGCTCTGCGCGCGGACATGGCGGACAAGAAGGAACAACTCAGTGCGCTTAACCTCCGGTGGGAGTCGGAGAAGGCTGGCCTGAACCGGGTGGGTGATTTGCGCGCTAGGCTGGATGAACTGCGCTCCGCCGCGGACAAAGCACAGCGCGAAGGAGACCTGGAAACGGCATCGCGCTTCCTCTACGGTGAAATGCCACGGGTTCAGCGCGAACTCGACGCTGCGCAGGCTGCGGAGGAGGACACCTCGGGTGCGGACCTGATGGTCGCCGACCAAGTCTCCGCCGATGACATTGCCGAGGTCATCTCCGCCTGGACCGGCATTCCTGCCGGACGCATGCTGCAGGGCGAATCCCAGAAACTGTTGCAGATGGAGCAGGTCCTCGGATCGCGTCTCATCGGGCAAGGGAAGGCAGTGCAGACGGTTTCCGACGCCGTTCGCCGTGCTCGTGCAGGCGTCAGTGACCCGGACCGGCCCACCGGTTCGTTCCTGTTCCTGGGACCAACCGGTGTGGGCAAGACCGAGCTCGCGAAGGCGCTCGCAGACTTCCTCTTCGATGATGAGCGCGCCATGGTCCGTATCGACATGTCGGAGTACTCGGAGAAGCACACCGTGTCCCGTCTGGTGGGGGCGCCTCCCGGCTACGTGGGCTACGAGGCGGGTGGTCAGCTTACAGAAGCGGTCCGGCGTCGGCCGTACTCCGTTGTCCTGTTGGATGAGGTGGAGAAGGCGCACCCGGAGATATTCGACGTCCTGCTCCAGGTGCTCGACGACGGCCGGCTGACGGATGGACAGGGACGCACGGTTGATTTTCGCAATGTCATTCTGGTGATGACGTCCAACCTTGGCTCACAATTCTTGGTGGATCCGTCGATGGAGGAGCAAGCTCAGCGTGCAGCGGTCATGAACGTGGTCAACGCGAGCTTCAAGCCGGAGTTTCTCAACCGGCTGGACGAGGTCGTCATGTTCGATGCTCTCAGCCTGGATGAGTTGTCGCGGATTGTTGATCTGCAGGTGCAGTCACTCGCTGCCCGTCTGCATGAGCGCCGTTTGACGCTGGAAGTCTCGGATGCGGCACGGCAGTGGCTGGCTTTGACGGGGTTCGATCCAGCCTACGGGGCAAGGCCGCTGCGCCGGCTCGTGCAGCGCGAAATCGGGGACCGGATGGCGCGTGGTCTGCTCTCGGGAAGCATTGCCGACGGCGACACCGTGGTGGTGGACCGCGAAGAGGGCGGCGAAGCACTGACAGTGTTGCCTGCGCGTTAGCTAATCAGCAGGGATTCGACCAGGGTGCCTGCCTCGTCGGTGAAGACATAGCAGTCAACGCGTCGGTCTCCGTTGGACCACGTCTTCTCTCCGGGGCTTGCCTCGGTCTGACGCAGCTCATCGAACTTGCGGATGGCGTCCGCATTCAATGTGGCGCCCTCGCAGGTCTCGGCAGCCTTGGTCCGCAAGGACTCCTTGCCCGGATACTGCGTCTCATCCGGATACGTGAACGTAGCGACCAGCTCGGCGTTGTGCGGGGTGTCGCAGGTGACCACGGTGACCTCACTGTTGATGTCCTCAAACCCTTGAAGACACTGGCCCTCCTGAAGGTCAAGCGGGCTGACGTCCTGGGCGATCACGCCTTCAGCCTCTCCCTCTGCAGAGCCGCCGAGTCTCCCACTGAAGAGGTTGACCACGATGAAGATGATCAGCGCCAGTGCAGCCAGAATGGCCAGCCCTACAAGTATCAGCGGCAGGTAGTTGGTCTTCACCGGGGCGCTGTGGTTTCCCCGGGGACGCCGCTTCGGTGAGTCCTGGCCAGGTGAGCTCTGGCCAGGTGAGTCCTGCGCCGGAGAGTCCGACGACGGCGTCCAGCCGGATGCGCTCCCTCCCGCTCCCATGTGCGCGGCAGGCTTACTGCGCGGCGGGGACTGTTGCGGGTTCATGGTCTCCTCAGGAGTGTCTGCACCTTCGGACGGGGTGCTGCCTTCGTTGACCTTATCGACGTCGTCGTGCGGTGGCGTGTCCGCGTCCGGATCGTTATCCGGTGAGTTTTTTGTTTTCGTGCCAGGCGACCCAACGAGCGGGACGCCGCCAGCGAGGCGGCCCGCTTCTTCTGCTTCTTTGGCTACTCTTCGCGCTTCTTCGGCGACAGCCTGGAGCTCGGCAGCCTCAGCAGTGTCGTCACTTATTTCCACAGCGGCAAGCGAAGGCTCCTGGAGCTCCACATCTTCAGGGGTTACGCCGAGTTCTGGTTCAACGTCAACAGGCACGTCACCGGCTTTGGTTTCGTTGGAGAAAATGATGCCCCACCGTTTCGCATCAGCTCCCACCTGGAGCCATTCGGGGGCATCTGAGGACGCTGCCAAATTGGGCAGGCCTTCCTCACCGACTGCCGGATCCACTCCGGATGCTGTCGTCGGTTGTGCGTCGTCGCCTTTGCTTTTCTTGCTGTTCATTGTGGACTGCGGCCTTCCCCGAGGTGCTCTGTCAGTGATGCGTTGAACATCGCTCTGACAACGACTTTATCCAAGATCGGGCGGGAAGTGCGGATATCCCAAACCGGATCGCTCCGGTCGCTTCAGGGGGCGTGGTTTGTTGCGCATCAGAGGGGGAAAACATGTACCCTAGAGATACGACAGAATTGATCAGATATTCCGGGGCCGCAACGCCCACGGCCTAGTGCCGGTTGCCCACCTCCGGATCGACGTAAAAAGGGGGTCACGCCATGGGGCGCGGCCGTCAAAAGGCAAAAGCTACAAAGCAAGCACGGGACATCAAGTACTTTAGTCCCGCGACCGACTACTCGGCGCTTCAGCGTGAGCTGGACGCCAAGGGTCACAGTTCCTCGTCTTATGCAGAGGGTCCACCAGAACCGGACTACTCAGATTATGCAGACAAGTACGCGGACACGTATGTGGAGGAAGAAGAAGACGGTACTCGCCGCATCGGCTGATCGCCTTCTGTACATTCTCCGCAAGAGCTAACGCCGACACGACGCGAGCAGCGGTGTATCCAGGACTAACATCCGGACACACCGCTTCAGCTCGTTAACAGCCCCGTTTTCACGCCCCACGATCAATTGAGTGACGATTAGTCACTCCTGGTGGGTTAGTCGCGGTTGAAACCACCATGAATGACCAATGGTCACTCTGTTCAGGCGAAGGTGCCGACCATCCGCACGGATCCGCCGTTGACACCCTTGGCGCCCTGCACGTAGTCCGGTCCGTCCGTGGACAGCGCAGAGTCTGCAGCCGCAACCCTACCCATAACCCATGCGGGCACGCCCCGAGAGCTCAGCCGAGCGACGGCGGCATCTGCGGCTTCTACCGAGACGATCGCGACCATGCCGACGCCGAGGTTCAACGTGCGTTCCAGATCCGGCAGCGGCACGTTGCCGAGTTGGGAGACCAAGCTGAAGACCGGCGGCAGTGACCAGGTGGTGCGGTCTACTGTGGCTTCGAGTCCCTGGGGCAGAACACGGGCGAGGTTTGCAGCAAGGCCACCGCCGGTGACGTGGCTGAAACCGTGCACTGCTGCTGCTTCGGACACGGGGAACTGACGTGCCAGGTCCAGGCAGTCGGCGGCGTAGACCCGTGTGGGTTCCAATAGCTCCTCGCCGAGCGTTCGGCCCAGCTCGGAGACCTGACGGTCCAGCTGCCACCCGACGTGGTTGATGACGCGGCGGACCAGAGAGTATCCGTTGGAGTGGATGCCGGAGGACGCCATACCAATGACTACGTCTCCTGCGCGTACCCGTTCCGGCCCCAGGAGCCTGTCTGCCTCAACAACACCAGTTGCCGCTCCGGCGACGTCGTACTCGTGCTCGCCCAGGAGCCCGGGGTGCTCAGCGGTTTCCCCGCCAACCAGGGCCGTGCCAGCAACGGAACAGGCGGCTGCGATTCCGCGCACAATATCCGCGATTCGCTGCGGGTCCACCTTGCCGCAGGCAATGTAGTCCGTCATGAACAGGGGCTCCGCGCCGACCACCACAATGTCGTCCACGACCATGCCCACCAGGTCAAACCCGATGGTGTCGTGAATGTCCATGGCCTGCGCAATGGCCACTTTGGTGCCCACACCGTCGGTGGACGTGGCCAGGAGCGGCTGACGGTAGGTGAGAAGCCGAGAGACGTCGAACAGCCCTGCAAATCCACCGAAGCCTCCGACCACGCTTGAGTTATGCGTGGCCTTTACCGCATCCTTCATCAGGTCCACCGCGCGGTCTCCGGCTTCGACATCGACGCCTGCGGAGGCATAGGTGATCTGGCTGGGGACTGGCTGGCTCATACGGATTCTCTCTTGTCAGCGTCGGTCAGGAAGTCGTCGAATTCGGCGTCCGGTCCGGGATCGCACCCGGTGGCGCCTGGCTTCTCCGCTGGATCAACCGTTGGGTCAATGACAGGATCGGCGGCGGCATCCGTGGTGCCACGTTCCAGGAGGTTCTTGCCGCGGCGTTCCTCGGATGAAAGCGGGATGGGGTACTCACCGGTGAAGCACGCCGTGCAGAGATTCTTTCGGGGCTGGCGGGTGGCTTCGATCATGCCCTCCGCGGAGAGATAGGCGAGACTGTCAGCGCCGATCGATGCGGCAATTTCAGCCGCGTTCGCGCCGTTGGCGATGAGTTCGGCCCGTGAAGCGAAGTCAATTCCGTAGAAGCATGGCCACTGGATGGGTGGCGAGGAGATCTTCACATGCACTTCGGCGGCACCCACTTCACGCAGCATGCGGACCACGGCACGCTGGGTGTTGCCGCGGACAATTGAGTCATCGACGACGACGACGCGCTTGCCACGGATGACGGATTCAAGTGGGTTGAGCTTCAGCTTGATGCCCAACTGCCGCAGCGTTTGGCTGGGTTGGATGAACGTTCGGCCAACGTAGGCGTTCTTCACAAAACCGTGGGCAAAGGGGATGCCGGATGCTTCGGCAAAGCCAACGGCCGCGGGTGTACCAGATTCAGGAACGGGGATGACGACGTCGGCTTCCGCCGCGTTCTCGCGTGCGAGCTGGCGCCCCATCTCCACCCGCGATTCGTAGACGGAACGGCCGCTAAGGACGGCGTCTGGGCGGGCCAGGTACACATATTCGAAGACACAGGACGCCGGCGTTGGCTTGGCGAAGCGCTCCGAGCGGATGCCATCCTCGTCGATGGCGATGAACTCACCCGGTTCGATGTCGCGGATGTAGCTGGCGCCAACGGTGGCCAGGGCGGAGCCTTCGGAGGCTACTACCCAACCGCGTTCCAAGCGTCCGAGGACGAGCGGACGGACGCCGTGCTGGTCCCGTGCCGCGTACAGAGTTCCTTCGTCCATGAAAACGAAGCAGAACGCGCCAACAATTTTGGGAAGAAGCTCCAGCGCGGTCTCTTCAAGGGTTTTGCCGTCGTCGCCTGCAAGCAGAGCCGTCACGAGGGCTGTGTCCGTGGTGTTTCCCTGCGCCAATTCACCGCTGCGCGGCTTGCCATGACGCTCGATCACCATGTCGTAGAGGTCCGCGGAGTTGGTGAGGTTGCCGTTGTGGGCCAGCGCGACGGCGCCCTGAGAGGTTGCGCCAAGGGTGGGCTGGGCGTTGGACCAGTGTGATGAACCGGTGGTTGAGTAGCGGCAATGGCCTACCGCGATGTGCCCGGTCAGGGTATTGAGCGTACTTTCGTCGAAGACCTGAGATACGAGGCCCATGTCCTTGTAGACACGGATGCGTTCGCCGTCGCCGGTAGCTATTCCGGCTGATTCCTGACCGCGGTGTTGCAACGCGTACAGACCGTAGTAGGTGAGTTTCGCAACTTCTTCGCCGGGAGCCCATACACCGAATACGCCACAGGCATCCTGTGGGCCCTTTTCGCCAGGGTTGAGGTCATGAGTGAGCATTCCATCGCCGCGCGCCATGTGCTTATTCTCTCACGAAGGAGGGTAGGTTTGGTCTTCTTCTTCGTCGATGGCTTCAACAGTGGCTTCGCGTGACTTTCGCACGCTGATACGGTCCAGGATCAGCGCTGCCAAGGCTCCCACTGCCACACCCGGTACGGCGAGGATCGTCGTGAAGAAACCCAGAATGGCAAAGCGGCTGTGCTCTGCGCTCTCGGGTCCAGTCAGGGCAAAAATCATGGCGACAATGAATGCGAGCATGACACCGAGCGCCAGGAAGACACCGAATTTGGGTGCGCGCCGGATGGTGACCTGACGTCGTTGTGGTGTCTGTGATTCACTCATTCGCTAATTCTATCGTCTGTAGAAGGGAACAGGGGCAGGACATCCGCCAGCCCAGATCGTTGACCAGAGGCGGCAACTTTGCCAGCACGGACTGCGTCCGCCCACGTGGTGTTGCCGGTCACCAACGCCAACCAGGTGCCGGCGTCGGTTTCGACGACGTTGGGCGGTGTTCCGCGGGTATGGCGCGGGCCCTCGATGCACTGGGTCACGCCATGGGGTGGCACCCGGACTTCCACGCTGTTGCCCGGCGCACGGTGCGCGAGCTCCTCCAGGGTGTAGCGGACGGCCGTTGCCGTGGTGTTCCTGTCCGGCAGAGGTTCACGAGCCCCGCCCACTGCAGCCAGCGCGGAGCGACCATCTGCCGCTGAGATCCGACGTCGTGCCATGCCCTGTTCTCCTAGGCCTGCTGGCGATCCAGCTGTGCCATGACCGCACTGCCGAGGCGGATTCGTCCCACGGGCTGGCCCTTGCCGAGTATGGGGCGGACCACTTTGTCCAGTACCGGGCCCACAGCGTCGGCATCGACGGCGCCAGCGGAGACCAGCAGGCTCAGCGCCACCAGTGTGGCCGCGCGTGGGCTGCCATCAAGAATTTTGACGGCGACGGATACGCCCGTTGGTGTGCCCATGATCATGACGCCTTCAGCGCCAAGCTTCGCGATGATCCCCAGCTCATCCATGACCACAGTGTTTTCGGTGCCCTTGCCCTGAACCGCCCAGGGGTAATCCAGCATGGCGGTGGCGACCGTGGCGGCACGCGCGTTGCTCGCCTTGTTCGAGGGTGCCTTCGCCAGCCGCGAGACACCGCGTGCCAGACCCGTGAGTGAGACCGCTCCCACCGGTGCACCGCAGCCGTCGATAGCGATGTGCTCCACCTTCTCGCCGGTGAACTCCTCGATGACTTCCATGACCCGCTGTTGAAGGGGGTGGTTGGGCTCAAGGTAGGTTTTGGTGTCCCAGCCGTTTTCGACGCAGGCCCAGAGGAACGCGGCGTGTTTGCCGGAGCAGTTGAACGCCACGCGCTGTTTGCCCTTTTCGGTGCGGACCAGCCAGTTGCGTGCTTCCTCGTCCTGCGGCCAGTCTGCCGGGCACTGTAGATCTTCCTCGGTGAGGCCTGCGCCGGCGAGCATGCTGCGGACGACGTCCATGTGCTCGTGGGAGCCCACGTGGCTGGCGGCGGCCAACGCCACCTGCGCCCCGCGCAGGGGGACACCGGACTGCATGGAGGCAATGGCCTGAAACGGTTTCAGCGTAGAGCGCGGAAAAATGGGGGCTGTGATATCCCCCAGTTCCGTGACCACGTCTCCGTCAGCGGACATGACGACGGCGGACCCGATATGACGGGATTCGATGAATCCATTGCGCTCGACAACGGCGAGCTCAACAGCGTTGGCAGCAGTGAAAGTTTCAGGCATGAATCCAGTCTAGGGTTACTCGGCGGTGAACTGGACGGACTGCCAGCCGGAGGCGCCGTTGGGCACCGTGCCGGCGCGCTCGTCGGTCTGCACGCCGTTGACGGCATCCGTTGCCCGCGTCCGCAGAGTGTGGAGTCCGGAATCTACGGTGATGGAGTGGTGCCACTGGCGCCAGGTGTCCACGGAGGCTTCGGCGTTGAGGGTGACCTTCTCCCAATCGCCGTCGTCGAGTTGTACTTCCACTGCGGAAATGCCGCGCGTCTGAGCCCAGGCTGTTCCTCCAATGGCAACCTTGCCTGCGGGGACTTTCTGGAACGAGGAGGGCACCTCAAGACGAGACATGGTCTTGATGGGGCCGCGCTCTGACCACCCGCGCTCTGTCCAGTAGGCCGTTTTCTTATCGAATCGGGTAACTTCCAGCTCAACGACCCACTTGGTAGCCGAGACAAATCCGTAGAGTCCCGGAACAACCATCCGTACCGGATAGCCATGCTCCAGAGGGAGAGGTTTGTCATTCATCCCGACGGCGAGGATCGCGTTGCGGTCATCCTGCAACACTTCGATAGGGGTGGATGCGCTGAACCCGTCGATACTGGTCGAAAGCACCATGTCCGCGTCCTTCAGCGGACGCGCTCGCTCGAGAACCTTGCGCAACGGGTAGCCGAGCCATTTCGCGTTGCCTGCAAGATCGCCGCCCAGCGGGTTGGACACACAGGTAAGAGTCACGAATGTTTCCAGTAGGTCGGCGTCGAGTAGTTCCTGAAAATTCATGGTGAACTCTTCCTCCACCATGCCGTGCACCCGCAACTCCCACGTCTGGGCGTCCACCTGCGGAACGCTCAGGGCTGTGTCGATGCGGTAGAAGTCCTTATTGGGGGTCTGCCACGGGACCACGCCCTCGATGTCGGGGTGAAGGTTATCCGGCAGCGGTGGCGCGGGTTTGCTGGGCCGGGGGAGTTTCAACGCGTCGCGGAACTCTAGAACATTTCGTCTGGCCGCGCCCAATACTCGTCCGCCACCGGCAGCAACCAGTGCGACGGCGGTCGATACGCCAGCGGCAACAAAGAACTTGCGTCGTGTCGAGCCTGCCTCCGAAGCATCAGGGTCAGCGCCGTCGTCGGCTTTGAGGTTGTTGATCATCCAGCGCAGCGCAAAGAAGCCCGCCACCGTTCCGACGACGGTGGGTAGAGCGTCTGCTGGTCCGGCACCCGCGCGGGTGAGGACACTGGCCAGGATGATAACGCCCAGCAGCACCACTCCGAGTGCTCCCCACAGCCAGCGTCGGAACGCCAGGACACCCAACATCATGGCCATGACGAGGATCGTCACCGCCATCCCTACGAACAGGGCCGCCTTGTCATTGGTGCCGAACGTTTCGATGGCGAAATCTTTCAACCATCCGGGCGTGAAGTCGATGAACGTGGAGCCCAGCGCAATCAGCGGCGTCGCTCGTGCCGTGAAGAAAGCCGCCACCAACTCGGCGATCCCGAGTACCACCCCGGCAGCCACCACACCAGAGAGTGCGGGCAGCGCATTGGTCCTCAAGAGTTTCTTCATACGTATTATTCGGAGCGCGGGCGTCTTTGGCTTGGTCTCCATTGCGTTAACAACTTCAGGAGCCGGTTCACCCAAGGGTACGCTTGGGCCTTGTGAAGGTTCTAGTGATCGGCCCAGGCGGCCGCGAACACGCAATTATCCGCGCACTGCTCCGCGATCCCGCCGTTGACGAGGTTCATTCCGCGCCGGGTAACGCAGGAATCGCATCGGATGTGAGCGTCCACCCGGTGGATGCGTCCAACCCGGAAGCCGTGACTAATCTGGCCCGGAAGCTCGCCGTCGGGCTGGTGGTTGTGGGACCGGAGGCGCCGCTGGCTGCCGGTGTGGCCGATGCATTGCGCGAGGCAGGGATTCCCGTTTTCGGCCCGTCGCGTGAGGCCGCCCAGCTTGAGGCTTCGAAGGCGTTCGCGAAACAGATCATGGCCGCAGCGAATGTGCCGACGGCGATGGCCCGGGTGGCTACCGCGAGCGCCGAAGCTGAAGAAGCGCTGGACACTTTTGGTGCACCATATGTTGTCAAGGACGACGGCCTCGCCGCAGGTAAGGGCGTTGTGGTCACCGAGGACCGTGCTGTAGCACTGGCTCACGCCCAGGAATGCTTCGCCGCTGGCGGCACCGTGGTCATCGAGGAATTCCTCGACGGCCCGGAGGTGTCCCTGTTTGTGCTCTCAGATGGTCGTAGCGTGCTGCCGCTGGCCCCGGCCCAGGATTTCAAGCGGATAGGGGACGACGACGCCGGCCCCAACACCGGCGGCATGGGCGCTTATTCACCGCTTCCGTGGGCGCCGTCGAACCTCGTTGATGAAGTCATCAGCCGCGTTGCCCAACCCACGATTGATGAGATGGCCTGCCGCGGAACGCCTTTCGTCGGCGTCCTGTACTGCGGCCTGGCGATGACTTCGCGCGGCCTACGGGTCATCGAGTTCAACGCACGCTTTGGGGATCCGGAGACTCAGGCCGTTTTGGCCCGGCTGCGCACACCGCTGGGCGGGCTGCTGCTGGCTGCGGCCACGGGCGAACTTGATGAGGCCGAGCAGTTGCACTGGAGCAATCGGACCGCCGTCGCCGTCGTCGTCGCCTCTGAGAACTATCCGGACAAACCGCGAGTCGGGAACCGCATTTCAGGGCTCGATGACGCTGAAGCACTTGAGGATGTTCAGGTGCTGCATGCGGGGACAGCGCTCGACGATGAGGGTCACGTGGTCAGCGCTGGTGGGCGTGTGCTTGCTGTGGTGGCTCTGGGCGACGGGCTCGAGGAAGCCCGTGAGCTCGCATACAAGGGCGTGAACCTGATTGAGCTTGCTGGGTCACAGCATCGGATCGATATTGCGTTGAAGGCATCCAGAGGGATGGTCCACGTGCCGAGTGCCTCCACACGGTCAGTGTCTTTGGATGCGCCTGTCTCTTTGGACGCGTCAGTCCCCACGGGTGCCACTGTCGAAGGCAGACTGCTGTGAAGGGCTTGGACGCCGTCGCGGCGGAGTTGCCCGGCTGGAAGCACGTCTATTCCGGCAAAGTCCGTGACCTGTATGTGCCTCTGGAGCCCGGCGAGGCCGCGGACCGGGTGCTCGTGGTGGCCAGCGACCGGATCAGTGCCTACGACCACGTACTGGCCAGTGAAATTCCAGACAAGGGCACCATCCTGACCCAGTTGAGCCTGTGGTGGTTTGAACAGTTGGACGTGCCCAACCACGTCATTGCCTCTGAAGTGGCCGACGGCGTTCCGGCGGCTGTTGCTGGCCGCGCCATGATCTGTCGGCACTTGGCCATGTATCCCGTGGAGTGCATTGCCCGCGGCTACCTCACCGGCTCTGGCTTGTTGGAATACCGCGAATCCCGGACGGTGTGCGGGCTGCTGTTGCCCGAGGGGCTTGTGGACGGGTCCCGGTTGGAGCCGGCCATCTTCACGCCGTCAGCGAAGGCCGAGGTGGGCGAGCATGACGAGAACATTGCCTACGACGGTGTTGTTGAGCGGGTCGGGGCGGAGACCGCCGATACGCTGCGACGGTTGACCCTGGAAATCTACACGCAGGCCGAGGCAATCGCCCGGGACCGGGGCATTATTCTCGGGGACACCAAAGTGGAATTTGGGCTGGATCCTGCCACGGGTGCTGTCATTCTTGGCGATGAGGTTCTGACACCGGATTCGTCGCGGTTCTGGGACGTTGAGGACTACGAGCCTGGACGGCCGCAGCCTTCCTTTGACAAGCAGTACTTGCGCGATTGGCTCACCTCTGCTGAGTCCGGTTGGGATCGGCATTCAGGGGAACAGCCTCCTGAGTTGCCCGAGGACGTCGTGCGCCGCACCCGCGAGCGCTACGTTGAGGCGTATGAGCGGCTCACCGGGCGTAAGTTCTCTTAGGTCCTTTGGACAAAAATGTGGCGCAGCTGCAGGTAAGTGGTTGACGAACCACGTTCCTGTCGCTGCACCACATTGTGGTGTCTACCGCTGAGGGCAGAACAGGAACCTAGCGCTTGTGGGCCTTTGGCTCGTCGTCGTGCTTGGCCCGCTTCTCAGCGCGTTTTTCCTTCAGTGACTTGGTTGCAGCCTTCTTTGCTGCGGGGTTGCTTGGTGTTTTCACAGAGATTTTCCTTTCCCTCCGCGGGCGGGGGTAATCTGCCCGTTGCCCATGACCATACCCTCTTTTACAGGAAAGGCCATTCGTGGCAGAAAGGCTCTGCTATTGGTCGCTCAGTGGCGGTTGGCCTTGATGGCCAGAACCGGGCATTCAGCCTCGAGAAGGATGCGTTGAGCCGTACTTCCCATGAACAGTTTGCCCACAGGAGTCCTTCTCCGCATGCCGATGACCACTAGTTCAGCATTCTGTTCACTGGCGGCTTCGAGTATTTCCTCAGCTGGGTCATAATCGCCGACGATCTCCATCAGTTCGTGGTCCACCCCGGAGCCGTTGAGCAGGTCCTGGAGCTCTTGGTTGTCCGCTGGGGAAGGGCCTTTGCGGTTTGCACTGACCACGATGAGCCGGGTGGCCTTCTCCGCGGCGAGTTCAAGGGCGTATTTCAGGGCTGCTTTGCCCTCGGGGGTGGCTCGGTATCCTACAACTATGCCCATGGGTATCTCCTTCTTAGTCTCAGGCGTCTAGGTTTTCGGGATCGCTGAAGCGGGTTCTCTTGGCCCGCACGCTTCGGTTCCAGAGCCAGTTGAGAGCCCAGAGGACGACGCCCAGGGCCAGCATCACGCCTGCGATCTGGTATTCGATGGGGTCCTGCGCCCACGGTCCCACGAGGAACGCACAGGTGATGGCGCCAATATAGGGCAGGATTTTCGGTGCTTTGAAATGGTCGCGGTCAATAGGCTTCCGGCGCAGGACGATGCAGGCAATATTGACCACCGTGAAGACAATGAGCAGCAGTAAAGCGGTTGTCCCGCCGAGCGCGCTCACGGTCTCACTGCCCATGAAGTTGGTGACGGTGATGATGAGGGCGGCGGCGATCGCCGTTGTGAAGATGATGGCGGCCCAGGGGGACCGGCGGCCGGGGAGCACCTTGCTGAGTGAGCGGGGGAGGACGTCTTGTTTGGCCATGCCGTAGATGAGGCGGCTGGCCATCAGCATGTTGATGAGAGCTGTGTTGGCGACGGCGAAGATAGACAGGAACGGGTAAATCACGTCCACCGGGATTCCGGGGGCGCCTACCTGCACCACCTCCAGTAGCGGCGTCGCGCTTTCGGAGAGCCGGCCGATAGGGACGATTGCGACGGCGGTGATGGACACCAGCACGTAGACGACGGCCGTGATGGACAGGCCGGTCAGCATGACTTTGGGGAAGATCTTGACGGGGTTGTGAGTTTCTTCGGCCATGTTGACGGAGTCCTCGAAGCCAACCATGGAGAAGAACGCCAACGATGTGGCGGCGGTAATGGCCAGGAAGACGCCCTTGTTCGCTTCGGCTTCGAAGACAACCACGTTGCTGAAGTCCACGTTGCCCTGGCTCATGGCCCAGAACCCGATGACGATAACGATCAGCAGACCGGTGAGCTCTATGAGCGTGAGCACCACGTTGAACTTGATGCTCTCGCCGACGCCGCGGAGGTTGATCAGCGCCAGGACAACGATGAAGGTGACAGCAATAGCGGTGACCCCGGTGGGTCCCCAGTCCAGATCGAAGCCGATGATGAAGTTCTCGGCGAGGAACTTTGAAGCAGTGGCGGCTGAGGTGATGCCGGAGCTGAGGACGGCGAACGTCACGAGGAACGTGACGAAGTGAATGCCGAACGCTTTGTGCGTATAGAGAGCAGCGCCTGCAGCCTGTGGGTATTTGGTGACGAGCTCCAGATAGGAGAAAGCGGTCACGGTGGCCACGGCGAAGGCCAGCAGGATGGGTGCCCACGCGGCACCGCCCACTTCTCCGGCGACCTTGCCGGTCAGTGCGTAAACGCCTGTGCCCAGGATATCGCCGACGATGAACAGGAGGAGGAGCTTGGGCCCCATAGCCCGTTTGAGCTCCTTTTTCTCTTCGGTTTCGACGTTCTCGCTCATACTCCGACCCCTTCCGGGCGGTTTGGTGCCTTTGGCTGTTCAGTATTCCACGCGTAGTGGGTTGGAGGCAGGTTATCCACGAGAATGAAAACGGGGTGGTCTTGCGTCGGTCGGCATGCTAGGGGCCACAGTGTATGCTTTCGGCAGCAACACTAACCTGGGGATGAATTCATGAATAACGCACCACTCCGGCCTGCCCGAAAGCCAGGGTCCTCCTGCCCATCGCCGTCGGTTTTGGGTTATTTCTCACGGTGCTCGGCCTCATCTTAGGGGGCCTTGGCGGCGCGATCATGATGGCCGCTATCCTCACCCTGCTCACCGGCCTCTACTCGCTGATCACCCGTCGTCCTTCGTGGGCGGGGCTGACAGGGAGGAAAGTGGCTCTCGTTACTGTCGGATTCAGCCTGGTCGGTCTAATGGTCGGCGGAGCGCTTCTGCCTGCCGGTGAGGACACCGTTCCGACGGCGGTGGCCGAGCCGACCTCCTCAGCGACGCCGTCTCCCACACCTATGCAGACGGTCACCTCCACTCCCACACCTAGTCCCACGCCGACGCCGACTCCGGCAGATACGGCACCGGTAGATGGGGACGACGTGGCTGCCGCAGCCGGGGATCCGGTGGCCCCTCAGAACCAGCCGGAATACGGTGTGCGGGCTCTGGCGCTGCTGGAGACGTTGGCCGTCAAGGGCCGTGCACCCAAAACGGGTTACGATCGCGAGGAATTCGGCCGGGCGTGTCACACCCGTGTGGAAACTGTGACAGCGAGAGCGGTTCGGTCTGTAGATAACCCGTAACGACATGCTCAACCGGGACCTGACGGAGATTCGGCACGCCAAGGAGTTCTCGCATCACGTGGGAGACGTGCTGGTTGCTGTGGAGGGCGAGGTTGGTGCCTTTCGGGAAATACTGGCGGCGAGGCCGTTGAAGTTCTCGTTTGCACCGCGTTGCCATGGGCTGGATCGTTCGGAAAAATACACCGGAACCCCGCTGGCTTTGGTGAGTTCCTCGTGGCTGGCCATTTCCACTCCTTGGTCCCATGTCAGTGAGCGTTTCAGGGATGGCGGCAGCTTGGCGAACGCGCTGATGGCTGCGGCGTTGACGCTTGCTGCGGTATGGTCCTGGGGCAGGTTGACAATGATTCCATATTGGGTTTTCTGTTCCCTCAGGGTCATCATTACCGAGACGGAACCGACCCCCACGACGTAGGGTCGGGCCGGAGCGCGATAGCGGGGTTGCTCCCGGTTCGTTTCTCCGACCCGCCCTCCGCACCGGACGTGCGACTCTCATCGCATCCGGCGCTCCACGGATAGCCACTCTTAGCCCGTATGGGCCCATGGTGACGGGATTTTGTGCCCGCGCCATCGATACCGGGTGACCGGTATGGTGGCGGTATCGAACATGGTGATCCCGTCGGCTTCCGGCTGGTTGCCAGGCCTTCCGGTCAGGAACCGCCGGTAAATTTCCCGCCAGGTAATACGTTTGTGTCGTTTGCGGATCCATTGGGTCACCCGATGCCAGGTAAAGGCATCGAGGTAACCGAAGGTCGCTTTGGACACTCCATGGCGGAAATAGTTGCACCATCCCCGCAGGACCGCATTGAGACGGCCCAGCAGGTCGGCCAGCCCATGGTGTTCTGATTTGCGTGTCAGCGCCCTCACCTTCCCCAGAATCGTCAGCAACGATTTCTTGGACGGGTAGGTGTAGACGTAACTCTTAGTTGTTCCTTTCTTGAGCCGCCGCTGGATGCGGAAACCCAGGAAGTCGAACCCCTCGTCGAGATGGCAAACACGGGACTTATCAACGGAGATCTGCAACCCCAGCGGGGCTACGACCTCCGCGACCTCGTCCCAGAGCGCGTCCGCATGGGCTTTGGTTCCTGCCACCATAATCACGAAGTCATCCGCATAGCGGATGATCCGGTAGGTGGCCCCGCCGCGTTTGCGGTGCGCGTCTCTTCGCTGTGATGTCTGGTGGGCATCCCATTTATCGCAGAAATGCCTGTCCAGCACCGACAACGCGATGTTGGCCAGCAGTGGCGAAATGATGCCGCCCTGCGGGGTGCCGGTATCGGATTGCTTGATCTTCCCGTCGGCGGACATCACGCCCGCTTTGAGGAATCTGCTGATCAGTAACAGGACGCGTTTGTCCGTGACGCGCTGACGCACTTGCTCCAGCACTGCTGAGTGCTTCAGCTCGTCAAAACACGCCTGAATATCTGCCTCGAACACCCAGCGGTAGCTGCTGGTGCCCAAAGCGTGTATCTCGGCGATCGCATCCTGCGCCCGACGTTTGGGGCGGAAACCGTAACTAACCGGCTTGAAATCCGCCTCAAAGATCGGTTCCAACACCAACGCCAAGGAGGCCTGCACGACCCGATCCATCGCGGTCGGAATGCCAAGCCTGCGCAGCTTGCTACTGCCCGGTTTCGGAATCAACCGTTCCCGCACGGGCAGCGGGACAAACGTACGGGTTTTCAACTGTTCCCGTGTCTGCCCCAGAAACTCCACAACTTCGGCACCGGCACCGATCAGGGCCGGGATACGCCGGTCTACTCCGGCAGTTCGGGCACCCTTATTTCCCTTGACCCGACCCCACGCTACGGTGAGGAAGTCCCGGTCATAAACGAGGTTGAACACATCATCAAACAGGCGCTCTGATTCATTGACCGCCCAGTGGTGCAGCTTCGTCTGCATCGCACGTACCCGCGCGGTTGCCTCTTCGAGGTCAGCCCATAGCGGTTCACCGGTATTCACCAGCGCCTCCGTTCCTGCAGTAATTGCTGCTTCTATCCGCTGGGGCCCTTCGCCATGTACGAGGCTTTCCCCCGCTCGGACTACTACGGCCCCTCCGCCCCGTCATGCCGCGATCGGCGGACAACACACTCACCCGTACTGGCACCCCTGGATGAGGAACAAGTGCGGGAACAGCACGACGGTTCCCACGTTCACTGTTTACCGATTGGCAGGTTAGGCGCCCAGCTATGCCCCTGCGATATCGCCACGGCTACGCCGCAGGCCTTCACCGTGGCCTCGAATGCCAACGATCTTAACCGGCATCCAAGTTCCCGCCCCGTGATGAGGGGACGGTGCGCATCGCAGGCCAGCCCATATCCACCGAATTTGAGCTGGCGGGAGACTTGAGGAGCGTTTAGCACTGGTTCCTCTCGTACACCTTCCTGCCTTGCTTGCCGGACCCGGACCATTCGGTAGTACTGGCCCGTCCCGGCGTTGTCGCAGGCTGCTTGCCACCCTCCCCGGCGTTTCCCGGTTCAGGCTGCCCCCAGCTTCGTTATGCTACTGCGACAACACAACGGCGAAGGTCTTCCACCTCCGCCCGGTAAAACAGCGCCTCGTGGCGCACCAAGTCCCCTTCCCAATGGCCAGCTTCCAACCGTGTTTCCACCTCTGCCGGGCGCTGGTCAATCATTGTCATGTTGCGGATCCGTGAGCCTTGCCCCGTGCGGATGCGCCAACGGGTCTTACGGATTCGTCGACCGGTGCGCAGCTTGGTGGCGTAGCGCTTGTGCAGGCCTTGGCCCTCGCGCAGCAGCAGCGACCGGTAGATCGTTTCGGGACAGAGCCGCAATGACGGGTCATCGGGGTAGGTCCTCTTCATCCATCCGCAGATTTCATCCGGGGACCAGCAGCGGTTGAGTTTGCGTTGCACGAGCCCGCGCAGCCCGGGGTTGGCGGCGAGTTTGTGGGCTTTGGGTCGGGCCCGTTGCCGCCGGGCATCGTGGTCGGCCGTGCGGGGCAGGTACCGCCCTTCGCCGTCGCGGTGGCGGTCCAGTTCTCGTTTGATGGTGGAGGGCTGACGGCCCAGTTCACGGGCCACCCGGCGCATAGAATGTCCCAAGTTCAAGAGGTCCGCAATCCGTAGCCGTTCCCGGACATCGAGGTAGCGACCAGCCGCTACCGGCGGCGGTTGGAGGGAAGGGATCTGGTAGTTATTGGCGCGCCGCAGCAGCGTGCCGGTTCGTCTGTGCATACCGAGAAGTCTGCATGCTTCGGCGTTGCTTTTGCCCTCGCGCATCAGCTGCCAGTACTTCGCAGCCCGTTCAGCGCGGTGCTGTTGCGCCTTAGAAATTGTTGAGGCCAGTACCTGGTCCGCGTAGCGGCTCGATGACATGACGGCGGCGTGCTGGGCTGCCGCTGCCGCGTTGCGTACCTTGGCAAGCCGGGCAAGGCGTTCGCGTTCGCAACTGCGGCAGCGCTGGTCTGTCAGACGCAGCAGTGCTTGGCAGCGCCTCAAGGTGACCTTCTGGCCGCGGAGCAGGTCAAAGCGCACGTGAACTCACCGATACGCGGTCGAACGGCTCACCCCGCTGGCCGAGGCCGAGAGTTCAAGGCTGCCGCCATTTTCAAACGCGGCCCAGAAAGTGGCCTCGTCCGCGACGTTGACCTGCAGATGGTGGCGGTCCGTGGCCTCGCTGACTGTCGCCTCCCACGATGGGAGCCTGGACGTGGTGAACCCAAGTGCCGCCCTCGCTTCTGCTGTACTCAAACCCTGACGGCGCAACTGAAGATAGCTTTCACGCAACCAGCGGTATCCAACTTCTTGGTGGATGCCGGCTGCGCGGACGGATGATCTAAGACTGCTTCCTTGCTTGATCGAGGCCAAAAACCGGAGACCAGCTGGAGAGGAAGACTTCAGATACATATCGAATCACCTTGAAATAGGTGTTGCTTCGATCGATAGAATCCCGCGTCCCATAAGAGGAACTCCCACCGAACACACCCCACTGTGACCTGCACCTGTCAGTTTCAGAAGGCGACTGCACAGAGTGTCAAAAGTCGTCTGCACCAGCATTGCGCACAGCATCTGCCACTGAGCCGCAGCTGCTTTCGCCGTTATTGGCGTCTTTGTAGGCACGGCCAGATTCTTTGACAACCCGGCTGCTGAATGCAGCGCGCCCAGCGCTGGTACTGGCTGACAAAGCAGCGCAGCTGGTGCGATCCTCCTGACGCGTTCCCCCATGGGACGGAATCGTTGTTTGAGGTCCGATTTCCGCCGGGCACAGCAGCCGGGAACTGAGAGCCGGGCAGTGGCATCGCCCTCCGGTAGCCCTAGCCTCAGCGGGCTTCGACGGTGCCCATCATGCCTTGGTCCTCGTGGTCGAGGATGTGGCAGTGGTAGACAGTGCGTCCCGGGAAGTCTCCGAACGCGATGAGGACTTTCACCTGCCTGCGGGCCGGGACGTTGACGACGTCCTGCCACCTCGGTTCGGGGACGTCGCGGCCACCGTCTTCGATGACCTGCATGGGCCACACGTGCAGGTGCACGGGATGGTCCATGGGACTGGAGTTGGTCAGGGTCCATTCCTGGACGGTCCCGGCCGCCACTGCGGTGTCAGTCCGCGTAGCGTCGAATTCCCGGCCGTTGATGGTGAAGGCCATCATGGTGTTCTCCGCGCTGCCTGCGCCGTCCATCATGGCGCCGCCACCGCCCATTCCCATGGCGAAGTCCAGGGTGTGGCGGGCGGCGACCGGTTCCTGGCGCAGGTCCCGCAGCGTGGGGCCGGCGGGCACGGGGTTTGGTGTCTGCGCCCGGTCACCTGACACCTCGAAGGTGAGCAGTTCAATTGCCTCGTCTCCGCCGGCGCTGTTATCACCCATCATGGCCCCACCCATCATGCCGTCCATGCCGCCGCGGTTCACCGGTGCTGTCAAAAGCATTGCGGAGCCTTCGGTGGTTTCGACGAGCAACTCGACGCGATTGCCGGGAGCGAGGAGCACTTCGGTGATCTCCTCGGGAACCGGCAGTCGCCCGAGGTCCCGGCTGAGCAACTGGACCCGTTGGCCCTCCAGCTGCAACCGTAGATAGCGGGAGGGGCAGGCGTTGACGATCCGCCAGCGTTCGCGTTCCCCGGGTGCGGCGGTCAGTCGCGGGCGGACTTGGCCGTTGACGAGCACGACCTGACCTTCCCTGCCCATCATCTGCTGCATCTGGTTCACCTCGGCCAGGTTGCCGGAAGCATCCAGGGACAGGTCGGAGACCACCATGACCCGCTCTCGGGCGGCCGGTACAGGCTCGAGATCCTCGACGATGATCGCCCCGTAAAGACCGGCGGCGACTTGGTCGGCGACGTACCCATGGCGGTGGGGGTGGTACCAGTACGTGCCCGGCGGGTGGTCTTCGGGCAGGATGAACTCGTAGTCGAAGGACTCTCCCGGGGCGATGCTCAGGAACGGGTTGTCGCCGTTACCCTCAGGAGAGACGTGCAGCCCGTGCACGTGTAGGTTCGTCGGGGCCTCCAGCCGGTTGGTCATCGCCACCCGGATCGTGTCCCCAGGCGCCACGCGCAGCGTAGGGCCCGGCAGGGACCCGTTGAAAGTCTGCACGGAGGCTTCACGCCCTCCGACCTGGACCCGGGTCGGGGCGGCCTCCAAGTCCAGTTCCAGCACACCGTCGCGGCTGGACAGGACCCTGGATTCGATCAGGTCCCCGCCTGCGGTGTATTCGCGACTGCTGCTGGCGGTCCACCACAGACCTGCCCCACCGACCGCTGTGGCGCCGGCCCCTGCCGCACCCAGTGCCAGCAGCTGACGGCGTGTCAGTGGGCTCACCGGCTGTCCTCCTCCAGAATCCGCAACCGCTCCCGGTACTCTTCGGTACTCAGCTCCCCGCGGGCGTAGCGTTCTTCGAGGATCTGCCGCGCGCGGCCAGGACTCGTGCCCGGACCACGGTTGTTGTCGTGGCCGGCCGTGTTCGGGGATCTGCCGGAGAGAGCCTTCACCAGCACGACTATCAGCACGATCACCCCCACGAGCACCAGCAACCCGAAGATCCACATCAAGCCCATGCTGCCCATGCCGCCGCCGTTCATCATGATCGTGCTCCTCATCTCTTGTCGTCTGTGTCATGTCAGTGTTGATCTTTGCCCCCCAACAGCGTGCTGCCGGCAGGCCTTACCGCTGCTCTTCTCCCGATTCCGGGGTGAGAGCAGCGGAGGGATTGGCCATGCGTGCTACGGCGATGATCAGCCAGGCCAGGCCAGGGCGAAGAAGGCGATGACGGGCGGGACTGTAAGGTACGGGTTTTTATACGGGGCCTCTCCTGGAGTGCGGGATGCGGAGGTGCGGGCGACCGGTGGTGCCAGTGGATCCTGGTGCGCTGGTCAGCCGGTCATGGGCAGGCCGGCGTTTTCGGCGTCGTTGAACATGGCGTCGATGTGGACCACGTCTTTGCCGGCGCGCTGCAGCAGGCTCGCGGCGATCCCGGAGCGGTATCCTGAGGCGCAGTGGACCCAGAGCAGCCCTGGCGGAACGTCGCTCATCCGGGACAGCAGGTCATGGACGGGAATGTTCACCGCTCCCTTAATGTGGGATTTGTCGAACTCGTCGGTGCGCCTCACGTCAAAAATGATGTCCTCGCCGGTGCTGCCAGGGGGAACCTCGTCCCAACCGACGCGCGGGTAATTGGCGGTGGGGGCCTTCTGCGCCCATTGCTCCGGTCCGTCGCCGGTAGAGGCGTCGGGGCCGTCAATGCCGATGCGCGACAGGTCCCGGATCGCATTCTCGACGTCCTCGTGGGAGCCAACTAGCGTCAGCTTGTCGTTCCAGGGCAGCACCCAGCCCAGATAGCCGGTGAAACTAGACCCGTCGCCGTATTCGAAACTGACCGACCCGTCCAGGTGGTTACTGGAGAAGGCCACCCGGTTACGCAGGTCGATGACCCATTCACCATCGGTCAGACGCCTTCTGAGTTCGCCCGCTTCTACTGATTCGGCCACCGTCAGATCCGCCGGGCCTGGGCCTTCGAGGTTCAACGGACTCATGTGTGCGTAGTACGCCGGGTAGGCGGTGAGGTTGGCGATCAGCTCGGATACGAAGTGGTCCTCATCCGGGTCTGTCAGCGCGTGGTTGTTCCGGGCCTGCTCAGCGATTGTTGACGAGTCCACCCCCGAGGCCGGTCCGCTGGAGCAGAAAGAGCCGAAGCCGTGAGTCGGATACAGCGGTGCCTGCTGTGCGGCTTCTTCCACAAGCCGCCGGGCCGAGGCATACTGGTCGCGGGTCAACGTCTCGGTGTCCTCCGGGCGGACCAGGTCTGTGCGGCCAACCGAACCATAAAGCAGGCTTCCGCCGGAGAACACCGCCTGCTCGCCGCCGTCGCTGACGATGTAGGACAAGTGCGTGTGGGTATGCCCGGGGGTGGCCAGCGCCTTCACCGTCAAATTCCCCACGTAAACGACCTCACCATCTTCGATGGGCGTTCATTCGTAGTCAACCGGGTCGGCGGCGTTGACCAGATACTGCGCCCCGTGTGTCTGGGCCAGTATTAGACCGCCGGTGAGGTAGTCGTTGTGGATGTGGGTTTCGGCGACGTGGGTGATGCCTACTCCGGCATCGCGCACGGCGGCTTCGAGCCGGTCCGTATCGCGCTGCGGGTCGATCACCAGTGCACTGGTTCCGTCGTGCACCAGGTAACTGCGGTCTCCCAGCTGCGGGGTCTCGATCGTGATGACGTCCATGGGATTACTCCTTCAGTACGTGCGTACCTGTTCAGCCGTGGTGGGTCGCGCGGATTTCGAAGCTCAGTTTGCGGCCGGCAGTTGAGCCAGTGCGGCGCGCAGCCGGGTGTCGGCGTCGTTGGCTACGTCCCGGACGGCGTCGCTTCCGCTGAGCTCGACCATGGTTTGTGGGTCGATGGCCTGGACCACCGTGGTGCTAGATGTTGCGCCGCGGCGTACGACGACATTGCACGGTAGCAGCGCCCCGAGATCCGGTTCGGCGGCGAGACCGCGCTGCGCCAGGGCGGGGTTGCAGGCGCCGAGGATGACATAGTCACCGAGCTCCTCGCCGGCGTCGGCGCCGAGCTTGTTCTCAAACGTGGCGCGGACATCTATTTCCGAGAGGATGCCAAAGCCCTGCTCGGACAAGGCCGCTTTGGTCCGCTCCACTGCGGCGGTGTAGGGCAGGTCGACGGTAACGGTGTGGGTGTAGCTCATGTGCTGCTCCTTGATCATTGGTTCTGCAGTGCCGGTTGGCGATGACTGACCGGCGCGACCGGACTTGAGCTCAGGCGAGTGAGAGGAAGAGTTTCTCCAGGTCCTTCTTGTCGATACTGGGGTCCTCCTGATCCATGCATTGCTGAAGCCCGCTGGCGATGATGGCGAATCCGGCCTTGTCCAGCGCCCGGGAGACCGCTGCAAGTTGGGTCACCACGTCCTTGCAGTCACTGCCGTTTTCCAGCATCCGTGTCACGGCGCCGAGTTGGCCCTGCGCCCGCTTGAGCCGGTTCACGACCGGGCCAAGCTCCGTGGTGTCGAGTTGCATTATTTCCTCCATTAGTCTTTCGCACTTACCCACTAATTGTATACCCCTAGGGGCTTATTGCATACCCTAGGGGGTATGTGGGAGACTTGGTTTCATCCCCGCCACGACAATCCTTTGGAGGATGAAATGTTCTTGAAGCAGTACTACCTCGGTTGCCTGTCCCATGGCTCCTACTTGATCGGTGATGAAACGACCGGCCAGGCGGTTGTCGTTGACCCGCGCCGCGACATCGCCGAATACCTCGCCGACGCGGCGGCGAATAACCTGAGCGTTACCGGGGTGATCAATACCCACTTCCACGCCGATTTCGTCGCCGGTCACCTCGAGCTCGCCGCCGCCACCGGAGCGTGGATCGGATACGGCCGCCGGGCCGAAACCGAATACCAGATCCGCACCTTCAGCGACGGCGAAAAACTCTCGCTTGGGGAGGTAGAGCTGGAAATCCTGGAGACTCCCGGACACACCTGGGAGTCCATTAGCATCCTCGTACGCGAACACGCCGGCGACGCCACACCTGAGGCTGTGTTGACCGGAGATGCGCTGTTCATTGGCGACGTCGGGCGGCCCGACCTGGCTGCCGCCGTCGGTGCCGATCCGGATGAGCTGGCGCGTGCTCTCTATGCTTCTATCCACGACGTGCTGATGAACCTGCCCGACGACGTCCGCGTCCTGCCGGCCCACGGCTCCGGATCAGCCTGTGGCAAGAACCTCTCGGATGAACTCGAATCCACGATCGGCGTGCAGCGGATGATGAATCTCTCCGTCCAGCCGATGAGCGAAGACGAATTCGTGACCATGGTCCGCACCGGGCAGCCGGCCATCCCTGAGTACTTCGCGGTCGATGCGGTGTTGAATCGCAAGGATCGCGCCTTGGCCGGCACGTCCGGGGACCTTCATGCCCTGCCAGTGCGGGAACTGCAGGATGCCGCTGCCCGCGGCGCCCGTATCCTCGATACCCGCTCACCGGAGGACTTCGCCGAAGGCCACCTCGCCGGGTCCCTGAACGTCGGTCTTGACGGCCGTTTCGCCGAAACCGCCGGGATGGTCATCGGCGCCGAGGATGAGATCGTGATCATCGCGGACTCGGGACGCGAGGAAGAGGCTGCCATGCGCCTGGGCCGGATCGGGTTCGACCGGGTCACCGGCTACCTGCAGACTCCTGCCCGCGCTTTCGCCGAACTCGGGGGTATCGTCCAGCAGGGCTCGCGTGTCGACGTCGGAACTTTCGATCAGGCACGCACCGACAACAGCACTACTGTTCTCGATGTGCGCAATCCCGGTGAAGTTGAAGACGGGGCCGTGCCCGGGTCGCTGCGCATCCCGCTGGCCGAACTCGCCCGCCGCCATGAAGAAGTACCCGCGGATCGGCCGGTTCTCGTCCACTGCGCTGGCGGCTGGCGCTCCAGCGTCGGCGCCAGCACTCTGCGCGCCCTCGGCCACACCAACGTCAGTGACCTGTCCGGCGGCTACAGCGCCTGGGCTGAAGTAAACGTTCCGGCCAACGCGTAAGGACTCAAACAAACCATCGGGGAAAGGAAATCCGCCATGTCTGAAATCACCACCAAAGAGACCGACGAACGCCGCAACTCTGCGATCATCGTGGACGTGCGTGAAGACGTCGAAACCGCCGCAGGAATGATCCCCGGCGCCGTGCACATTCCGCTGGGACAGCTCGGGGACCGCACCGGCGAGCTCGACGCCGGCCGGCCGGTCATCACCGTCTGTGCCAGCGGCGGCAGAAGTGCCCGCGCGGCAGCAGACCTGCTGGTCGCCGGTTTCCGGGCGGACACGATGGCCGGAGGCATGACCGCCTGGACGGCCGAAGGCCGGCCCGTACACAAGCCCTGACATCCCCGCAACACCGATTACGTGTCAACACGAAAGCGAACACATGAACCCTTCAACCACCACCGGGCCGGACGTCACCGCCGTTGACCCCGAAACACTGACCTCGTGGATCGACGCGCACAATGACCTGATCATCCTGGACGTGCGCAGCGGAGCCGAATTCGAATCCATGCATATCCGCAGCGCCTACAACGTGCCGCTGCCACTGCTGTCCGAGCACGCCGATGAACTCACCGAACGGCTCGGCCAACGCGTCGTGTTGGTCTGTCAGTCCGGCGTCCGCGCCGAACAGGCGCGGACGCTACTTCGCAGGGCGGGCATCGAAACAGCGCACGTACTGACCGGTGGCGTACCGGCATTCGCCGCTGCCGGAGGCGACGTCGTCCGCGGCGCCCAGCGCTGGGACCTGGAACGTCAGGTCCGTCTGGTGGCAGGAACACTGGTCGTGACCGGCCTGACCGGAGGGAAATTCCTCTCACCGAAGTTCCGCCTGCTGGCCGGAGCCATCGGCACCGGACTGACCTTCTCCGCCGCGACCAACACCTGCGCCATGGGTAAAGCACTCGCTGCCATGCCCTGGAACCGGACCGCCGCAGAACCGACCCGCGAAGCGGCCATCCTGCAGCTGCCGGTTCCCGGCGCCGGCAGCGGGAAGTCCCTGGTATCGTGATCGCCGCCGCCCTGGCCCTGGGACTGCTCGTCGGAGCGGTCCTGGGCTTGGTCGGTGCCGGCGGTTCCATCATCGCCGTCCCCGCCCTTGTCTACGGGATGGGAATGAGCACCCACGAAGCTATCCCCACCTCCCTCCTCGTCGTCGGGCTCTCATCCATCGCGGCCCTCATCCCCCGCATCCGCACTGGAATAAACTGGCGCATTGCACTGCTGGTCGGAGCGGCCGGAATCCCCGCCGCCTGGGCAGGCACCGCCACCGGCCGGCTCCTGAACGACGACATGCTGCTGCTGGCCTTCGCCGTCATCATGATCGCGGCCGGCATCCGCATGCTCTCCCGCACCAAAGAAACAGCCGGCGGCTGCGGCATTGGCGGGGACTCTTTCATGCGCAGCTGCCTGCCTAAATCCTTGGCAGTGGGCTTGGGGATCGGGTTCCTGACAGGACTGCTCGGCGTCGGCGGAGGCTTTCTCATCGTCCCCGCGCTGACGATCATTCTAGGTTTATCCATGGCCCAGGCAGTCGGAACCTCGCTGGTCATCATAGCTATCAACTCCGCAGCCGGCTTCAGCGCCCACGCCACAGGATTCACCATCGACTGGAGCACCACCTTGGCCTTCGCCATACCCGCGATCGCCGGCTCACTCACCGCCGCACGCGTGGCGCACAAACTCAACAACAAACACGTCCGCATCGCCTTCGCAAGTCTCGTCTTCGCCGTCGCAGCTGGCGTCGCGATCAGCACCCTCACCGGCATCGTCAATTCATAGGCCACCTCAACGCCGCAGGGGGACTGTTCCCCATGTGCCTCAACGAGCAAGCCCTTCATCGACACCGGAAAACTGGAGCGATTGCTTCATGACGTGCAAATAATGCGGGCATTGCAGTCTTTTGTTTTGCGCTGGAAAATCAGGTTCTCGCCAGCAGCTTGATGCCGTCGGAACGGAGTTCTCCGGTGGGTGATACATGCCGATACAGAGTCTGGCGGGTGATGCCAAGCTCTTTGCAGAGGTCACCGACCTTGGTGTCGGGCTGGCCCATGGAGGCTTTCGCGAGACGGACCTTGGCGGGGGTCATCTTGTAGGGCCGCCCGCCTTTTCTACCACGGGCGCGTGCGGAAGCTAGGCCGGCGATGGTGCGTTCGGAGATCAGTTCGCGTTCGAATTCGGCCAGGGCGGCAAAGATCCGGCCACCCTCCCGGTCCAGAGCCGTTGCGTGATGAGCGCTCTTGCCGACGTCGAGTCCGCAGAAGACAGCGATTTCGTTGTTCATGGTGGCGCTCCTTTTGCACCGTGCGGTTGGCCGCCAGTCACGACACTCGATGCCACACCCACGTTACGAAGAGACCACAGTGTCTAACTCACCGGGCCATGTCCCTATCAGCGGTCAACGCGTGTCTCCAGGTTCGGCGACAACACCCCCGGATCATGAGTGACAGGGCAGGACAGTCATACCGAACCTGGCGACCAAACCCCGTTTATCGGGGTCCTACAAATGTAACGCGGTTCTTCTAGACTCGGGGTATGGACGGCGATACTGTACTCAATGCTTTGCTGGTTCTGTTGTTCGTCCTGATCGGTGGTGTATTCGCAGGCACTGAGATGGCTATCGTGACACTGCGGGAAAGCCAGGTCCGCAGGATCGAGACCGGCGGTAAGCACGGATCGAAGACTGCGGCGTTAGTCCGTAACCCAAACCTGTTCCTGTCCGCGGTGCAGATCGGGGTGACCCTGGCTGGGTTCTTCTCCTCCGCATACGGTGCCTCTACACTCGCTCCCGATGTCGCACCGATCCTGGAAGGTCGCGGCCTGTCGCCTCAGGCAGCAGACACCGTCGCTCTGATCGGGATGACCCTGATCATCGCGTATCTGTCCCTTGTCTTGGGTGAGCTGGTGCCGAAACGACTCGCTATGCAACGTGCCGTGGGGTTCACCCGTGCTCTGGCGCCACCGCTGAACATATTCGCGCGACTCATGCGGCCAGTCATCTGGTTGCTGTCCGTTTCTACCAACGCGGTGGTAAGGATCCTCGGTGGTGACCCTCACGCCCGCACGGAGGAAGTGAGCGCTGAAGAATTGCAGCAGATGCTCACGGAAACCCCAAACCTTAATCGGGAGCATCGAAGGATCCTTTCGGATGTTTTCAGCGCCGGCGATCGGTTGATCCGTGAGGTTATGCGGCCGAGGCTAGATGTCGTTTTTCTCCGCGCTGACCTGTCTGTCGAGGACGCCAAAGCCGTCATCGCAAATCACCCCTACACCCGATACCCCGTATATAGGGCAACGCAGGACGACGTTATCGGATTCATTCACCTCCGGGACTTCTTCGAGGCCAACGAGGGCCAAGAGAGAACCGTCGCAGACCTGACCCGCCCAATCTTCCCTCTACCGGGAACGAATAAGCTCCTCCCATCGCTGAGCCTGATGCGTCAGCAGGGACAGCACATGGCGTTGGTCGTGGACGAGTACGGGGGCACTGATGGGATCGTTACCCTTGAGGACCTCGTGGAAGAACTCGTTGGCGAAATCTATGACGAATACGATACGGACCAACAGTTGGACGAAGTAAAAGCCGCGGCCCTGGTTGAAGGGGAGTCACGGGAGATTGACGCCCGACTGATCATCGAGGACGTCCCGAAACTCATCGGGATTGAACTCCCCGATGACGGCCCCTACGAGACAGTCGCAGGTTTCATCATCGACCGGCTGGGGCGGATCCCCGACTATGGAGACAGCGTTGAGACACAGGGCCACCTCTTCGAGGTGACCCGGGTATCGGACCACCGCGTGGAGAGCATTACCGTTACACGCCTGCGCCTTCCATAGGGGGCAGTCGGCGAGGTGGAGGAACCGCCCGAACGCGATCAGCTCTGACACCAGAAGAGAACACAGCCCATTAGGGGCTGGCACGGAAATTCCGTCCAATTATTGCGCCTAGATTGATCGTTGTGCAGGTGACCTGACTTCTGCGCCGGAGACGGCGCTAATCCTGTTTTATTGGTGGCGCAGCTCCCCTCGACGCTGGTATGGCGTGCCGCTCTTCCCTTGGTAGGTGAAGTGTGCTTCACTAATCTTATATGGAGGGGAGTATCCCCTAATTGTCCCGTCGTCACTACGGCTCATCAGCAGCCCGGCGGACAGGCCCTTTCGGGGCGGGAAAGACCTCCGATCGATTCGATCGGACGGTTTTTCATGGATGTCCCATTCTGGATTTGGGCTGTGGTACTGGGCTTCATAGTTGTGATGTTGGCTGTCGACCTTTTTGCTCACCGTCGCGCCCACGTTATCGGCGTGCGCGAAGCCGCCATCTGGTCCGGTGTGTGGGTGGCCTTCGGTGTCGCTTTTGGCGTGCTGGTCTGGATGAACTGGGGGGCCGAGTTCGGGCAGCAGTACTTCGCCGGTTACCTCATTGAGAAGTCCCTCTCGGTGGATAACGTCTTTGTTTGGGCAATCATCTTCAGCTACTTCGCGGTCCCGCGCGAGTTCCAGCACCGGGTCTTGTTCCTGGGCGTGTTGGGCGCACTGGTCTTCCGCGCAATTTTCATCGCCGCGGGCGCCGTACTGATTCAGAACTTCTCCTGGATTCTCTATGTTTTCGCTGCCTTCCTGCTCTACACCGGGTACCGGATGATTCGGCAGCGCAACGAGCACCTTGACCCGGAGAAATCCGCTGTGCTGCGCTTATTTCGCCGATGGATTCCCATGACCGAGGCGTACCACGGACAAAAACTGCTGGTCCGCCGCAAGGGCGTCCTGTTAGCTACCCCGCTGTTAGCGGTGCTGGTGCTGGTCGAGGTCACCGACGTGGTGTTCGCTGTCGACTCCATCCCCGCAATTTTCGCGGTCACCGACGAAGTTTTCCTCGTCTTCACCGCCAACGCCTTCGCGATCCTGGGCCTGCGTGCCATGTACTTCCTACTGGCAGATTTGATCCACCGCTTCATCTACTTGAAGATCGGGTTGGCCCTGGTACTGATCTGGGTCGGCATCAAGATGCTCCTCAAAATTGATCTGTTCTACATCCCCACAACCATCTCCCTCGCTGTGGTCGCCACTATCATCACGGTCTCCATCGTTGCCAGTCTGCGCGCCACCCGCGGCCAGGGCCGCAAAGCCCTCCCTCAGCCGACCGACCCTCCTTTCCTGGTCGCCACTGACGAAGAGAACGCCGAGCTGGAGCCGGTGTGGCGGCGTCACCGTGGCCAAGTCCGCACCAGCCAGCGGACCGAGACCGTAAACGCTGACGGGGACGAGGACGATCGAGAGTCCGCAGGTAGGGACGGTGGTGCACGATGAGCGCAGCTTATGCCTTCCCGCGGCGCCCCGTCGTCGTCATTATCACCGACGAATCCGTTGCCACAACTGTGGCGCACAGCGCGGTTTGGGCCGCTTCAGAACAGGAAAGGCCCATACTACTTCTGGTGCCAATACAACGGCCGGCGTTCACCACCGATCCGGCGATAGTGGCGAGGATGTATGGACGAGCGCTGCGCGAAGCCGAAGCCCTCGCTGGCAAGGTTCGGCCTGTACTGGAAGCGGCGGGATTCTCCGTTCCCGCGCGCGTCGTATGGCACGGCACGTTCTCATTCAGGCGTTCCCGTCCGGCCCGAGCCACAGCCCTGGCCCGTGCGGTGCGCAAGGCAGGCGCGGCCGCCGTCGTCACTCCCATTGAGCTGCCTGGGCCGTTAGTACGGGGTGTGGAAATCCTGCGTATAACGGATGACCAAGCGCGACGCACAGCACACTGGTCGGAAGAAAATCTAGCTACATCCAAGGAAAGGACCGCTCCAATGTCGCGCACGAATTCAACGAATCCGGCCCCAGAAATACCGGCCAACGAAAAAGCGACCCCGGACACCGCCCCAACCCAACGTCCACCCTGGACGTTCCTGACCAATCACAGCCACGTCCTCCTGACTGTAAACGAGAACCCCCGCGCCCGCGTGGAGGACATAGCAGCGACTGTTGGCATCACACCCAGAGCAACCCTGCACATTCTTGCGGACCTAGAGGAGGCAGGGTGCCTGGAACGTCTCCGTGAAGGACGCCGCACCCGGTATGTGATCCAACCCCGCCAGCACTTCCGCCACCCCGCTACAGCGCATCAAGAGATAGGTTCGCTCCTGGCGATTTTCGCACCCGCCAACGGACATTTACATAAGGAAGCACCATGAAAACCCGAACCAAAGCCATCCTGGGCTCCGTCCTTCTCCTGACCGGGGCCCTGTTCCTGACCAGTTGCGACGACACACAACTCCCGCAAACACCAGGAGTGGAAGAAGAGGATGGTGCCGAAGACCAAGACGAAGGCAATGACCAGGAGAACGGCCAAAACGAAGAGCAGAACGAGGACTAGAGGCAATCACGCAGGCCTGAAGAGTGAGAGGCCGACGAGGGTTAGGAGGAGACCATGACAAAGGAACATTGGGCATTCGGGCACGGCCAGCGCTGGTTTTCGCAGGCGTTTCGCCCGACAGGACGGCGATGAGTCATGATCATTGTTCTCGCCGGTATCGATGGGGCGGGTAAAACCACGGCAGGTCGGCTGCTCGCGCAGCGACTCGCCGCGGCAGAGTATCCTGCGACCTTCACCATGAACCGTTCCGGCCGGCGCAGTATCACTGCGTGGTGTAAGCGACGCAACATCCACCCTCCGGCGGTTCTACTCGATGCGATAGAGACCAGCATTCGCTGCATCAACGTGCTGGTGTCTCACCTGCGCGCCAGTGCCGATTCTGGCGTGGTAATCATGGACAGGTACCTCAACTGTCAGCTAGCACTAAGGCGCGTGCAGGGCCTGAGTTCCGGCTGGCTTCTACCTTTACTGCTCAAAGTCCTACCTGCCCCGGATATCGTTTTCTACTTCGACGTCCCGGCTGACATCGCGTACGCAAGAATTACGAGTCGAGCCGCGGACACCGAGACTCTCGAGCACTTGCAGGCGTTCGATGCGGCATACCGGGAACTGAAGAACTTTCCGTCCTTCGTCGTTATCGACGCGAGCCTCACCTCCGAGCAGCTCGTCGAGGACATGCTGCAAAACCTCGGGGTGTGCGGATTGGGACCCCAATGAAGACTGGACGCCGAGACACCTATGCTGGCCCGCAGATCAGTCCTCCGCGCAGCCGATCGATGACGGGCAGCAACGTTTGAACTCATGGCGTGGCTGTTCATGCGCTGGTCCGGCGCGCTCCTGGTAGTCCTGATCTTCGTGCACCTCTTTACCAACCTCATGCTCGACGACGGCATCCAGGAAATTGATTTCGCCTTCGGCGCGGGAAAATGGAGGCACCCCTTCTGGCAATGGTTTGACCTGATCATGCTCTGGCTCGCCATGCTCCACGGCATCAACGGACTCCGCGTCATCATCAACGACTACGCCGACACCGCCCGGGCGCGCCTGATGCTCAAAGCCGTGCTGCTCACCTGCTCAGCAGCCATCATCGCGCTCGGATCACTCGTCATCTTCACCTTCGACCCCTGCCCCACCCAAGCCGCCACAGAATCGCTGCCCGCATTCTGCACATCACTGAGCTGCTGCGGGGATTTCGGACAGCGGATTTGATGGTTTTCTCTACGCTGCCATGGCTGGCTGTTGGTAACTGTAGTGGACTTCGTTGGGTCGGCGGTAACCGAGGGCTGAGTGTCGGCGGCGGCTGTTGTAGAACCCTTCTATGTAGCGGATGACATCCCTTCTGGCTTGGGCTTTGGTGGCATAAACGGTCCGGTAGACCCGCTCGTTCTTCAGTGCTGCGAAGAACGATTCGGCCATGCTGTTGTCCCAGCATTAACCGGCTAATCGAAGATGAGACTGTGCCATAACCGGCTAATATTCATGGGTCAACGTGGCGTGGTGTTGGGCCTGCCTTCGAGTTGCCGCAGGCGTTCTTCCTGATTGCGAACCCGGCCGGCAAGTGCATCGATGAGCACGCCGAGCCGGTGGACCTCTTCGGCTTGGTTGCTGCCGGCATTCACGCGTTCTTCGGTGATTCGTTGAGCGATCAGCTCACGTGCTTCGGCATTTCGGTAAAGGCTCGAGCGCGGGATGCCTAGCTCGGCGGCAACCGCCGTGATGCTGATCCGGGCGCCTCGACCGGTGAGCTGGCGCAGTGCGGCATCGATTCTCCCGTTGAGCGGTTCCGGGTTCATGCCGTATCCGTTTCCCGGATGAGCAGATCCAGCTGGGCCACCAGGGCATCATGGCGACGCGCTTCGCTGTCCCAGCCACGTCCGCGGGCATCTTGGGCCAGCAGGGCGGCGTCCTTGCGTTGGGCCTGAAGCGCCGGCAGGTTGCTGTTCTCGGTACGAAAGCTGGGGCAATGCTCGCAGATGTTCGCATACGGGCAGGCCTGTTGGGCCGGTGCACGCAAGCAGTAGCCGCCGGCCAACCGGGACTTGATGGTCAGGCTCTCACGCCAGTTGCCGTCGGTGATGTTCCTCAGTGGCAGCAGTACCTGGCCTGATCCGGTTGTGGTGCCGATGCGGGTCTTGGCCAGGTCAAGGGCACGTTCGTATTCCGTGCGCACGGTGGAATCGAAAAGGGATGCGTAGCGCAGGCTCATCTCCGCCGAGACGTGCCCCAGCAGGCTCATCAATGCTTGGAGGGTGACTCCGGCATTGATGAGGGCCGTGGCGTAGGTATGGTGGAGCTGGTGTGTGGTCACGTGTCCCAGCCCGGCCGTGGCTGCGGCGCCGTCGGCCTTCCCGTTCCAGGATTCCGTCAAGCCCCGGGTTTGGTGGAGGGTTTGTTAGACCCGTTCCATCGTTTTGATGGCGGGCAGATTTGAGTAGAAATTGGTTTCTGCTTCCACGGGCGGAACATATCCGATCTCCCCGTGCAGGCGTCGATGGTTGTACCAATCGATGTATTCAGCGACGGCGATTTCAAGATCATTGATGCCGGTCCACGGCCCCTTGTTGCGGATCAGCTCGGCCTTGAAAAGTGAATTTAGCGCCTCCGCCATGGCATTGTCGTAGCTATCACCCTTGACTCCTACGGAGGCAACGGCTTCGGCCTCAGCGAGCCGTTCGGTATAGCGGATGGCACGATACTGCACTCCTCCGTCGCTGTGATGTACGAGCTGGGAAACGTCCCTCCCATCGCGCTGGCGGGTCCAGAGTCCCATCTCCAAGGCGTCCAGTGCCAAGGCTGTGTGCATGGTCGTGGAGAGCTGCCAGCCGACGACGCGGCGGGAGAAAACATCCAGAACGAAAGCGGCATAAACCCAGCCGGAGAGCGTTCGAATGTACGTTATATCTGCGACCCAGAGACAGTTCGGAGCCGGTGCGCTGAATCGCCGCCGGACCAGATCCGCTGGCCGCTCGGACAAGGGCCCCGGCACGGTGGTGCGGGGATTCTTGGCCCTGCGCACGCCATGGAGCCCGGCCCGGCGCATCAGCCGCTCCACGGTGCAGCGAGCCACCTGGTATCCGGCACGGTTCAGGGCAGCATAGACCTTCCTGGCCCCATAAACGCTGTAGTTCCCCCGGTGCACCCGGGTGATTTTCTCCGTCGTCACGGCATCGGCTATTGACCGTTTGGATTCAGTGCGTGCCTTGGCAGCGTAGTAGGTCGATGGGGCAATCGGCAGCTGTTTGCAGATCGGCTCGACCCCGTATTCGTCCTTGTTGTTGTCGATGTAGGCGATCATCGTCGTGAGGGGCGGTCGAGCTCCGCCGCGAAAAAAGCTGATGCTGATTTCAAGATCGCATTGGCCCGGCGCAACTCAACCACTTCACGCTCCAGCTCGGTCAGGCGGGTTGCGTCATCGGTGGTGGTGCCAGGACGCACGCCCTGG
Organism: Arthrobacter roseus; assembly: GCF_016907875.1. NCBI lineage: Bacteria > Bacillati > Actinomycetota > Actinomycetes > Micrococcales > Micrococcaceae > Arthrobacter > Arthrobacter roseus. The sequence goes on along the minus strand of NZ_JAFBCU010000001.1, from coordinate 2,938,983 downwards.
TCAATTTCGACGGTACGGACCCAGCCACGGATCGTGTCGGCAGGGATGCCCAACTGCGCACCGATCCTGGTGCACGCACCCCGACGGCCACTGGGATTCTTCTGGGCGTCCATCACAAGACGGACCGCCCTCTGACGAAGCTCATCCGGATACTTCTTCGGTGCTGCCATGGTGCTCATCCTTTCAAGGATTCAACACCCTCCATTAAACCCGGGGCGGTTCAACCACAACTGCCCCGGACCTGCTGGCTGCCCGTGCGGTATCCACGCAGCGGGCCGTCAAACGCACGCTCAACGACGAGGAACTGGCCAGCTACTTGTCGCCCTGGACCGAACCGGCACGGCACAGGTCGTGGATGGCCATGGCCGCGGCCGCCGCCCGGTACACCGTGGAATTCGTCCCCCTGCTCCAGGAGGCTCAGATACCGACCCGTCTGGTCTGGGGCCGGGAGGACGACTTCCAAAAAATCAGCTTCGCCCGCCGCTACGTCAGGGAAATCCCGGGATCGGATCTCGTTGAAGTTAACGGCAAACACATCCCCACCGAAGATTCACCGGCGGCCGTCGCCGAGGCCGTCCTGAACCACCTCGACACCTGACCCCAAGCGGCTGCGCCGGCAGAACCTGCCGCGAACCGGGACTTCCCAGGACCGGCACCGCACAGCGGCGGCCCGGGCGTCGTCCTCCGCCGGACTGGTCCACAGATATCCGCCGCCGCGTGAAACCACCGGCGGGGTGGAGCACCTTTCTGGCGCGGAGTCACCATCGTCGAGTAAGCACCAAAGACACGCCGTACGGCCCTGCGGGCACCATGGTCTGGCGTTCCTTCTGGATATGGCCCACCCGCCACAGTGGCGCCTCAGCCTGCCGGCTTGGATGAACCACTAGGTCTTCCGCCCAAAGCCGTGGGGGTCAGGCGACGTCCGTCTTGCCCCCACGTGTGGGGTGCGCTTTCCTTAGGCGGGAAGTTCCAGTTCCCAGTCCTTGATGTCCGCTACCGGGGCGAAGAGGTTGGTGTTGAGCTCGTCGAGGGCCAGGTTGTTCCGTACGCGGTGCGGCCAGTTCCGGTTCGCGAGGGCCGCCTTTCCCAGGGCGATAATGTCGGCGTCGCCGTCGCGGAGCAGGGACGCGGCCGTTTCGGGGTCATCCAGGTTGCCGTTGGCGATAACGGTTAGTCCCGAGTGCTGTTTGGCTAGGGCAGCTAGGGACTCCGGGCCGGTTTCGAATGCCGGTGCCACGGCCCGGTATTCGGTGGTGTGGATGAAGTTGATCCCCGTAGCCCCGAGGGTTTCAAAGATGACCTGTGCTTCTTCGGCGCCACCGCTCCAACGGTGGTCATTGTCACTGACCTTGGCCTGGGAAATGCGGATTCCAACTGTCATGTCTGGGCCCACGGCCTCGCGTACGGCGACGCAGATCTCGGCGGCGAACCGCACTCTGTTCTCAGGTGAGCCGCCATAATTATCGGTCCTGTGGTTCAGGTAGTCGGTGAGGAACTGATCAAGAAGATACCCATTGGCGCCGTGGATTTCGACGCCGTCAAATCCGGCTTGTTTTGCGTGCAGCGCGGCACTGACGAAGCCATCCCGTACCTCGTCCATTTGGGCCGCTGTGATCTCCCCAGGAACGGGGTAGGGGCCTTCTCCGCGGTAGAACGCCAGCTGTTCGCCCTTGGGGGCTATGGCGGACGGACTAATGGCGGAGCCCACAAACCGGTTCCCCTGTGTCTGGGAACCTGCATGCATGAGCTGGGCGAATATACGGGCGCCAGCTAAGTGGACAGCCTCCACGACTATGGCCCAGGACTGTGCTTGCCCCTCGGTGGCGAGACCAGGCTGGAATAGGTAGCCCTGGCTGTACGCGGTGTCGGGGTAGATGCCTTCGGTGATCAGCAGCCCGAAGCCACCGCGAGCATAAGACTCGTAGTAGGATGCCATTCTGTCGGTGGCATGTCCATCTGCGGTGGCACTGATGCGTGTCATCGGAGCTAGGGCAACGCGGTTGGACAGCGCGGTGGAGCCGATCTGAACAGGGGACCAGAGGGGTTCGAAATCCGGCACGAGAATCTCCTTGAGGTACTTTGGGGACGAAGGAGGAAGCGTTGCAACGCCTCCCTGCTGTGCAAACGACATGCGACAGCCCTATATTTCTTTCACCGTCATTTCTTTCACCGCCGAAGGTGCCCCGGGCAACGTGAGAACAACGCCCTACAGGAATAGGCCCGAGTGCGACGAGTCAAACCTGTCCTCAGTCAAGCGTGCCACCCGGGAAGCAAGTGCCGCCTGTTACCGCTTCCCGGGCGCCAGCGTACCGCTGACATGGTCTGCGGGCGGAGCCCAAAAGTAAGTAGAGGCCCTTACCTCTGCTCTGGGTGCGTTATGAGGTCGGTGTGGTGGAGTGCGGCAACGTTGGGGTGGGCGCGCAGCCGATACCGGAGGGCGTTGTTCCCGTAGGTCTCAAGGATCGGGCTGTTGGTCGGGTCGGCTGATAGGCCGCGGGCCTTGGCATGAAACTCCGGGCTCATGGCGAGCTGGGGTATGGTCGCGTCCAGCGCCGGGTTGTAGAAGAACGGCAGAGAGATCCTGTCGGTGCCGCAGGCCGGTGAGATGACGCGGTGCAGGGTTGCCTTGAGGTAGCCGTTCGTGGCAAGTTCGAGCATCTCGCCTATGTTGACGACGAATGTTCCGGGAACTTGGGGTGCATTGATCCATTTCCCTTGGTATTCGACCTCAAGGCCACCCTTTCCGGGTTCGACCAGAAGCAACGTCAGCACACCGCCGTCGCGGTGGGAACCGACACCCTGCTTGGGCTCCTCGCCGGATTCCCCAGGGTAGCGCACGATTTTGAGCATGGGGAAAGCGCGCGCGTTAAACGCGGCGTCGAAACTGTCCTCCGGTGCGCCGAGGGACAGGGCGAGTGCCCGCAACAGATCGAGAGAGATGGCACTCAGCCGCTCTGTCCACTCGGAGACGATCTCCCGCATCCCGGGCAGTCCGGCCGGCCAGAGGTTAGGCCCTTCCAGACGCCAGTAGTCGGCGACGCCAGTACCCGGCTCCACGGCTTCACGTTCGACGCCGATGTCGATCTGCTCACGCCAATCGACCGCCCGGTCTGTGAGCTCAGCGCCCATCCGGGTATACCCGCGGAACTGGGGGCTGTGGACGTTTTCCACCGCGAGCTTTTGTTGCTCCGGCAATTCGAAGAAGCGTCGGGAAGCATCCAGCATGGTGTCAGTAAGGCTCTGGGGAATGCCGTGCCCGGCCAAGTAAAGGAATCCGACGTCGTGCATCGCGTTGCGAAGATCATCCCGAAATTGGGAAGCCTCCTCCGGGCCCGCGCTCAGTAGGGAGTAGTCCAGGATGGGCAATGATTCGAGTGACAAGATCTTATAGTCCTTCGCTGCGAATTTTGGAAACCGAAGTCCATATCGCTTTCAACGTTACGACCTGGGCAGAGCCTACAATGTTTCACGTTGCGAAGTATGTCGTCGAGGGCCGAGGGCCGAGGGCCGAGGGGCGGCGTGGGCTTCAGACTCTGACGCCTCGGGGAACCTTCAGGTGCTCGAGCTGTAAGTAGTAGTCACGACCCGCGACCAAGAACCGGGCTCTTTCCTCGCGCCGCAGACCGGCAGGCGACAGACATACTGATCCGCTCTTGGGCCCGGTAGACCGGCAGCGCCTGGCGGCGAGATTCCACGGGAGACTAACGTTGCCTTAGGCAACCGTTTACCTTACATAATCACGGCTATCGGCAATGTGCCTTCTGTCTTGCAGAGGCTCCTAATCGGGTCCAGGTGAAGCGCAGTGCAGGGCCGATCAGCAGGCCGACCAACGATGGATTGGTGGTTACGTCCCCTGGGTTGGCGGCTTTTTTGACAGCTTCGATTGGCAGTTCTGACCACTCGGATCAGGTATAGATTCAGTCTCGCCACCCCCTCCCGTTTAGTACTCGTATCCTGCATCAGACGGCAATCAGCATGTAGCGGTTAAGCCAGGACAGGCGAAAAGGCGGCATTTTCCATACTCGACGCACAGGTTAGGGCAAAGGGCTAGCACCAGATGCAACTCCGTGGGGTTCCCCGCGTACCTCTTGTTCTGCTCATGCGAAGGGACTGTACCGGGTGGGCGCCGACAACCAGTGCCCCTACTTTTGCTGTCGTGTTTTACGGGTCATCCACCTGTGGGCGGGTGGAGCCCCGGGGACCAGCTCAGAGCCGTCCACCTGTGGGTGAGCCGCAATTCTCTCGTGGGGCAGCAATGGCGTCGTGTGTGGACAGGTTGTCATCAGTGGCACAAATTTTTTAGTAATCGAAGAAGTCGAGCTTGCCAGCGCCCAGGGCCGCGAACGCGCAGTGCGCCACGACGTTGGTTTCGCGTCCGGTATTTTGCTCGATGGGAAGCTGCTCAGTTTCGGTCGACTGTCCGAGAAAAGACTCCGGCGGCGGCTCGCGAAAAAGTAGGCCCGTGCGTAGGTCTACTATGCGCGATAGGGTTGGTGAAGAGGCAGCCCAACGCGCCGCAGGTCACCAGCGCCAAGACCGGCACAGCGTTTCCGAGACGATTCTGGGGCTTGAGGAAGATTTCGTCGAATGGATTGACGGCCAGGATATTGTCTGCCTAATTACCCCGCCGGAGGGACTCATCATGATCACCAGTAGAAAAGTTCTCAGCGTCGCTTTCACCGCAGCCTTGGTTGGAGGGGCAGGCCTCGGGTCTACAGGGGCTGCTCTGGCCTCTCCCGGCCCGGTGTCCCAGTCAGGACCGGCGATGCCCACCGAGCAGATGGCTATCACCATCGATAACTTCGTGTTTACGGGGCCAGGCACGGTCAACCCGGGCGGTGAGGTCACGGTGACCAACAATGACACCGAAGCCCATTCGGTGACCGCCGATGATGGTTCCTTCGATGTCACCATCCCGGGTGGGGGTAGCGCCACTTTCACGGCTCCCAGTGAAGCAGGCACCTATGGGTTCTTCTGCAAATTCCACGGCAACATGAAAAGCTCTCTCACTGTCGGAGTCGAAGGCATGGCGCAGATGCACGACCAGATGATGTTGGGCGCGGAGTCCGGTAGTGCGGAAGGCGATGGGATGGACCAGATGGGTGCGGTGCCCAAGGGCGGCGCCGACACCGGAGTATCGACCGAGAGTACGAGCGAGGAGTCAACCATTATCGCTTTCGGTGGAGGTTTGCTGCTCCTCGCTGCAGCCGGCGGAACCTACGTTGTCTGCCGGCGGAACAGCGGCAACTGATCTTTACCCACTTGGTTGGTTCAGGTTCCGGTTGACAAGGGACGACGGAGCGATCCTGGTGACGAGTGGAAAAGACAATGACGACTGGTCCTTCAAAGCGTTTGACCCTGCACCCGGTGACAGGAGCAGGTGCGAGGCTGTGCTGGGTAGTCGTGATGCCACCAATAGCCTTCTCGCCCAACTTCGTGCCGGCGGCTGGGGCGTTGAAGCGTGGGCGAAGCTGTTCATCGTGGCCTCCCAGCGGTCGGTTGATCAGGAGTGTGCCCGCCCGCGGGCTTTTCTGGAGGTAACAGCACTGCACCTCCTCTTGGTTGTTTGTGCGGGTACATCCGGTTGGAAGTGGGTCGTGCTTACCTGGTCTCTCGCGACGAGTCACCTGGGATTGCTTAAGGAGAGAACTTCGTTGGGGCCGGCCAACATCATTAACCTGTTGCGGGCCAATCTTCCGGCTCTCGAGAAGTCGCTGGGTCGCTGGGCGCCGGTTTTTGCCCTCATCAGCGACTTCGTCGACGGCAAACTCGCCCGGGCGACGGGCACCGAAACTTCCTTCGGTCAATATGCTGATTTCTTCGCGGACACCGCCCTCTGGATCTGGTTCAGCGTGCGTTACGAAACGAGCCGGACCGTGCGTACCGCGGCGTTCGCGGCCTGGGCCTTGCCCGTGGTCCTGGTTGCTTCTGTTAGTTTCGCACAGGGCCGGATGATCGATGTCCCGCGCTCCTGGTGGTTCAGACCCGCAGCGGTAGGCCAGGTGCTGCTCGGCGCCCGGATGGCAAGGCGCTGGTTCCGGCCCACCCACTACAAGAGGGGGCAGGAAACTGGTGACGGGTCACTCTTGATTCAAGGCCCTAGGTGTATTGATCTAGGGGGAACGTCCGGGTGAGACCGAGAAGGGCGTGAGGTGACGCGCACACGCTGGGGGTGCCCTTATCAGAGCCTGTTGTTCTGGGTAGGCTGGCAGTGTGGGCACGTCCCGCCGCCGTCGTTGAAAAGCGACGCCCTGCAAGGTGAATGGAGAAACCTGTGGAAACACGATCGACGACATTAAGCGGTATGAACGCGCGCTGGGTGGAGCACGGTACGGGCAGTCCCGTTGTTCTGGTGCATGGGATCCCGACTTCGCCGCGGCTTTGGCGCCACGTGATGCCACGGGTTCACGGCAGGACGCTGGCATGGGAAATGCCCGGCTATGGGTCGAGCATTCCCGACGGGAAAGACCGTGACCTCGGCCTCTCGGCCCAGGCTGGATACCTTCTGGAGTGGATCGAATCCCTTGACCTGAATGAATTGCCGGTCCTGGTTGGGCATGATCTTGGCGGGGGAGTCGCGCAGATCGCGGTGGTGCGGGCAGCTGAGCGTTTCTCGGGACTGGTCCTGACCAACTCGGTATGTTACGACTCGTGGCCTATCCCCAGTGTGAAGGCGATGCAGCGTGTGGCACCGGCGTTGGCATTTCTGCCTCAGGTGCTGATGTACCCGACTTTCGTCCAGCTGATACACCGCGGCCACGATGACCGGAAGATTGCTCTGGAATCCCTCGCGGAGCACTGGGGACCGTATGTGTCCCACGGTGCGGCGCGGAGCATGATGCGCCAGGCCGCCGCACTTGATATTCAGGACACCCTGGACATTTCGGACCGGTTGGCGGGCCTGAAGCTGCCTGTACGGGTGGTGTGGGGTGAAGCCGACGCGTTCCAGAAGATCAGGTATGGGGAGCGGCTCGCCGCCGATCTCGGAGCCGACCTGATCCGGATACCCGGGGGCAAGCACTTTACTCCCGAAGACCATCCACGGGACATCGCCGACGCCATCAACTCGCTCCTCGCCGGAGCCGGAAAGGACTAACCACATGACGACCAGACCGTCCGTCATCGTTTTCGACGTCAATGAAACCCTGTCCGACATGAGCCCCCTCGCAGACGCGTTCACCCGCGCCGGGGTGCCTGCTTCCCTTGCCCGGCTGTGGTTTACGGAAGTACTCCGCGACGGGTTCGCTCTTACCTCAGCGGGGGACAACCCTGCCTTTGCCGACCTTGCCACCGACAGTCTTCACCGCCTCCTGACACAGACCTCAGGACCGGGGGACTATCAGGAACAGGTCGATTCCATCATGGCCGTTTTCACGAACCTCTCACTGCACCCGGATGCCGCACCAGGAATCAGTGCGCTCAGTTGTATCACGGAACTGATCACCCTCAGCAACGGTGCCACCTCGGTGGCGGAATCCCTCCTGGGACGAGGCGGCGTCCGGGACGAATTTTCGCGGTTCCTCAGTGTTCAGGACGCTCCCCGCTGGAAACCCGCCCGCGAAGCCTATGATTACGCCGGCCGGGAAACCGGTCAAACTGTCGACCGGCTGCTGCTCGTCGCCGTGCACCCATGGGATATTCACGGTGCCAACGCGGCCGGCCTGAAAACAGCGTGGATCAACCGTACCGGGGCCTCCTACCCCTCCTATTTCAGCGGGCCCGATATTGAAGCCGAAGACCTGGTGGCTCTCGCAGGGCAGCTTGCCGGATCCTGAATCAGGCTGCAGACCCGGGCCGGATCATATGCCGTTCCGGGTCTGCAGGCCGCACTGGGGCAAAATGGGCGCGGGTCGATAGCTATGGCTTGGATGTCTGGCAGGAGCCCACTTCATGTCCTTGTGTCAGGCGGGGGACAGGATGGCTCGGTGGAGTAATCGCTGTCGGCGTCACTGAGGTGCAGCGCCGCTGGGTTCGATGGTGACGCCACGCCAGAAGGCGACATGATTCTTGATCGGCAGTGCCCGCTGTTTTGGTTCGGGGTAAAACCAGGCGGCGTCCGTATTCTGCTGTCCATTCACTTCAAGGGTGCGGTAACTGGCCTTGTCTTTCCACGGGCAGACTGAGTACATGTCGCTGTCCTTGAAATACCGTTGGTCCACCGCGTCCATGGGGAAGTAGCTGTTGCCCTCGACCACCACAACATCCTCAGACTCGGCGATGACCGCTCCGTTCCACATTGCTCTTGCCATGATGGGTTCCTTATTCCGCGTGGCCCGGCCAGCATGCCTGACCGGGCGTTGGTGTCCATCGGGCCGTGGAGTGTTTCGCGGTCCGGGGTGTTTCTCCGCAACTGTATGACGGTCGGGGTCTCCCACACGGTGTCCTGGGTTACAGAACTATCGTCCACTAATGCCTAGTGTACGAAGGTGCCCGAAGATCAGGGCCCGCCGTGATCACCATCCCAGGAGAGCCATGACTTTCGATAACTCAACAACAGCACTCGTACTGACCGACCCGCAGAATGATTTCCTCAGCCCCGACGGGGTGACATGGGAACTGGTCGGCAACAGTGTGCGGGAGAACAACACGGTTGAACACATCGACCAGTTACTGGCCGCCGCCAAAACCGCCGGTTACAAGGTTTTCATCTCCCCGCACTACTACTTCCCGCAAGATCATCAGTGGGAATTCGGCGGGACGCTGGAAAAGAAAATGCACGAAATCGGTATGTTCGACCGGCCTGGACCCCTGAGCTTAGAGGGATTTGAAGGCTCCGGTGCTGACTGGCTGGAGCAGTACAAACCCTACATCCAGGACGGGAAAACCATTATCTGCAGCCCTCACAAGGTGTACGGCCCGGAGCAGAACGACCTCGTCCTCCAACTTCGCAAACGTGGCATCAGCAAGGTCGTCCTGGCAGGAATGTCCGCCAATCTTTGCATCGAGAGCCACCTGCGGGAGCTTTTGGAGCAGGGCTTCGATGTGACGGTCGTCGCGGACGCTACGGCAGCAGCGCAACACCCTGAGCTGGGAGACGGCTACGCCGCTGCCCTGACGAACTTCAACTACATCGCAGGTGCCGTAATCACCACCGACGAGGCCGTTGCGTCTTTTTAGGTCCCGCCCAGATTCTGACCCCAACAAGGAGGTGCACCAGGCTGACACCTGGTGCACCTCATGACAAGGAGCCACGATGGCAACCGTTGACATCACCGAAATAACCTTCGAAACCGTACTCAATGACAATGATATTGTTCTGATTGATTTCTGGGCGGGCTGGTGCGCACCCTGCTGCAGGTTCGCCCCGACGTACAGCGCAGCTTCCGAAAAGCACTCTGACATTGCCTTCACGAAGGTCGACACGGAGGACGAACAGGCGTTCTCGGCGAAGGCGGGCATCAGTTCCATCCCGACACTGATGGCCTTCCGTGAGAAAGTCCTTGTGTTCTCGCAGCCCGGGGCCCTGGACGCCACGGCACTCGAACAGGTCATCATCGAAGTCAAAGCCCTCAATATGCAAGACATTCATGCTGGCCTTGCCGCGCAAAACACCGGCGTCAACAGCTGAAAGCTAGCCTCCCAGGCATCACGACATGAAAGGTCGACAGAATCACATGATTTTCGAACACGCGCAGCTCACCATCCGTCATGACGGGCATGAGGAATTCCACAAGACGTACCCCGCTATCCGCGAGAACCTCCTGGCAGCGACCGGATGCCGGTCAGTGGACCTGCATCGCAGCGTCGACCAACCACAGGTCTACCTGCTCCGTGTGGGATGGAACGCTCTGACCGACCACACGGAGGTCTTTCCCGAAACGGAGCAGGGTCGCAACGTTCTGGCCCTACTCGGACCGCATGTGGAGTCCCTGGACATGATCCACTTCGAGGGAAATCCCCTTCAGCCCGCCGAATGATTGGTTATTCACCTCCAACCGAATTTTCCTGCGGTCTCATGGCGTGCAGCCGCAATGAAACATGAGATGCCGGGCCATAGCGAGCACTGGAAATCTGCCGTTTCGTGGGCGTCCCTAGTTTTGGCCAAATATCAGCAATTGAACGCGGTGTGCTGGACGATCTTCTGCAGGGGATAGAGCGGAAACGGGGTCGGGGAGTGCTACCGGCGGCGGCCCGTGCGAATTTGGAGGTGCCCGCCGCGTGCGGAGGCGGCTTGTACGTCGGCGCAGTCGCGTTCGAGCCCGGTCCAGGGGTGTGCGGTGATATCGGCTCCGCCCAGGTGGCACGCGGCTCGGGCGAGTGGGGTTGTGAGGGCGAAGACGCCGGTGGGTTCCTGCATGTCCACCACGGTCATGGAAGCGCCTGGAGAGCTCATGAGGATCATGTTGGTCCAGGCGGTTTCCCAGTCCGCCATAAGAGACAGGGCGTAGGTCGCCAGCGCAGCCTCCGAATACTCACGCCCTCCCTGAATTGCGATGCTGGCGCAGATGGCGGCAGGCGTGAGCGTGGTGGCATCCGCCTCGATGAGGATGACGTTGGTCAGCCTTTGCGCGTGGCTTTCCGTCGGGCCTGGGCCAGCATGTTGGGGCTGCGGTCGATGCCCACGATAGTGCCCCCGGTGCCGCAGCCGATGTCCAGGACCTGGTCACCGGAATGAAGGTCCAGGGATTCGATGCCGATCTTCCTGCCGGCCCGATACACAGGCCATTCGGCTGAGAGCAGATCATACAGGGGTGCGAAGCTGCGGTATTTTCCGGCGATTAGGATCACTTCCGTATCGGGGGCGGGGCTCGGTTAGGCCGGCCGCGGTGCCTACAGCTTATGGTGAGGGAAAATCCGCATGAACCGACGACGAGATGGAGATTCAATGGAACGCAAAGATGGGATCATCGATTTGCTGGTGGTCGGCGGTGGTACGGCCGGAATCGTGGGAGCGAAGACCGCAGCCCGGCTCGGCGCCCGAACGGTCCTGGTCGAATCCGCCCGCACGGGCGGGGACTGCTTGTGGACCGGGTGTGTCCCGTCCAAGACTCTGCTCTCCGCGGCCAGGAGCTCGGCGGCCCGGCGCTCCCTCGGCGGCCGCGGAACGGCTTTTGCAGAGGTGAGGGCACGCATCTTGGAGGCCATCGCTGCCATCGAACCCGATGATTCTCCGGCGTCGCTGGAAGCCGTCGGTGCGTCAGTTGTGACCGGTACGGTCCGGTTCACGGCTCCCGGTGAAGCCGACGTCGACGGGAGACCATCCGGTTCCGCCAGGCGCTGATCGCGACCGGCAGCGCACCCATGGTGCCACCGATTCCGGGATTGGACGAGGCTCCGATGGTGACATCGGAAACCGTGTGGGACCTGGTGGAACTTCCGCAGCGCCTCGTGGTCATCGGGGGAGGCCCGATCGCATGTGAGCTGGGGCAGGCTTTCGCGCGGCTCGGCTCGGCCGTGGTGATGCTGGTGCGCTCGGAGATCCTGCCGAAAGAGGACCGCGATGCTGCGGCGATCGTGCGAGCCAGCCTGCAGGAAGACGGCGTGGAAATCGTTGAAGGAGTGGAGGCCGAAAGCGTCAGCACCTCCCATGACGACGGTGGCAGCAATGATGACGGCCATTCTCGAAGCACCATTCACACCGGTGATGGGCGCGCATTCGATGCCGACGTCATCCTGGTCGCTGTGGGCCGGAAGGCCCGCACCGAAGGTCTGGGGCTGGAGCACGTGCGTGTGGAGTACGACGACGCCGGCCACGTGCTGGTGGATGCGGGAATGCGCACGTCGAATCCGAGGATCTGGGCGGCGGGAGATGTGACACCGCACCCCGACTTCACCCACCTGGCAGGGGTTTATGCGAGCACCGCAGCCTCCAATGCCGTCCTGGGCGTACACCGGTCGGTCAGCACGATCGTTCCGCGGGTGACCTTCACCTCCCCCGAGGTTGCCGCCGTCGGACTTACCAAGGCTGACGGCAAGGATCAGACCACCTCGACCATCCAGCACGCGCATACGGATCGGGCTATCACCGAAGAGCAGACCTCGGGCTTCACCCGGCTGGTGATCGGCAAGGGCGGGCGGATTCTCGGAGGCACGATCGTGGGACCCCGGGCCGGGGAATCCCTGGCGGAACTGACACTTGCCGTACACCAAAAGCTCACCACACGGGACTTGGCCGGGGTCACCCATCCCTATCCCACGTATAACGACGCCCTGTGGAATGCGGCAATCGCCGATGCCCGTACGGCGCTCGACTCGCCTCTGGTCCGCACCGCGATGACCGGTCTGGTGAAATTCAACCGTTGGCGCAACCGGCGGTCCTGAACCCAACCGGCACTCGACGACCGGGGGGCGGTCAAGGGGCCGAGGGCAGGAGTGGCGGGGTAGGGGTTCAGCGCAGCAGCCGGTAACCGGCCACGATCCGCTGGGTGGCGCTGACCAGGACCAGGAACGCCGACACCGAGGCGATGTGCCAGGCCGCAGCCGGGAACAACAGCCAGAGACTGTGGACCAGGACCGTTTCTGCACCCTCCGCCAGGCCGCCGAGGAAGGACAGCGAGCGGCCGTCGTCGATCTGTCGGCTGCTTTTCCCGCGAGGGAGGAAAAGACCAGGAACACGCTGCCGTTGATGTAGTAGGCGAACAACACCAGCAGGAAGGGAAGCCACGGGGCGCCAAAACCTGAGGTGGCTCCGATGGCTACCCCGACCACGGTGGCACCGTAGACCATGAAGTCTGCGGAAATATCCCAGAACCCGCCCTGCCCCGCATCGGCTCTCGCCGTGCTGAGTTGCGCCCTGCGGCGTGCCAACGGTCCAGTGTGGGCGCGAGGATGGGCCGAAGGCGCGTATCAAACATCAGGTTTCCTTGTTCCGGCGCCGGGACCGCACAGCGACGATCAGCCCCGCAAGGGTGAGGACGCCAAGGGCAGCCGTGGCTACCTGGGCTGGCCAGCCGAACTCGAGGCCGAAAGCACCAAGGGCGAGGAAACTCACGGTTCCGGGGAGGATACCGATCATTGTTCCCAGGAAGTAGGGCCACCAGCCCAGTGCGGTGAGCCCGGCGGAGTAGTTGATGGCGGTAAAATGCAGCACCGGAACGAGCCGGACCCCGACGATAGCGGGAAATCCGCGCTTGCTGAGGACGGCGTCGACCTTTTCCACCCGTGTGCCGGTGAACTTCTCGACAGCGTCGCGGCCCAGTGCCCGTCCCAGCCAGAACGCCGCGGACGCGCCCAGCAGTGCCGCGCAGTAGACGATTGCCAGCCCGGGGCCGAAACCGAACAGCACTCCGGCGGCGATGGAGAGTACATTCTTTGGAACGGGCGCGAGGGTGAGGGCGGCGTACCCGGCAACGAAGCCTACGGGACCCCACCAGCCGGCCTGCTCCACCAGCGCGCGCAGCTCATCCACGTCCGGGATGGGCACGGTGAGGACCACCACAGTCGCAGCGACGATGATCACCGCCAGCAGCAGGAACCGCCGGAGCGGGGTGAGGAACGGTGCGCGGCGGCGCGCGTGGTCTTCCTGCATGCTCTCCCGCCATCGGCTGCCCGGTCTGGGCCGTTCGGGCGCCGGACTCGCTTCGAGGATACTGGAAACAGCATCCCCACTAGCCTAAGGACGCCCATGACCTGCCCTTTCGCCCTGGCACGACGACGACGCGGCTCTGTCCTGCCCGCGGCCGCAGCAGTCCTGGCACTGCTGCTCACCTCCTGCTCGGGAGCAACCGCCGGAGCGGCGGAAAGCTTCGGGAGCTTTGACGAGGTTCAGGCGGAGGCGGAGGGCCAGACCGTCGATCTGTGGATGTATGGGGGAGACGAGCAGGGCAATGCCTACGTGGACGAGGTGCTCGTCCCGGCGGCCATGGAGCAGGGAGTCACCCTCCGCCGCGTACCGATCACGGACACTCAGGACGCAGTGAACCGTGTGCTCAGTGAGCGTCAGGCCGGGCGCGACGACGGTTCGGTGGACCTGGTTTGGGTCAATGGCGCCAATTTCAGCACCGGGCGTCAGGCTGAGGTGTGGCGGTGCGGGTGGACGGAGCTGCTACCGGACATGGAGTACACCGACCCGGAGGATCCACTGCTCCTCAACGATTTCGGGACTCCTGTGGAGGGTTGCGAAGCGCCCTCGCACAAGGCGCAGTTCACCTTTTTCTATGAGTCGGAGGCCGTTGCTGACCCGCCGACCTCCCTGGAGGGGATCCTCGAGTGGGCGAAGGAGCATCCGGGCCGTTTCACGTATCCGGCCCCACCGGATTTCACCGGCAGTGTCTTCCTCCGAGAGATTATGCTCAGTACCGCAGGCGGTGCCGACCAGGTGCCACTCGAGTACAGTCAGGAGGCATTCGACGAACACGCCCCCGCAGCGCTTGAGGCGCTGAGCGAGGTGGCACCGTCGCTATGGCGGGAAGGCCGCACCTACTCGCGCGATGAGCAGGCACTCAATACCCTGTTCGCCAACGGCGAGGTGGACCTTGCCATGACCTACGGGCCGGCGACGCTCACCGACCTCGTAGCCTCCGGCGCGCTACCGCCGTCGACGAAGGTCCTTACGCTGGATGAGGGCACGGTGGGCAACGCGAGTTTCCTCGCTATTCCGGCGAATGCCGCTGATGCTGCAGGGGCGATGGTCGTGGCCAATATTGCCTTATCGCTGGAGCAGCAGGCAGCAAAGGCTGACCCTGAAACGTGGGGGCAGTTCACGATGCTCGACACCGGTCTCCTGTCACCGGCGCAACAGGACCTGTTCGAGCAATTGCCCGATTCACCGATCGTCCCGGACTATGAGGAGCTCTCCCGTAACGCTCACGGTGAACTTGCCGCGGAGTGGGTGCCGGCCCTGGATGAGGGATGGCGTCAGGACGTCGCGTCCACCCGATGAGCAGGCGGCTGATTTCTACCACCACTGGGCGGGCTGTCTTTCTCGCGCTGCCGGCGGTGCTGCCTATCGTGGTGGTGCTCGGGGTGTCCTTGGCTGCGGCTTTGCTGCAGAGCCTGGGTCTTCTGCCGTTTATCGGATCTCCTGGACTTCAGCATCGCGGCATGGACCGGCGACACCAGTGAACTGGTGCGCTCGAGCGGCATCTCCCAGCATGGGCCCGTCGCCCAACTGCATTACCAACCAGCTACGCTGGCGGTGAACCGGATTTTGGGCGGACTCAACGCCATTCACGGGCACATAATCGCCGGTCACCACCATTCGTCGTTCGGCCGGATACCCGTCCAGAAAGACATTGATGAAGGTTCCGCATTCCTGCTCCTCCGACAGGAATCGGCCTGCCTCGTTCCAATCGGGCAGGGCATCGCTGATGGCACAGTCATTCGGGCGAAATCTCTCGGAGCCCACACCCTCATCCGGGTAGCCCTCGATGGGGTACGAGACGCGAAACGCTCACCGTGGAGGTCGCCGGTGATCCGCGGGTAGTAGCCGGGGATAAAGTCGGACTCCGGCTCGGCAACGGTCACGGGTGGGCGGTTCCCGGGTGAGGTCCGGTCGCGGCGATCATCACGCGCGCACTGAAGATAGCGTCCAGGCGAGCGGACATCAGCCCACCCAATGGCGCACCGCCAGCCGAAGTGTGTCCTGGATTGCAGAACTCTCATCTAACCACGGTCTAGCGTCGTGGATATCAGTGGTGAGGTACAACGATGAGGAAGGCAATCCAATGACTGCAGATCATAGGGCGACGACGCCCGAGGCTTCAGCTACCGGACACACTACGTCCACCCCCATGTCCGTCCGGGTCGTGGCCGGAGTGGTGGGCGGCCTCGCTGGCGGTTTCGTCTTTGGACTGTTGATGGCGATGATGGGCACGCTGCCGCTGATCGCTTCACTGGTCGGTTCCACTTCCGCCGGCGTCGGATTCGCCGTCCACCTCATGATCTCGGTCCTGATCGGACTTGCCCTGACGATAGCCGGTGCGGGCCTGTTGCGGGGGAGCCTGATGAAGAGCGCGCTCATCGGCGCCCTCTATGGAATGTTGTGGTGGGTGCTGGGGCCGCTGCTGGTCATGCCGGCAATGATGGGCATGCCGCTGTTTACCCTTGACGGGGCCTCCCTCACCTCGCTGATGGGGCATGTTGTCTACGGGGTTATTCTGGGTGTGGTCGCAACCCTGGTCATCCGACGCCGTCGATGATAGCTCCCGGGTTGAACGCCGCATGCTCCACCACGATTCTGTCCGCCGCTACGAAACCTTCGAAGGTGTGGGCACCGCACGAACAGGAGGCCGAGATTTTGGCTGAAACCGGTGAGCCCTTCAGCTGTTTGAGCGCTGTGGAGCTCTTCGCAGACCTCACCACCCAGGACATGGCCGCGCTTGACCGGATGTCACCGCCTCGGCTTTTCCACAGCGGAGAGCTCGTCTTCAGCCAAGCCCAGCCCATCAGCGCCCTGTTCATCCTCAAAGCAGGCAGGATCCGCATCTTCCGGGTAGCCGAAGACGGAAAAACCCTCACCATCGCCATCCTGGAACCAGGCGCCGTGTTCGGCGAGATGCTCCTGGTGGGCCAGCAGATGTATGACAACTACGCCGAAGCGATCGAAGACTCGACCGTGTGCCAACTCAGCGCCGCGGACGTCGAGGAACACTTCCTCTCCAACCCCAGAATGGCGGTGAAGATCTCCCGCCTCCTCGGCGAACAAGTCGCCAGGCTGGAGGAACGTCTGACGGACATGGCGTTACGTCCCCTCTCAGCACGCGCAGCCGCGACCCTGCTGAAACTCGCCGAAACAGCTCCCCGCAGCAGATTCACACAATCCCAGTCCGTGAAACTCACCCATGAGCAACTCGCAGGACTATTGGGGGTAACACGCGAAGCGACCAGCAAAACCATGTCGGATTTCGCAACCCGCAACCTGATCCGGCAGGGTAGGGGACGCATTCTCATCGAAAGTCCGGAAGGGCTCCGCCGGATCTCCCGCACCACCTTCTGACGCATTTCCGTGCTCGACCCGTGGTACGTCCACGCCCTGACCGTGATGCAGAACCGCTGTCAGGTGCTCCTATAAATTTCCACACCAGAAACCCCGATGAAAGAAGAAACACGCATGTCACGTATTACCGTCCACACTCCTGATACCGCCCCTGAAGAGAGCCGTAACGAGCTCGGTGCTTTTAAGGAGCAGTTTGGGAAAGTCCTCAACATCCACGGTGCCATGGCCCACTCACCCGTTGTCCTGCAGTCCTATGTGGCCCTCCAACAGGTCATCGGTGATTACGGGACCTTCGATGCCCGCACCCGGGAAGCCATCGCACTGGCCGTCGGCAATGTGGACGAATGCACCTACTGCCAGTCCGCCCACACCATGGGAGCCAAAGCCGCCGGCCTCACCGAGGACCAGACGATCGCCATCCGAAAAGGCCAGATCGATTTCGATGACAAACTCGCGGCACTGCTGGAACTGGCGCGGCAGGCAACAGCCAACAAGGGAGCAGTGAAGGATAGCGCGTGGCAAGCCGGCCTTGACGCCGGATGGACCGATACTGAACTCACGGAGCTCTCCACCCATGTGACCCTGAACCTGTTCACCAACTACTTCAATCACCTCGTGGAAACAGACCTGGACATCCCGGCAGCCCCAGGTCTCTAAACACTCGCAACAGGTGTGCCCCTGCCGCCCGTCCCGGCAGGGGCCCGCATGCTTTGGAGCGACGTCCACCAGGGATAAGTGTCTCATTTGAATAGTTTGGATCACCGCTCACCACCCGTTACAGCCCACCTTGGGTTGCCCGGACGCCCCTGGAGGTAGCTGCAGGCTTATCCACAGAACTGCGTACCCGGTGACCTGCATCGCTGAGTGACCGGTTTCTCCGGGAGCTTTATGGCGAGGATTAGGCGTATTACATACCGTGTCCGGCCCTTTTCGGCGTTGCGATGATGTGGCAGATGTCTGTGCCGGTGCAGTCGGCTGGGTCGAGGGCGTGACTGGTTTTGATGAGCCCCTGAAGTTCCGTTGCCAGGGTGGCGAGTTCGCGTTGACGTGCCCGGACGTCGACGAGTTTTTGTTCCAGCAGGAGTGAGACGTGGGCGTAGGCTTGGGCGGCGCGGATGAACTGCAATCGGCCGATGATGGCGTTGTCTTAGCCTTGATCCACCGATCCGGTTCGGGTGCGTGCTGATTCGAGGATTTGCTTGATTTTGTGCTTTTGGGCAGGGACGATCGGGTGGCCTTGCTGCCGTTGGTGTTCCACGTTTTGGGTTCTTCGTTGGGCCGGGTTTCGGCTGGGTGGATGGGTTTTATGCCGTTTGCGGTGGCGCGTGGGTCGCGGCAAAGAGCTGCTCCCAGGCTGTTTGCCAGGGCCATGCCTCGGGTAGGTGGAGGCATATTCTTCGTGCGCTGGAGGCGATGCGGGCCGGGACATTGATGAGCTTTCGCCGGATCGTTCCGGTCCGGGCTTTGGCGAAGGTCCCTTTGGCCAAGACCCCGGCAGCCCGGGTGAGGTTGTAAGCCATCACCGCAGCGACCAGCCAGGCCGAATTCGCTGCGAACTTCCCCGAGGGCAGGTGAGCCAGGGCGCTGTCCTTCATATCGGCGTTGACTTGCTCGATTTGTGCGTGTTTACGGTGAGTTTTGTCGGCCTCGACCGTGCCGAGCGTTCCGGCCGGGACGGTGGTGAAGAACGCGTGGTATCGGTGCGTGTCGAACAAGGTGGGCTGGCCATCGGTGGCTTTGGGATTCAGTTCAGGAATCCGGCGTACCACCAGGCGCCCGGTGATCCTCTCGGCCTTCTTCCGCGAGGAGAACGCGGTGAACTCCACTTCGGCGACTTCCGCCGCGGACACCCAGGCACTGGTGGCCTCATCAAAGACCGCGTTCGTGTACTGGATCGGCGCCCACGCAGTCTCCTCGATGGCGGTGATGGCGCGTTTGATGGCCGGGTCCATGCGCACCGTCACGGAAACGTCGGCCCCACCAGCCACGGCGGCACTGACTGTGGCGTGGCCATAGTAGGCGGAATCAAAACGACACAACATCTTCCCTGCCACGTTGGTGCGTTTGAGGGTGGCCAGTGCGTCCGTGACGAAGCGTTTAGCGCCGCGGGCCGAATTCGCGGCCCCCTTACGCAAGCGTTGGCCGATGATCACCGGGGCCGTGTCCTTCGTGGAAGCGGTGGCCAGGACGGCGTTGAGCCCACGAACTCCGGAGTACCCGTAGCTGGAGCCCTGCTTCTGATACCCATGAACCTCCACGATGGTGTCGTCAACATCGATAAAAATGAAGTCCTCCCCGGACGGTGTGCCCAACAGGGGTGCCGCCTTGGCCAGGTTCACCAGGAGACGGGAAGCGACCGCGTCGAGCTGACGCACATGCCCAAACGTGAACGCGCGCAGGAATGAACCCAGCGTTGAAGGAGCGTAACAGCCCGTGAAAATCTTCTTCATTCCGCCATGGCGCAACACGGCCATGTCATCAATGGAATCAGCCCCGGCGACCATGCCCGCCACCAAAGCTGCGACCTTCAATCCGGCGTTGGCGCCCTTGTCCGTGGGCACGCTTAACCACTCATCGACCAGTTCGTGCAAGCCCGCATTCTGGGCTAGACGCATCACCGGAACCAGCCCGGTCCCGGACACAAGGTTCTCCTCGTTAAAGGAAGCTGACACCGCGGCAGGGGTATGGGAAACTAGCATCTACGAGATGTCCTTCATTTTCGAGAAACTTGAGCTGTGGTAAGTCCAATTTTCCCTGAAAAGACGGGCATTTCGTGTTTAAACCGCCGAGCAACCTCAGAAACCTATCGGTGGATCAAGGCTTAGCTTCGGTACCCGTTGGGCTCACGACGAGGCTCCAGCAGCAGGCCGTGGCGTTCGTAGAACCGGATGGTTTGACTGTCTACGCCGGTGATAGCGGCGACTTCCCCGATGAGCACCGTTCCACTCTACCCCTTGACCTTGTAGCGAACTGCAAGGTTTAGGGTCGTAAGTATGGATATCACGTTGCAGTACTTTGACGGCTGCCCGAACTGGAAAGTCGCCGACGAGCGGCTCATGGTCCTCGCCGCGGAACATTCCGACATCGTTGTGACACGTCAGAGGGTCGACACGGCGGACGAGGCCGAGCGCGTGGGCTTCCACGGTTCCCCAAGCATCCTGATCAATGGGATTGATGTGTTCGCTGATGCGTCCACGCCGGTGGGGCTGGCATGCCGCAGGTACATGACTCAAGAGGGGCCTGCGGGCGCGCCCACCATCGAGCAGTTGAGGGCAACCCTGCCCATCGGTTGAGTGCCCGAGGACTAACGATGTCGAACCGCGGATGGTCGGCGATGATGCCGACTGCTCCTCGTCGCCGCTGCTTCTATCGGCAGTCGCCACAGGTGCAGGCACGAGAAGATGCCTATAAGAAAGAGAGTTTGAGATGACTGACAACTACGATCTGCTGGTGATTGGTGCCGGGATGGCCGGTATCGCTGCGGCGACGAAATGCTCCTCGGCAGGGTGGCGTGTCGCGATCATTGATGCACTTCCCTACGGTGGTACATGTGCTCTGCGCGGATGTGACCCGAAGAAGATCCTGCGGCGCGCCGCCGAGGTGGTGGAGGGCGCCCGGCTGATGCGCGGCAAGGGCGTGAACGACGACGGTCTGTCGGTCAATTGGGGCGAACTGATGGAGCACAAACACGGTTTCACTGATCCCGTGCCGCAGAGCATGGAAGATGACTTGCGCGCACACGGCGTGGACACTCTGCACGGTACGGCGACTTTCACCGGTCCCACACAAGTGGAAATTTCCGGCGCAACATACGAGGCGCCGAAGGTCCTGATCGCAACCGGTGCCACGCCCCGGCCTCTCGACTTCCCGGGCGAGGAGCACTTGATTGATAGCACCGACTTCCTGAACCTTGAGAGCCTTCCTTCCCGGATCGTTTTCGTGGGCGGCGGTTTCGTCTCCTTCGAGTTCGCCCACATCGCCGCCCGTGCGGGAAGCTCCCCCGTCATTGTTGATCGTGGGGCGCGGCCGCTGCAGGCATTCGACGCGGATCTTGTCGACCTGCTGATTGACCGCGGCTCGGACGCCGGAATCGAAGTCCAGCGCGGCACAAGCATCACCAGCGTCGTGAAGACCGGTTCCGGATACCGGGTACACATCGATAAGGACGGCAGTTCGGCGACGATTGATGCGGATCTCGTCGTTCACGGCGCCGGGCGGGTCCCGGACCTGTCCCGGTTGAACCTCGAAGCAGGCCACGTGGCGTATGGCGAAAATGGTATTGATGTCGCTGGCCACCTGCAAAGCACGACGAACCCTGGTGTCTACGCAGCGGGTGATTCCGCTGACACTTTAGGGATGCCGCTGACGCCGGTGGCCGTGATCGAAGCGAAAGTTGCCGCGTCCAACATGCTCAAATCCGGTTCCACGGTTCCGGACTACGCCGCCATTCCGACAGCAGTCTTCACGATCCCCGAACTCGTCCGTCTCGGCATGCTCGAGCACGAGGCCCGGGACAGCGGCCTGGACGTGGAGGTCCGCTACACCGACACCAGCCGGTGGTACTCGAACTACCGGATCGGTGAAACCGCCGGTGCGACCAAAATCCTAATCAATAAAGCAAACGACCGCATCGTCGGCGCGCACCTGTTCGGAGCCGGGTACGCTGAACTCGCTAACACCATCAGCCTGGCCATAAAACACGGCCTTACCACCCGTCAACTGAAATCGACCACCGCCACCTACCCCTCAATCGGGTCGGATTTAGGGTCAATGATCTGACACTGGCGAAAAGCAACTCGTATCCGACCGTGGAGGTGACGCTTGAGTCAAAATTGCGGTGCAGTTATTAGCCACACGAATGGCGGTTAGTCGCAGCTTCTGGGGGCGGTTTCGCTTTCCCCTAAGCCGGCTCTTCGCGTTTCGTGGTGAATTCCGGCCCGTTGAGATGAATTTCATGCCACCGTCCGGGCGGCACTTCTCAATAGGATACGTGATTGGTAATTGGTCGGATTGCGGAACCCTCGAGCAATCCGTTTGATGTTTTTGATCATCGTGTTGGCTGCCTCGACTTTCGCCGTGGTGACCCGGGTGTCGAGCAGTGTTTGGATCTCTGGCCACCACTTGGTCACGGTGGTCAGCAGCCGATCAGTTTCCATCATCGCCGCCGACTTGACCTGGCGCTCAAAGAACTCTTTTCGCTCTTGGACGCTGGCTGGATTGCTACTGGAAAGCATCAGTCGCAGTGCTTCCTTCACTCCCCAGGCGGCGGCGAGTTCCTGGGTCGGATCATCGGTGGCGAAGACATCATCGAGTCGTTTCTTGCCGGCGTCGGAGAGCGTGTCGTAGCCGCGCAGCAGCAACCGCCTGTGGGCCCAGGCCTTGTCCGTTTTCAGGCCGCGGCGCCCGTGTTGCTCCCGGGCGACGCGCTGGCGGACCCCGGTGAGCATGTCATTGGCCAGCAAGACGAGGTGGAAGTGATCCACTGAGACGGCGGCATCGGGAAGGTTCTCGCGCAAGGCTTTGCGGAACGCCGCCGAAGGGTCGATCCCGACCGTTTCGATGCCGGCCAGCCAGGCGGCGGGTCGGGACTTGAGCCAAGCCCCGACGCCGTGGCTGTCGCGGCTGTTCACGATGCCCAGTACCTGGCCGGAATCGACATCCAGGGCTCATACCGGGTCCACTTCTTGCTCTGCTGGTCTTGGAGCCAGCGCACGGATCGGTAGCGATGTTCATCGATACCTAGCCTTGTAGCCCTCAGTGAGTCCGCTGGCGGCAGGGCCGCGGCTGCGGCGAGTACGACCGCGTTGACCAGCCACCAAGACACCCCGAACGCGGCCGCGACCTCGCTGGCCGCCCTACCGGAGGAGACGACGGCGTCTTTGAGCGTGTCCTTGAGTCTGGCCGTAGACCGGGCGAAGCGGGGCATCTGCGGAGTCGACTCGGCAAAGGTCTTCCGGGTGCAGGCAGGTTCGTCACAGAAGAACCGGCGCTTGGCCCACCACACGCTCACCGGCCCGGCGACGAGGATGTCACGAACCCGCTGGATCCGGCGCGAATGCACCCGATCGGAAATCACACCGCAGCCAGGGCAGCCCGGCGGGAAGTCCGAGGCGACCGTGACAACACGGATACCGTCACCGTTCATAACGGCGGTGACGATTCGGTAGCCGGGCAGATTGAAGAGTGTCGTCGCCGCATCCGGGCACGACTGGGTAGGCTGATTCAAGGCTCGTGGTTCCTGACTTGAGAAGAATGCTAGACACATCCATCTCAACAGGGCCACGGGCCCTTACTTTGCTACGACACGAACCCCGGATTCACCACCAACCGTGAAGAGCCACCAAACGGCTCGTACCGCTGCATGTATGTTGCACGGCAGATCTCCGTCAAGGCTACGTATCGGCTGTGGGTGACGCAGGCCGAGCACGATGCGATGGCGCGGATTCTGACGAACTGCCCGGACACCATGGCGCCCACCAATCAGGTCTCACCCGCCCCAGCGCCCGTTCAAGAGCCGGCCCCTGCACCCGTTCAAGAGCCTGCACCGGCGCCGGTTCAGGAAGCCGCTCCTCCTGCCCCTGCCCCCGTGCCAGCTCCCGCAGCCTATTACCCCAACTGTTCAGCCGTCCGTGCTGCGGGCGCGGCTCCGATCTATGTGGGGCAATTGGGCTACGGTACGCATCTGGACCGCGACGGCGACGGCGTTGCCTGCGAGTAGCGCTATCGCTTTTGAACGGGTCCGTTAAAGCCGCACCCGTTAAAGCCACTCCGAGGAGAAGCTCGGTTGGTAGGCTACAGAAATGACACAACTTCACGACAGCCATATTCTCGTTGTTGGCGCTACTGGTGGTTTGGGTAGTGCCATCGCCCGACGCTTGGCGGAAGAGGGAGCGCAGCTCACTCTGTCCGGCCGGAATCAGGACAAGCTGGATAAGCTTGCAGCCGAACTGGGCGATGCGGTGACAACAACTGTCACCTCCGACCTCAGCCTTCCGGACGGACCGTCAAAAATTGTCGAAGCTGCCTCCGCGGACGACCGCCGTCTGGATGGGGTTGTCTACGCTGTCGGTGTAGTTGCTTTTGGCCCTATCACCAGCGCCGACGATGATGTCATCGATGAGATCATGCTTTTGAATCTCATCGCGCCCATGCGCCTCATGAGAAGTCTGCCCCCTGTCCTCAACGCTGGTGCCGTGGTCGTGCACCTCAGCGCCATCGTTGCAGAGAAGCCTATGAAAAACATGGCCGTCTACTCGGCCAGCAAGGCTGCTCTCACCGCTTTCAGTACGGCTCTTTCAGCAGAGCTCCGGCGCTACAAAATCCGTGTCCTTGATGTGCGTCCTCCACATACTGAAACTGGACTGGTGACCAGGGCAATTTCAGGGGAGGCGCCAACGCTTGCTGAAGGGAAATCGCCCGACGACGTCGCCGCCCGAATTGTCCAGGCCATGGCTTCCGATGAATCAGAGCTGCCGTCGTCGGCTTTTGAAATGGATAAGTAGCTCCGCAGCTCCAGGCCCGGGCGCGCCCCTATTCTGTAAAGGGTTCTGCGGTTACTCTTGAGCTACTACATGAGGTACAACGCATAGCTTGCCAAGAGGAGATTACGTTATGTCAGAGAGCACGCAGAACATGGCCCCCAACACCTCGGGAGAGTTCCACGACATCAGCGATTGGGCTGATCTCGGTGAGAAGATGTGGTCCTACCTGACAGGGCGCGGAGCGGCTGTTAATTACAGCTTCGTGGACATGACCGTGGAGGTACCCCGCGATATTGGACCGGATGCTCCCCGAGCAGTGTGGAAGCTCAACGGTACGCTTCGGGTGACCACCAGCGATGACGAGGCTGCTGGCTCCGATAAGCTGCGCAACTAAGAAGCTCTGCCATGAAATTGCACATCGATATGACCTTCGAACTGGTGGAGCCGCCGGATGAATCCGGCGAGCAGCGCGTCTCGTCGGGCACCATTCTGGCGGACGGCAAAGACGTCGAAATCAGCACCCAAAATCCGGAAGTCTTTCAAGCTGGGAAGAGCCCCTTGGCCGCTGCGGCTAAACCGTTCGCGGAGGAACTGGCAAAACGGGGGTTCACGGTTACGGTCATCGGTCCCAACGGCATGATCGTTTCGGTGGGTGCCGTCAAGTCCTCTGCTGCACAGCGTTTGTTCAGCAGGTCACGATACATCCGGTTGGGGTCTGCGCGAGCGTTGATGCCGTTTCTGCGCCGCCAGAAGCCGGGAGCTGCCGCTGTTCCATTTCCTCCCGGAACTCCGTGGCCGTTGATTCCCACCGTTAACCGGAAGATTCGACGCAATGTGACCACTACGCACTATGGTTCCGGTGCAGGGCGCCCACGTCTGATCCTTGTAAGAGACAGCGAGACATGGGACGGATCCATGCCAACCGAGTTCAACCTCACTGGCCCGCAAATTACGATCGGAAGCGCGGAATCTTCGGATCTACGACTCGACGGTTTGGATGAACTGCATGCGGAGATTGTCCACACGGACAACGATGAGTACAAACTCGTGAGTCATGGCACCACTGGCGGCAGCACTGATGGACGTGAAGAGGGCGGTTACACCCTGCGCACGGGTTCCAGATTGGTGATGGGGCCGTGGAGGTTGGGATTCTTCCGAGAGGAGTACGCAGACCATGGACGCCCCTTCGGTGGCAGAAATGGCGGCGAATTCGCCTATCAGAAGCCGCAGTACAACCCAAGCACCCAGCGCATGGAAAGTGATGAAACAGTCGGTTTCGGAGATCCAGAAAGACGCTGATCCCAGCCACCTGACAACCCTCTGTTAACAGAAGAAGTGCCCCGGTTTCCCGGAGGCACTTCTTCTGTTATTTGTTCGGGGTCCTGGCACAGTATTCAAGGCGCTTCGACCACAAATTGAATCAGCTGACCGCCGTTCGCATCGCCCTCGATCACCTCAAGACAGGGGAGAATCAGGCCAGACCAGCGTCACTCGATCGCCACTCTCAGCGCTATCGCATCACCGATCGCTTCACAGCTGATGAGCTTGCCGCCATTATTGCCCGCTACGAAGGGGGAGAGTACTCCACCAACCTCGCAAAAGAGCACGACATCGCCAAGTCGACATTGCTGCGGCTGCTGGTCGAGCGGGGTGTTGAAGTCAGGACCCGTGGACTGACGACGGCCAAAGAGGAAGAGATTATACGGCTCCGAAGGCAGGGGATGATTATTCGTGACATCGCTAAGAGAGTTGGCTGTAGTTATGACACGGCGAGAAAGTTTCTACTGTAAGACTTGCATTCGAATGAGCCCCGACGAGGGCCGCGATGAAACGCCCATCTATCGTTGCCC
Source organism: Arthrobacter roseus (assembly GCF_016907875.1). Classification (NCBI taxonomy): domain Bacteria; kingdom Bacillati; phylum Actinomycetota; class Actinomycetes; order Micrococcales; family Micrococcaceae; genus Arthrobacter; species Arthrobacter roseus. Next base: position 2,912,776 of record NZ_JAFBCU010000001.1, on the reverse strand, counting down.
GGCTAGCTCGCGACCGCATAGATCAAGATCACTCCATAGCCTCTCGTCCAGAGGATTGATCTCAAGTTGACTACAGATGCTCAGAATCTCGTCCAAGACTGGATCGGTCTCGCCGTTGAGCCAATCCTGTGAAGCTAGCAAATAAGAGAGCATCTCTACGACCTGAGATCGAGCGCTCTGCTGTTTGTCATGCAGGTCTTTGCTCGAATGTTCGTTAAGTGGGGTCCCCAAAGAGATTAACTGGGACGTTAATTCCACCACCTTGTGCTGTGGCAGGTTCGGATGTATTTGTGACCAGCTTGGGTGGATGTTAGTCATTCATACATATGATAACATTTCGCCTCGATATTTACTCTGGTGAAGCACCTCTCCTACTTGCTCCAGTCGAGATTATCAGGGAGGCGACCAACGCCGTGCTTCTTGTCGTAGAGAATAGTGCCGTCGAAATCTCGAACGAAAACGACATCGCCCTCATCTGTGACGGCTATATGCACTTTTCGTTTCTGGCCCTTCTCACCGGCGTAGCCGATAAAGTTGTCCGTCTGCACGGTGTCTGTGTCGCGGTCGTAGCTCATTTTTTGCTTTGACCATCTGCGACCCTGTCTATCGTCCTCTTCTTGCTGGAAAGCTATCGCATACTTATAGCCGTTGTACGGTTCACCATTTGCACGTGCCGCCATAACGCCGCGCAGTAGGTTCTTGGTTGAGTATGGTGATTTATCAAAGAGCCCCACGAATCCCCCTCATGACTGGGCGAACCGATGAATAGTTCGAGTGACCTGAGACTAGCAAGCTAAAGTGAGCGTTGGCAACGAAAAAAGCGCTCATTCTTTCGAATAAGCGCTCTTAGGTGTCATTTTGGTCGAGGTGCTAGCAGAGTATTCCAAGGAGGCACACCGCAAAATAGATCGACTCTCTACCGCAGCGCGAGCACTCCAGCGGCTGAAATCAGGGGAAACACGCCCAAGAGCGAGCACGGGCGAGCGCTACTCCCAGCGCTACCGCATCACCGATCGATTTTCGCCGGATGAGCTGACGGCTATCTTGCAGCGTTACCAGGCGGGTGAGCAGTCGACTGATCTTGCCAAAGAGCACAACATCGCCAAATCCACGCTGCTAAGGCTTCTGTCCGAGCGGGGCGTCCAAACCAGGCAGCGGGGACTCACGCCAGAGAAGGAGCGAGAGATCATCCGTCTGCGAAAACAAGGATTCATCATCCGCGACATTGCCAAGGGCGTCGGGTGTAGCTATGACACGGCGCGCAAGTTTCTGTTGGCTACGACGGGGATTTAGCGTTTGCTGTCGCACGCTTCAAGTGCATTATTGATCTGAAAGCTTGAATGCGTCGTCATTTTGTTCGCGGTGGCGAGAATCTTGAATAGTCCGGTGACATTTGCTAGAACGCGTACTGGTCAGAGGGACTTCAAACGGGCCGTTTCCACATCGGCAGCCCGCTTGCGCCAGGGGAATCAAGGACTATGCCTACACTGTGTTGTGCTCGGGTGACGGCTACGTAGAACTTGGCCTGAGTGTCGGCTTTCAGTTCCTTCTGGCTTCTAACAAAGTCGCCAATTCCCGTTGTAGGAAAGATGAGCACTCGCTTGAATGTTAGCCCCTTAACTTCGCCGAAATTCTTCGCTGGGATGCTACCCGTTGGGGTCTTCACCCAATAGCGAAGAGCCATGGTGCTAAAGGATTTGGCGTATTCAACAGCATCGTTTGGGTGGACAATGTAAACACCGTCATGTTCGGTCACTTCGGCTTGACGTGATTCCGTTGGTGCAAACCCGCGGCCTTCATATATGAAGTCTCCATAGTCGCAAATTGTTTGATTGCAACGGTAACTATGCGCGTAAGGCTTGACAGTTGCGAACTGCTTCTTTTCCAAGAGTTCGAACCACTCGCCAACATTTGATTTGGTTAGCTTCTTATTGGCCCTGGCATTGGTTGTAGAAAACGTTCCTTGCCGTGGGTCACCAACCATCGTGATTGCAGCACCACTAGTCAATAGACCTTCAATAAACTCAAAGTCACGTGCTGACATGTCTTGAACTTCGTCGATCAGTATGTGTTCGAAAATGGACGCTATGCGTCGAAAGACGTCACCTTGAGATCGGGTGTCAAGAAGTAATGCCAGCTCTGCCGCGAAGTCCCTGTACACCGCTCCACGTGGGTTCACGTAGTACTTGTGAACGTCGGTCTTTCTAGGAAAACCCTCCCGCCTTGCGAAATGTAGTCCGTCGATAAAGTTGGTCTTAAACGTCGGGAACTGAAATGGTTTGATTCCGTGTTTGATCAGAAAACTAAACCATCCAAGTAGCGTGATATTTGGTGGGACGGCTCCAGCCTTGCTAATGATCCTCTGTCGTATTTCGCTGAGGTTATCGGTCGTGTAGGTCGTTATTATGACGCGTTCCGAAATAGGCTTGGCAAGGGCTGCAGTCACGATCGCCTCGGTCTTTCCGGAGCCAGCCGCGGCAACGATGATCCTACCTGACATGATCAATCGCTTCGTTGATGAACTTGGGGAATTCAATCTTTTCATCCGAGAGCAGTATCGCTAGCGCAGCGTCAGTTTTTGTCTTCGTCATGTAGTCACTCATGGCCGCCTTGTCAGCGATCGTGGTTCCGAAAACTGCATTCAAGCTTTTGACACCCGCCGCCGATACGATTTGAGGTTCGAGTGTGCGACCGTCTGCCACTTCACCTATAAACCCGCGAACATTTCCATCAGGCTTTTCGAAGCCTTGAAAACGCTTCCGGGCTTTGAGCTGATCTGTTTCGGAGTCCAGGTCAGTAATAACGGCGACTTTTCGACCAAGCTTTTCGCCGAGCTCGAGGAATCGTTTGAATGTGAGCTGCACGCTAATGATGTCGATGCCATCATCTATGGGTGCATTACCAAAACGCTGCTCGTAGGCCTTCTGGACGATCAACTCGTCAGAAGGGCCTTCCACTAGAATGGTCGCTCTGGCAAGAAGAAGTCGAAGAGTGTCGTAGCCAGCGAGTTTCAGGAAATGATCGCGCGTATCGTCAGACAGGTCGTTGAAACGCGTATACGTTCCCTCCGCGAGTAACGTCAGCTTGTCTAGCCCTAGTTTATTGAGAACCAGGGAGCTATGCGTCGTCAGGATGAGCTGTTGGTTCTTCCCGCGCTCCTTGATTCGTCCAAGTAAGGTGTTCAAATTTCCGAACGAGAGGTGATTCTCCGGTTCCTCAACCAATACGACGTGCTTGTCTTTTGAATGCTTGTCTAGGGCGAGGAGCATCTTGAAAGCAGATTGTTCACCCTGACCTGCAGCGTGAAATGGAATATCGTCGAAATGTGGGATGACGTCGGTCTCCCACGATGCCCTGGCTGATGTGTCGAGTCCCAGCGTGACGGTTTTCTTCCGGAGCGTGTTGTCTGATTCAGACAAGACTTCGTTAGCTGTAGTCACGCCTTCGGACTTTGAAATATTCTCTCGGTACGTCCGGTAGGAAAGGGCTAGCCCCGCACGCTCCTTATCCGACAAATTCGATGAAATGATATGCCGCAAGTAGTAGTCGACGCCGGAGTACAATCGAACGCCACTTGTGTCGATCATGGCAGCTTTGACTGGCTGGTTTCTAACAGGTGCACGTTCGCCTGAGAAGTCGCGTCGTTCCACCTTGTAATATTCAACGGGTAAAGATGTAATTTCTTCATTGGAATTCAGAACTGACTGCAACTCAGCCGTGTAGTCTGGGTCGAACGTAATAAGAAGCTGGAATCCCGACGCTTTCTCGCCAAGCAAATTGTTTCGACCTTCGAGGTCATTTAGCTCAGGGCTTGTCTTGAAGTACGCCTCGATTATGATTTCTGGAAGCGCCGCTGTCGCATCCGTCTTCACTGATTCAAGATACTCTTGAACGCATTCTTGGGAGAACCAATGCGGTGCAATCTCTTGCTCAATTGCACGACCGCTGATTCTTCCGGTAAGTACCATCTCGACGGCCTGCAAGATCGTAGACTTTCCGGTGTCGTTATCGCCAACCAGGATGTTGACGTCACTATTCAACGGCAGTTCGAGTCGGTGCCATTTCTTGAAATTACGTATGAGTAGTTTTTCGATCACAGTTCCCCCTATTGTGACAGCAAATGCGAATCGGTCAAGGTCGCGCGTTGCTTGACTGACCAGTCTACTGGCTGGTTTTAGTTTTCACTGAGAATGACGAATGGCGAGGATTCGCACCGAGTATGTACAGATGCAAACCGATGAGTGAATAAAAAATCGTTGAACCTAGCACCCACCAAGACCAATGGTGCAACCATCGATCAAACATCCTACGGTGCAACCCACCACCCTGACTTAGGCACCAACGACATATCGATGGACACGGCCATCATCCATTACCTCAATTCCGTTCTCGATGCGGAGACCATGCGTTGGATCGGTAAGCTGAACATTGCTTCAATCTTGAGCTGGGCGACCAAGCATTGGAAGTTGGACCATAGCTGCATTCGAATCGCTTCAGCAGAGACTCCATAGTGCTTTGCTAGCAGAGCTTCTACATCGGTTACTGCCCCCGGTTGACGGTGGCCCAGTGCTGATTTGTTACCAGAAGGGTGGTCTGTCTCCACGAAGATCCGATCGATGGGAATTGCCGAAAGAGCTATAGAGTTCTGCATCATCGCAGCGTTGACGGAGAACATGCAGCCAACGGCCACCGCACGACTAGTTTCGGCTACAGAGCCGAGCCACCAGTGGAGGACTACACCGCTAACTGGCACGCTTTCGAGTAGCTCAATCACTTTCCCTGTTGCTCGATAACTATGAATCGATAGGATTCGAGGTTGCTTTTGTGCGAGCTCAAGAATTGTGTGAAGTACTGACTGCTGAACTGTCATTGAGACTCGTGATTGCCCATCAAGACCAATTTCACTCACATACGGGGTGAGCTTCATTAGATCTTCAAAACGAGACTCATTGAATTTCTCCATAGCTGTCGCCACGCCTGGGTGGCATCCAAGACCCCAGACAGTGATGAGATCAGTCCGTTTGAGTGTACGTTCGAATTCGGTAATCGATCTTGTAGCGGCAAAGACAACGGCACCAAGCTTTTCAAGCAGCGACGGTGAAGTCGCGGTATCAATGTGCGCGTGGATATCGATGGGCGGAAGTACACGAGGTTTCACTTTAAGAACTCTCTCAGCTCGTTCGTTCCTCTCTGACAAAGATCGAGTGCTTGGCCTGCCGTGTATCCTACGGGCAAAGACATGGCCATGACGTCCCTCGGCCTGATGCCACGCATCGCGAAGTCTCGCATTGGCTCGACAATCGACTTTTTGTCTACGAACGTCTGAAAACGCTTGCTGGGATCATTGCTGAGGTAGATTGTCTGATCTTTGATTCCTGAAGATGCAAAAGAAGCCCGACGTACAAGACATCCAAAGCAGACCCCACAGGAACTGCCAGGAGGGGCTCCGCTGTATCGAGCGTCTGTGTGTGAGCACGAATTGGTCGCGCTCAAGTAATCGGATGCCGCGGTCGTACCAAGTTCCTCGGTAACGCGAGTGAACATCTCGCCTTTTGTCATATGTTGAAAGGGGTTTTCAATCAGCCCATGTGCGCCAATTGTTTCTAGGATTTGTTGTAGATCGTAAAGGAACTTTGGGTGCGTCGTATGCGTAGATAGACTTCCACGGCGGTCTGGCCCGAGTGGCGGGTTTAGAGATGCGAAGCCGTTTTCGGGGATCCATAGCGGTGATTTGGTCCGCTCTGCAACAGCAAGGCCGATCGCCAAGAAGAGAAGGGATCGTGATCGTGTCGATGGTTCGTCTTTGAATCGTGAGCCGTCGGCGCGCGTCGATCGTCGATTCAGATGAACCTGATGATGCACTTGCCGAGTGGTCGGTGCGAACTTCTGGATGGCGCCGACTAACGCTTTTTGCACCGGAGAGATAGCAGTGGAACTAAAGTGGGAAACCAGCGCGTGCTCACCTCGACCCGCAAAAGATCGAGCGGATATCAGCGCTCCAGCTGCGGAGTCTGCACCACCACTGGTAAGTACCGTTCTGGTATATGTCGCATCCGAGATCGGAAGGGGTGACGAGTCATTTTCCGCGGCCTGAGCAAAGACGAACGACCACCGGTCTCCAGTCAGGAATGCGACCAGTTTCGCCAATTCTGGTTCGACGCTTGCCCAAATGACCGGATTAGATACTTGTACGGTAAGCGAGATATCCCGGGCATTCCAGCTTGATCCTCGGGCACGACGACGTGTCGATCTATCGGCTGCCAAAACACCGAGAGCGATGCGGACGAAATCAACGTTCTTGCTATCAACAGGTCCAAACGAATCAAGGTGCGGGGCTAGGGTTCCCGTGAAGCTATCAGGTGCTGAACGATTCCAAAGGAAGATTTCGTCAAAGTCAACCGCTGAAGCGGCGTCTTGCTGGGATAGCGTCAAAAGGAACTTGTTCATGACTTAACTCCAAGGATGCTGCCCAGGTCTCGGATGCCATTTTCTATGGCAGAGGCCATCTCGCGTTCCGTGGCTCCTGTCTCAGACAGAGGTGTTTGTTTCGCATACTCTTCGGCAAGGTCTCGAATCATGTTTTCTGCGGCCCTTCGAGACTCAAACGACGCACCTTCACTATGTATTTTGGCAGAAACTTCGGTAAGTGTAACTTCGGCGATTGTCGACTCGATCGTCTTTCGAACAACGTCCTCGGGTGATGGATGTGAGCTTGCGGGCTGATCGAGTATCCATTCCACTACTGCCGCAACGATATCTCTTGCTTCAGAGTCTTCGATCGTGCTATCGGGTTGGGCGTCAAAAGCCACCTCGACGATTCTGATTCCAATTGATACAGGGTCACCAAGTGAGCGCAACTCATCGTAGTTTAGGCCGGCGCGGTCAAGGGCATTTCGATCAGCTGAACCATATGCCAGAGCAAGTCGTCCTGCGCGTCCTGCCGCTCTGGAGATTGTCGACACTGAACGGCTGGCCCCTCCAGAGGAACGCCCTCCAGTGCCACCACTGCGCCCGCCACCGCCTCCACCACCACCAGGGCCATCACCGCCGCCACGTGGACGGAGTAGAACTCGCAAGGTAGCACCTATATCAATAGGCGTCGGGCCTGGACGAGTTGGCATTTCGGCTGGGTTGAGTTCAGAGTCATTGGCTGCATCACCAGGAGCGGGGTTATCGAAACCGTCCAGCCACTCCGCCACGGAGTCGCGGAGGTCGTGCGCATCTTTACCGCCGCTACCGCCGAATGATCCGCTAGTTCCCATGTTCTACGCCCCAAGCCTGAACAACAATCGTGAGTGTTCTCTGTAGTTCCGGAGTCGGATTACCAGCTCGCCATGACTCAATTACAGTGAGATATATACCTTGATCCAAGGCCCTCAACTTGAGCGCCGTCGCAGGCTCTATTTCAGCGACGGGCAATGCCTTAAGCGCAGAAACTACACTCCCTGTTGCAGAGGGATGAATTCCTGCTATCCGGAGCATTCCTTCGACCGAGTACTTTTGGATAGTCGGTTGATCTCGTGTCCGACGACCGAGGTGTCCAATAAGCATCAACACGTCCTCAATTGGAAGTGCGCGCAAGTTGTCATCGCTAATCGTAACTCGATCCACTTTCAGGCTTGACGTTAGGCCAGCTGCTATATCGCGGAGACGTTCAGGAAGGCCTTCGTCGATTACTTCAATGCGTGCAAATGACGCAGCCAGATACAAATATCCAGATACAGCAGTCGCATCTAGTGTTGGTGGCAACTTGGCCCATCGAACCATCGTGTCTGAGAACACCTCGTCTTTTGACGTTTTCTCTACGATAGGTACCACTTTCCGTGCAACACCCTTCTTGGGCGGATCACTTTCCGCGCTAGGGTCGTTATCTGTAAAAATAGGGGGTTCTGCGCGATTGGCCAGCATGTCTAGTGCCTGAAGCTTATCCCTCAGTTGGTTAGATGCCAGCCATTCGAGAACCCTCCGGAAATCATCCTTTAGAAGGCGTTCAAGTACCATCAGTTTCGCAACAGCGTCAGATGGCAAAATGATCCCTCGGCGGCTAGCAACGGCTTGACGTACGTTTAGATCGTTGAGGAATCGCTTGATATTTCGTGGGTTTCCATGAAACTTTTCATACAGAATCGGTGTGAGTCGAGATGCGGTGGCCAAACTAGTGGTCAAATCAATATGATCTGGAAGTGTCAGATCGTCGATACTTCCCCCGCTTTGGCGTAGTTCGTTGCACTGTTCGACCAGCTGTTCAAATTGAGCCGGGTCCAGCTGTGATTTCGTGAGAAGCAGAAATAGGTACGCCTGAGTGTCGAATCGGCTCAGCCCTGGAAGTGGAATCGTGGTTTGAACGATCTTGTGAAGATACAGTTTTGCCGGGGCTTCCTCTTCTTGGTTCGATGCCGGGGTAGTCCCCAATCGTTGTTGTATCGCTTCGGCAACTCGGTCTTCATCTGCCGCGATAATGAACGACATGCCTTTTGCCGAGAGGAATAAGCGGATCGCTTCAAGCGTATCGACGACGGTTTCAGGCAGGCATCGATCAAGGTCATCGACCAGCACGACCACTCGCGAGATATGATCCAGAGCCTCGGAATTGAGTAAGAGCGAGAAGTCCTCTCGAAACTCGTCAAGGCCTCGTTCGCCGCCAAGTTCCTCTGGCGATCCGTCCTTGACGAGGTTCAATAGATCTTCAGGTTTAGGTAGTTGAAGAGTCATGGACGTCATAGCTGCCATCTTGACGGCCTTGGACCAGTTAATTCGCTTTACAAGACTTCTGAATATTCCCTTAGCCTTCTCGCCAGCTGTATCCTCTTTGAGTTCTCCTCCGAGAGCTGCGAGGACTTCCGAAATGAGGCTTTCCTTTGGCCCGATAGCTGGGTCGTAGCGCCATGGTTGGGTTGAAATCACCAAGACTTTAGTCTCTGGTCCCTGTGAACGGGATTCAATCTCGGCTTTGATCAGTTCCAGGACGCTGGTCTTTCCGCTGCCCCATGCACCGGAAAGACCGAGTGCTATCGGATCCAGTGCATCATCGAAAACTGCATCAACCGCCGTGAGCGCAACCGCGTTGAAAGAGAGCAGGTCCTGAATCGCAGGCTCGTCCGACCACAACGGAAATGACGCTTTACTCATGATGAGTTCCATCCATCCCGATTGAAATTCTCATTCCGGCCCGGTCAGTGGTGTGTATGTAATCGACTGGGCCAATAGGTGCGGATTCAAAGTGGCGCTTCGCAAAGCGAATACGCATCGCTTCATCCCATTCCAGGTCTTTGAGATTCGTCGTATCTTTGGTTTCACGAACCAAGTACAGGCGTTGAGTGCCGCTCTCGTCGTACACGATTGCCCAGTCGGGCGAGTATTCACCGACTGGTGTGCGGACACGAAAGCGCCTTGGTAGCTTGGTGAAGAGCTTTACATGCTCCTGGTCATTTTCAAGGAGTGCAGAGAATGATCGTTCGACGTGGCTGTCGTAAATGGTCGAGTCGAAGAGGTTTGCCCCATCAGCAGGTGCTGGTACGACGCCGTAGCTCGGATCGATCTCAGGCATCACTGGAGGGGGATTTACAGTTTCGGCTTCAATGAACACAACCTCTGCATCCCACGACTCACCATCGGGGAGCGGCTCGTATCCAATATGTTTCACCATCTCTTCGATTGTTGTCGTCCGAATGGCATTCGCAACAATGCGCGCCCAGCGATCAGGGTCGTCGATTACTCGACGCCGAACACGAAGCGGTAGTGCACTGAGAATCGCAATAATAGTCGGTCGTGTCAGCTGCAACGGATATTTGGTTGCCAGTAGCTGGTCTTCGACCAGCCGGACTGGATCAGGCAGGCGTTGGCCGACTATGTCGAGGGACTCGCCTTGATCTTCCGATACGACATTATCGCCAGTGATGACTTGACCCTCATCGTCATATTCTAAGTCTGCCGTCTGTAAGACGTTCGCGCGCCGGGCGAGATATGCAACATCATCCAAGATCTCGGACGCTGCAACGGCGTCCGGCAGCACAACCGGGTCGAGGTTGACTCGATAGCGAGCCTTATAGCGAATATGTTTCCACAATGCAGAAAACTCGGGACTTTCAAACTTATCTGCACGTCGTCGAACCGTGATCTCGTTATCCGCGTTGTCTGGCTCCGGGCCGTCATCGCCATTACCGGAGCCGCCGTCGGCGATGTATTCATTATTGAGTCCTTCGCGGAAGGCAGCGAACGATTCATCGACGACTAGAGTGAGGCGGCATGTTGCCGGGTCGAAGACGCGGCGTCCATCTTCGTCAACGGGTAGTCGAAGACCTCGCCCAATTTGCTGACGACGCTCTAGCTCTGACTGAGTATGTCGCAGGAACCCAACCTGGAATACGTTCGGATTGTCCCAGCCCTCGCGCAGTGCTGAGTGAGAGAAGATGAAAGCGCGCGGGTTATCACGTGTCAGGATGAGTTCCTTGTTTGTGATGATTTCTTCGTACGCCCTCGCTTCAAACTCCGCGTCGGATGCATTCCCCTTCGTATCTTTGTAGATTCCGGTTTTGGTGGAAGGGAAGTAGTGGACGCGGAGCGACTCTGGGTCTGGGCAGTCGGCTTCGGGCCGGCCCGCATGCACCCATTCTTCGCGGAATAGCCTATCGAACAATGTCGGCAGCTCGGAAGTTTCACCAATGTAATCTGCGACCCGCTCGACAAAGAATAGTGAGAGAACCTTGACGGTTCGCCCTGTGCTGTTGATCTGATCCTGACGGGCGAGATGTTGGCGAATTGTATGGCGGATCTGATCGCTCCACACTGAAATACGATCCACGCCGATTTCGTGACCGACACGGACTTCAGTGCCGTCGTCGAAAATGATTCGATCTGGCTTACGTTCAAATCGGTTGACGACCATACCTCTATAAGCGTCCAGTCCTTCAGATTCCAAGAAAAGATCCGAACTATTCTGCAGAACCGCATCAGTCCGAACCGGGCCAGACTTACTGGCTCTATTTATGACGACCTCTGCCATAAGTCGTTTGCGGACACTCCGAATCTTTTTGACAAGTAGGTACGGCTTGCCAGAGTCTCCAGCAACGATGCCCTTGACCGACACTCGCTTGACCAATCCAGCTTCACTGGCTGCTTTGGGTCCTAGTCGGTGAACAAGGTTGAAGAGTTCTCGGTGTGTTGCACTGTATCTGAGCGCTACGAGAGGATTTAGTGTCGCGATCGCCTTCCGACGGAGGTCGGTAGTCATGTTCTGCGGTTCGTCGAGGAGTACCACAGGACGCGCCGATGCAATGCCTGATATTCCGCTGCCGGATTCGTTCCAGAGCCGTGGCTGTTCAGCCTCCTGGTACACGGAATTGGAGTCTGGCTTGTCGATTGCCTGAACGCTCGCGACTAGAAACTGAACAGTTCCCGATGGCTCGGTGAAGTCATCCAGACCGGACCCCTCTCCAAGAACGCCCCAATTGTATGAAATGCCAGGAAATTTGGTGCGGAAATGGGATTCAGTTTGTTCGAAAGTCTTGACGACTCCTGCGCGGATAGCGACAGAATGGACGAGGATTACAAACTTACGCAGACCATATGTTTCAGCCAGCCGGAGGGCTGTTGCGATGTAGACATAGGTCTTACCCGTGCCAGTCTCCATCTCGACGGAGAAGTTTGGAAATGAACGGTCTTCACCCTGCAGATCTTCGCTCTCCAGCAGCACGAGGTCATTTTGCCTGGCCACCGACTCGCGTTCAGTAATCGTCGCCAGATTGTCCGCAAGGAGGCTCGCATCTAGGGTGAAGCCGCTGTGGCCGTCATTCCCAGCAGCTTGACCAGCCAAAACATCATATGGCGCACGGAGTGCGCCTTCAAACAGGTCTGTTACTGCTGCTATTGCCGCCGCTTGATGCGGCTGATCCTCAAAGCGAAACTTCACGTGGCACCCGCTCCAACAAAACCAATTTGGACTGCAACCGCGGTGCTAGCGTCAGCGTGGTTGCATCTGAGACCTTATCTCCGCGAAGGATAAGCGTGTCGTTGTCGGTCAGCTTAATGACATCTGCCGTAGCGAGATCGAATTCATCAAGGCTGATGAGCAAGCGCCCCGGAGTGTCAGAGGATGCAACGGCTTGCGTAAATTCATAGACAGTGACGCCGTTCAGCTCATGCTCTGTGACTTTGGCATCAAGCTTCGTGGCTGTTGATTTGAGCGCTACTTCCCACGCAACCGCTAGTGGGTCTGCGTCAGTAACGACGGGGCTTCCGTGTGTGCCTGAGAGAGACATCTGCAGGTACTCGTCGCCAGTCATGCCGAGGCTAGCAATAAGCTGGGGCTGAATGACGAGGTTCGTGGGCCTTGTACGAAATACACGGAACCCAAGGTCGGGAGCATCGAGTGTGTCCCCCTGAAGCATCGCCGCCGCCCGGCGAAGCCGCTCCGCGGTTACTTCGAATATTGTCTCGTATCCCGCATTGAGTGCATTCTTGCCAGTGGTTTCTGTCGCGTCGGGTTTGGCCGGAATCTGGACGAGCACCCAGTGCCGAGTCTTTGAATCCTTAGGGTTCTGCTCCCACACGGCTTGGCCAGTTGAACCTGATCCTGCAAAGAAATCAATAACGAGATCTCCATCATCCGTCATCGAGTGGATAAGCCGTGCCAGAACGTCGACATTCTTTGGATTGTCGAAGACATCAACATCCATGAGCTTCTTCAGCGCTTTGGATGCAGCACGTCGATCGCGATAGAAGACTGATGCTGGAGACCAGTCTTCGTGTTCTTCGAGATAGCGTTTGACCTGAATTCGTTTGTCCGTGGTATCTGGATAGAGTAATCGATTATCTGCATCGAGCCGCTCCATTGCAGCACGTTCATATCGCCAGCCATTTGCTGGCACGGAGTAGCCTTTCCAGTCATACATTAGGTTCGGGCGTGGATTCGGGCTTGATATGTCGCCAGGAAAGTAGATTCCACGGTCGTCAACAACTTTGTAGTGCGCATGTGCTTTGGACGGATCTTCATCCGGCAGCGATTTGTACCATTTTTTGAGACATGCGGTCACCGCATCGTGGTCGTTGCCGTGTTCTGCACGAAATTCCGCCAACTTGGCATAGACCGGTTCAAGACCACTCTTTCGTTCTTTCCATCGCGTATCTTTCGTTTTGAGATATTCGAGGTCTCGCGCGTAAACGAGAATGTAGTCTTGCCCTCCAGCAGTAAGCTTGCCGTCACCCTTCCTCGCACCTCGCCATGTCATCATGTCAACGAAGTTTTCGGCTCCAAAGACAGCATCCAGCAGGAGCCGGAAGTGGTGAACTTCATTGTTGTCTATTGATGCGAGAATGACTCCGTCGCGGCGCAGGAGGTGTCGAGCGACCGCTAGACGAGGAAACATCATAGAGAGCCATGGCGCATGCTTGCGACCGGTGTTTTCGATTTTGCTGGTCGTTGCGTTACCTTGCTCGTCAATTTGGCCAGTCGCGGCGAGATAGTCGCTTTCAGGGATGGCAAAATCGTCATTGTACGTGAAGGAATTTCCCGTGTTGTATGGGGGGTCGATATAGATTAACTTGGCTTGGCCGCTGTAGCCCCTTTTCAGCAACTTAAGCACCTGAAGGTTGTCTCCTTCAACCAGAGCATCTCGCGCGTTTTCCCAGTTGAGAGAGGCTTCAGGATCCGGCATAAGTCTGGCCGTCGTCGCGGCTCGTGCTTCCTGACGTGCTTCCTCAATACCCGGCCAGCTGAACGTGAATGACGGCTTGCGCTCATCTCCAGCGCCGAGGGCTGTAAGGAGTGAATCGGCGTCTAGTTCGCCGTCCTGAAATGCTTCAGGGATCAAATCACGAAGCTGACTCAACAACTCTTCTTGTTGGTCTGCGGTTGATCCGGGGACATTTTCAGTACTCATACAGTGTGCTCCTGCGCGGCAGTTAATGGTTTCCCCTCCAAGACTACTAAGGCACGCCGACACAATGTGCTTTTAAGCAGGGAGGGTAGCGTCATGGCCGGGATCATCTCTACCGGACGCCATGTTCTACTCCTTGTTATACCACAAGTGGGCCGTTAGTTTAAGCTTCACCTAAATTGTGCCTTGGCGAGCACCCCCCTGGCCGGTCCATGCATCGTTTCGACACTTCACCATTCCCATGCAATGCCACTAAACAAACCACCATGAACGTCACGGAGGCGTATGCCAACAATTCCGCGGTCGTCAAGCTCAACTGAATTGTGTTCGTTGGCGTTCGACGGTCGAGCAAAGGGGCTGACCCTCTCGAATTTCCACAGGCTCCGCGGCTTGTCGCCTATGAAGCCCACTTGGATGGATGCGAGGAGTGTCCTGTCGTGAAACGCGCGGCTGGCAAGCTTGAGCGCTGCATGCTCTTCGCGCTGTTGTTCGGGGAACACCGTGAACTTGAGATCGTAAATTTGCCCACGCTCCATGGGTTCAGTCTTGGTGCGTGCCTTGTCGAGGTGCCAGAAGTGGTCGTCGTAGCCAGCCCCTTCGACTGAGCGGGTGTTGACCTTGAAGTCCCCTCCAGCCTGCGGATTGACCCAGCCGTCGTGGGAGCGGCTGACCGTGACGTAGTCCAACTTGTCGACCATGTTGGCGAATCGGTAGTACTCGCGGGTCTCTCGCCATTTGCGATTCTCCACGATAACCATGGTGCTGGCTGCTTCGTAGATGATGCCGCCGTGCATCTCAGGCACGTGCAGCACCAGTGGAGACTGCGCATAGGTCCCGGTAACGAGTCTGGAATGCAGGTGCCGAAGCGCCGATTCCTCCCTTGAAGCGACTGTCTCGATGCCGCGTCCGATCTTGCTGCCATGGATCTGCCTTCGCTTCTCTAGCCCAGCAACGCCCTCTGCCTCTGGACTTAGGGCGAAGATGTCGAGCAAAAGCGCTGACTCGTTCTGCTCAAGCGTGTAGATCGCGGACAAGAACCGGCTTTTTAGCCGTTCAAAGGTGTCCTCGTAGGATCCGCGCAGCACTTCGTCAACTATCGCTGCTTTGAAGAGTCGACGCTGTATGAAGCCCTCATTTTTGCGCAACAAAGACAGTTCTTGCGCCAGCGATTCAGCATCGTCACGGTCCAATGTCATACACCCAACTATGCCGCAACACTTACCAAAGACAGTTGTGATTCGCTCATTCCAACTTTTTTCCAACTTTCAGATCGCCCCACCGATCGCTTCTAGTCTCTAACTAACCCCGAAATACACAGGGATGAACTACTACGAAGAAGGAGCGGCAACCATGTCGAACATTGTGCCCTCGCCAAAGGGTCCCACCACAAACACTCCCGAGAGCTTCTCGCGTCCGGAGGGTCGGTCACTGGCTCGACGTCAGAACGCAGAGGTAGCCCGTGGACTGGTGACTGCGACCCGCATCCAGGCAGCCGGCCACGTTGCAGCTACTGCAATGCACATGACATCCATGCTCAGCCGCGAAGCCGCGTTTCTGGCCGACGGCGATCCGCAGACGGCCGCACGGTTGAACTTCATTGTCGATTCCTTCGCGGATAACGCCGCGTGGGAAGTCCGCCAGTTCCGCGGTTAGGCCGTGGACCCCGATTCCGGCGGCAACGCCGGGGATCTCATCATCGTGGAATCCATGGCCTACGCTGCGCGACTGTTCACCGAGCTGCATGACAGCATCCAGGAGTACGCGCAGACACTCGGAATTCTCGATCCAGTTGCCGCCGAGCATCTGCTGCGCGTGGCACTGGCCGGTGTCAGCGCGGCCACGGACGAGCTATCGGAGTGGCTGCTAGATGGCAACGGTCAGTCATGATCACGTTCATCATGTGGATGGCCATCATGGCGGTCGTCATCGCAGCCGTCTTCTGGCTCGACATTCCAGCGATCGCAAGAGTCACGGTCACAGCAATCGCCGTGACTCTACGGCTGCACATGAAGTTCATCGTCGCATGCTGGTTCCTGCTCACCACGCGCCGCTGATCGCACCTCTCCCGTAGGCCGCGGCCTACTCCCCCTCAAAAACACACCTCCCGAAAGGGCTTATTTGTCATGCCTCAAAACATCTCCAACACTGAGCTGGCCACCGGCCAAAAGAACCTGAGCACCTACGTGACCCTGGAAGCATCCCACATCGCCTCCCGCGTCGGATTCGCTTGGGAACCGATCGAGGATGCCCCGAGCACCTACAAGTCGCTCAAATCGGCCTACGAAACCTCAATGCGCACCAAGGCACCGTTGCCGGTCAGCAACGAGAATTCCAGCCGCGTCATCTTCGCATCCCCCGAGGGCAACTTCGCGTACCGCTACCTGCACGACATGGGGCATGTGGAGATGGGGTTGTCGTTCAACCCGGTCGATGAGTTCGAGCTGGCCCGCCGCCTGATGTGCCGCCTGGAGCGGTCGGGCTACGGGCCGGACGCCCTGGAATGGAAGCTGTACCAAGCCGATGCGATCGGGCAGGTGATCCACTACGCCCTGACCAAGCGCTACGTCGGTGACCAGCTCCAGTTCGCGCTGGACTGCATCCGGCACGGCCTGGAGTGCGGCATCTTCCTGGAAGTCGAGCGCCAGCGTGGGAACTAACCCGACCGATCCGAAATCCCTGTTCGATCGGCTGATCGGCGGTTGCATGTCGGTGCTGCTGGCGTCCATCGCCATCTACTGCGCTGCCCAGATCATCCAGTCCATCTGGCCGGTCCTGGTCATCGTCACCGGCGTCGTCGCCCTGGTCTGGATTGCGGTCATCGTGATCCGGATCTGGCTCTCGCGCCGCTACTAATCCATCGCCGCTACGCACGTAGTCCGGCTTGTTCCAGTCGGTGTTGTGGTTTTCGCCAAAGTGGTTGTCCGTTCAACAAATTGAACGCATACTACCCCACAGACCCGTTCAATACGTTGAACGATCGTCTGTCTCGACAACCACAACACCGACTGAAAGGAGGGAAATCATCATGCCTACACAGAAGAAACCGCGCCGCAGCCGCGCCGCCAATCCACGCCAGGATCGCCGCGTCGTGGTCTACGGCGTCCAGCGCGAGAAGCCAGATTTGCGCAAGCTCAGTCGCGCCGTCATTGCCATGGCGCAGGCCGAAGCCGAGCGCGAAGCCCAGGCGCAGCACGAAACGAATCTGCGCCCACGAGGAGACCGTCATGACTGACCGGGAATCCATCTTGCGCCAACTCATCTGGCAGGAGATCTACTGGCCACAGCCACTGGATAACGCCCACACCGTGAATCTGTTGCGCCACTGGGCCGCCCAAACCCACGCGCCACAGATCATCCTCGAAACCCGAGCCACCAAAACCGGCACCCGCTACCTGGTGGCCACCCAGCGCCGCCACAGCTCAGCCATCCGCCGGGACATCGAACAGCTGGCGCCCGGCACCATCGTGGCCGACGACGCCACCGGACGAGGGAAGGCGCAGACCGCGCGACGTCTGATAGTCAACCAGCCGATCCGTTCGCTGGAATCCCTCGACACAGAAGGTAGCACCCGGTCAATTCTGGCCAGCATGTCAGACCTGCGAGGTTCAGAGATCGTGGTGACGCAAATCGTTCTGGGGCCACGCCTCGCACCACACCTGCTGTCTGGACGGATTCAACGCGTCGACCAGGGCATGGGCTCGCTTGTCCTATCCGGCAGCCAACCCGAACGCCGTACCCAGGTCACCCGACAGGTCGAACTCAAGCAGTCCGAACACGGCTTTGCCGCCGTCCTGCGCATCGGTGTCCAATCTGCCGACGAAGTCCGCCGCAAGGCGCTACTCCAGCGCGTTGTGGGTGCTTTCCGCACCCTCCTGGCTCCTGGCCTGCGTCTGGAGGAGCGCCGCGAAAAGGCGGGACGGATCAATGAACCGGCTGCGGAGTGGGCCTTCTTTACCCCGGCCCAGCGCCTCTCGGTGACCGAAACCAGTCTCCTGAGCGGCTGGCCAGTGGGGAATACAGATACCCCATACCCGGGACTACCACCGATCCATCCTCGCCAGGTGCGACCGTCCTTTGTCGCCAGGGAAGGCCACCGCATCATTGCCCAGGCAACCGCACCAGGATCCACCGAATCCAGACTCGGCATCACGGCAGATGACAGCCGACGCCACCTCTGGCTCATGGGGCCAACCGGCGTCGGCAAGAGTTCATTGCTGCTGAACCTAATCTGCAATGACATGCTCGCGGGGCGAGGTCTGGTCGTCATCGAGCCCAAGGACCTGATCCGCGACGTCCTGGAGCTTGTCCCAGATTCGCGGCGAGATGACATTGTGCTGCTCGATGCACTAGACAGTGAACCGGTAGGGATTAATCCACTCGACCTACACGGACGTTCACCCGCGTTGGTGGCCGATCAAATCTTCGGTACGTTCAAGGCCCTATACGGGGCCGACGGACTGGGGCCACGTTCCTCGGACATCCTGCGCCAAAGCCTGCTGGCCCTGGCCACGCGGGGCGATGCCAGTCTGGCCATGTTGCCTGTACTACTCACGAACCCCGGCTTCCGGCGTTCGGTCACCGGGCAAATGGCCCGCAGTGACCCGTTCTCGGCTGGACCATTCTGGCACTGGTTCAACCAGCTCTCCCCCGAAGCCAGCGCACAGGTGACGGCTCCACTGTTGAACAAGCTGCGTCCGCTATTGGATCCGCACCTGCGCCAAGTGGTGGCCCAGCGTCAGCCACGCTTCAACATCCGCCAGGCCCTCACCGAACGGAAGATCCTGTTGGTGCCACTCCAAAAGGGGATCATCGGTCCGGAAGCCGCCGAACTACTTGGCGCGCTGGTGGTGGCGGAACTCTGGCAAGCCATCCAAGAGCGCGCCTCGATCAACCCGAAAGACCGCGACACCGTCATGGTCTACCTCGATGAGGTGCAGGACTACTTGCGGTTGCCAACGGATCTTAGTTCGGCGCTCGCGACTTCCCGCAGCCTGGGTGCCGCATTCCACGTCGCCCACCAATATCTGGATCAGCTACCGGTCGCCATGCGCTCGGCATTCGAGGCCAACTGCCGCTCCCGCGTGTTCTTCCAGATGGCAGCCAGGGACGCCCGCGCTGCCGCTGCCATGGCCCCGGGACTGGATGCCGAGGACTTCACGGCATTGCCGGCTCGACACCTCTATGCCCAGCTTGTCCACCAGGGCACGGTCACCGACTGGGCCTCGGGCAGGACACTCACCACCCCGCGAAAAGCTGCCAATGTCGCAGATATCAAGGCCCGCAGCCGCCGCCAGTACGGGCAACCCGTCGATGCCATTGAACAGGGGCTGCTCGAAGTCCT
The DNA here is from genome assembly GCF_016907875.1 of Arthrobacter roseus. NCBI lineage: Bacteria > Bacillati > Actinomycetota > Actinomycetes > Micrococcales > Micrococcaceae > Arthrobacter > Arthrobacter roseus. The sequence continues at coordinate 2,893,561 of NZ_JAFBCU010000001.1, read as the reverse complement.
AGACGGCTCGCAGGAAGACAACGACTCGGGCGGACGCCGCCGAAGGAGCACCCCATGAGCGACACAACACCACTACCGACCGACTACCCGACCGAGTCGAACCGGGAACAGACGAACACGCTGGCCAGCGCCAAACGGGCGGCGACAGGGGCGACGAATACCGTTGCTCTTCCAAGCACCGGCTCACATACGGGGCCACGCATCAGCAACCGGCGGCTTGAGGATATTCGCGCCGGGCTCAGCGACCGCGACCTGGCCATGCTGGCATCGGTCGAACGCTACCGCTTCCTCAGCGCAAGGCACCTGCAAGCGCTGCATTTCACTGACCACGCATCCACGGAATCAGCGTCTCGCACCTGTCGCCGGGTGCTGGCCCGGCTACGTAGACTGCGCATCCTGGGTGTGCTGGATCGTCGTATCGGTGGCATCCGGGCCGGCTCCGAAGGGCTTGTTTATTACGTCGATACCGCCGGAGACCGCATCCAGCGCGACGGCGCCCAGGCACGGAGGCGTCGGCGCTTTGATGAGCCATCCGCCCGCTTCCTCGACCACACGCTGGCGATCGCGGATATGGCCATCGCCGTCAGGGAGGCCGCTCAGTCCCACGGCGCCGAAGTCGTCAAGATCGACCCCGAACACCACGCCACCCGCACCTATCAAGACGGCTACGGCGTTCCCCAAGTCCTGCGCCCGGACCTCTATATCGAACTGGCTGCATCGGTCGGGGATGACGAGGTGAGTGTCTTCTTCATTGAAGTCGACCTGGGTCACGAGAGCCTGCCGACCCTTTTGGGGAAGTCGCTGGCCTACGAGGAGTACCGGGCCACCGGCAGCGAACAGCGTCAATACGGGGGCTTCCCCCAGGTCATCTGGGCCATGGACGCCCACCGCGAGACCACAGCACTTCGGCGCCGTAAAGCCTTGGGAGATGCCATCGAGCGGAACAGCCGCACCGCCGCGAGTCTCTACCGGATCCTGGCACTTCCGGACACCGCCGACGCGCTCGTACAGGGGTTGTGCCATGACTAGACCGACCAACCATCTACTAATCGGTGATGCCCTGAAAACCCTGCACACCTTACCTGACGGCAGCATCGACATGTGCCTGACCAGCCCGCCGTACTTCCGGCTGCGCGACTACGACGCGTCCGGCCAACTCGGACTGGAGGAATCGGTGGACGCATGGGCACACAATATCCGGCAGATCACCCAGGAGATCCACCGTGTTCTGGTTCCGACCGGCACGCTCTGGCTGAACCTGGGCGACACCTACGTCACCCACCCACGCCAAGGTGCGCCGCCAAAAAGCCTGGCGCTGGCACCGGAGCGCGTTGCCCGCCTCCTCCAAGATGATGGCTGGATCCTGCGCAACAAGATCATCTGGGCCAAGCCGAATCCGATGCCAACCAGCGTCCGCGACCGACTCACGGCCACCCACGAGGTGATCTACGTTTTCGCCAAGCAATCCCGATACTTCTTCGATCTGGACAGTATCCGCGTTCCGCACTGCTCCAAGCCGGGCACACCACCGCCGGGCCGCACTCGCCGACCAGCCAGGGAACAGTGGCGTGGACCCAACGCGGACTCCACCACGGGACTGGCCGCGTTGAAGGCCCGCGGCATGGTCGGACACCCGTTGGGTAAGAACCCGGGTGATGTCTGGAATATCGCCACAGCCCCGGGTAAGGGCACCCACCACGCCACGTTTCCCGAACCACTGGCCGCCCGTTGCATCCTGGCAGGTGTGCCGGAGGCGCGTTGCGTCACCTGTAAAAAACCGCATACGAGAGCCCTGCACCGATTAGGGGAAACAGCCACCCGGCTGGCCCTCGCCGCCACCTGCACGCACCAGGACGGCACCGAACCCGGCATTGTGCTTGATCCATTCATGGGGTCGGGCACCACCGCCGTGACGGCCGAGCGTTTACACCGGCAGTGGGTCGGCATCGAACTTAATCCAGACTTCGCTCGTGAAGCACTGGATCGAATCAATGACGCTCAGGCCTCTCCTGAGGCCCGAGCCGGTGCCCTCGCCGGTGTCATGCGGATTGGTGAGTCAGGTTCCATCCCGGAACCTCGCCGACCGCAAGCACCGAGGAGTTGTCATGACGACACCACCGATTGACGGCATCGACCGTCACAACCAGGGCAGCGTGAAAACGCTGGCCGTCCGGCTCGAACCCGACATCCACACCCAACTGGTGCTCATCGCCCAGCTGCGTGGCAGCACCCTCACCGAAGAGATCCGCCAAGCTTTGGCCGCGCACATCGCGCAGGTCAAGGCCAACACCGATCTGGTCTCCCAGGCTGAATCGGCCATGGCAGAGATCGAACGTGAGGCAGCCGCCCGCCGCGAAGCTATCGCCAGCCTGTTCGGCAACGAACAAGCCGAAGCCAAGCCCCGCACGGCGCGTGGACGGTAATCGAGCCACCATCCCGGCAGATGCCAGCGTGAGCCGAATCCTTCGTGGGTTCCCTCCGCTGGCTCTGCCGGGCACCCCACCAATTTTGAAAGGAGGAACCATATGAACCACGAACGCACCCCCGATACCAACCCGGAGCAGGACCCCGTCCACACCACGCCCTCGATCTATATCGCGTCTCTGGCCGACTACAACAACGGCCGGCTACTCGGTGACTGGATCGACGCCACGATCGGAGCCGACGCCATCCATGAAAAGATCACCGCCATCCTGGCCAAGTCCACCGAATTTGCACCCGAGGAATGGGCCATCCATGACTATGAAGGATTTGGCGTGAAACGCCTGGGCGAATACGAAAGCATCGAATACGTGGCCGCACTGGCTGAAGGCATCGAAAAGTACGGAGAAGCCTTCGCCGCCTTGGTCGACTACAGCGGATTGGATTCCGAAGAGTGGCACTACTTCGAAGACGCCTACATCGGCGAATACCCGGACTTGACGACCTACGCCGAGCAAATCGTCGAAGATCTAGGCTGGCGCAGCCTGATTGATGAGCACGTACCGGAGGGCATGAAGTCGTATGTCCGGATTGACACCGAACAGATGGCCGAAGACATGCGTCTGGGCGGCGAAATCTATTTCGTCGAATCAGACACAGGAATCTACGTATTCAACGGCCATAGCTGAACAATGTCGAAGAATAAGGCAGGACTTCCTGCCTTGACGAAATAGATGTTGTGGAATTCGCTTAAATCGTTGAACAAAATGAACGACCAGTTCATACTACGGACAGAAATTGGAGACCACCGAATGCAAGACCACGATATACAAAAACTGGCGGACGCCATCCGTGAACGCCGCCAAGAACTGGGACTGTCCGCCAGCGAGGTGGCCCGCCGGGCCGAGATCGCCAAGGGGACCATCACCCGGCTCGAACTCGGCCAAATTGGCAGCCCCCGCATGGACAACCTCCGCTCGATCGCCGACGTCCTGCAGATCCCGCTCACCAACCTCTTGGCCGAATCCCGTGTCCTGCGCGGCTCAGACCTCCCCACGCTGCAACCATATCTGCGCACTAAGTTCAAGGACATGCCCGAAAGCGCCGTCCGTGAGATCGAAGAGCACTTCAAAGCCGTAGCCACCCGGCACGGAATCAACACCACTAACGGCCCCGCGCCAGGTGAGGACGAATAACCCAAAATCATTCTCAGTGAAAGGAGAAGCCATGACTAACATCAGCACACCAACACCATTTGAGCGCAGCGTCCTGTCCACTCTCCGATCGCTCATTCCTAACCGCCCAGTGCATTCACTGGCTGAAGCCAAACAAGTCGCCGAACACCAAGCCATCCGATTGCTACAGCTCCACCATCTTTCCGACGGACCGGTACCTGTCGAGTTCATCGCCGAACTTCCCAAGATCGAGATCGAACTTGTCGAAGCACCCGTTTCCGGAGCCAGCTTCTGGAACGGTAACGCCTGGATCATCCAGCTGAACAAGCACGAAAGCTACTGCCGCCAACGCTTCACCCTGGCACACGAATACAAGCACATCATCGACCACAACCGCGCCGACCAGCTCTACCTGGGGTCGAAGGACGTCAGCGCCGCGCAGCAAGCCGAGTATGCCGCGGACTACTTTGCAGGGTGTCTACTCGTACCCAAGATGCTTCTCAAACGTGCCTACTACGGCGGCATGCAGCGGCCCTCGGAACTAGCCAAACACTTCCAGGTATCAGAGATCGCCATCGTCGTGCGACTGCGCCAGACCGGCATCGCCGAGCCGACATCACGATGCATACCAACCAGCACACCGTTTTCCCGACCATGGCAGTACACCACGAACAACCGCACCCAACTACAAGGAGTCTGACCATGACCACCAATGACATCGAGGCTCTGCGCCCACGCAAGGCCGTGCTCTACCTGCGTGTTTCCAGTAAGAAACAGACGGAGACCGCCGTCGACATCGACAAAGACGGCAACTCCATTGCCACCCAGCGCGACATCTGTGAGCAGAAAGCTGGTTCTCTTGGCGCTGAGATCATCCATGAGTTCGTCGAGCCCGGTGTCTCGGCCCAGACCATTGAAAAGCGCCCGCAGTTCCAGGCCATGATGACGTTCCTGGCCAACAACCGGGATGTCGACTATGTCATCGTCTATGCCCGCTCACGCGCATTCCGAAACTTCGTGGATGCCGCGATTACCCGCCGTCACCTCGACAAGCTCGACGTCCGGCTACTATCCGCCCGCGAAGATTTCGGCGAAGGAACGTATGCCGAAGCCATAGAGGCCGTCACCGACATCATGAATCAGGTTCAGAACCAGCTCAGTGGCGAAGACATCCGGATCAAGATGCGCAACAAGGCGATCAATGGGGGTACGCTCACTCGGGCAAAGCTCGGATACTTGAATATCCGCAGAGACTTTGACGGCCGCATGGTGAACAGTATCGGACTCGACGAAAAGCGCGCACCTCTGGTTCTGAAAGCCTTCGAGCTCTACGCCACCGGCAACTATTCAATCGAACGGCTTGAAGCAACAATGGCCGACATTGGGTTGGTCTCCCGACGCACTTCCCGCTATTCGGAAATGCCGGTATCTGCCAGCAAGCTCCACGCCATGCTCAAGGATCCGTACTACGTCGGCTTCCTGGTCTACAAGGGAGATGTATACCCAGGTCGCCACGAACCACTCATCGGCCAAGATCTCTTCGACCAAGTCCAGGAGGTCATGAGCGCGCGTAGCGGTGCCGGAACTCGCGACCGCGTCCACAACCACTATTTGAAGGGAATGCTGTTCTGTCACGAGTGCCACGCACGCGGCAGGGAAAGCCGCATGATCTACGTTCAGGCAAAGGGCCGCAGCGGTTCGCTCCACGAGTACTTCTTTTGCCGTGCCAAGCAGGAAGGCCTTTGCGACACCAAGTACATTCCAACCTACGTAATCGAAGAGAGCGTTGTTGACGAATACGCACGGCTCAAGTTGGAGCCTACATTCGAAGCTGACATTCGAAACCGTTTGACGAAGGTGCTCGACAGCGAACAGGAAGATATCAAAGCCACCTATGCCGCACTGCGTAACCAGCTCTCCGAAATCGAGCGAAAAGAGTCTCGTATTGTTGACCTCGCCGCGGACGGCACACTGCCAACCAGCAAGATTCGCGAAAAGCTGTTCGAGCTGGCGCAGCAGAAGAATCGCATCGAAGACAGCCTGGCGAACGTCGAGGGCAAGATTGCGGCTGGCGGCAAACTACTCGCAGCGGCGCTGGATCAAATCACGGACACGCAGCGCTATTACCAAGCTGCACCGGATAAGGTCCGAAGGATCCTCAATGAATCCTTCTATCATTTCTTCTGTGTCGCCGAAGATGGGAAGGTGTCCGCAGAACTCAACCATCCATTTGATGACGTCATGGCCGCTCAGACGGCGTTCTCCGGCCTAAAAACGGCATCGAACGATTCGTCCCAAGTATCGACCTCGTCGTCCCAGAATGGGCCGTTTTTGACCGTTTCAGACATATTGAACGGCCAATCTCAGGGCAACAAAAATGGCGCCGATTTCTCGACGCCATCTCCGTTATATTCACTGAAGTCGGTCTACTTGAACCATGGTTCGAATAAAGCGACTCTGGTCGGGGTGACAGGATTTGAACCTGCGACCTCGTCGTCCCGAACGACGCGCGCTACCAAGCTGCGCCACACCCCGATCGCTGCTCATAAAGCAACTGTTTCAGCTTAGCTGACATGGTCCTTCAGCGCGAAATGGCGGGTTTAGCGCTGCAGGCCGGGGCTGTCCCCAGCAGAGCCGGAGCGGCTTTCGTTCACAGCCTTCGCCGCGTGGTGCGCACGAAAGCCCGCAACGATCACCAGCGCGAGCACGCCGACGGCCCACACGACTGTCCACACGGTAGCGCCGTCGTCGTCCGGGACCTGCACAAACACGAGCACAGCGAAGGCAAAACTGAACAGGCTCGCCGTGAGAATCCTGGGGGCGGCGGCGCGGTGTCCTGCTTCCCACGACGCGTCGGAGGCCATGACTGCCGGCAGCCGGATACCAAAGGAACCGTTGCGTGCGATCGTGCCGCGCCGCCCTTGTCGGGCCATGACGAACAACAGTGCGCCGACCACGGTCATCGACAGGACAGAGAACAGCATGGCGCAACTACTTCCGAGGAGGGCAGGTTATACGAGGGAATCCTGCCACGCCTCGTGCAGCTTCGCGAAACGACCGTCCCCGGAAATCAGCTCCTCCGGTGTGCCGTCCTCCGCAATCTGGCCGTCGTGAACCACCAGAACACGGTCCGCAATGGAGACCGTGGACAGTCGGTGCGCAATAATCAGCGCGGTCCGGCTACCCAGCAGTTTCTGCAGCCCTTCCTGAACCAGTCGTTCACTGGGAATGTCCAGCGACGACGTCGCCTCATCCAGGATCAGCACTGCTGGATCGGCGAGGAACGCACGGGCAAAGCTGATCAACTGCCGTTGTCCGGCCGAAACGCGTCCGCCGCGCTTGTTCACATCGGTGTCGTACCCGTCCGGGAGTGACTCGATGAACTCATGCGCACCAACGGCACGGGCTGCGGCCTCGATTTCGCTGCGTTCAGCCTCGGGCTTCCCCAGGCCAATGTTGTCGGCAACGCTCCCGCTGAACAGGAACGCCTCCTGCGTGACCATGACGACGGCGCGCCGCAGATCCGTGGGGTCGACGTCGCGCATGTCCACGCCGTCGATGGTCAGCGAACCCGAGGAGACGTCGTAGAAGCGGGCAATGATTTTAGCCAGCGTGGACTTTCCCGCGCCGGTCTGACCCACCAGAGCCACGGTCTGTCCTGCAGGAATATGCAGATCAAACTTCGGCAGAATCACCGGCCCCGTTCCGTAACGGAAGTCGACGTCATCGAACCGCAGATCACCCTTTGCGTTTTTTAGCTCCACCGGGTTCTTGGGCGGTTGAACGGTGGGAACTTCCTCGAGGAGCCCGGACACTTTCTCCAGGGCGGCCGACGCCGACTGGAACGAGTTATAGAACATGGCCATCTGATCCACTGGCTGGAAGAAGCGCTTGCTGTAGAGCAGCAGTGCCAGCAGTGCGCCTACCTCCAAGCTGCCGTCGATGACACGGAACCCGCCAGCGAGCAACACCACAGCCACCGTCACGTTGCCGATGAGTACCAGGCCTGGCTGGAAGATACCGTTCAGGTTGATGGAGCGCACGGTTACGCGCCGGTAGTCCTCAGCGAGCTCGTCATAGCGCTCTGCATTGGGCTTCTCACGGCGGAACGCCTTGACTGCACGGATCCCCGTCATGGTTTCGATGAAGTGCACAATCAACTTCGCAGACGCCACCCGGGAGTTACGGAATGCCACTTGTGAGCGGGTCTGATACCACCGGGTGAGGAAGTACATGGGTACGCCGGCAATGAGGATCAGTAGTCCGGTCCGCCAGTCCAGCAGAAAGACGGTGATTGCAGTGAAGAACATGAACATGAAGCCCGAAGCCAGCGAACTCACACCGGAATCCAACAACTCGCGCAGCGCCTCAAGGTCCGAGGTCTGCCGGGAAATGATCCGCCCCGATGTGTACTTCTCATGGAACTCAAGGCTGAGCCTCTGCGTATGACGGAACACCCGTAACCGTAGGTCAATGAGCATGGCCTGGCTGAGCACCGCCGTCGCTCGCACGTAACCGGCGGTCAAGGTGGCCGTAAGGATCGCGGCAACAATGTAGGCGGCTCCGGCCAGGACCAGCATGGTGCTGTCGCCGTCCATCAGTGCGGGCAGAGCGTGGTCAATGGCAAAGGCAATGAGGGCAGGCCCGGCCACACGCGCAGCCTGCGACAGGACAACGAGCGTCACCGTCAGAATGAACTGCCTGCGATTGGGCCGGATCAGCGATCCCAGAAGCCGCAGCGAGCGTTGGCTGACGGCCTTGCTGTCAGCCTTGTTGAGGTTGAAATTGTCTTCATCAGCAGTGCCCGACGGCGACGCGGAAACATCCGGGGTGCCAGCGGCGGATGCTGCAGTGTCTTGTCGCTTCCTCATGCCATCGCCTCTTCGTCGTCGTTCTCATGGTCGCTGTCCAGATCCACCGGTTCCTCATTGAGGCTGGCGATCACATATCGGTAGTGGGAGTTCGTTGCGAGTAGGTCCGTATGCGTACCGACCGCGCTGATCCGCCCGTTCTCCAGCAGTGCCACCCTGTCCGTCAGGACCACGGTGGAGGGCCGGTGCGCGACGATCAGCGTGGTGGTGTCGTGGAGGACATCGCGGAGACGATCCTCCACCAACTCCTCCGTGCGCACATCCAGGGCCGATAGCGGATCATCCAGGATGAGCATGCTCGGTTTCGCGGCGATGGCGCGTGCCAACGCGAGCCGCTGCCGCTGACCACCAGAAAGACTCAGGCCCTCCTCTCCGATGAGGGTATCGACGCCATTGGGCAGTGAGTACGCGAAATGCGCCTGCGCGACATCCAGGGCTTCGGTCAGGGCGGCTTCGGCGTCGTCGTCCTCCGCCAGGTCCGCCCCCATCAGCACGTTGTCACGCACGGAATTGGAGAACAGCGTGGTGTCCTCAAACGCGACGGCCACATGCTTTCTGAGATCTGCGACAGCCAGGTCGCGAAGGTCGACGTCGTCGAGGGTGACTGAACCGCCGGTGACGTCGAAGAGGCGAGGGACGAGCTGCAGGAGCGTGGATTTTCCGCTACCAGTCACGCCCACGAGCGCCATTGTTTCGCCGGGCTTCAGCTCCAGGTCAATGCCGTTGAGGATGTCCGGGGTGCCGTCCACGGCATCGGGAAAACGGAAGTGCACGTCGTTGAAGACCAGTTTGCCGCGAGGTTCTTTCAGCGTGCGGGGCTGCTGCGGCTCTACGATCTCCTGCTCCGCGTCCATGACTTCGTAGTGGCGGTCAATCGCGGTCTTCGCGGTGTATGTCATGGCCAGCAGCGGGCCAATAGCCTCGACGGGACCGGCGACGACGGCGGCCGTTGCGAAGAATGCGACCAGCGCAGCGATGCTGACATCTCCGGCCGCGGCGAAGAGCGTGCCCACGATCAGGGCGGCGCCCAGAGCGAGCTCGGGCAGCAGAGTGATGACCAGTGAAAAACTCGCCAGCGAACGGGCCTTGTGAATCTCGGTTTGGCGCAGTTCCTCGGCTTGCTCACTGAACGCGTCCAGCGCTTCGCCCCCGCGGCCGAACGCCTTGAGGACACGGATACCATGTACAGACTCCTCAACCGTTGTGGCGAGGTCACCCGTCTGGTCCTGACTCTTGCGGGACACGCGACCATAGACCGTGCGGAAGCGGAATCCGTAAAGGACTATGGGCACCGCCGCCACCAGGAAAATCAGGGCGAGCGGCCAGCTCGTGAAGAACATGATGGTGATACCGATAACCACTGTCAGTGTTGTCACCACGAGCATGATGACGCCGAACGCCATCCAACGCCGCATCAGGTTGAGATCGCTCATTGCCCGGGAGAGCAGTTGGCCGCTGCCCCAACGGTCGTGGAAAGCGACGGCGAGATCCTGCAGGTGTCGGTAGAAGGACGTCCGCATGTTCGTCTCAACCGTCGTCGCCGGATTGATGACGAAGAACCGGCGCAGGGCCACGAAGGCTGCCTCTAGCGTGCCCAGCACCAGGACGACGCCGGAAGCGATCCACACGGTCTGCCCGGATGCTCCCTCGCGAAGAGCTGAGTCCACGAGAACCCGGAAAACCTGCGGAATGGCAAGGGCCATGAGACTGGCACCGAGAGCACACAAGAGCCCGAGGACCAGCCGAGGAATGATGGGTTTCACATGAGGGTACAGACGGCTGAGTGACTGGTTGAGTGAAGTCTGGTGCGGCATGCCGGCTCTCGCGTCAAGGGTTAGTTGTGTCCTTCAGCAACTATCCTAGTTCACAGCGGTTGGTAAGTCCCGATCAGCGAGTGATTAAGTGGCTGCGGATTTTGCCGTCAGCGTTACCAGGACAGCTTCCGGGCGGCACGCAATACGGATCGGCGCGAAACGCGAAGCCCCGATTCCAGCCGAGACGTTCAGCGGCACTGTCTTCCCGTTGTTTTCCCACACGGTGAGTCCTCTGGCCCGCCACGTAGGCAGGTCGCAGTTGGTCACCAGCGCGCCATATCCGGGAATGCAGATCTGCCCACCGTGGGTGTGCCCAGCAAAAATAATGTCAGCATCCGCATCCGTGAAGGAGTCCAAGACGCGCTGATACGGTGCATGCGCGACGCCGATACGCACGTTCGGCGCGCCAGATCCGGTTGAACTGCCGAGGGGAAAGCCCGCAAAGACGTCCCTGCCAAGATGCGGATCGTCGACGCCGCTAAAGTCCAACCGCAGCCGACCGTACACCTGTGACTGGTTGCGGTTTGTGAGATCAACCCAACCGGCCTTGCCGAACGCGTTGAACATCTCAGGCCACGGCAACGCTTTCGGCTCATGTTTCACCTTCGACGGCGATGTGAAGTAACTGAGCGGGTTTCGCATGGAAGGCGCGTAGTAATCGTTGGACCCCGGAACAAAGACACCCGGGAATCGCATCAAGGGTGCCAGGGCATCCAGCAAAGGACCAACGGCCTGGGGGTGGCTCAGATTATCTCCGGTATTGATCACCAGATCTGGTTCCAGAGCCACCAAACTTTTCAGCCAGTCGATCTTGGCCTGCTGACCCGGAACGAGATGAATGTCCGATACGTGAAGTACTCGCAGCGATTTCGAGCCGGGCGGCAACGCCGCAACGGTCTCCTCACGTACCTCGAAACGACGGGGCTCGATAAGGCTTCCGTAGGCGAAAGCAGCGGCACCGGCAACCGTGATGACAGCCGCTGCACCCGTTAACTTCTTTATGTCGTCCACAGTCGCCCCCTCGTTATCCGCGATTAGTTGTCTTTGTCGTCGTTGTCCTTGGGTGGTCCTGGCTTATCGGCCGGTGGACCAATGGTCCTGTCACCGTTGCCACGGTCATCACCACCACCGTCATCATTGCCGCCGTCACGGTTACCCGGGGGAGTGATGTCCGGACGATCACGCTTGATCGGCGCAGGGCTGTACAGCATGTCTGACGGCGGATTCTGGAACTCCTTTGCTGGCAGGAGGCCAGAGACCTTCTGCATCATGCTCGCGAGCGACGGACCAGCAATGAATGACCCATCAATTTCCGGGTACACCTGCCCGCCAATACTCATTTCCGACAGGCTCGTACTGTTGGACTTCCAGTTACCCAGCCAGCTTGCCGTGGACATAGACGATGTGTACGTCATGAACCAGGTCTGCGACCTGGGGTCATTCGTTCCGGACTTGCCCGCCGTAGGGACCCCACCCATGTCCAACAGCGCACCTGAGCCCGATTTCATGACTTCTTGCGTTGCATAGTTGACGCCTTGCGCCACATCCTCGGGGAGGGCCTGCTCACAGGACTTGCCCGGGACCTCGAACTCGCGGCCGTCAACAGCTGTGACGGAGGTGATAGCACGAGGGTCACACCGTAGCCCCTCGGCGGCGAACGTTGCAAAGGATGTAGCCATAGCCAGCGGAGTCACCGCTTCGGACCCGATGAGGCCGGATGGACGGACATCAAATTTCTCGTACTTACCGTCTGCGCTCCTGGCCGGGTGGGCACCGGCTGCATACGCGATATCGAAAATACGGCACAGGTCCAGTTGTTTGGCAGACGCCATGGTCACCGTGTTGTACGACTGAGCAAGGCCCTTCAGGACCGTGTAGTTGCCGTAGTGCTCATCGTTGTAGTTCTGAGGAGTGTAGTCCTCAGGTCCGACAACGTATTGGCCACCTTGAAGACAACTCGCTTCCCACGTATCACCGACAGGGTAAGTGGTCTTGCTGCCATCAACGACGTCGTTCAAAGCTTTACCGGCATCCAGCCAGGCTGCCACGGTGAACGGTTTGAAGGTGGACCCCGGCTGGAAGCCGCCAATGCCGTCCAATGGCTTGGTAGGATCTCCGCCCTCGAAGTAGTCGACGTTGAAGTTGTAAACACTGTTTGCTTTGTCCGGCGCGGGATTCAGCTTGGTATTCTGCGCCATGGCCAGGATGTTGCCCGTCCCGGGCTCAACCGTCACCATCGAGTGGCCAACACCTTCTGAGCTCTTGGCAGCAGCGGCTGTCTCCATGACGGAGGTCTTCGCGGCATCTTGAATTTTGGCATTCAACGTGGTCTTGATGGTCAGACCACCACGGAACAACGTTGCCTGACGAATTTCGCGCGTCTCGCCGAATGTGGAGTCGTTCAGAATTTTGTCAGCCACGTACTGGCAGAAATAGTCCGCTTGAACAGCGCCGTAGCAACCCGCTGGAAGGGGAGTGATTTTCAGGCCAAGATCAGTCTTGACGGCGGCGTCGTACTCTTCCTGCGTGATCTTCTCGTACTTGAGCATGCTGCGCAGCACCAGATTACGTCTCTCCAGAGATCGCTCAGGATTGGCCTCTGGGCTGTAGAACGAAGGGCCATTGACTACGCCAGCCAGCAGCGCCGACTGAGGGACGGACAAGTCCTTGGCATCCACGTTGAAGAAGTACTGGGCGGCAGCCTCAACGCCGAAGACGGATCCCGTGAATGGCACGATGTTCAAATAGCCGGCAAGGATTTCGTCCTTGGACATCCTCTTCTCGACGGCAATGGCGAGCTTGGCCTCACGCAGCTTGTCGCCGATGGTTTTACTACCGCTCATCTGACCTGAACCGGCATTGAGCAAAACGTTGGTCACATACTGCTGTGTCAACGTGGAGGCACCACGGGTTGTATCGCTCTTAAGGTTGCTGGCAGCCGCAGCGATGATGCCTTCCATATCCACGCCGCCGTGTTCATAAAAGCGGTTGTCCTCTATGGCAATAATGGCATCGGTCATGTTCTCGCTGACCGCATCCAGCGTTACTGGCTGCCGGTTCTCCTCATACAGGGTGGCGATCAGCGAACCGTCCGAGGCGAGCATTTGCGTTGGTTGAGCCAGCGGTGCACGCTCAAGTTCTGCCGGAAGCTGTTCGAAGAAGTCGACGGAAGCGGACGCGCCAGTGCCCGCGGCCGCAGCCACCGGGACCAGAAGTCCAGCTGCCAACACACCGCTGAGAGCACTCACGCCCAAAAAGGCCATGATTTTTCCCAGAGTGGTAGCTGTGTCAAAAATAGGGGAATTACGAGCTGCCATGAAACCCACTTTACAAGCACCGGCTAGTCTGTGAAGCATGACCAAATGGGAGTACACCACAATTCCGCTCATCATCCACGCCACCAAGCAGATTCTCGACCAATGGGGAGAGGACGGCTGGGAGCTCGTTCAGGTCATTCCAGGCCCGGACAACAACGGACTCGTTGCCTACCTCAAAAGAGAGAAGGCATAGCCGTGAACGCTGACAACTCGGCCCAATCCGCTGAATCTGCCGTCGAAAAACGGCTCCACGAACTAGGTATTACGCTCCCCGAAGTAGCGCCTCCAGTAGCGGCGTACGTTCCCGCCGTCGTCAGCGGCTCCTACGTTTACACCTCTGGGCAGTTGCCCTTTATTAAGGGTGAACTCACAGGCGCTGGCAAGGTCGGCGCCTGCGTAACACCCGAGGACGCGAAGAAACTGGCCGCCACCTGCGCGGTCAATGCACTCGCCGCTATCAAGGAACGCCTGGGCAACCTTGACCGAGTCACCAAAGTTGTCAAAGTCGTTGGATTCGTCGCATCGGACCCCACGTTCACGGGTCAGCCCGGAGTCATCAACGGAGCTTCTGAACTCCTCGGTCAAGTATTTGGGGATGCCGGAGTGCACGCCAGGTCCGCCGTCGGGGTGGCCGTCCTGCCGCTCGACGCGCCGGTCGAGGTGGAAGTCATCGTAGAGTTCGCCTAGCCTGTACCAGTGCCTGAGCAGAGAACCCGGCTATTCCGCATCCCCCCGCATCAGCTCGGGGCGGCGCAGAGCTGGATGGAACACGGTGAACGAACACCCGTCAAACCACGCCTCGCAGCATCGGTGGTGCTGGTCCGCGACACTGCGGCAGGTACGGAGACGTACCTCACCTACCGCGGAGGTGAATCGCCATTGGGTGCGGTAGCGTTCCCCGGTGGAAGCCTGTTGCCAAGTGATGAGGAACTCGTGGACTGGTACGGGCCCACCCCCATCCAGTGGTCCGCCTACCTCGGCATTGACGACCATCAGATTGCCCGCCAATACGTCTTCGCAGCCATCCGGGAACTGTTTGAGGAAACGGGGATCCTCCTGGCAGGCTCCGATGACTCATCGGTACTCGAAAACAACCGGGGCCCCGAGTGGATGGCGGCGCGCGAGGCCGTTGCTGCGGAAGATGAAAGTTTTGCCTCACTTCTGAAGAAGCGGGCCCTGGGTGTCCGAACGGATCTGCTTAAACCGCTCTCGCGTTGGCTTTCCCCGGACTTTGCTCACCGGCGATTCAACACTCAGTACTTCGGTGCAGCCCAACCCGTGAACCAGGAAGCTTCACTTCTCACCAGCAAAGGCATCTGGGGTGCTTGGAAGTGCGCCACCCACATCGTTCAGAACCAGGACACCACTGCCCTCGGCGACGAAACAGGCCAGGAACTCGCCGGGGGCCTCATCCTGAGCGAAATTACGGTCCCCGCCGTACCGGTGACGCTGGAGAAGATAGCGTCGTCCAAGGGCTGCATTGCTTACCTCTCACACAAACGTCCGCTGCGCACGTTTCAGCCGGAACTGATTGAGCAGGACGGCGAATACATGCTGCAGGTGCAGACCAACGCCGGAACTGAGGGCGGGTCCGCGCAGCGTGGCCGTTGAGCCAGGCGCTGCGGGGATCCTGTACCTGAGATGACGTTGAGAGCCGCGAAGGTGCTGCCTCGTACGTGCTAGCGGCTACGCTGCCGTAGCCGCTGGATGTCGAGGATGACGACCGCGCGGGCTTCGAGTCGCAGCCACCCGCGCTGAACGAACTCGGCCAGGGCCTTGTTGACCGTTTCGCGGGAGGCGCCCACCAGCTGCGCGAGCTCTTCCTGTGTGAGCTCGTGGGCAACAAGGACACCATCCGTGGCTGGACGGCCAAAGCGGTCTGCCAGGTCAAGGAGAGCCTTTGCAACGCGGCCGGGAACATCGGAGAACACCAGATCAGCCAAGGACTCATTGGTGCGGCGGAGCCTGCGTGCCAATGCCTGAAGTAGCTGTACAGAGACCTCCGGACGGCTCTGCAGGAGCATGCGTAGGTTGTCGTGGCGAAGGCCTGCAAGCCTTGTCTCGGAGACTGCGGTTGCCGTAGCCGTGCGGGGACTCGGGTCAAATAGCGCCATCTCGCCGAACAGCTCGCCCGGACCAAGGATAGCGAGGAGGTTTTCGCGGCCGTCCTGGGCTGTGCGGCCGAGCTTGATCTTTCCGGACACGATGAAATACAGCTGGTCGCCTTGATCGCCCTCGCGGAATACTGACGCGCCACGGGATAGATCTACTTCGGTCAGCTCTTCAGTGAGAGCCGCGAAGACGTCATCGCCCAGAGACGCGAACAGTGGCGCACGGCGCAGAACCTCGATATCCATGAAATCTCCTGTTTAGTTTGTGACGCTTGCTCTCATTTTGCCTGACGTCATCCGCAAGTAATACCTAATCACATGCACATGGCTCCGCAGTGCGTACGTCAATATTCACCATACAGTGATCGATATCACAATTTGTCCTCTGAGGGTGGAATGATGGTCCTCGCGTTCAACCCACAGGGCGCGTAGCGTGTGTTCATGACTCCCTCCGAACTCCTGGACACCCGCAACCGCCCGCTCCGGGATTTGCGCATTTCGGTAACCGACCGCTGCAACTTCCGCTGCGTGTACTGCATGCCGCGAGAAGTGTTCGGCCGAGACTACACATTCCTGCCACGCGAAGAACTGCTGACCTTCGAGGAGATCACACGGTTAGCTCGGATTTCCGTGGCGCACGGCGTCGAAAAGCTCCGACTAACCGGCGGAGAACCGCTGCTCCGCAAAGGACTGGAGGAGCTCATCGGCATGCTGGCCGAACTCCGCACTCCGCAGGGCAAACGAGTGGACATTGCCTTGACCACCAACGCTTCTGCGCTCGCCGTGAAGGCAGAGTCCCTGAAGGCCGCAGGACTGGATCGCATTACGGTTTCCCTCGATTCGCTGGATGATGCGACATTCCGCTCCATGAACGATGTGGATTTCCCGGTCGCGAAAGTCCTGAAGGGGATCGACGTCGCCCATGAAGCAGGGCTTGGCCCGATCAAGATCAACATGGTGGTTAAACGGGGCCACAATGATCACGACATTGTGCCGATGGCCCGGCATTTCAGAAACACTCCGTACATTCTGCGTTTCATCGAGTACATGGATGTGGGTAGCAGCAACGGCTGGGAACTGGGGGAAGTTGTGCCGTCGTCGGAAGTTGTGAGCCGGATCAATGAGGCGTTCCCGCTGGAGGCCATTGAGCCCAATTACCGTGGAGAAACTGCTGCACGGTGGCGCTATAAGGACACCGGTGGTGAAGTAGGCGTGATTTCCAGCGTGACCCAATCTTTCTGCAGCACCTGCACCCGAACTCGCATCTCGACGGAGGGAAAGTTGTTCACGTGCCTATTCGCTACGGAGGGCCACGACCTCCGAGCACTGCTGCGCTCTGGGGCAACAGATGAAGAACTCTCTGAGGTCATGGCTGGTATCTGGCGCAGTCGGACCGACCGATACTCGGAGTTGCGCAGCTCCCGCACGGGCGGACTGGGGCCAGCCGGAAGAAAGAAGATCGAGATGTCATACATCGGAGGCTGAACGGGAGTGACCGGCGGACACGCTAGAGTGAAACTCGGCCTTTTAGCAACCTTTCGTGAGGGTTGGGCGCGGCACAAGGACCTTGGAGGATAGATGGCAGCCTTGCGGCAGGAGCTAGTCGGGTACCGGGTACAGGATCAGGTGGCGACCATCACATTGTCGTCCCTCGCTAACCGCAACGCGTTGTCCAAGGGGCTGCTCCGGGAGCTGCTTGATGCGCTGCACACGGCCCAGGAAGACGACAGCGTCCGCGCCATTGTCATCGGTCATGACGGTCCCGCGTTCTCATCTGGAGGCGATCTCAGTGAACTTCGGCAGGACAACAACGACGACGGGCTGAGCCTTCTCCTGGAGTTGCTGCGAATGATCTGGAACCTGCCAAAGCCTGTCATCGCCAAGATCGACGGTGCCGCGAGGGCAGGCGGCATTGGAATCATTGCCACGTGTGATATCGCTGTCGCCTCGACCACTGCATCGTTCGCTTTCACGGAAACGCGAATCGGAAGTGTTCCAGCGCTGATTTCCGCGCCGGTCATGAGGCGGATGAATCCGCGTGAAGCGCAGCGACTCATGCTGACCGGAGAACTGTTCGACGCACGCATGGCTGAGCAGTCAGGTCTACTCACCAACTGCGTGGAGCCTGATGAGCTGGACGCCACCGTGGACCAGCTCGTGAAATACCTGACCCTGGGTGCGCCAGAAGCAGTCGCCGGGGCCAAGAAACTGCTGCACATGAATCGGGACACCGATTTCGGCACGGACCTGGACAAAATGCTTCCCATCTCGCAACGATTCTTCGGTGCGCCAGAAGCGCGGGCGGGAATGGACGCATTCCTGAACAAACGGAAACCGTACTGGCAGGTCAAAACCGAGGCCAGCCAGTGAGCTCATCACGTATCCCAGGGTTCTATCGGCTTAGCCTGCAGGATCGTGTCGAGTTACTCGCAGAGGAATTTAGTCTGACCGCGGAAGAACGTGAGCTGCTGCTGCGTGACCCTGCACAAGTGCACGCCAACGAAATGGTGGAGAACGCCGTCGGGCACTATGAATTGCCGTTGGGCGTGGGACTGAACTTCCAAATCAATGGACGCGATTACGTGGTCCCCATGGCCATTGAAGAACCGTCCGTCATTGCGTCGGCGAGTTACATGGCGAAATTGATCCGTGAGGCCGGCGGGTTCACAGCCGAGTCCACCGGCCGCACCATGATCGGTCAGATCCAGGTACTCGGGTGTGCGGATCCACTCCAAGCGCGCACGCGACTGATGGATAACGCTGAAGAGCTGATCGCCGAGGCAAACGGAATTATGCCCGGAATGCAGCGCCGCGGCGGGGGAGCCACGGGCCTTGAGGTCCGTGATCTGCCAGCAGAAGACGACGGCGCCGCAATGCTGGTGGTGCACCTGATCGTGGATACCCGCGACGCTATGGGTGCGAACACCATCAACACCATGGTGGAGGGTATTGCCGGTTCGGTGGAGCGGATTTCCGGCGGACGGGTCCATCTTCGGATTCTTTCCAACTTCACGGACCACTGTTTGGCGCGCGCGCGGTGTTCCATCCCCACTGATCAGCTGGCGACGTCGGGCATGAGCGGTGAAGAGGTACGAGACGGCATCGTTGCTGCCTACCAGTTTGCTGCGCGCGATGTTTACCGGGCCGTGACGCACAACAAGGGTGTGATGAACGGTGTCGATGCCGTGGTCATCGCGACCGGCAATGACTGGCGTGCCATCGAGGCCGGATCCCACGCCTACGCGTCACGTAAGGGCCGTTACACATCGATGACGCAGTGGTCCAAAGGCCAGCACGGCGAGCTGATCGGAGTTCTTGAACTACCCATGCCGGTGGGCATTGTCGGCGGTTCCATTGGGATTCAGCGAATGGCTCAGGTCTCGCTGCGGATGCTCGGTGTTGAGAGCGCCGAAGAGCTGGCCCAGATCATAGTTTCCGTTGGTCTGGCACAAAACCTTGGCGCTCTGCGCGCGCTCGCGACGGAAGGTATTCAGAAGGGGCACATGGCACTGCACGCACGTTCTGTGGCGATGACGGCGGGAGCCAGCGGCAACGACGTCGCCGAGGTGGCCCGCCAGCTGGCCGAAGCCCACGACTACCGTGTGGACACCGCCAAAGAAATTCTGGGGAGACTCCATTAACACTCCACTCTCCACGTCAACAGCTTCTCCCCGACCTGCGCTGGGACTCGCCAGCGGAAAGCTGATCCTGGCAGGGGAGCACTCGGTTGTCTATGACCGTCCCGCCATTGCACTGCCGTTCACCCGGTTGAACGCCAGAGCGCGGATCTCTTCCATCGATGGCCCCTCCCGGGTATCCAGCGGGTACTACGAGGGAACGCTCGACGACGCCCCGGACATTCTCAGCGGAATGGTCGACTGCATCCGGGCGACGGTGAAGGCGGTTGGGCATCCCGGTGAGCACCTGATGATCCAAGTCGATTCGACCATCCCCACGGGCAGGGGACTGGGTTCAAGTGCTGCGGTAGCGGCGTCGGCTGTTCGTGGCATCGCCGCCTACTACGGTGCAGTCCTCTCGCATGAAGAGGAGATGGATCTGGTTCGTATCGCAGAGGTCCATGCGCACGGGACGCCGAGCGGGATCGACGCCGAGGCCGTGGTCTCCACGGGCCCCTTCCGATTTGTCAAAGACAGGCCTGTTACCCCCTTGCAGGTGGGACGCGCCATGCATCTGGTCGTCGCCGATTCTGGGCTGAGGGGCAACACTCGGGCCGCCGTCGAGGGTGTTCGCTGCCGCTTCGAGAAAGAACGTGCCGCAACCGAGACGCACCTGGATCAGCTGGCAGCGGTGGTCGATGATGTTCAGCGCGCACTGCGCGAGGGCGATGCTGAGCTGCTGGGTTTGTCCATGAACGTAGCGCAGCGGGAGCTCTCAGCGATATGCGTGAGTGACTCCGCCTTGGATTCATTGATCGTTGAGGCTCTGCAGGCAGGAGCACTTGGCGCCAAAATCACCGGAAGTGGATTGGGCGGCTGCATCGTGGCGCTGGCACCCGACGCCGAATCCGTAGCGCCGCTGGCCAGCGCGTTGCGGTCAGCGGGAGCACAGGAAACCTGGCCCGTCGTCGTGCACGAACGAAATGTGGAGGAAGCTCAGTGACAGGTATTGTGCAGCGAAAGTCCGACCACATCGACATTGTTCTCAATGAAGATGTGAGTATGTCCACGCCCACCGGTTTTGGCGGTTACCGCTTTGTGCATCAGGCGCTGCCCGAAATAGCGTTCGACGACGTCACCACAGATACCGAGTTTCTGGGCCATGCCCTGGGGGCGCCGCTGCTGATTTCCAGCATGACCGGCGGAAACGAAGAAGCCGGAAAAATCAACCGTAATCTTGCCGAGGCCGCGGCCCAGCTGCGCATTCCGATGGCAGTGGGAAGTCAACGAGTTCTGATTGAGCGCCCGGACGCCCTGGAGAGTTTTCGGGCGGCACGCGAAGCCGCTTCGGGGGTGCCTCTCTTCGGAAATATTGGGGCAGTACAACTGAACAAGGGCGTCACCGCGGATGACATTCAACGAACCATCGACCTTCTGGGTGCTGACGGGATCTTCTTGCACCTGAACCCGCTGCAGGAGATTGTGCAAGCCGGGGGAGACACAGACTTCAGTGGTCTCCTGGACAAGATCGAGTTGCTGGTGGACCGGTTGGATTGTCCGGTGCTCATCAAAGAAGTGGGCTGCGGCGTGGATCCAGCCCTGGCGGCACGGTTAGCAGAGGTTGGCGTCGCCGCTGTGGACGTCAGCGGAGCCGGGGGAACATCCTGGGCCAGTATCGAAGCGCGCCGCGCAACGGATGAAGGCCAGCGCCGTCTGGGCGAGGTTTTCAGCGACTGGGGAATCCCCACCGTCGAATGTTTGACTGGTGCTCGCGCGGCTGCGCCGGAACTACCGTTGATCGCCTCCGGCGGGGTCAAAACCGGGCTGGACGTTGCCAAGGCAGTGACTCTCGGGGCGGACCTAGCGGGATTCGCTATGCCGTTGCTGAAGCCAGCCAGCATCTCGGCGGAAGCCGTCGTCGAACATCTCGAACAGATCCTCTACGAGCTACGGGCGGCCATGTTCCTCACGGGCGCGGACTCCCTGGCATCGCTGAAGGCAAACCGCCACCGACTGCTGCCCTGAACCTGCCGCTGAAATCAGCGTGAACGAAACGAGACAATAGCCAGATGGAAGCGAAAGCAACGGCCTACAGCAACATCGCCTTGGTGAAGTACTGGGGCAAACGGGACGAAGAGCTCATTCTGCCCACCAACCCCAGCCTGTCCATGACGGTTGACGCAATTTACACCACCACCCGCGTGCGCTTCGATGAAGCGCGGACCTCAGACGCATTCCGGCTTGACGGCGAACCCGCTGGCCAAGACGCTACACGCCGGGTAACAGAAGCACTTGACCACGTCCGGGCGTTGGCCGGCACGCGTGTCCGTGCCGTCGTCGAATCTGTGAATAGCGGTCCCACCGCAGCTGGCCTGGCATCTTCAGCATCCGGGTTTGCGGCGCTGGCAACCGCGGCAGCCACGGCCCTCGGCCTGGAGCTGGACGATACCCAGCTGTCCATTCTTGCTCGACGAGGCTCAGGCTCCGCCAGCCGTTCCATCCACGGCGGGTTTGTTCAGTGGCACATGGGAGTGGCCCCGAACGGTCATGATTCACACGGGGTGCAAGTGGCGGATGAAAAGCACTGGGACGTCGTCATGATCGCTGCGTGTGTCAACGCCGGCGCCAAAGATGTCTCCAGCCGAGATGGGATGCGCCGGACCGTGGACACGTCACCGTTCTACCGTGGCTGGCTGGACACTGTGGACCGCGATCTGGAGAACGTGCGGCGCGGCATCCTGGAACGGGATTTTGAATTACTCGGCTCCGCGGCGGAATCCAATGCGCTGAAGATGCACGCGACCACGCTCGCCGCCCAACCGCCTTTCATCTACTGGCTTCCGGCGTCCCTGGAGATCATGCAGACCGTGCGTGATCTGCGCGGAGCCGGTGTCCCCGCCTACTTCACCATGGACGCAGGACCCCACGTAGTGGTGCTCTGCCAGCCAGATGACGCTGCCGTTGTCGATGCACGGCTCAAAGAACTTCCAGGTGTAACTCAGACCTTTGTCTCCCACCCCGGTCCGCGAGCCCATGCCACGCGCGTCGGCGAATGAGCGAAAAGACTGATCCGGTGATCCGGGTTGCCGTTCCAGGCAAGCTGATGGTCGCCGGCGAATACGCCGTCCTCGAAACCGGACAGCCCAGTATTGTCACAGCGGTCAGCCGCTCTGTTTTTGTCACCATTGAGGCCAGTGACACCAACAGGTTGGATCTTCCGGACCTCGGACTGTCCGGAGTTACCTGGGAGCTCCAGGACGGCCGGGCACTGTTCGACGTCGAGGATTCCAGACTGGTCTTCATCGGCGAGGCGATCGCGGCCATAGCCGAATATCAGAGCGATCGTATCGCGTGCGGAAATGTGGAAGTTCGGAGCGAACTCGACGACTCCTCGGGCCGCAAGTACGGTCTCGGTTCCAGCGCTGCCGTCGTCGTGGGCGTGGTCGCGGCGCTGCTACAGCTGACCTCCAAGACGCCGGTAGCGCCGGAGCTGGTCTTCAGGCTGGCAGCCGTGGCGCACTTCCGCGGTCAGGGGTCCGGGTCAGGGGCCGACGTCGCCGCCTCAACTTTCGGAGGGTGGCTGCGGTACAACTCTTTCTCCCCGGTCTGGCTGACGGAGGAACTGGCCTCGGGCAAACCGCTGAAAATGATCATCGATGGTCCGTGGCCGCATCTGGTGATCGAACCTCTGACGCTCCCGGACGGGCTTGAACTGTGCGTGGGGTGGACCGGGACGCCTGCCTCTACGGGGCCCATGCTGGAGAGAATCCATCGGTTCCGGACGGATGAAGGTCCTGAATATCAGCGTTTCCTCGGCGCCAGCAACGCCGCGGTGGGACTGGCTCTGCAAGGGTTTGCGGCTAATGACGCGTCAACTGTGCTGCGCGGGCTGACCGCGAATCACGAGGCGCTGCAGTGGCTCGGCTGTGCTGCCCGAGCCCCGATTGAAACAGAATTGCTGGCCCGGTTGTCCTCGCTCGCCAACGACGCCGGAGGTGCGGGGAAATCTTCTGGGTCAGGGGCGGGGGACTGCGGAGTAGCGCTCATAGCGCCGAGGCTTGCAGAGGAACTGCGCCGCGAATGGCGCGAAGCCGGAATTTATCCGCTGGAGCTTGGCCCGGCGCCCGACGGCGTGATTATCGAACCCGGCGCCGGGCTCTTCTCCAGCTGATTGTCAGTACCCGGGACTAGACTGTTTCCACTGACAGCACGTTGACGTGCCGCAGAAAAGTACTTGTCATCGACCCGCCCGTTTGGAGTAAATAGTGCTCGGGTTAACCATGCTGGACATCGTTTTGATTCTGGCACTGCTGGTCTACCTTGTGGTGGGGCTGCGCAACGGATTTCTGGTGACCCTCGGTGGTTTGGTGGGGTTTGTTGCTGGCGCAGTTGCGGCGTTCTTTGCCATCCCACTGGTCAGCCAGTGGGTGCCCAGCGAGGGCTGGCGGGTGGCCGCCATCATCGCGACGACCATTGTGCTCATTGTCATTGGACAGTCCGTTGGCGCTGGGCTCGGCGCCGCGATCCGCCGATGGTTGAACTTCCGTCCGCTCCGGTTCATCGATAGGTTGCTCGGCGGCGCCGCCAACATTGTCGTTGCCGCCCTAGTGATGTCCATGCTTGCTTTCAGCGTGGGTGCTCTTGGCATCCCCTTTCTGTCCACGGAAATCAGCTCCTCCAAGGTGCTCTCCGGCATCACGCGTGTAACGCCTGACCCAGTCATGGCGTGGTCCGCGAAACTCCGCGGCGCCGTGGTGGCTGACGGGATTCCGCGCATCATCGACAACGTTGCGCCCGCAGACCCGGCACCCGTTCCGAACGCCGCAGTTGACACCCCAGCCCTGGCGGAAGCCTCAAAGTCGGTGGTCAAGATCATGGGAACTGCATTCCAGTGCGGACAGAACCAAACTGGTTCGGGCTGGGTTGCCGCCCCGGAGCGGGTGATCACCAACGCGCATGTGGTCGCTGGAGTGAATGAACCCGTGGTGCAGTTGCCCAACGGCCGCTCCCTGGCCGGGCGGGTTGTTCATTTTGACGAAGCACGGGATATTGCCGTCATCGCGGTCAGCGGGATGACAGCTAACCCGCTTTCGCTGGGACAACGGCTGGAAAACGGGGCCACCGCCGCCTTCGCCGGCTACCCCTCGGGAGGGCCGTTCCAGATCCAGCCGGCACGCATCCAATCGCTCTCGCCCATCAACGTCCAGAATATTTATGGGGCAAACCCCAAACCACTGAACATCTACACCCTTGCCGCCAATGTGGAACAAGGTAACTCTGGGGGGCCGCTGCTGACCATGCAAGGCAAAGTCAGCGGAGTCATTTTTGCCAAGTCAACCGTCGAGGCCCCAGTGGGCTACGCGCTCTCGCTCGACGTCATGGGACCCATCGCGGAGCAGGCGGAACAGTACACAGAGACTGTTTCATCGGGTCAGTGCGCTACCAAGTGACGCTACCGAATCAACATCAGAGGACCATGGAAAATCAGACAACGGACGAGTCCCGTCCACCGCGCCCAGTCCACAACCCATATGCAGAACAGAGCGTGTACAACCAACGTGCGCTGCGACCGTGCGACACGCACGGGCTCACAACTCATGCGGGTAGGGGGCTGGGCATTGCCGCGCTCGTCGTCGCCCTCGTGGCGCTGTTGCTGTGCTGGATCCCGTTCGTGAACAACCTGTCGGTGATCCTCGGCGCTATTGCGGTCTTGCTGGCGATCGGCTCGCTCTTTCAGGCCAGTTGGGCCAAGGGGAACAAGTGGTGGGGGGTTCTCTCATTTATCATTGCGGTGACCGCAATGATCTTCGGCATCACGCTGCACCCTATGTGGTCAGCCTTCTAGGAGCTACGTTAGCCAGTCCAGGGACTGCCCGTGCGGACCCGTTCTGGCGACAGTCTCTCCGTTGTGTTTCAGGACGAAGAGCCCCGGCACCTCCTGGGGATCTTTCTCCAGCGGATTCTCAAGCTCCGGTAGCGTCCCGAAGCCTTCGTTTGCGATCCAGTGGCACGGCCTTATTGGATCCTGGATCAGTCGCTCCATGGTTAATCGGAAGGCGTTGCGCCCCTCCGCATCCACGTAGGCGAGCACCGCGCTATGGAAAACAACAACGACGGCGTCCTTGGGTGCCTGCCTGACCAGCCTCTCAACTTCCTCAATCAGATTCCCGCGAACAATGCGCGGCGGATCACCGCGGACACTGTTGACTGCGGCACGGAGCCGAACCAACCGTTTTTCGTGCTCGGGCCACACGAGAGCCTCCAACCACGCGACGTCGTCGTCATCGTTGACATTGAGTGGATTCAAATCCACTCCGGCCCTGGAGACGACGTCAGGCAGGGCCGTAGGTAGTGGAAGGTTGCCGGTGGTTGCACATTCCAGCACCGGAGCCCCCACCAGACCGGGGCCAAGAAGCGGGGCGTCATCGAACTGGTAGCCGTACGCATCAGGGTAGAGACACAGCCCAGCAGAGGCGCCCACCTCGATCAGGGCGAGCGGCCTGGATGTCTCAGCCGCGATTCGGGCCAGCAGGGGCAGCAGGACCGAGCAGCGTCCGGCTTCGTTTGTCTGGGTGCTGCGGTCCCGCATGGTCTGGCGAATATGGTCCCAGTTGCGCAGCAGAAAGGCACGGAACGCAGGATAATGAGCCGTTTCCGCGCCGCAGAACCGGGCGGCGGCGAGCAGTAGGTTCGGTTGACGCTTGACCGCGGGAAGTTCGTCGATCAGTGCCAGGACGGCGTGATCGTTGGCGATTCCCGTGCACCACTCGTCATAAACCGGTGAATAGCCGCGCGCTTCCACAGAGGCGAACCGGCGGTAGCGGTCCGACGTCGTCATATGCGCTCCGTCAGGTACTCCACGGCCATGCGGTACCCGGAAATGCCAGCGCCAACAATGACGGCATCCGAGACTGCTGACAAGTAAGAGAAATGACGGAACTCTTCGCGTTTGTGGACATTGCTCACATGCACCTCAACAACGGGCAGGCCCACGCCCGCCAGTGCATCGCGCAGCGCGATCGACGTGTGCGAATAGGCGCCCGCGTTGATGACTATTCCTGCCGCATCACCAGCCGCCGAATGAATGGCGTCCACCAGGTCACCCTCGTGGTTGGACTGGAAACAGTCCACAGTGAAACCCTGCGATTCTGCGGTCACAATACACAACTGTTCGATGTCGGCCAGCGTCGAGGCGCCGTAAATATGGGGCTCGCGGGTGCCCAACAAATTCAGGTTGGGGCCATTGACGATGAGCAGATTCTTGCAACCAGATGCTGTCATGGCTTAACTATGCCTCAACGCGCTGCGACCCGCGTTGCGCAATCCGGCTAAACTGGTCAGTGGCAGTTCTGCCAATCCCCGATGAGACGTGAAAGCAGCTTCGTGACCCAGCAGGTTCAGCAACCGGTACGCAACCAGGACGGCAGCATTGCGCGGGAAGCCTCCCGGCGGCGCACCTTTGCCGTCATCTCGCATCCGGACGCCGGAAAATCGACGCTCACAGAGGCTCTGGCCCTGCACGCCCGGGTGATCGGTACGGCAGGAGCGACCAACGGAAAAGAGAACCGGAAAGAAACGGTCTCCGACTGGATGCAAATGGAGAAAGACCGCGGCATCTCCATCAGCTCAACGGCCCTGCAGTTCGCCTACCGGGACACCGTGATCAATCTGCTGGATACTCCGGGCCACGCCGACTTCTCCGAAGACACGTACCGGGTGCTCTCAGCGGTGGACTGTGCCGTCATGCTCGTTGACGCGGCAAAGGGACTCGAAACCCAGACCATGAAGCTCTTCGAGGTCTGCAGGCAACGTAATCTTCCCATCATCACCGTGATCAACAAGTGGGACCGCCCCGGGCTGGACACCCTGGCCCTCATGGATGAAATCACTGAACGGACTGGTCTGACCCCGGTCCCGCTCACGTGGGCCGTCGGCATAGCTGGCGACTTTCGCGGAGTGTGGGACCTGCAGAAAAACGAATTTGTCCGCTTCACGAAAGTCAACGCCGGTGCTTCGCTGGCAACCGCGGAACGCCTGAGCCCAGCAGACGCGCTCGAACAGGAAGGGCAAGCCTGGACTGACGCGGTGGACGAAGCCTCCCTGGTCGCCGAAACCGGGCCCTTCGAGGACATGGACGGATTCCTCGCAGGCAAAACCACCCCGCTGCTATTCTCCTCCGCCGTCCAGAACGCTGGTGTCAAGCACATCCTTGACACCCTCGTGGATCTCGCCCCGCCTGCTGGCCCACGCGAAGACGTCGACGGCACACCCCGCCCCGTCGACGCACCGTTCTCCGGCTTCGTCTTCAAAGTTCAGGCCGGAATGAACAAAGCACACCGCGACCACGTGGCCTTCATCCGCGTCTGCTCCGGAATCTTCGAGCGCGGAATGGTCGTCACCCACGCGAGTACCGGGAAATCCTTTGCCACCAAATATGCGCAGCAACTCTTTGGCCGCGAACGCGAAGTGATCGACGAAGCGTGGCCGGGCGACGTCGTCGGGCTGGTCAATGCCTCCGCGTTGCGCGTGGGGGACAGCCTCTACACGGAGCAGGCAGTTCAGTACCCGCCCATCCCGCTGTTTAGCCCGGAACACTTCCAGGTGGCGCGCTCCAAGGACCCGAGCAAATTCAAGCAGTTCCGCCGTGGCATCGTTCAGCTCGAACACGAGGGAATCATCCAGGTGCTGCGATCGGACCTCCGAGGTGATCAAGCTCCGGTGCTGGCCGCCGTCGGGCCGATGCAGTTCGAAGTGGTCCAGGACCGCATGGACCACGACTTCAGCGCCCCCATGCGGCTTGAACAACTGTCGTTCTCGCTGGCAAGGCTCACCACGCCGGAGGCGCTGACCGCTCTCAAAATTGTGCGCGGCGTCGAAGTACTGACCCGTTCCGACGGCGAACTGATCGCCCTGTTCACGGATGTGTGGGCGCTGCGCCGGATCGAGCGTGACTACCCCGAGGTGGAACTGACGCCGATCGGCACCAGCTCCAGCCTGGGGTGACTACTTCCGCATGGACGTAGCGATCTGCTGCATCACCGTGGCATCAGCCAAGGTGGAGGCGTCGCCCACTTCTCGTCCCTCGGCCACGTCCTTCAGCAGACGGCGCATAATCTTACCGGAGCGGGTTTTCGGCAGCTCCGGAACCACCAGAATGTGCCGAGGCTTCGCGATAGGCCCGATCTCCTGACCCACGTGATTGCGCAGGGTGGTGACGATGTCGTCGTCGCTCTTCGCCGAACCGCGCAGAATGACGAACGCGACGACGGCCTCCCCGGTGGTCTCATCCCGTGCGCCCACGACGGCGGCCTCGGCCACCGACGGGTGGCTCACCAGTGCTGATTCGATCTCGGTGGTGGAGAGGCGGTGCCCGGATATGTTCATCACATCATCCACCCGCCCCATGAGCCAGATGTCGCCGTCGGCGTCCTTCTTGGCGCCGTCGCCGGCAAAGTACATGTTGTCGAAACGCGACCAGTATGTTTCTTTGAACCGTTCCGGGTCTCCCCAGATGCCGCGTAGCATCGACGGCCATGGCTCGCGTATCACCAAATAGCCCCCCGAACCGTTGGGAACTGACTGGCCCATCTCATCCACCACGTCCACGGAGATTCCGGGCAGCGGTACCTGTGCCGAGCCGGGCTTGGTGACCGTGATGCCGGGGAGAGGAGAGATCATAGTGGCACCCGTTTCCGTCTGCCACCAGGTGTCGACCACTGGGGCCTTGTCTGCGCCGATGACCCTCCGATACCACATCCAGGCCTCCGGGTTGATGGGCTCACCAACAGATCCTAGAACCCTGATCGAGCTCAGATCATACTTGGCTGGGATCTCGTCCCCCCACTTCATCATGGTGCGGATTGCCGTGGGTGCCGTGTAAAGAATGCTCACCTTGTACTTCTCCACCAGCTCCCACCAGCGGCCCTGATGAGGTGTGTCAGGGGTGCCCTCATACATGAGCTGAGTGGTGCCATTGAGCAGCGGACCATACGTGACGTATGTGTGGCCGGTAACCCAGCCGATGTCCGCTGTGCACCAGAAAACGTCCTTCTCCGGCTTCAGGTCGAAAACGTTCTTGTGGGTGTACGCGCTCTGAGTCAGGTAACCGCCGGTGGTGTGCAGGATGCCCTTCGGCTTGCCCGTGGTCCCGGAGGTGTAGAGGATGAACAGCGGGTGCTCGGCGTCGTGCGCTACGGCCGTGTGCTCCGCGCTGGCGGAATCGACGATGTCGTGCCACCAGAGGTCCAGGCCGTCCTGCCACTCGACGGGCTCACCGTTGCGCTTGACCACCACCACGCTGGTCACGGTGTGGCCTTCCTTCTTGAGGGCCTGGTCCACAGCGGGCTTCAACGAGCTGGGTTTGCCGCGCCGATAAGTTCCATCCGAGGTGACCACGAGCTTCGCCTCGGCGTCGTCAATGCGGCTGCGCAGCGCATCGGCAGAGAAACCACCAAAGACCACGGAGTGCACCGCCCCGATCCGAGCACACGCGAGCATGGTGATCACGGCCTCGGGAATCATGGGCAGGTAGACGGCCACACGGTCACCTTTGGAAACGCCCAGGGATTCGAAGGCATTAGCGGCCTTCTTCACTTCCTCGGTCAGCTGCGCGTATGTGTAAGTGCGGGTGTCACCGGGCTCGCCCTCGAAGTAGATAGCCACCCGGTCTCCGTTGCCCTGCTCAACGTGGCGGTCAAGAGCATTGTATGCGGCATTGACTGTGCCGCCCACAAACCATTTGGCGAAAGGAGCGTCCGACCAGTCGAGAGTTTGCGTGAAATCGGTATCCCAGGTGAGGAGCTCCCGCGCCTGTCTTGCCCAGAATTCAGTCCCTTCGGACTTTGCCTCGTCATAAATGGCAGGTTTGGCAACTGCGGTGGCCGCAAATTCCTCGCTTGGGGGGAACTTCCGGTTCTCCTGCAGAAGGTTCTCCAGTGCGTCGCCCTGATGTTCTTCGTTGGACACTTCCGACCCCTTGTCTGTTCGTGATCACTCTTTTTTGAAACTCTAACCCCGCTTTCCACTCTACGTGTCGTCAGTCACACGCTAAGAGTTCAGTGGCAGTATTTCTGCGCTTAACGGCACGACAGGGTATGGAGAATCAGCTAGTACCCAGCACTCTCCATGGCTAGGCTGGTATCCAGAGAGCAGCCAATGAATGGAGATCCACACGATGAGCGAACCGCATGATGTACAGAATTCCAGGGCTGGGACCGGGGCTTCGCCGTCGGTAACCGGAGCTGCAGGGTCAGCCGGCCCTTCGGGGGCAGATCCCCTGAAGTCCGGCAGCGCGAAGCCGCAGCGGCCCCAAGCCGTCGCAGGTCCGTTTACCCTACGTGATCTCGTGGTGGGCGGATCCGTCCTCTTGATGCTGATCGGCTCGCTGATCCCTTACCTCGTCGGCCCGTTCAACTCCCAGAACATGTGGAACACCTTGCCGTTGTTCTTCCTGGGCATCGGCATCCTCTTGCCGTTGGCCGTCGCAGGGCTTTTTACCGGGCGCCGGCTCAGCCCCACGAGCAGGATTCGAATGGGGTCGCTGTCGCTTGACCAGTTCGGTTCGGTCGTCGCTGTCATCGCGCTGGCGTTCTTCTTCCTGCAGACCGCAAGCGCATTCACTGCCGCGTACCTGGTGGGGCTGATCGGTTCGCTTGGGCTGTTGGCCGCTACGACTCTCGCCCGCTTCATTCCGCCGTTCGCCGTAGACTTCGCCGGGCGCAAGGACGTTCCCGCCCATGTCACAGCGCGCGACGGTGTTGCCCCGACGCCGAAGCCGGCCAAACCAGCAGCTCCTGTTGCGGCGCAGCAGTCGAAGGACCGCCAGTCTGTTCCAGCCCCGTCTGGCCGCTCAACTGAAGATGCTTCCCGGTTTGCTCGCCCGGCAGGCGGTGCCGCTGCGGGCGGTGCCGCTGTCGCTGGTGCTGCTGGCACCACGGCTCCGGCGGAAACGGCCGGTGTAGGGGATGGCCCTGCTCAAGAGGTCGGCGCTGGCGCTGTGGAAAACCGCAAGGGTTACACCGAGGCCAGTGTTGTCCCGGGTGAGGGCGGCAAGAATCACGACATGGCGGCTTCGACGAACCAAGCCCCGACCAACGCTGCCTCGACCAACGATAAAGCTCCCGCTGGCAACGCGTCCGCTGAGAAGGCGTCGGCTGAGAAGGCGTCCGCCGGGCAGAAGCCAGCAGAGCCAGCGGTGGCGCCAGAGCCAGCGGTAGCCGCGACGGCGGTGCATCCGGTGGTCAAGGACGAGCCGATCAGCGCCACCCGTGAGAATGACGAGCATGAGGGAGGGGCCGTTGATGCTTTCTGGTTCGCCGTCGGATCAAATCGTCCGGTCATCGATGAGTCAACTGGCAAGGAGATCTTCATCTTTGAACCCGGAGATTGGGAGTTGTGTCTTGAAGACCGCGGACACGAATTTGTGGTGCAGAACAAACACACGGGCCAGACCGGAATCATGAAGGACCTCTCCGACATTCAGATTCCGCCGTCGGAAGATCACGACTCGAGGAACTGAAGCAGTGAAGGCCTTCTCTGACAGCCCGATTGCCGTCAAACGTCGAGCCCGGCGCATCAACCGTGAACTGGCAGAAACATACCCGTACGCGGTCGCTGAGCTGGATTTTCGCAACGCGTTTGAGCTCCTGGTGGCAACGGTTCTGTCTGCGCAGACTACCGATGTCCGAGTGAACATGACCACGCCGGCACTGTTTGCGCGGTATCCAGACGCCGAGGCTCTGGCTGAGGCTGATGAGACGGAACTGCAGGAAATGATCAGGGCCACGGGCTTCTTCCGCGCAAAGGCGAAGAGCCTGTTGGCTTTATCCAGCCGGATCGTGGACGAGTACGACGGCGCGGTCCCCTCACGTCTGGAGGACCTGGTCACGCTGGCGGGCGTAGGGCGGAAAACAGCCAATGTCGTGCTCGGTAATGCTTTCGGCACACCAGGGATCACCGTCGATACTCATTTCATGAGGCTGTCCCAGCGGTTTGGGTGGACGGCGTCGAAAGATGCGGTGCAGATCGAGAAGGACGTCGGGGAGCTCTTTGCTCCAACAGACTGGACGATGCTCTCGCATCGGGTGGTGTTTCACGGACGGCGGGTTTGTCATGCCAAGAAGCCGGCGTGCGGTGCGTGCCCCGTGGCTCAGTGGTGCCCCTCCTATGGTGATGGTGAAGTTGACCCGGAGAAGGCCCGCACCCTGTTGAAGTATGAACTTGCGCCAGGCAGAGAAGAGTTATTGGAGAAGATGCGGGCGGGCGCTACCCGTAGAGAGCTTCAAGCTGAGGGCTATCCGCTGGGAGCATGAGGGGAAGGGACACCATGTCAGCACGTGAAAGTCTGCACGCGTTGGTGGAACGGTACGGTAACAGTGTCTCCGGCCCTGGCATTGACGCTCGCGCGAACGCCCACAGTATGGATCGGCGCTGGCAGGTGCCGGGTTTCGACGTCGCTCAGGCACGAAATGCTGCTGTCCTCATGTTGTTCGGGCCGTTGGATGACAGCCCGTCACAGTTCCATGCGGACGCCGTCCCGGATGACCTTGATGTTCTTCTGGTTGAGCGTGCGGGCACACTGTCTTCACATGCGGGTCAGGTTGCTTTCCCCGGCGGGCGCATGGACGAAGGGGATGCGGGGCCTGTTGATGCTGCGCTGCGTGAGGCACGGGAAGAGACCGGGTTGGACCCTGCCGGAGTCGAGGTGCTGGGGACCTTTCCCGGCCTTCCACTTCCCGTGAGCAACCACGTGGTGATACCAGTGCTGGCTTGGTGGGCAGCGCCGTCCCCCGTAGCTGTCGTGGATTATGGTGAGTCCGCGAATGTGTTCCGGATCCCGGTTGCAGACCTTCTCAATCCGGCGAACCGTGTCACCGCTGTTGCCCGCAAGGACGGGCACGTTCATCGGAGCCCAGGGTTCACTGTCAATGGCACGCTTGTCTGGGGGTTTACCGGACTTTTGCTGGATCGGGTGCTGCGAGAGACAGGCTGGCTGTCAGCGGTTGAGAGTCAGACACCGGCAGCGGCTTCACGACGATCGGACGCCGGCTGGGGGCCGGATCTTGAGGTGTCGCTCTGAGGCGGGAGAGAACGATGACGGGCAACGTTTTCGGTAGCCCGGGATAGTTCTTGATCCCCTCATTCTTGAAGCATCTGCGTGCTCTCGCGGATGACGAGCGCGGGCGTGCACACGACACGGCGGTCCGGCTGCGCGTTCTCGATTTCGTCGACTAGCATCTGAACGGCGTGGGCGCCGAGTGCGTCGAAGTCCTGTCTGACGGTTGTGAGCGGAGGGAGGTACTGACGGGCATCGTCGATGTCATCGAATCCCACGACGCTGACGTCGCTGGGCACCGTTCGGCCAGCCACCGCAATCGTCCGCAGCACGCCGAGCGCCATCTGATCGTTGGCCACGAACACGGCAGTCGCCTCGGGTGGAAGCACTTGTCCCGCGTCGAAGCCGGAGTCGGCGCTCCAGTCGCCGCGTAGGATGTCTGGGATCTGCCGCGATGCCGCCTCCAGCACCTTTCGCCAGCCGCGCTCGCGCTCTGCTGCGGCAAAAGAACCTGCGGGGCCTGCCACGTGCCACACCGTCTCATGGCCGAGTGCGAGCAGGTGCTCGGTTGCGACGCGCGCGCCCGCTGCGTGGTCGGTCTGTACGGTGCCGAATCGGTTATCGGCGGGCGAGTCCACCACAACCAGTTCGATGCCGGCCGCAACGTCCGCCTCGCGTGCGAACTGGGTGGCCTCGTTGAGTACGATCGCGCCGTCCACTCCTTGGTCGCGCAGCCGCTCGAATGCGTCGTCGACCGCGTCTGGACCGGCCAGTGTCACAACGGTGAGTGCGTAGCCGCGCAGAGCCGCGGCATCCGTAACCGCCTGCAGCATCCGCGAGTTGCCCAAGGTGCCCAGCGTCGAGACGATCAGCCCGATGGTCTGGGTGCGGCCGGTGCGGAGGGCTCGCGCTGCCCGATGCGGTCGGTAGCCGAGCTGTTGCATCGCCGTCGCGACGCGCTCCCGGGTGGCCGGGTCGACCCTCGGGCTGCCGTTGACGACCCGCGACACCGTCTGACCCGAGACCTCTGCCACCCGTGCGACGTCGATCATGGATACACGTCGGCTCGTGGTCACGTCGCCCAGTTCTTCGAAGCTCGATCCCAACCTGTGCCTCGTTCCTGTCGTTTCTGTCCTACGACAACGCGTGCCGTACTCCTCAACTTCGATCCATGTTGACGATAACATGACTGCGTTGGTACCGTGTTGGTGTGAACAGGCCTGAGTTTGGTTCCCCCGCAGTGGAGAACGGTTCCGCTGGCACGCAGCCCGAGCCGATAGACCGGCCAGAAGCGCAGGCCCTCGGCGCGGGCGTCGTCAAGCGCACGACACGAATGGCGGACGGGCGAGAGCTGATCTACTTCGATGACCCCGACACGACACTCGGCTCCGATCGCGCCATCGACGCGCGGACCTCCGATCCACGCCCAGCGACCGCGACGATGCGGCGTGACGTGCTCACCGGCGATTGGATCTCGATCGCCGAAGCCCGGCAAAACCGCGCCTTTCTCCCGCCAGCGCACCTCGACCCGCTTGCGCCGCAGACTCCCTTCAACCCCTCGGAAGTACCGAACAACTACGATGTGGCGGTCTTCGAGAATAAGTCGCCGTCGTTCGGACCGGCTCTCGCGCACACCACCGCCCACGCGCCCGCAGCAGACGACCCCCCGCGCGGCCTCACCGACCTCGACGCACCCGGGTTGGGACGTACCCGCACGTCGGTCGGCCGCTGCGAAGTGGTGTGTTTCTCCCCTGAGCGCGTAGGCTCCTTCGGCACGCAGACCCCCACCCGCGCACGTACCGTCATCGAGGCCTGGGCGGACCGCACGGCGGCTCTGTCGGCTTTGCCCGGCGTGCAGCAGGTGTTCCCATTCGAGAACCGTGGCGAAGAGATCGGCGTCACACTGCAGCACCCGCACGGGCAGATCTACTCTTACCCTTATCTCACACCGCGCACAACAACGCTGCTGTCCTCGATCCAGCGCGAGGGGGGAGACCTGTTTGACCGCATCATCGAGTTCGAGGCAGCGGGGGAGCGCGTGGTGCTCGAAGCCGAGCACTGGATCGCTTACGTGCCGTTCGCGGCACGGTGGCCACTCGAGGTGCACTTGACCCCGCGTCGCCACGTTCCCGACTTCGCGGCCACATCGCCAGCCGAGCGAGACGAGCTCGCCGGCGTCTACCTGCGGCTGCTGCGCGGCATCGATGCGCTGTACGACACACCCACCCCGTACATCGCCGCGTGGCACCAGGCTCCGGTGCACATCGGCCGCGATACGGTGCGCCTGCACCTTCAGCTCACGAGCCCCCGTCGGACCGTCGACAAGCTGAAGTACCTCGCCGGATCCGAGTCCGCGATGGGCGCCTGGATTGGCGACGTATCACCCGAGACGGCGGCTGCGCGCATCCGAGAGGCGATCGACCGGTGACCCAGGAGGCCTCGGCCGACGCCCGAACCCTGCTGTCCACGCTCACCGACGCCACACCACTCGGTGAGTGGTCTGCCCCCGGTCGGGTGAACCTGATCGGCGAGCACACCGACTATAACGACGGATTCGTCCTTCCGTTCGCGATCGACTGCCGCACCTACGTCGCCGTCGCACCGCGCGACGACGCGACCATCCGCGTGGCATCCGCCTTCGCTTCGGACGTAGTCGAAACGACACTGGCCGACCTGCCTACCCGGTTTCCGAACGACCGCAGCCCTGAATGGGCGGCCTACCCGCTCGGCGTCGCCTGGGCGATGGTCCGCGCATCCGGCGTCGACACCACAACGCTGCGCGGGCTGGATCTGGCGTTCGCATCGGAAGTTTCTGTCGGGGCAGGGCTATCTTCGTCCGCAGCCATCGAGGGGGCGACGGCGAGCGCCCTCAACGACATCTGGGCGCTCGGATCCGACCGCGTCGAGCTCGCCCGACTTGGCCGCGCTGCCGAGAACGACGCGGTGGGCGCGCCCACCGGCATCATGGATCAGATGGCATCGATGCTGGGACGGCCGGACGCCGCGATCTTTCTCGACTGCCGCAGTCTGGAGACCGAGGTCGTCACGCTCGGGTTTGCCACGTCGGGGCTTGAGATGCTCGTCATCGACACGAATGTGAAGCACTCCCACGCCACCGGCAGCTACCGCGAGCGCCGTGCGTCGTGCGAGAAGGCTGCCACGATCATGGGCATCGCGTCTCTGCGCGAGCTTCACATGGACGACCTCGAACGCGCAGAGCAGATGATGGATGACGTGACGTTTCGTCGTGCCCGCCACGTTGTGACCGAGAACCAGCGAGTGCTCGATGCCGTCCGGGTGCTGCACGACGACGGTCCGAATGCCATCGGCGACCTGCTGTTGGCCTCGCACGCATCCATGCGCGACGATTTCGAGATCTCCGTTCCCGAACTCGACACCGCGGTCGAAGCCGCGGTGTCGGCCGGTGCGATCGGCGCGCGGATGACAGGCGGTGGCTTCGGCGGCGCGGCCATCGCCCTGGTCGACCGGGCCAAGCTCGAACGGGTGAAGGATGCCGTGACCGCCGCCTTCGTGGCATCCCGCTTCGGTGCCCCCACGCTGTTCACCGTCGCTCCCTCGGAAGGCGCACGACGCGACGCGTGAGCCGCGCATCCGAAGTCACGCGGCTGACGGCACCAAGCGCCCTGTTTGGACGCTTGGTGATTTACCGGGCTGGTGCTGAATCAACAGTGGATTATCGAGCACCGGTGGAAGGCACGGACGGATCGCCGGAAGCGGCTTCACCACGACCCTACGCCGGCTGGGGGCCGGACCTGGATGTGCCGCTCTGAGACGGGAGGGAACGATGACGGGCAGTGTTTTTGGTAGCCCGGGATAGTTCTTCGGTTTCCGGACCAACTAGGGCAGTTTTCCAGATTCGATGACACCTTTAACCTCCTTGGCCGACTCCAGCCGGTCGTAGGCAGCCTTTCCCCACTTAATGGACTTGAACGTCAGCGGCAAGCCCGCGGCGGCGAAACTTCCAAGGTGAATGGAGCGATCAATCAGAGTGTCTCCGGATGCGTACTTTCCCCAGAAAGTCTTTTCGACACCGAGCAGTGCAGTTTCTTTCGACATACTCAAGGGGCCATTGCCGATGAAGGCTGAGCCTCGATCGGTCCACTTCGTCACGTTCGTGATCGCGGGAGCAAGAGGTTTGGTGATCCATTGAACTCTGCCCGAGCCAGCCGTTGCGAGGCGTGCGAACTGTGCCCCATATCCAGTTGCTCGGATAGTGATGTTGGTTGCCCGTGCAGCGGCGACAAGTCCGCTAATGGCACTTGTGATTCGTATGACCATCGCGGCAGTGCGGCCAGCTCCAACGATACCAGCTACAGCACCGGCTCCGCCGAGTGTGACGAACGAAAGAATACTTCCGGCGATAATCAGGGCAGATACTTCCCTTGCGAAGGCCATGGCTTCTTGCCGGAGCTCCTCGTGGGCCTGCTCGACGCTCGCAGCGTAACTGGTGCACGCTGTGGCGAGGCCTCTGGCGTCTTCCGCCAAATCAGCTGCTGCGCCGTCCATCAAAAGGGACCGTTCTTGAAGTAACGTGAGGTCTCGTGCGCTCAGGTGATCAACAGATGCACGGACGTGCGTGATGGAAGCTCGTCTCAGCTCGTCCAGTTGGTTTGCAAGGTTTGACCACGTTGCCGGCGGCACCGCGCAACGGCTCTGGGTCTCCGGTTGGCCACATGGCGCCGGTGATGCCCTCCACGATATCCCATCCGACTGGGGGAATCCCGGGATTGACGGACTGCCCGGCGGTGGGAAGCGAGCTGAGGCAGACATCTGGCACGGCGGGAGAAAGAGCTGGGTGGGTCAGCAGCGAGACTCCAAGTGAGGCTATATGCTCGGCCTGAATGTACTCGCCCGCAGCCAGTGTCATGGCGCGGGAAGTGTCGGAACAAGCGATGGCCAGTTCCTGCACGGATGACGTCAACAACTGCGCCGCAGGATCGTATTGGGTGGCCCAGTCCATGCCGGCTCCATCCCATCCGGCCATTCCACCGCTGGACTGTAGCGCTGACACCGTACCCGAAACGGCATCGTGCGCCGCGTTGCCGGCAACGGACGCATGCAGCGCAGAGTCCAGGTATCGATCAGTATTGATGGTCAGGATGGTCACAGCGGCAGTACCCCTTCGGTCCCATGTCACGGCTTTACCCGTGACGCTACGGGGCCGGGTTCCGCGGCGCCACGGGTAGGAACCCAACTGTGGATAACCCTGCCGTGCGGGTTATTTCGCGTCCGCGTAGGAATCGACAACTACCGCATTGACGGGAAAATCGATGGGGATGTTTCCGAAGAGCAAGTGAGTGGCAGCGGCCGCTGAAGCCTGCACGATGGCCTCCACCTCCTCGACGCATTCATCCCGCACATGCAGGACCACCTCATCGTGGAGGAAGAACACCAGCTTGCCCAGTGCCGGGCCGGGTCCCGCGGCGGTTCGCAGTCGCCGTCGTAATTCCGCCAGCCAGCACAGGGCCCATTCGGCGGCCGTCCCCTGAACCACGAAGTTTCGCGTGAACCGTCCGCGTGCCCTGGCGACGCCCTCGGCTCGTCGCTGCTCGTCCGCCGTCGTACTCTGTTGCGCCTGTAGCCAGCGCGGTGAGGGCGGCGGGCAGCTGCGGCCGAGATGACTCGAGACGACGCCACCGGCTTCGCCTTCGCGGGCCGCATGTTCAACGACGGCGATAGCCTGCGGATAGGTGCGCGTCAGCTGCGGCATCAGGCGGCCGGCTTCGCCGCTGGTGGCGCCGTACATGGCGCCGAGCATGGCGATTTTCGCGGTGGACCTGTCGCCGCCGAAACCCTGGTCTGCGATTCCTTGATAGAGATCGCGTCCACGAGCGGCGGCGGCGAGCGCAGAGTCTTTGGCCAAAGCCGCCAGTACACGAGGTTCGAGTTGCGCTGCGTCGGCCACAATGAATCGGTGCCCGGGGTCTGGACGGGACGCGTCGCGGATGACCCGCGGGATCTGCATCGCACCTCCGCCACGGGAGGCCCACCGGCCGGTGACAACGCCGCCCACCACATATTCGGGGTGGAAACGGCCGTCGTGAACCCACGCGTCCAGCCAGGTCCAGCCGTTCGCTGTGACGAGCCGCGAGAGCTTCTTGTACTGCAGCAGGGGTGCGATGACTGGGTGGTTGTGCTGTTCGAGTTCCCACTGCCGGGTTGTTTTGACCTCGAGGCCCGCTCGGTGGAGGGCTCGAAGGAGTTCCTGAGGTGAGTCTGGATTGAGGGTGGGATTTTTTAGTGTGGTGCGTAGTTCCCCGGCTAGCCGCTCCAGTTCAGGTGGGCGGTGGCCTTCGCGTGGCCGCGGTCCTAGGGCAGTGGTGAGGATGTCGTTGTGGACGTCTTCGCGCCAGGGCATACCGAAGTGTTCCATTTCGGCGGCGACGAGCGCGCCAGCGGATTCCGCTGCGGTCAGGAGGGTGAGCCGATGGGCTTGGGGGGATTGTGCAATCGCGGCCAGCTGGGCCTGCAATTCATCGCGGAGGTCCTCGAGCGGCATTCCGGAGGTAGTTGGCCCGCTCTCGAACAGGGTTCCCTGGTCCGGTGCTGGGGGCGGGGGCTGCAGCTGTCGGGGGAGTGCGTCCTCGGTATCGTCGAGTGGTGCGGAGTGAAGGACTTCAATGTAAGGAGATGGCGCTGCCGACGTGGCGAATCTGAGGATCCCGCGGATCAGTGTGACGTCGTGGCACCGCTCAATGTCAATGTCAGTGGCGTCTGCGAGGAGCTGCGGATACCAATCGCGGACGTTTTCGAACACCCAGCGGGGACGTTTTGTTTCTAGCTTGGCTATTTTCCGGGGAAGGTCCGCTAAGGGTACGACGACGGCGTCAGCAGTGGGGTGGCCGACGTCGTCCAGCGCTTGCAGGTGGACGCCCTGAGGCTCAGCCGTGCCGTGCGCCGATGCCGACACCAGAATGTACATGAATCCATTCTCGCGCAGGGGTACGATTATTCCTCCACAGGAGCGTTCTGACGCACCGTTTTCCACATATCCGGTTCCGGATGGCATGGCTGAGGGCTGTGCGCCGCAGGATCGGTGTATGAATACTGCCTGGTTACCTGAAAACCAAACACCGTCGATCGTCTTGATCAGCGCTGCCGAGCCGGTGCGAGACGCGGTGTCCCGGGTGGCGGCGGCTGCTGGAGCGAAGCTGATAACGGTGCCGGGTGCAGCGGAAGCCCTCGCGGTCGGGGCGCCGTTGCTTCTGGTGGATGTGGACGCGCCCCTTCCTCGTCTTCCGGCAGATATTGAAGTCATCGTGGTGGGTCTGAATGGGCAGGAAACCCAAGTGTGGGAGCGGGCCGCCGCGTTGTCGGCCCACCGTGCGGCTGTCCTGCCGTCCGCCGCCGTCTGGCTGGCCGACTATCTGGGCCGCGCAAGTAAACCTGCCCAGGGCCGTGTTGTTGGAGTGGCTGGGGCAACGGGCGGCACTGGGGCAACAACGTTGAGCTGCCTACTGGCACATTCAGCGGCAGCGGATGGCCTGGCCACCTGCCTGGTCGATGGGGTTCCTCTGGATGGCGGGATTGATGGTCTCCTGGCAGCCAGAGAAGCTCAGGGGATCCGCTGGCCGGACCTCGCGGACGTCAAAGGAACGCTGAATCCTCGGCAACTCCTTGAAGCACTTCCCGTGGTGAACGGAATCTCGGTACTGTCCTGGACCCG
The DNA here is from genome assembly GCF_016907875.1 of Arthrobacter roseus. NCBI lineage: Bacteria > Bacillati > Actinomycetota > Actinomycetes > Micrococcales > Micrococcaceae > Arthrobacter > Arthrobacter roseus. The sequence goes on along the minus strand of NZ_JAFBCU010000001.1, from coordinate 2,852,495 downwards.
CAGCTTGGAGGACATAGTGCCTGAGGCAGAGCCCATGGCGCCGGTGGTGCTCGACGCCGTCCGCACCGGATTTGATCTCGCCATCGTTGACCTGGGCGGCAGCCAAGATCAAACCGCGCTGGCTGCCTGCTGCGACACAATCCTCATTGTCCTACCAGCCCGTCGCCGGGCCATCGATGCGGGCCGGAACCTGGCGAAGCAGCTCGCGCCCATCCCGGTATCCGTAGTGATCCGCGGACCGGTGGCAGACGGACTGGATCCGCAGACCATTGCCAACATGACCGGAGCCCGGTTTGCCGGATACCTGCCGCATCAGCGTGGAATGGCGGCAGCGGAAGAGACCGGCACCGTACTCGAATATGCGCGCAGGCGCAGGCTCCAACGGGCACTTGGCGGGATCATCGCGCATCTTGACGTACCGGCAGGACAAACCGCGTGAGCACCAGGGCCGACGGCGGCCATCGGCAACGATCCCGGCCTGCTCCCTTCCAACAACGGGGGGTGGACTCCGCCATGGTGTCTCAGATACGGGCGGCAGTTCTCGCGGACAGTTCCCCTGTTACCGACGCCCGGCTCGCGGCAGCCGTGCACTCCAGTGGGCGGCTGCTCGGATCGGAGGGAACACTACTTGCGGTAGACACCATCAGGGCTGAACTCAGGGGCCTCGGCCCTCTACAGGAACTGGCCTCCAGCCCGGGCGTCACCGACATCCTCGTCAATGGCCCTGACCAGGTCTGGGTTGATAGCGGCCTCGGACTTGAACTGACCGACACCCGCTTTGCCGATGACAGCTCAGTGCGGTCTCTGGCAGCCCGGTTGATCGCAGCGGGAGGACGACGTCTTGACGATTCCAACCCTTGCGTCGACGTCCGGTTGGAAGGCTACCGCGTCCACGCCGTTCTCAGCCCTGTGTCCACCGCTGGCACTCTACTCTCGATCAGAATCCGCAGGTCCACGGTCTTCACTCTGGAAGAGCTCTTCCCAGACGGACCGAACACAGCACTGCTGGTTCGCGTGCTGACGCAGGTCATCCACCGCCGGCTCAACTTCCTGATCAGCGGCGCCACCGGAACCGGCAAAACCACGCTCCTATCCACCATGCTGGGACTCTGCCCAGAGACCGAACGGTTGGTCCTGGTCGAGGACGCAGCGGAGCTGAACCCGGAACATCCGCACGTCGTCGGACTACAAAGCCGCCACAGCAATCTGGAAGGCTCTGGCGCCGTTGAACTCGCGGACCTCGTGAAAGAGGCACTACGGATGAGGCCGGACCGCCTCATCGTCGGCGAATGCCGCGGAACCGAAGTCCGAGAACTGCTTTCCGCCATGAACACCGGTCATGCCGGCGCCGGTGGCACAGTCCACGCGAACTCCGCCCAGAGCGTGCCCGCCCGGCTTTCGGCACTGGGTGCGCTTGCGGGCATGAACCGTGAAGCGTTGTCACTGCAGGCCGCCAACGCCATTGACGTCGTTATCCACCTGGTCCGAACACCTGGAGGAAGGACTGTGGGCGGGATTTCGATGCTGAGCCTCTCCGCAGGGGAACTGACGGCCGTTTCAGCGCTCGAACTGGTGGACGGATCCCTGGTAGAGGGATCGGCATGGCCTGACCTGAACAAACGGCTCACAGGATGACCGGGATTCTCGTAGCCCTGCTGACGTCACTGGCATGCCTGCTGCTGGTTTACAGGGCGACGCCGGGTACAACGACGGTGGACCGGCGTTCTGCGTCCCGCACCGTTTTCGGGCCTTCCACCAAGCAGCCCGCTACAGACCCCCACGATCTACCATTGTTCGTCCACCAGCTGGCCGCACTCTTGCAGTCTGGACGGAACCCGCACTCACTGTGGCAGGACGCGCTGTCGGTCTACGCATCTGCCGACAACAACGTCCCTGCCAGCGGACGTGGTCTCGGTGCCAACGTAATCCCGGTGCTGGAACACGCTGCGCAAGCCGCCGCCCTTGGTCTGAGTCCGTCGAATACGCTGATAGCTACCGCAACCGCATGCCGTGAACAAAAACAACACCACCTGGCTGGCCTCTGGATGGATCTGGCAGCCTGCCTCAACGTGTCCGAACGATGCGGGGCACCGCTTGGAAACATCCTTGCCCGATACGCCGTGCAGCTGGAGGCGCGGCTGGATAGTGCCGCGGCCCGCGAAACAGCGCTCGCCGGGCCAAAGGCAACGGTGCGTCTCCTGACGTGGCTGCCCGTCTTCGGGCTGGGCCTCGGATTCCTCATGGGTATGAATCCAATCGCGATCCTACTCGGGACACCTGCTGGCTGGGCATTTCTGTTCGCCGGAATCACCCTGATGATTGTGGGCCGATGGTGGTCTGGAAAATTGGTGGCCGGCGCCGGGAAAGAGACCTTCGCATGATTGGCTTCGTGGTATTCGGGTTGCTGTCTACTGCCCTCTGGTTGCTGGTGGGCCAATACGGTCGCATCGAGAGCAACGCCAAGCAAGAGAGTGTTGTTGAAGAGTTTGCGCATGGCATTGACGATCCCGCGCTCATGTTGGATCTCGCGGCAGCGATGCTTGAGGCAGGCCAGCCCATGCGCACAGTGTTGATCGTGTTGTCCCAACCATGTGACCCGGACGTTCGAACAGCGATCCAGCGGGCGGCAGCAGCATTGGATCTCGGTGCGTCGTGGAACTCTGCCTGGCAGTTGGCCTCCGACAAGGCAGGCAAGCAGGGTGCTCGCGTGGTGACTGAGCTCGCATCAGCACTGGCTTTCGCCGGAGCTACCGGAGCACCTTCGGCCAAGATCCTCTACGCCCACGCTGCCCAGTTTCGGCGTCGGAACAACCGTGCTGCTGAGAAGCGTGCGGCCTCCCTCGGCGTGAAATTGGTGATACCCCTCGGCGTCTGCGCACTCCCAGCCTTCGTCTGCTTGGGAGTCATGCCAGTGCTCTTTGCGTTGGTTCCTTCGCTGGGGTGAGGGGGCTCTGGACCCAACATCCCGGCTCTGCAACCTCGGCCGCTACAGTCGCAGGTCGTCCAACACAGCGGCATAGACGAACTCACTGTCCGTTCGCCGCTGACCGCAACGTCATTGTCGATGAAGTGTGCTTCGAGCCGCATGCCCAGTCGTTCGCACACTTTCACAGACGCGATATTCTCGGTATCCAAGCGTGCGAACACCCGATGCGCGTTCAACTCATTGAACGCGCATGAGAGAGCGGCGCCGGCGGTTTCAGTCGCGTATCCGCGTCTCCAGTAGCTGGAATTGAATACCCACCCGATCTCTATTTGTTGGGCATTCGAGTTCGTGAGGGTCAAAACAATCTCGCCCCCGAGCACCCGATCCTCCCGGCCGCAGACTGCCATCGTGTGGTTATCGCCATCGTCTTGCCACCAGAGATGCGGTGCCGTTTCATCTGTCCTCCACAGCCCGAGTTGACGGCGAAGTTATCCAGATCGGGCTGAACACGGGTGTCATGAGGTTCAAGGCCGGGGCAGAGTCGATTCAGACGCAGAAAACAGCGTCACTATCGCCAGCAACTGGCCCAGGAAATCGAGGAGCTCCACCATGACAGCCACGAACAGTTCGCACCAGTTCCAGACCATGCAGGTACCCCTGCCCAGCTGCACCAAAGATCAGCCGGGCATGGCCACAGTCACGGCAATCCATCCCCAACGAACCAACACTGAAAAAGTTGACATCCAGCATCGGGAGGCCGGCATGGCGACGGCGGAGTACGCCATCGCAACGCTGGCGGCGGTTGGGTTCGCGGCCTTGTTGGTGGCGGTCCTGGCCAGCGGTGAAGTCCGAGGAATGCTGATGGGTCTGATCCAGACCGCACTCACGTTTGGATAAGGCAGCTCCTATGAACTCCACACGAACTCCGCGGGATGGCGGTGCAACCCGGGGACCCCGTTCTATTTCCGGGCAGCGCGGCGCCGTCACCGCGGAGTTCGCGGTGGCTCTGCCTTCAATCGTTGTGCTGCTGGTGGTAGTCCTTACCGCAGTGTCCGTCGGAGCTACCCAGCTTCGCCTGGAAGAAGCGGCACGGGCAGGCGCACGGGAAATCATGCGCGGTGAGGACACAGCGGTCGCGACGACGACGGTGCAGCGACTGGCCGGTCCGCAGGCAGAACTGTCAGTGACCGGTGATGGAACGTGGGCCACCGTTCACGTCTCGACCACAGTGGATGGACCGCTACTTGGGTGGTCCGGCTGGCAGCTGGAGGCGGACGCGCTCGCACGCCCAGAAAACACGGGTGTTACCGGACCAGGGGTGCCATGAACTGCCTTGCCCCTACCGAAACAGCGCGGAGCGACCAACACGAGAAAGGTGCGGGGACTGTCATGATGGCAGGCATCGCGTTCGCGATCCTGCTCCTGCTGGCGATGCTCGTGATCCTCGTGCAGGCCACTGTGGGGGCTAGCCGGGCCTCAACCGCAGCCGATCTCGCAGCCCTCGCGGCCGCCGACGTGGCCCGCGGGCTGACCCCTGGCGAGCCGTGCGCGGTGGCCGGGGAAGTAGCCAGCAGACACGGCGTCGAGCTTAAAAGCTGTCAGCAGGTTGGTGCACAGGGACACATTGTTGATGTGACCACGAGCGTGCACATTTCATCCTTACTCGGCTCCGCGAATGGCAGAGCACGAGCAGGACCTCCACCTGACCTGCCCTGACGGTCAGGGCTTCGGAGCGTCGCGCAGCAGCACGTCGATCAGCTTGATGGCTCCAGCCTTGTCCAGCGGGTTGTTCTTGTTTCCACATTTGGGGGACTGAACGCAGGAGGGGCAGCCGCGGTCGCACTCACACGAGGCAATGGCCTTGCGGGTGGCGGACAACCAGATCACAGCGGCATCAAAGCCGCGTTCGGCGAAACCGGCCCCGCCTGGGTGCCCATCGTAAACAAATACGGTGGGCAGCTCAGTGTCGGCGTGTAAGGCAGTGGAAACACCACCGATGTCCCAGCGGTCACTCGAGGCCACCAGCGGCAGCAACCCGATGGCCGCGTGCTCGGCAGCATGAAGTGATCCTGGAATTTCCGGCTCAAGGATTCCCGCGTTTGTCAGCAGGCTCGCGTCCACCGTGAACCACACCGCTTTGGTGAACAGCTCCCGCGCCTCCAACTCCAAGGGTTCCTCGCCCAGAATCTCGTTCGATACAAGGGCCTTGCGCTGAAAGGAGACCACCTGCGTAGTCACTTTCACCTCACCAAAAGAGACACCAACCCGGCCCCACTCCGCGCTCCGGGACGTACCGATGACCTCAATCTGGGTGACGTCCCGGGCCTGCGTGTAGTAGTCCGGGTTTCCGCGGGAGACAATCGCGCAATGATCCTGTTCGTTCAGCTCCTCCACCACGAACGTTTGACCCTGATGAACATAAATAGCACCTGTATGAGCCTGATAATGGCTTTGCGGAGAGCCCATCGTGCCCAACAACGTGCCCGTACCGGACTCGACGATGCTGATCGGACCACCGCCGTCTGCCCTCAGATTCACCATCGCCGCAGCGCTCTGTGCATGGGTCCAGTACCAACCCGAAGCTCGGCGCCGGAGGTAACCTTGCGTCACCAACTGATCCAGCAGCGCTGCCGTGGTATCACCGAAGGTGGACAGCTCGGCAGGAGATATCGGAATCTCTGCCGCTGCAGCGCACAGGTGCGGGCCCAAAACGTAAGGGTTCGACGGATCAAAGACTGTGGCCTCAACCCCAATGTCGAAGACCGCCTCCGGATGATGGACCAGATACGTATCCAGCGGGTCATCACTGGCAACAAAGGCGGCCAGCGCGTCTTGGCCAGTCCGTCCCGCGCGGCCGATCTGCTGGAACAGGGAGGCGCGCGTGCCTGGCCATCCGGCCACCAGCACAGCGTCGAGACCGGCTATGTCTATGCCAAGCTCCAGTGCCGACGTGCTCGAAACACCCAGGAGTTCACCGCTGCGAAGCTTCGATTCCAGCTCACGGCGCTCCTCCGGCAGATAGCCCGACCGGTAAGAAGCAACACGGTCAGGAAGGCTGGGATGAACCTCCTCCAGCAGGCGCCGCGTAATAGTGGCAATGGTTTCCGCACCGCGCCGGGACTTGATGAAAGCAATAGTTCGGACCTGGGCTGCGACAAGATTCGCCAACAGGTCCGAGGTCTCAGCTATGACAGTGCGCCGTTCCCTCGCGCCATTCTCGCCCTTGAGCTCGGTGAGAACTGGCTCCCAGAACGCTACCGTCGTCGAACCATGAGGGGAATAGTCCTGGGTGAACGCGGTGACGTCCGCGCCGATGAGGCGGCCAAAGGAATGCCCAGGGTCTGATGAGGTTGCGGACGCCCCGATAAACACAGGATCAGAACCGTAATGAGCGCAGATCCTGCGGAGCCGCCGCATCAGGTTTGCCACATGAGAACCAAAGACACCGCGGTACGTGTGCGCCTCGTCAATAATCACGTACTTCAGCCGCCGGAAGAACCTGGCCCACCACCCATGATTGGGCAGGACACCGAAGTGCAGCATGTCGGGATTGGCCAGGACAAAGTTCGCGTGGTCGCGGATCCAGCGGCGCGCACCCTGATCAGTATCGCCGTCGTATGTTTCAGCCCGCACTGAGGGCAACTTCAGCGCCTTGATCGCGGAGAGCTGGTCCGCGGCCAGAGCCTTGGTGGGCGCCAGATAAAGGGTGACGGAACCACTGGGCTCCAGACTGATGCGATCCTCGACTGCCGAACGGTGAATGCTGTCAAGAGCGGGAAGTTGATACGCCAGGGACTTACCGGACGCCGTTCCCGTAGCGAGGATGGTGTGCTGTCCCGAATGAGCGGCCTCGGCTGCCTCGGCCTGGTGCCGCCATGGCTCCTGAACTCCCAGCATTCGGTAGGCATCAACAACGTCTGGGTGCGCCCACTCCGGCCACGGGGAAACTGACGCAACACGTGACGGAATCCGGTGCACGTGCTGTAATTGCTCCGGATCCGTACCGCCGCCAAGAAGCGGGATCAGGGAATCGTGAAGGGCCACACCATCATTGTTTCACTGTAATGTCAGTCGATTTTGACGATGTCCGCTTCCGCAGGTTCCTGACCTTGAAGCATCAGGACTTCCGTGAGTTCCAGCCAGCCGAGGAAACCGTACAGCGCCCGACCATCCGGTGAAGCAAGCAGCAGCCCGTGTTCGACGTCGTGCTCCATGACCACAGCGGTCAAAGCACGCATGACATAACTGCCTAAACCCTGCCGCCGGTAATTGGGGGCGGTGATGATGCGGTCAAATACCGCGTATTCACCGACGACGGCAACGCTACCGCGAGCCGCTTCTTCGCCGTCGTGGGTGACCAGAACCCGATGAACACCATCGCCGCGGGTAACAGTGGTCTCAAAACCATCCGGGGATAGTGGGTCTTCAATATCCTGGCCAGCCATGTCCGTGGTCATCAAGCTCTGGAACGTTCCGGTTACGTGCAAGCCAGCAGAGGACGCTTTGGCATGCATGGCGGGCATGCGGTCCGTGAAAACGTAGAGCAGGCTCGGCGACTCAGCGATCCGGGAGGCAAGATCTGAGAATTCATCGTCAGTGGGTTCCAGCGCGAAAAACTGCCAGTCGCTGGAGGACCCGGAAATTTGCGCAGAAGGGAACCGTCCGTGTTCGCGGGTCTCGTGCCCACGGCAGGCAGCCCAGCCGGCCGCCCACACTTTCACCAGGTCATCATCGAGTGAGGCGTTCATAAACTGACCCTAGCGTCAGGGCCCCTTAAAACCTATATCGGCAACTGAATCGTCATTTGATAGCTACCTTTACCCTTAATAATGTGACTATCAACCGCATTGTCCTGTACTACGCCTTCACCCCGCTTACGGATCCCGACGCGATCCGGCTGTGGCAGCGCGCTCTCTGCGAGAAGCTGAGCCTTCGTGGACGGGTCATCATCTCAAAGGATGGCATCAACGGTACGGTCGGCGGTGAGCTGAACGCGGTCAAACGGTACGTGAAGGCAACACGCGAATACCCGGCTTTCAAGAAGATGGACATCAAGTGGTCCGAGGGCGGTGCCGAGGACTTCCCGCGTCTGAGCATCAAGGTCCGGGACGAAATTGTCAGTTTCGGCGCGCCCGGTGAGCTCCAAGTGGATGAGAACGGCGTTGTAGGCGGAGGCAAGCACTTGCGCCCGGAAGAGTTGCACGAGCTCGTGGAGTCACGGAAGGCCTCCGGGGAGGAGATCACGTTCTTCGACGGCCGTAACGCGTTCGAAGCACAGATCGGGAAGTTCCGAGATGCGGTGGTGCCCGACGTCGCGACCACCCAGGATTTCAAGCGTGAACTGGACTCTGGGAAGTATGACCACCTCAGGGACAAGCCGGTGGTGACCTATTGCACGGGCGGTATCCGCTGCGAAGTCCTCTCCAGCCTCATGGTCGACCGCGGCTTCAGCGAGGTTTACCAGATGAAGGGCGGGATTGTCCGCTACGGCGAGACCTATGGCGACGCCGGCCTCTGGGAGGGCTCCCTCTACGTGTTCGACAAGCGCATGCACATGGAATTTTCCGAGAACGCGAAGACCATCGGCACCTGTGTGCGGTGCCAGGCCCCAACCAACAAGTTCGAGAACTGCAGCAATCTGAACTGCCGCCATCTGACTCTCTACTGTTCAGAATGCTCAGCCGATCCGGCCACCCTCCGCTGCCCGCAGGGGTGCGAAACAGAAGGGGAAAATCTCTCATGAATTCCTTCACCGAAGATGTTCCGGACGCACCCAACAGCGCCAGTGCCCAACTACTTGCCGCGCTCGCGACTGACCTCCAGCTCGTGGATTTCACGGTCGACGGCGTCGCCTCCATGCTGGGCGAGGAAGCATCTCAGGCGCTTGACCGGGAACAACCCATCCCCGCGAAACTGCGCTGCCGGGTCCTCATCGGTGGCAGCGGCGCTGAGGCCGTGCTCGCCGTCGTCGTACTTCTGTGGCTGCTGGGCGATACGGTCACGGAAGAAGACCTCGCGAACGCTTTCAAAAACCTCACCGTGGATACCCTGCTGGAGTTGCGTCTTGTGGAACGGTCCGACGACGGCCTTCGCGCTGCCGTCGACCTCCGTCCGTATTCCTCCGACGCCGATGGCGACCTGTGGGTTGCCAGCGACCTCGGTTTCCGCCAGCGCGCCGGCGTCCTGCGCCATGACCATGTGCTCGGCATCGGGCAGGCGTCGCTGACACTGGCGCAGGTCACGATGCGGACCCCGGTCCAGACGGCGCTGGATCTCGGTACCGGTTGCGGCATCCAGACCTTCCATCTGCTGTCCCACGTACGGCACGTCACAGCAACGGATATCTCGTCGCGCGCGCTCGCCTTCACGCGTTTCAACCTGTTGCTGAACGCGCACGCGCTGAATATAGACCCGACGAACACCGAGGACAGGGTCACACTGCTGCAGGGAAACCTGCTCGACGCCGTGGCGGGGCAGACTTTCGACCTCGTGGTGTCCAACCCGCCCTTCGTCATCACGCCGCGCAGCTCGGGGGAGAGTGCGGACAGCCAGTACACGTATCGCGACGGCGGCCTTCCCGGTGACCAGATCGTGGCATCACTTCTGCAGAAACTGCCCGATCTGCTCAATCCAGGCGGGTCCGCCCAGATGCTCGGCAACTGGGAAATTTCCGAAAACACGTCGTGGGAAGAGAGGGTAGCGTCCTGGGTGCCGGACGCCGTCGACGCCTGGGTCATCCAACGCGAGGCCGTCTCGCCGTCGCACTATGCCGAAACCTGGCTGCGCGACGCTGCGGAGAACAGGGAGCCCGCAGCCTACGAGGCCGCGTTCGCGGCGTACCTCGAGGATTTTGCCTCCCGCAACGTGTCCTCGATCGGATTCGGCATGGTCTGGCTCCGCAACCCGGCCGTGGGAAAGCGCACACTGAACAGGTTCGAGGACATCACTCACGACGTGGAACAGCCGCTTGGCGCACATCTGCAGGCCGCCGTCGAACGCTCCGACTGGCTCACCCTCAACTCCTCCGATCTGGAAAGCCAGCACCTCCAGGTGGCCGACGACGTCACCGAAGAACGCCACCAGCGGCCCGGCGCCGAACACCCGGGCGTGATCCTGCTGCGTCAGGGCGCAGGGCTGCGCCGCACCAACCTCATGAGCACCGAACTCACCGGGTTCGTCTCGGCGTCCGACGGTGAACTCGCGGTAGGGCAGATTATCGGCGCGCTCGCGGCCCTGCTGGACCGCGACGACGCCGCCTTCCGCAGCGGACTGTCGGAGGAGGTCCGGAACCTGGTGCGCGACGGTTTTTTGACACCCGTGCCCTAAACGCACGTTTATCTGCGGAAACTTGGTGGGAACTTACTGAAAAATGGCCGTGTCCCCTTGCGATAAGCCATCGCTGGCGTTGTGATGGAGAGATGACGCCTATGCCAACCAGATTGCAATACGCCGCCATCGTCGCCGCAGGGGCGCTCCTGCTCGGTGGGTGCACCGCGGGCGCCGAGGAAGAGCCGACCGGATCGCTCAAGGCGCCGTCTACTGCGGCTGCCGAGAACGGGTCCTCCGGCGATAAGGCCAGCGTCACCGGAGGCGTGTTCAGCACGATCCCCGACATTGTGGCTGAAGTCCAACCTTCTGTGGTAACCATCTTTACCGACAACGGTCTGGGTAGCGGCGTTGTCTATACGGAAGATGGCCTCATTTTGACGAACGCGCACGTTGTTGGAGAAGCACGCAACGTCGAGGTGGCCTTTGCCGACGGTCAGCGGATTCCAGGAACGGTGCGCGCCACAGACGTCATCACCGACCTCGCACTGGTGGAAGTTGACCGGGACAACCTGCCAGCCGCGACCTTTGAGGAGAAACTCCCACGCGTGGGCGAACTCGCCGTCGTCATCGGTAGCCCACTCGGCTTTGAAAATACGGCAACGGCCGGCATCGTCTCCGCCCTCGCCCGCGAGATTCCTGGATCAGCAGCTAAGAGCCAGTCGCTCGTGGACCTGATTCAGACAGATGCTGCGATCAGCCCGGGCAACTCGGGCGGCGCCGTCGTGAATGCTTCCGGAGACGTGATCGGTATCAGCGAGGCCTACATTCCGCCAGCAGCTGGGGCCGTCTCTCTCGGATTCGCTATTCCAGCCGCAACCGCAGTCCACGTAGCGGAGCAACTGCGCGAAGACGGCACGGCCGAGCACGCGTTCCTGGGCCTGCAGCCGGCCACCATCACCCCGCAGATAGCCGGACAGCTGGGCATTAAACAAACGGAAGGTGTGCTGGTGTTGTCCGTCGTTAAGGGCGGACCGGCCGATACTGCAGGAGTAAAACCCGGAGACGTCCTGACCCAGATCGGCGACACCAAACTACGCACTGCCGAGGATCTTCTTGGTGAACTCCGCGGCATCAATCCGGGCGACAGCACGATGGCGACACTGGTCCGGGATGGGGAGGCCATGGAAGTTGACATCACCCCTTCCGACCGTCCCGTGAGCCAGGATTAGTCCGCTCCTGCTGGGGCATCGGTGATGTTCTCCACACATCGTCCATGACAGGAGACGTCGAGTTGGGCGTTATGGTAGACCTGTTCAAGAACTTTCCACCATGTTAGTAGGAGCATCGTGCCCACCAAGGCCTCCGTAAAGACGGGGAAAAAGTTAGTCATCGTCGAGTCGCCGGCTAAGGGGAAGACCATCGCCGGGTATCTTGGCGAGGGCTTCGAGGTGACCGCTTCGATGGGACACATCCGGGACCTGCCGCAACCTTCGGACCTTCCTGCGGAGTTGAAAAAGAGCTCGGTCGGTAAGTTTGCCGTGGATCTGGACAAGGATTTTGAGCCCTACTATGTGGTGTCCCCGGACAAGAAGAAGAAGGTCGCCGAGCTCAAGGCGCTCCTCAAGGATGCCGACGAACTCTATCTGGCAACTGACGGTGACCGTGAAGGAGAAGCGATTGCGTGGCACCTGTTGCAGGTGCTCAAGCCCAAGGTGCCGGTTCACCGCCTGACCTTCCCCGAAATCACTCGCGAAGCCATTCAGCGTGCGCTGTTGGAAATGCGCGACGTCGATATGCCTATGGTGGACGCTCAAGAGACGCGTCGCATTCTGGACCGCCTCTACGGCTACGAGATCTCCCCTGTGCTGTGGCGGAAAGTGGCCAGTGGTCTCTCTGCTGGCCGCGTGCAGTCCGTCGCGACTCGCCTCGTCGTGGAACGTGAGCGCGAACGCATGGCGTTCCGGACGGCGTCGTACTGGGACCTGACTGCAGAGCTGGCACCAGTGGACACTTCCCCGGGGGACGCCTTCAAAGCCCGCTTGGCCACGCTCGACGGCGCCAAGGTCGCTACGGGCAAAGACTTCACCGACCGCGGTGAACTGAAGAACCAGAAGGTAGCCCATCTCGATGAGGAGGCAGCCAAAGCGCTGGCCACCGCTCTGGAGAAGGCTGATTTTGCGGTCCGTTCGCTGGACACCAAACCGTATACACGTCGGCCAGCGGCACCGTTCACCACGTCGACGCTTCAGCAGGAGGCGGCCAGGAAGCTGCGCTTCAGCTCGAGAACCACCATGCAGGTTGCGCAGCGGCTGTATGAAAACGGTTACATCACCTATATGCGTACGGACTCCTCGGCGCTGTCAGACCAGGCGATCAACGCCGCACGGCGTCAGGCCTCGGAACTGTACGGTCCCGAATACGTGCCCGATGCCCGTCGCGTTTACAAGGGCAAAGCCAAGAACGCCCAGGAAGCGCACGAGGCCGTCCGCCCCGCAGGTGACTCCTTCCGCACCCCTGCACAGGTTGCGAAGTCACTCACGGGTCAGGAATTCAAGCTTTACGAGCTGATCTGGAAGCGCACGGTGGCCTCGCAGATGGCTGATGCCAAGGGCTCGACGGCGTCGCTGCGGGTGGGTGCAACGGCAGCCTATGCGGATGGCACCACGCGCGACGCCGAGTTCACAGCTTCCGGGACGGTCATCACCTTTCGCGGCTTCATGGCCGCGTATGAAGAGGGCACCGACGCTGCACGCAGCGAAGAGGACAACGCGGGCCGGCTGCCGAACGTCAAGGCCAAGGATGCGCTGACCGCTGAATCCATTGATGCTGCCGGGCACGAGACATCGCCTCCGCCACGCTTTACCGAGGCGTCATTGGTGAAGATGCTGGAAGAACTAGGCATCGGGCGTCCCTCAACCTACGCCGCAACTATTTCGACGATCATGGACCGCGGCTACGTCCGGGCCCGTGGTCAGGCGATGGTGCCGAGCTGGATCGCGTTTTCCGTTGTACGCCTTCTTGAGGAACACTTCACGAACTACGTGGACTATGATTTCACCGCTGAGTTGGAAGAAGACCTAGACCGTATATCGCGTGGCGAAGCAGGCCGCGTGGATTGGCTGAATCACTTCTACTATGGCGATGGCACCACCCCCGGGCTGCACACCATAGTCAATAATCTGGGCGAGATCGACGCCCGTCAGGTCAACTCGATCGAGATCGCGGAGGGCATTGTTCTCCGAGTAGGCAAATTTGGTCCGTATCTGGAGAAGCCGGTCCCCGCAGATGCGGAGGAAGGTACTCAGCCTGAACGGGCCAACGTGCCAGAAGACCTCGCACCGGATGAGCTGACAGCGGAGAAGGCGATCGAGCTCATGAACTCCTCGGGTCCGGAGCAGCACGAGCTGGGCCAGGATCCGGACACGGGCCACACCATTGTGGCCAAGACCGGGCGGTACGGAGACTACGTCACAGAAGTCATCGCGCAGCCAACCGAGGAAGAGCTGGCCAAGCAGCCGGTGGAGTATTACAAGAACGGGAAGCCAAAACCACCCAAGAAGCCGGCTAAGGTCCGTCCGCGTTCGGGATCACTTTTCAAGACCATGTCAGTGGAAACCGTCACTCTTGAAGAGGCCCTGAAGCTGTTGAATTTGCCGCGGGTACTGGGATCCGATGCAGAAGGCATCGAGATCACGGTGCAGAACGGCCGGTTTGGCCCCTATCTGAAGAAGGGCAGCGACTCTCGCTCAATCGGTTCAGAAGAGGAAATCTTTACGATCACGCTGGCACAGGCTCTGGAGATTTACTCTCAGCCCAAACAGCGCGGTGGACGCACCGCAGCTCCGCCATTGGCTGAGCTGGGAGATGACCCCACAACGGAAAAGACCATCGTGGTCAAAGACGGCCGGTTTGGTCCGTACATCACCGATGGAATCACCAACATCACGGTGCCCGGTTCGATGGCGATCGAGGAGCTGACCCGGGAACAGGCCATTGATCTTCTGGCTGAGAAAAGAGCTAAGGGCCCGGCGAAGAAACCGGCACGAAAAGCTCCGGCCCGCAAAAAAGTGACAGCGAAAAAGTAGGGGCTCGGATCTGGCAGTGAGCAAGTGGCAAGCATAATGGGATCATGCGTCTAGGCGTTCTTGATATTGGTTCGAATACCGTTCACCTACTTCTCGTGGATGCGCACCCGGGGGCACGTCCAGTGCCGTTCGCAACGCACAAGCGTCCCCTGAGTCTCGTTGCTTTTCTCGACGATGAAGGCAATATCGAGCCGCGTGGAGTGGCCGAGCTGGAATCGTTCGTGGCTGAGGCGCGGGAGTTTGCCCTCCGCCACCATGCCGAGGACTTACTCGCGTTCTGTACGTCCGCCATTCGGGAGGCAGCCAACGGGGCTGAGGTTCTGGCTCAGGTGCGGGAGAACACCGGGATCAGCCTCCGCGAGCTCACCGGCCCCCAGGAAGCGGCCATGACTTACCTCGCCGTCCGTCGGTGGTACGGCTGGGGCGCAGGCAGCATACTGGACCTCGATATTGGGGGCGGCTCTTTTGAGCTCGCTATGGGAATGGACGAGATACCGTCCGTGGCTACATCGATTCCGCTCGGTGCTGGACGGCTGACCCGAGACTGGCTGGAGGGGGATCCACCCACAGCCAAAAGTATCAAGGCACTGCGCAAGTACATCAAAAAGACCATGAACGATGTCGCTGGAGAGTTCTTGTCGCTGGGCAAACCAGACCTCGTGGCCGGTTCGTCCAAAACGTTCAGATCGTTGGCCAGATTGGCTGGGTCGGCGCCGTCGGGCTCTGGACCATTTGTCCGACGCACCCTTCGACGTGATGACCTTGAACTGTGGACCACGCGCCTGGCAGCCCTGACGGTCGATGACACGTCACATCTGGACGGCGTCTCTCAACTGAGGGCGCCGCAGCTGCTCGCCGGAGCTCTTGTTGCCCGGCGGGCCATGAAAGTCATGAAGGTCAAGAAGATTGAAATCTGTCCGTGGGCACTTCGCGAGGGCCTGATCCTGCGACGATTCGATACGCTGATGTACGAATCATCCGAACCGATACTGATGGCCAGCGGAGGTTTTCCGGAGCTGACCGCCGGAACCCAGTCGCTTGCTGCACACGAGGGAAGGTCTAGCTAAATGGCCGCGGCAAAATCGCACTCTATTCCGGTGGCACTCTCAAGCGCCTCGGTATACCCGCTTGCGGTCCATGATGCTTTCGCTGTGGCCAGCGACCTCGGGTACGACGGCGTCGAAGTGATGGTCACGCACAACCGCGACAGCCAGAATCCCACAGCCCTACGGCATTTGAGTGAACGGTACGACCAGCCGATCATGGCCATCCACGCGCCCACTCTGTTGCTGACACAACAGGTCTGGGGTAGGGCGTGGAACAAGATCACCATGTCCGCAGCCATGGCCGCGGAGGTAGGCGCGGAAGTTGTTGTGGCACATCCACCGTTCCGTTGGCAGAGTGGCTACGCAGAGAACTTTGCCGACGGTATACGGCACATTGAGAACGACTACGGTGTCACCATCGCGGTTGAGAACATGTATCCGTGGTTGGTCCGCGGACGCGAAACAAAGGCTTATCTGCCGCACTGGAACCCGATGCACTTGCCGTACGACAACATCACGTGGGACTTCTCCCACGCAGCCAGCGCTGGTATGGACTCCTGCGCCGAAATTCAGAACCTCGGTGGCCGTCTGAGTCACGTCCACCTCACCGACGGCAACGCGAACGGCAAGGACGAGCATCTTCTCCCCGGACAGGGCTCGCAGCGTTGCGCCGAGGCTCTCGAGTACCTGGCCGAGTCCAATTGGGACGGGTCCGTTGTTATCGAAGTAAGCACCCGGCGTGCCAGAGGACCCGGCGAACGCGAGGAATGGCTGGGCAAGACTCTTGAGTTCGCGCGAAAGCACCTGGGCCAGGCCTAGCTTGCCCGCCAGAATCGTTAGAGCAGGGCGCGCAGGTATCGCCTACGAACGATTCGCTGCGCAACGCGAAGGAATGGGTAGAGCGCTCGCCATGGTTGTCCTGATGCCGCCCGTGTGAGTGAGCGAATGCTCAGCCAGACCTCATCGCCGTGGCGATGGACAATAAACGCCTCCTCGCCGCACACCGGATGCCCTGGCAGGGTGCGGTAGGAGAATCCGACTCGGTCAGGCTCCTCGACGACGGTTACGACTTCCACGGGCTCAATGATGGTCATACCGAACACACGCGCTGTGACGACCAAGTGCTCGCCTCCCCTGACAGGACCTGTCGAGTTCACGGTAAATCCGCTGTCGGTCTTCACCTTCCAGCGGAGCACGTCCCGCGCGGCGCGCGCCCACACAGCGTCGCCGTATCCGCGCACCACAGATACCTCCGAATGGCGGTATCTGTTATCACGTGGAACCCATTCGCAGAGCTCTGGACTCGTCATGCAGTACACCCTACACAGCGGTAGCGGACGACCTGCGGGCTAGTGCCAGTTAAAAAGGGACGGCGCCGGTGAGCGGCAGGCGGTTGGGGGGAACACACTGCGCTCACCGGCGCCTGGGTCAGACTGGGGATCTGACCCGTCATCACTCGCACCTTTATGAGGTACTAAGAAGACTACGACCCGAAGTTGAGCACAAGCATGAAACAACCTGAGAAAAGGGTGTGTATTGCGGCATGACACAATCGGCTACATGAGCACTGGACACGAAAACGCTGATGTAAACACCAAAATCACTTTCCTGGGCTGCGGCTCAATGAACGAAGCCATTCTCGGCGGAATCCTCGCCGGCGGCCTGCCCGCCGCGCAGTTGACGGCCACAGTGCGTCGTCCTGAACGCGCAGAGGAACTGCGGAACCAACACGGAATTACCGTTCTATCGAACAATGAGGACGCAAACGCCAACCGCACAGCGGTGGCTGGGGCCGGCGTCGTCATCCTCGGTGTGAAGCCGGTCGGCATCGTTGATCTGTGCCGCGACATTGCGGACTCGCTCTCTCAAGACACGGTGGTTCTCAGCGTGGCCGCCGCAGTATCGCTGGAACTGCTGGAAGGCTCCCTCAACGAAGGACAGCCGGTAGTCCGTACCATGCCTAACACGCCGTCGCGCGTGGGCCGCGGCGTCGTCTCCGTTTCTGCTGGCTCGGCCTGCAGCCGTGAGCAGCTGGACCGTGCCATTGAAGCGCTGAAGCCCACGGGCACGGTCGTGGAGATCCCAGAGGAACAGGTCGATGCCCTTTCCGCGGTGAGTGGTTCAGGTCCGGCGTACGCGTTCTACCTCGCTGAGCACATGGCCAACGCAGGCATCGCCTTGGGGCTCGACGACGAACTAGCACGGACCATCGCTCGGGAGACGGTGGCTGGTGCAGGCTTTATGCTCGCCGAGGACGGTGTTGACGCGGCCACCCTGCGTCGAAAGGTTACAAGCCCCAACGGCACCACCGAGCAGGCCATCAAAACGTTCGATGCCAAGGGAATGCCAGGCATTATTGAAGCCGGAGCCCGCAACGCAGCGGCGCGGGCGGCGGAGATCACCGCAGAGCTGAAGGCCAAGGGTTAAACGCGAACCGCGACGTCACCCTTTAGCTGCCAGATCACCCCGCACACGGGGGATTTTGTCGTCCAAGGGTGACCTCGGCGGGAGTGACGGCCTGAGTGACCGCGGCAATGACGACGGGAAGAACAGTGGGGAGGCGCCGGGGCTACGGGCGGGCCGCGAACCTCTCCAGCAGATCCACATGTCCCGAGACGATGAGCATGTCGCGGCTCGTGACCTTCGTTTCAGGTCTGGCGTACGTGAAGTCCTCACCGGGGGTCTTGACGCCCACCACGGTCACGCCGTATTTGGACCGCACCCCTGACTCGCCGAGAGTGAACCCCTGAGTCTCCTTCGGCGGATACATCTTCACGATCGCGAAACCGTCGTCGAATTCAATGAAATCCAGCATGCGACCACCCACCAGGTGAGCCGCTCGCTGGCCGGCGTCGGCCTCCGGATAGATGATGTGGTTGGCTCCGATCCGTTTCAGAATCTTGCCGTGGGCGGGCGTAATGGCCTTGACCCAGAGATGTTCGATTCCCAGATCCACAAGGTTCACCGTGATGAGGACAGACGATTCGATGGATGTGCCGACGCCGAGGACTGCGGCACTGAACTCCTGGGCGCCAAGCTGCCGGAGGGCTTCGATGTCGGTTGCGTCTGCCTCGACAACATGGGTCAGTGTGCCGGCCCATTTCTGCACGAGGTGCGGATCTCGTTCAATCGCGAGAACCTCCCGCCCCTGCTTGACGAGTTGCTCCGCTGTGGCCGCGCCGAATCGGCCGAGGCCAATAACGAGGACCGGTGCATTGTGTCTTGGACGGTTGCCCGCCGTCGTTTTGTCAGCCAATGATCGGCCTCTCTTCCGGGTAGTGGTACAACTGGCGGCGTTGGCGTAGTGCCAACGCCGCAGCAAGAGTTACGGTTCCCACGCGTCCTGCGAACATGAGCGTAGCGAGGACGTATTTGCCCGACGGCGGCACTTCGGCGCTGAGATTTGTACTCAAGCCTACGGTGGCAAAGGCAGAGATGACTTCGAAGACTACACGGTCCAGGTTGGCCCCGGAGATCCACAGAAGTAGCCCGGACGCGACCATGACGAGAGTAGCTCCGAGCACGAGGACAGAGATCGCTACACGAATCGCTCCCTGCGGAATGGTCCGCCCGTAGGCTTGGATGTCCGTGTTGCCGCGTGCCTCGGCAACGATGGCTAGGAACATAACGGCGATGGTGGTGACCTTGATACCGCCGGCCGTCGACGCGGAACCGCCGCCAGCAAACATGAGCGCATCGGTGAGGAGCATGGTCGTAGAGCTCATATCGCTCTGGTCCACGAGGTTGAAACCACCTGATCGCATCATCACCGACGCGAAGAGCGAGTGCACGATCTTGTCGCCGATGTTCATTCCGGCGACTGTCTTTTCATTGTTCCACTCCATGGCGGCCCACGCGAAGGTACCAGCGAAGAGGAGTATAAAAGAGACGTTGATGGTGAGTTTGGTGTGGAGGGTCCAGTTCTTCACCCGCATGCCGTGTTGCAGGAGGACCATCATGACGGGGAATCCGAGGCTGCCCAGGAATACGCCGAGCATCAGAGGCGTGAGGATCCACAGGTCGGTTTCGTAGGGGACCAGGCCATCTGAGTGGGGCGTGAATCCGGCGTTGTTGAAGGCGGAGATGGAGTAGAAAATTCCGTGCCAGACGGACATCCAGAATGATTCGCCGAGGATGTAGAAGCGGGGGATCATCATGAGGGCAAGGACTAATTCGATGACGACCGACGTCGTGATGACGATACGCAGTAGAGCGCCCACCTCACCGAGGCGTCCTGCGTTATTCATGGCGGACTGTGCAATGAGCTTCCCGCGGACGCCGAGACGCTTGCTGACCATGAGGGCCAGTAGCGAGGCGAGGGTGAGTGTGCCGAGGCCGCCAACGAAGATGCCGATGAGAATGATGAGCTGGCCGAAGAAGGACCAATGGGTGGCTGTGGAAACGACAGTCAGTCCCGTGACGCAGACCGCGGAAGCAGCGGTGAACAGCGCGTCGTGGAGCGGTGTTACCTCCCCGTCCCGGGAAGCAATGGGGAGGCTGAGTAACGCTGTGAACACGCAGATGACCGCGCCGAAGATAAAAAGTGCCAGCCGCGCGGGGGAGCTATTGGCCACGCGGTCGACGAAGTCGCGGACGGTTCTGAGGATGCTTTGGTAACCGCGTGGTTCGTCCTGCCGCCATGACGGCTGGTTCCTAGCCATGATCTCCGATGCGCCTGGTCTCTTTTGGGTCGATTCGAGGCGTGATTTCCGCCGTCGAACGGCTTCTGCCCTCCGAGTAGTAAATCACTTATCGGTACATGATGGTGCGGTTCGTGGCGCGTTAGCGCATGAATCGCGTAGCGTGACATAGATGCTCAGCGTTTCTGCTTTCGGTCTGCCGCCGGTGCCCACCCGGGTCATTTGGCATGAGTCAATGCTGGCTTATAACTTCGGCGAGCAGCACCCCATGCATCCTGCGCGGTTGGAACTGACGGTACGGCTTGCCAGGGAGCTGGGGATTTTCGATGTTCCGGAGGTCTCTCTCGGCGTGCCGTTCGTGGCCTCGGATGCGGAACTGGAACTCGTCCATGATGCGGCGTATATCGCTGCAGTCAAGGCTGTGAGCGCAGATCCTGAGAGCACGCGTGAAGACATTGGACTGGGTACCCAAGACACTCCCGTCTTTGCTGGCATGCATGAGGCAAGCGCCCGACTAGCAGGTGCTTCCCTGGCGGCAGCCGACGCCGTGCTGTCGGGGGAATCTGTGCGGGCGGTCAACTTCGGGGGAGGAATGCATCATGCCGCGCGAGGCATGGCTGGTGGGTTCTGTATCTACAACGACGCCGCCATGGCCGTTCAGCGGTTACTCGACGGCGGTATCCAGCGAGTTGTGTACATTGACGTTGATGCCCACCACGGCGACGGCACACAAAGCATTTTCTGGGATGAGCCGCGCGTTATGACTATCTCCCTGCACGAGTCCGGCCTAACGTTGTTCCCGGGCACGGGCTTTGCCAATGAGGTCGGAGGCCCGGACGCGCAGGGGACTGCGGTCAATGTGGCTCTTCCTGCCGGTACCGGAGACGCCGCGTGGTTGCGCGCATTCCATGCCGTAGTGCCGCAGCTCGCGGGGGCGTTTGCCCCTGAGGTTATCGTCAGTCAGCACGGTTGCGACGGCCACGCCACCGACCCCTTATCCAATTTGCAACTCAGTGTCGATGCGCAGCGGCAAGCGGCCCTGTCCATAGCTGATTTGACCACCAAACTCTGCGACGGACGATGGATCGCGACCGGCGGAGGGGGGTACAACGTTGCCTCGGTTGTGCCCCGAAGCTGGTCCCTGCTGATGGCTGTCGCCGCTGGGGTGCCGCTGTCGCCGTCGTCGGCTGTTCCACCCCAGTGGCGGGAGTATGTGCTTGAGCGCTACGGCAAGGCTCCCGAGTTCATGGGAGACGGAGCGGATACGTGGTGGCGGTCCTGGGAGGTTGGGTACGATCCCAATGACGCTGTGGACAGAACGATCATGGCCACTCGCAAGGCAGTCTTTCCCATCCACGCACTGGATCCATGGTTCGACTAGCCGCTGTAATTCTGGTGAACAGGATGCCGTGCAGAACATATGCGGCTAAAGTTATGGAATGGCGATCGATGATGTTTTTGCAGTTATTGCGGAGACTACACGACGCGAAATTCTTGCGTCTCTGCGTTCCGAGGACAAGGCTGTCGGGGAGTTGGTCGGGGAACTGGGCGTCAGTCAACCAACGGTGTCAAAGCACCTGAAAGTACTCCGCGAGGCCGGGCTGGTCACTATGCAGGCCCAGGGCCAGAAGCGTTTTTATTCGCTGCGCGCCGAACCGCTCCAAGAGGTTGTCACCTGGCTGAGTGGTTTTGAGGCCGAGGTTATCCAAGAACCTGAACCCATCGCTGCCGTCGGTTCCATGGAAGTTGGCGTCACGGAGCAAGTGGTCATTTATGACGGCGAACAGCGACGTCCGCAACAACTGCAGCGGACGGTGGAGCGTGCGGCTGGCAGGGCTGCAGACATTTTCGCCAACCTGCCGCGGTTCCGCAAAAAAAGGGATTGAGCATCCGCTTTCACTTTCGTCACATGAGCCACTAGAGTTACCCATTAGACGGTTTGGGCTCGGACTACAAGGCAACACGCCGTCAAGGTTGCTGGGGAGCATTGTCCGAAGCGAGAGAGAAATCTGGAGAAATGGCAGACGAAACCAACTTCTCAAACGTAAGCTTCCTCACAGTCTCCGAGGTGGCTGACGTTATGCGCGTGTCAAAAATGACCGTGTACCGCATGATCCATTCCGGCGAAATGCCGGCCGTCCAGTTTGGCCGCTCCTACCGTGTTCCCGAGTCCGCCGTCGAAAGCGTACTGCAGTCAGCACAGCAGGAGAAGCCAACCGGCACCGCCTGACCGCCGCTTCTTCCGGTAAAGGAAAACGGCGGATTGGCGGTACCCTGTTAAGGAACGTTTTACGTCATCGTAAGAATCTGCTGGTAGTAGCGCGCCTTGGCTCGTTCACCGGTAGTCGATCAAGAACAGTTTGTGAGGACTCTGTGGGTTCAGTAATCAAGAAGCGCCGCAAGCGTATGGCCAAGAAGAAGCATCGTAAGCTGCTTCGTAAGACGCGCCACCAGCGTCGCAACAAAAAGTAGTCGCCGGGAGTAGAGCTCCCTGACACTATGGAAGGCCCGTCACCGTTTCGGTGCGGGCCTTTGCCATGTGCGGAATGCGCCGTCGTCGCCTGCACGCTAGCTTTGTAGGTATGTATTCACCGAACCTCCTGCTGTTGACGAAACCGGAATGCCATCTTTGTCAGGATGCGCGGGAGGTTGTCGGGCGCGTGGCCGGTGAACTCGGAATCGTTTGGTCTGAGGAATCCATCGTCGATGATCCGGAGCTGAGTGCACGCTACGCGGAGGAAATTCCTGTGCTCCTGATCGATGGCGTGCCGAGGGACTTTTGGCGCATCGATGAGGTCCGCCTTCGCCGGCTATTGGGCACGGAGCGTGAGCAGTGACCTCGTGGGACAAAGAACTGCCCTCAGGTAGTCGTGAGATTCCAGCCGCCTCGCTGGGCCGCCTGACCATCTATCTGCGCGCACTCAACGGGTTGGGGCCGGATGCTGCGTCGCGAGTTTCGTCTGAGGAGCTCGCCACCGCCGCAGGGGAGAACCCCGCCATGCTCCGCAAGGACCTCTCCTACCTCGGGTCGTATGGGACCCGCGGTGTGGGGTACGACGTTGGGCAGCTTACCAAGCGGATATCCGACGCTCTGGGGCTCAACCATGATTTGCGGGTGGTCATCGTAGGTGCCGGGAACCTGGGGCGTGCGCTCGCGGGCTACTCCGGCTTTGTATCTCGCGGGTTCGAAATGGTGGCGCTTTTTGACGTTGATCCACTGGTCATCGACAGGGAAGTGGGGTGGTTGCGGGTCAGCCCGGTTGATCAGTTGGAGCAGGTCCTCGAGAGCAAGCGTGCGAACATGGCTATTCTGTCGGTGCCTCCCAGCGCTGCGCAGGAACTCTGCGACCGGCTTGTAGCTGCGGGCATTACGAGCATTCTCAATTTTTCGCCGACGATCCTGCAGGTGCCTCAACAGGTGCAGGTGCGGAAGGTGGATTTGGCCACTGAACTGCAGATCCTGGCCTACCATGCACAAAGGGTGCGGGATCCGGAAGTTTCTTCCGAATCCCGCACCCCGCGTACTGGCTAGATATTTAGGCTTGGTGCGGTGCGTATCCGGCGGGTCGAACCTGCTGGAAGTACGGCCGCGCCGGCTTCATCCAGATCAGGACGACGGCGACAACGCCGAGAATCATGATGATCAAGCCCAGGATGACGCTGAAGGGGTTCGCCGCTGGGGCAGACGCGTACATTTCATTGTCCACGCCGCTTGCAATGGCGACGCTGATCAGGTTGAAGACCTGTATGACGACGTTGATGCTGGCTAAGACCGTGGCCGTGATCCGGGCCCAATTGTGGCCCTTACGGATGAAGATGGCTAGCACAACGTAGATGGCGACGGAGATGATCGCGAATATCAGACCTACGATCCCTGCGGCGGCCACCATATTGGATGACATACCGGGGAGATCGGGCATGGTCATCTGAGCGATGATGGCGGAGATCAGTGTCAGGGCGCCGGCGGCCAGGATGAGCCAGTAAGCCATATCGACCTGCTTAGGGGCTGGGCCTTTGTCCGCTGCGGGTGTCTCCGGGGCGCCGCCTGGGTAGTTGTAGCCGGAGGCCTGTGGCGCCTGGTAACCGTAGGGCTGCTGGCTGCCCGGTGCGCTGTCTGGCCCGTTCTGCCCGTACTGTGGTTGGCTGCCCGGAGCCGCTTGCCCCGAGTAGGGGTTACTTTCGGGTGTGAGCTTCTGGGGGTCTGAATTGTTCTCAGGGGTACTCATCGTGCGTCCTTTGTTTACGTTGGTGGCTGATTCCAAGCGTACAGCGGGTGCACATCGCGGTCAGGTCCATTCGAACTCAACCCCCGTGGGATACCCCAGCTGGCAGGTCAGGTGTTGATGTCCTGAACCAGCGGTGCCCTGCGGCAGTCCACATCAGTGTTGTTGCCACGATCTGCATCAGGGCAGTGATGATTCCCATACCAATGGTTCCGATGGTGATGATCGAGGAAATAGTGGTGATGGCGCCAACGATACTGAGCGCGATACGGGCCCACGGTGCGCTTTCTTTCATGCGGACGGCAAGGTAAACGATGGCCACGCTGATGAGGGTGGCAAAGATGAGGCTCGGTACATCGAGGACCAGTGCGCCGCGGCCGTAGGTTCCAACCGATCCAACCAGGCTAGCGACGTGCAACACCACCGAGAAGGCGGCGGAGGCCAACCAGAGTACGTAGGCGGCGCTGATTTCCTGCTGCAGCCCGCTGAGGTCCTTCAGCCTTTGGGCGATAGGTCGGTCTCGGAGGTCAACGGGGCTGGCGCCGTCGTTGTGGGTCCGGGTTGGCTCGCGCTCGGGAGGGGTGGGGAAACGCGGCATGGGCATCGTTTAAGCGTAGTCGGCACGTGTCGCTGAAAACGTTGATTTCGCTAACCATTCCGCAACGAAACGCAGCGCGAGATCACCTTTTGTCGACGACGTCACCCTCTATACAGAGTGTCAGCGAGGCTAAAGGGTGATCTCGCGCAGGTCAGCGCAGGGGGGAGAGAGCCTACTCCGCGGGTGCCACGAAAGCTGCGTCGAGGCTGATCGTGACTTTGTCGCCAATCAGGACGCCGCCAGCTTCGAGGGCAGCGTTGTAGGTCAGACCAAAGTCCTTGCGGGAGATGACGGTCTGGCCGCTGAACCCGGCGCGCGTTGCGCCGAACGGGTCCACTGCGACTCCGTTGAACTCGGTGTTGAATTCTACGGGTTTGGTCACGCCGCGAATGGTCAGGTCACCGGCGAGCACGTAGTTTTCATCGTCCCCTGAAAGCCCAGTGGAGCTGAAGGTCATTTCGGGGAACTGTGCGATGTCAAAGAAGTCTGGTCCCTTGACGTGTGCGTCGCGGTTGCTGTCCTTCGAGTTGAATGAATCGGTTTTCACCGTGGCCTCGATGGTGGAATTCTCGATGTTCTCGGTGACGTTCATGACGGCGTGGACGTCGTCGAACGTGCCACGGACCTTGCTGATACCTGCGTGGCGGACGGTGAAACCGACTTCGCTGTGCGAAGTGTCCAGGTTCCAGGTTCCGGCGGTGAGGCCGTTGGGGATAGTCATAATGAATTTCTCCTTCTGTGGGGACATAGCTTCCTCAGGATGCAAACATGTAAATACATGTTTTATTCCCTGGGTCGGAAACTTCCGCTGCTACATCTTGAGGGAAGGAGCCGCGGCGGCTGAAATTAGGGCGGCCAGTGCCGGGGTGTCAAACTTGATGTCATGCCCAAATCCACAGTTCACCTGCTGCGTCACGGCGAGGTCTTCAACCCCGAGGGCGTCCTCTACGGACGCTTACCCGGCTTCCATCTCTCCGCGCTCGGTCACGAAATGGCCGAGCGTGCGGCCTCCTGGTTTCAGGAGCGAGAGCACGACGGCGCCCGCATCAGCTACCTGGCTGCCTCACCTTTGACGCGCGCTCAAGAAACTGCCAAGCCGACGTCGGACGCTCTGGAACTACCGATCGACACTGATGAGCGGCTTCTTGAGGCGCAGAACCGGTTTGAGGGGATGGCTGGCATCAAGCGACAGCTGCGTAATCCGCGGTACTGGCCGCTTCTGGTGAATCCCATGAAGCCTTCGTGGGGTGAGCCGTACCTTGCGCAGGCGGCACGCATCATGGAGGCCGTCGGAGATGCGGCCCGCAAAGCGGTGGAAAACGGTGGAGACGGGGCCGAAGCCGTTCTCGTCAGTCACCAGCTTCCCATCTGGGTAACGCGTCTTGCCGCGGAGAAGAAACGCCTGTGGCATGATCCGCGGCAACGAGAGTGCACGCTGGCTTCCATTACGTCCCTGGAGCTCGACGACGGCCAGCTGGCTGGAGTCAGGTACACCGAGCCGTGCCCCGATCTGCTCCCAGGAGCTGCCAATGTTCCGGGCGCATAATGTATGGGAGCATATAAGTACTACTACACGTTGTAGAAATTGTGAAAGAAGCTGTGAACACTACTGATGGAATTCCCGGACGCCGTTCGCTCCTGAAATACGGTGCTGCGCTGGCCTTCGGCATACCCGCCGCGGTCGCGCTGGCCGGGTGCACCGTGGAAGACCCCTTGGCCAAGCAGGCCAAAGCGGGGGACAACAAGAACTACATTGCTGGCGATGGCTCAGTGACTGAATATGCGCCGGAGAAACGCGGCAAGCCCGTCGACATCTCTGGAAAGCTGTTCAGCGGCATGCAGGCTTCATCGGAGCAGTGGCGTGGCAACGTTGTGGTCCTGAACTTCTGGTACGCCGCCTGTGCGCCGTGTCGCAAGGAGGCCCCTGACCTCGTGGCGCTCCATGAGACATTCAGCCCCGAAGGCACCCTATTCTTTGGGGTAAATATTCGCGACGAAAAAGCCACCGCGGACGCATTCGAGCGCACGTTCAACATTCCGTACCCAAGCTTCAACGACAAGGACGGCCAGGTCCTGCTGTCGATGACAAGCTACGTTCCGCCGCAGGCCGTGCCCACAACCATCGTGCTGGACAAACAGGGCCGTGTATCCGCGCGCATTCTGGGTCTGGCGGAGAAGAGCACCCTGAAAGCCCTGATCTCCGACGCCGTGGCGGAGTAGGCCCACGTGCTCCCCGCCGTCGAACTGGCGCGTGTCACCGTGCTGAGCGCAGGAAACCCGTTTGCCGAAACCGTCCTCAATGGATCTATGTTGCTGGCGCTGCCTGTTGCCCTGCTGGCCGGCATCGTTTCTTTCCTCTCCCCGTGCATCCTGCCACTCGTTCCGGGCTACCTCGGGTACGTCACGGGTTTGGCCGGCGTCGACCTGGAACAGCAGAAGCGCGGACGCATGTTCATCGGCATCGGGCTCTTTGTCCTTGGATTCACCGTGGTTTACGTGGCTATCGGCGCGGTGTTCGGTCAGCTTGGTGCCTGGCTCAAAGGTCCGGACCAGGCGTGGGTGACGCAGCTGCTCGGTCTGCTCGTGATTCTCATGGGCGTGGTGTTCATGGGCGGGCTGGCCTGGTTTCAGCAGGATCGCAGAATTCATGCTTCACCGCGTGCGGGACTGTGGGGGGCGCCGCTGCTGGGCCTGACCTTCGGCCTGAGCTGGGCACCGTGTATCGGTCCAACGCTCTCGGCCGTGCAGTTGCTGTCGTTCTCTGGCAGTGACGCCAGCGCAGCCAAAGGCGCCATCCTGACCTTCGTGTACTGTCTGGGGCTTGGTCTGCCGTTCCTGCTGATCGCCCTTGGCGTCCGCCGCGGTCTGGGGGCCATGGCTTTCTTCCGGAAACACCGGCGCGCCCTGCAACTGTCTGGCGGGCTCATGCTCATTGTTGTTGGCGGACTGATGGCCACAGGAATCTGGATCATGTGGATAAACGAGCTCCAGGGCTGGCTCAATAGTGTGGAGCTGCCCATCTGATGAAGAAGACCAACAAGGATCACGTGAGTAAGCAGCCGGAGAACACCTCATCCGATAACGCCCAGACCGGTAAATCAGACATCGCACTGCCGGCGTTGGGTTTGTTCGGCACGCTTCGCTGGGCGTGGACTCAGCTGACGAGCATGCGAACCGCGCTGTTTCTGCTGCTCCTTCTGGCCATCGCAGCCGTTCCTGGTTCGCTCTTTCCGCAGCGTCCGTCCAACCCCGCCGTCGTCACGCAGTACATCAAGAACAATCCGGACTCAGGCCCCTGGCTGGACCGGTTCCAGCTGTTCGATGTCTACAGCTCTGTCTGGTTTTCAGCAATTTACCTGCTGCTGTTCATCTCCCTGATTGGCTGCGTTGTGCCGCGGACAAAGGTCTATTATCGGGCGCTGCGCTCGCAGCCGCCGCGTACGCCGCGGCGCTTGTCTCGGATGCCTGAATATGGCACCGTCGCGGTGTCCTCAGGGCGGGAAAGAACGGACGACGACGCCGGCGCGTCTCCTGATTCTGCGGGAGCCGTCATCGAGGATGCCGCGAAACTGCTGAAGAAGCGCGGCTACCGTGTAGAGATCCGTGATCTGGAGGGTGCGCGGCCATCTGTCGGGGCTGAACGCGGGTACTTGAAGGAACTCGGTAATCTGGTGTTCCACACCGCGTTGATAGGTGTTCTCATTTCCGTTGCCGCCGGCGGTCTCTTTGGCTACCGTGGGCAGAAGGTCCTGGTGGAGGGCGACACTTTCGTGAATACGCTCATCGGCTATGACAATTTCAACCCGGGCACCAACTTCTCAGAGAACCAGCTGGATCCCTATTCGCTGACACTCGATGACTTTGACGTGGTTTTTGATCGCGAATCCACCACGCACTACGGGCAGCCACTGGACTTCACCGCTAAGATGACCACAAAAACAGGTCCTGACGCTGAGCCCCAACAGGAGACACTGAAGGTCAATCACCCCATCAACATCGGCGGAACCCGCGTCTACCTGGTGGGCAACGGTTATGCGCCGGTCATCACGGTGAAAGACGGCAACGGGGACGTCGCCTATCAAGGTCCTGTGGTGTCGATCCCGAACGACGCCGCATACACCTCGCTCATGGTTCTGAAGGTGCCAGATGCCCGGCCCGAGCAGCTGGGTTTTGTGGGATTCTTCCTGCCGACGGCGCGCATTGACGAGCAGGGTGTGGCCTTCGCTTCAGACCCGGATCCGTTCAATCCGCAGCTGAACCTAAACTCCTACTATGGGGATCTGGGCCTGGACAAGGGCGAACCGAAGAGCGTCTTCACTCTCGACACAGATCCGCTGACGCCGCTGAACAACCGTGGCATGGACGCGGGCGGGATTGTGTTGGGCGCCTATGAGACGTACGAGTTACCGGAGGACAAGGGCTCCATCACCTTTGACGGTCTCAAGCGCTATGTTGCACTGGATGTCACGTATGACCCCACCAAACTCTCTGTCCTGATCTTTTCGGTGTTGGCGCTGGCCGGGTTGATGGGCTCGCTGTTCATCAG
The DNA here is from genome assembly GCF_016907875.1 of Arthrobacter roseus. Lineage (NCBI taxonomy): Bacteria > Bacillati > Actinomycetota > Actinomycetes > Micrococcales > Micrococcaceae > Arthrobacter > Arthrobacter roseus. The sequence goes on along the minus strand of NZ_JAFBCU010000001.1, from coordinate 2,823,162 downwards.
CCGCCGCCGCGTATGGGTGCGGGCCGGGGAGCACGACGACGGTCGCATCATGGTGGAGTACGGGTTGCTCGCCCGTGGTGAGGATAACCGGCTGACCACCGAGGCTGCCGCACTGAAGCGTCTGTTCGAGAAGGCCTGGCTGACAGTCAGCCCCGAGGACGCGCATAATCGAGATACCACAACGCGTAAGGACCGCTAATGCAAAGCATCAACGAAGAACTGGGCCAGTACAGCGAGCTGTTCATGCTTCTCGCGTCGGTCGCCTACACGGTGGCTTTCGCAGTGTTTGTTTTGGACCTGGTTCGCAGCAGCAAGACCATTCGCGGGGTCGAGAATCGCGCTGCGCAGGACGCAGCGGTCCGTAGCGCGACGCCGGCCCGAACGCGTGAGAGCGTGACGGTTCCCGCTGGCGCGGGTGCGGGGGCAGCTGGCTCAGTGGAGGATCATGGGGCACCACCGACTGGAGGCGCGGTTGCCCAGACCGCGGATGACTCCATGGAATACACGGGTGAACGCCGCCAGCTGGCGAGGGTCGCCGTGGCCCTCACTGTGGTGGCGGCAGCGGTTCACGCGGCGGCCGTGCTGGCCCGTGGTTTCGCGGCCCACCGTGTGCCGTGGGGCAACATGTACGAGTTCTGCACTACGGGCGCCCTTGTGGTCACGCTCGTGTTCCTCATCGTGCTGCTGCGCAAGGATGTGCGCTTCGTTGGGGCCTTCGTGACCGGACTGGTGCTGGTGATGCTCAACGCTGCGATCGTGGGATTTCCGACGCCGGTGGCGCACCTGGTGCCCGCACTTCAGAGTTATTGGCTCGTTGTCCACGTATCGATCGCCGTGATCTCCTCGGCGTTGTTCACCATCACCTTCGCGATGTCCGTATTGCAGCTGATGCAGTCAGACCGTGAGGCCAAAGTGCGTGCGGGCAAGCCGGACCGGTTCGCGTTCATGCGCGTTGTACCCAACGCTCTGAGCCTCGAGAATCTCGCGTACCGAATCAACGCGATTGCGTTTGTGGGCTGGACGTTCACACTGATGGCCGGCGCCATCTGGGCCGAAGAAGCGTGGGGCCGCTACTGGGGCTGGGATACCAAGGAAGTATGGACGTTCGTGATCTGGGTGGTTTACGCGGGCTACCTGCACGCGCGGGCAACGCGTGGGTGGACCGGAACCCGGGCTGCCTGGCTAAGCATTGTTGGCTATCTGTGTGTGATCTTCAACTTCGCCATTGTCAACGTCTTCTTCTCCGGTCTGCATAGCTACTCCGGGATCTAGACCGTCAGTGGCCGGTGGCTGGGCGGTTCGATCCGCCGGTATCGCCGCCGTCGTCGTCCTTACCGTGCCGTTCTTCGCGGGCTTTCAGCTCTTCCTCGCGCTTGCGCAGCGCTGCTTCCCGCGACTGCTGGGAACGCCAGGTTTCCAGGTTGCGGAGGAACTGTGGATCATCATCCGGGGCGTTGCTGCGTTTGGACTGCGGGAGGACAACAGGCCTGCCGAAGAGGAACCACAGCACGGCGCCGATCACCGGCAGCAGGATGATCACGGGAATCCATGCACCTTTACTGATGCCGCGGAGGTCGCGGGAAGAGGACGTGGAGCAGTCGATCACGGCATAGACCGTGACCGCAATGTAGAGGATTACCCCGATCAACACTAAACGCATATACCAATTGTAGGCTCGATACGGGCTCTGGTCTGCGCAGAGTCAGGGGAGGCCGAGCCGAGCGCCCGATCCCGACGCGTAGACTGGATGCGTGGCATTCCTGAAATTCACTCTTCTCCGCTCCGGCCTGATCATCGTGTGCTTTGCTCTGTTCATCTGGCTGGGTGCCGGGCTCTGGGTGTCGGCGATCGCGGCGGTTATCATCCCGTTGTGCATCACGTACCTCTTCTTCCGCACGCTGCGCAATGAGGCTGCGGCCACGTTACAGCGGCGCTTCCGAGACAGTGCTCCGCCGGTGCGAAACAAGGCCGAACTCAGCGACGCCGATGCTGAGGATTCCATCGATCCCAACGCCAGGATAGACATGGCGCGAAAGCCATCGCGGGCCTCAGAGCGGCCAACCGACGATCCAGCCAACTACAGGCCAGACAGTTACGGGCCGGGCCAGAGTCCAGACCGCAGCAGCTAGCACCCTGCGCAGCGAAGTGCCCGAGGCGTGCACCGGCTCCAACGTCAGCTCAGGATCCCTGTCAGCACCAAGCCAGCGGCAAAGAGCACGCTGAACAGCAGGTTCAAAATGCCGGTCTGCTTGAGCACGGGAATCAGGCTCTTGCGTTTCTTGCCCTTGAGCATCAGCCAGCTCGGCATGAGCGTCAGCGGTATCAGCACTAACACCAGCAACACCCACGGGTAGTCATAGACCAAGAACACTGGTAGCAGCAGCGCCAACGCCAGCATCATGACGTAACTGACTCGTGCCATGTCTTCGCCCAGGCGCACGGCGAGCGTTAGTTTCCCGTGCTCCCGATCCGTGGGAATATCGCGGACGTTGTTGGCCATGAGTAGTGCCATGGCGAAGGTGCCGGTGCTGATGGCGCCCACAATGGCGGGAGCGTTGACGGCCCCGGCCTGCGTATAGGTGGTTCCCAGGGTTGCCACGAGGCCAAAGAACACGAACACAAAAATATCGCCCAGACCCATGTAGCCATAAGGGTTCTTGCCTCCGGTATATCCCCACGCCGCAGCGATGCAGCCGATCCCCACAAGGATCAAGAACCAGGCCTGCGACAGGTACAGGAGGTAGACGCCGGCAGCCATCGCCAGCAGGAAGCTGGCGAAGGCCGCATATTTGACGGAGCGTGCCTGCGCCGCTCCCGAGCCGGTCAACCGTAGCGGACCAACGCGGTTCTCATCGGTGCCTCGTACGCCGTCGGAATAGTCATTGGCGTAATTCACCCCAATCTGCAGCAGTACGGCGACCATGGCGGCCAGCACAGCATTCAATGGTTTGAACGCGTCCATGGAGTAGGCGGCCGCGCTTCCGATGATGACGGGCGCGATCGCCATGGGCAGTGTCCGGGGGCGTGCGCCCTCCAGCCATTGGGCTGCTGTAGCCACGAATCGGTGTCCTTTTCTTCTTGGTCGGGTAGAGCCTCACGGCGGCGTGCGGCAGTCGGGGCTAGAGATGTGGGTCGGGGCATCGCTCCAGGAGTAGCCGCAGCTGCTGTCGGTCTGTTTTACCGTTGGCCAGCAACGGCAAGCGATCCAGTACGAGGACTTTCTTGGGTACGGCTTCGGGCCCGAGTTCGGTGCGGACCTGCTGGCACAGCTCCTGAAGTGGGGCGTTACCAACGACGGCGGCAGCAACTTCTGTACCCCACTCATCGTGGGGGAGGCCGGTGACGTACGCTTCGCGGACGCCGACGCACTCTTCCAGGACGCGCACGACGGCGGCTGCGGAGACTTTGACACCACCGGTGGTCAGTACGTCGTCGGTGCGGCCCTGAATGGTGAGGGCGCCGTCATTGATGTCGCCGACGTCGCCGGAGCGGAACCAACGGCGACCCGAGTGGAAGGGGAAGTGTTCGCTGGTCAACTCCGGTTGTCCCAGGTAGCCCTCGGCGAGCGTATCGCCGCCGATCCACAGGGTTCCTTCGTCGTTGGAGAGGTGCACCCCTGGCAGCGGGACACCGTTGTACACGCATCCGCCGCAGGTTTCGCTCATCCCGTAGGTGCGCACCACGTTCAATCCGTGTTTGTGGGCCTCGGTCAGGAGCTTGGGGCTGATGGGGGCGCCGCCGATGAGGATGGAGTCGAAGCGCTGGAGGACTTTGAGAGTTCTGGGTGAGGGGTCCGTGAGCAGGCGGTGTAACTGGGTGGGCACCAGTGAGGTGAGCCGGATGCGGTCGGTGAGCTCTTCAGCGGCGTCGGTGAATGCCTCGCCGGTGAACTGTTTTGTGAGGTCCATGGCCCAGGGGCGCGTCCCCGCGTAGAGGGACCGCACGAGAACTTGGAATCCGGCCACGTAATGCACCGGCAGTGCCAGAAGCCACTGTCCTTCGGCCTTCAGCTCCGTGGCGGTGCCCATGGAGGACGCCGCTAGGGCATCCACACTGAGCATGGTTTGTTTGGGCGTTCCGGTGGAACCGGAGGTACTGATGACGGCGGCGACGTCGTCGTTGGCGAGGCTGCCGTTGAACGATTGGTCCGGGTGGGCGTGCGGTGCTACCGCAGGGCCTTCGCCGGAGAGCGCGTCAGCTATGGGTGCAAGCAGTCCGAGGGGGTCGAAGCCCAGAGGTGTATAGACGGGAAGGAGTTCCATGGTTTGGCCAGCTTAGAAGTAATAGGGGAACTCGGACCAGTTGGGGGCACGTTTTTCCAGAAATGCTTCTTTGCCCTCAACCGCCTCGTCCGTCATGTAGGCAAGCCGGGTGGCCTCACCGGCGAAGACCTGTTGGCCGGCGAGGCCGTCGTCGGCCAGGTTGAACGCGAACTTCAGCATCCTGATGGCTTGTGGTGACTGCCGGGCAATGTCTGCGGCGTAGTCGAGCGCGGTGTTTTCTAGGTCTTCATGGTCCACCGCTTCGTTGACGGCGCCCAGACGAACCATGTCCTCGGCGGAGTATTCGCGGGCCAGGAAGAAGATTTCTCGGGCTGCTTTCTGACCAATCTGGCGGGCCAGAAGCGCCGAACCGTAGCCGGCGTCGAAACTTCCCACGGTGGCATCAGTTTGCTTGAACTTTCCGTGCTGCTTCGAGGCGATGGTCAGATCACTCACGACATGAAGGCTGTGGCCCCCTCCTGCTGCCCAACCGTTAACGACGGCGATGACCACTTTGGGCATGGTGCGCATCAGGCGTTGGACCTCGAGAATGTGCAGCCGCCCCGCGCGGGCTGGATCAATGAATTCAGCGGAATCCCCGGTATCGCCGTCCACGGGGTAACGGTAACCGTCCCGCCCCCGGATCCGTTGATCGCCACCGGAGCAGAAACTGTGACCGCCGTCTTTGGGTGAGGGACCGTTTCCGGTGAGCAATACGGTGGCCACATCAGGGGTCATCCGTGCATGGTCCATGGCCCGGTACAGCTCATCGACAGTTCCCGGGCGGAACGCGTTGCGCACCTCGGGGCGGTTGAAGGCGATCCGTACGGTGGGTAGATCCCGCGTTCCGGTGTCTTGGTCCTGTCCCGCGTTCCGGTTTACGTGCCGGTGGTAGGTGATGTCGTTCAGGTCCTCGAAACCTTTGACGGTTCTCCAGCGAACTGGATCGAAGATATCGGACACCTTGGCGGGAAGTTCGTTAGTCACCGTCCGAGTCTATCTTTGGGAGGCAACCTTTTGGGGCTCGTTGCGTAGCTCTTCCATGTCGCGGGTTTTCCGACCCAGCTTTGACGGCCACCAGATGGCATTACCGATGTCATAGGCCAGGGCAGGGACCAGGAGCGAGCGCACGATGATGGTGTCCAGCAGCACTCCGAACGCCACAATGAAAGCCAGTTGCACCAGGAACAGGATCGGGATGACGCCAAGAGCGGAGAAGGTGGCGGCGAGAACGATGCCGGCGGAGGTGATGACTCCGCCGGTGACGCCCAGGCCACGCAGTATTCCGGGCCTGGTGCCGAGGTTTTTGGACTCCTCGCGGACCCTAGTCATGAGGAAGATGTTGTAGTCCACGCCCAGAGCCACCAGGAACACGAAACCGAACAGTGGGACGGATGCGTCTGCTCCGGGGAAATTGAAGATGTGGTTGAAAACCAGTGCGGAGACACCCATGGCAGTGCCGTAGGACAGCAGTACTGTGCCGATCAACAGTAGCGGGGCCACGAGGGAACGCAGCAGGATGATGAGGATGAGCAAGATGACGGCGAGCACCAGCGGGATGATTTTCTGTAGGTCCGCCTGGGCCGTGGTGCTTGTGTCGAAGGCGACGGCGGTGGTCCCTCCGACCTGCGCTTCGAGTCCGGCGTCATCCAGGGCCACGCGGAGTTGCTCAACGACGGCCTCGGCTTCGGCGGAGTCCGGCTCGTAGTCAAGAACTGCATTGAAGAGGATGCGTCCGTCCACCACCTTCGGCTCCGATTCACTCGGCGCACCGGGCGCTCCTTCGCTGCCAGCAAGAGTCACTGTGGAGATGCCTTCCTGGTCTTCAATGATGGCGGCGACGTCGGCGCGTGTGTCTTGTTCAGCAACCACGAGGACTGGACTGCCAGAGCCAGCATCAAAGTGGCGGGCTAGAGCATCCTGGCCGTCCACGGCCTGTGAGGGCCCGAGGATCAACGTGGACTGAGGGACTCCACTGGCCTTGAGTTGCAGCAGGCCAGTTGACCCGGCGAGCAGGATGATCAGCGCGCCGGCCCAGATGATCCGCGGTTTGCCAGCCACGAACTGGGGAACCTTGAGCCAGATACCGCGCAGACCGTGGCTCCAGGAAGTTGATCCGGCGTCGGCCTCCTGGTGATCGCGCACTGTGGGGCGAAGCGGCCAGAACGCGCTCCTGCCAAAGAGTAGGAGTAGGGAAGGAAGCAGGGATAGCGCGGCCAGCAGGGAGAACGCGATGCCGGTGGCTGCAATGGGCCCGAGGCTGCGGTTGGAGTTGAGGTCAGAGAAGAGCAGGCACAGCAGGGCGGCGATGACGGTTGCACCCGAGGCGAGGATCGGCGCGAAGGAACCGCGGTAGGCGATGCGCATGGCGTCCCATTTCGCGGTGTTGGTCAGGAGTGCTTCGCGGTACCGGGCCGTGAGAAGCAGGGCGTAATCGGTTGCCGCGCCGATGACGAGAATGGATAAGATGCCCTGGCTCTGACCGCTCAACTGGATCCACCCCGCGTCCGCCAGAAAGTAGATGACCAGAATGGACGCGGTCAGTGCGCCAACGCTGGTGAACAGAACGAGGAACGGAAGAATCACGGAGCGGTAGACCGCCAGGAGGATGACAAAGACGACGCCGAGCGCCACGCCCAGCAGGATGCCGTCGATCCCGGCGAACGCTTTGGTCAGGTCTGTGGTGAACCCAGCAGGTCCGGTCACGTACCCTTCTGAACCTTCTGGGATCTGCTCGGTCAAAATGGTGCGCATTTCCTCGACGACGGGGCCGGCATCGGCGTTTCCGTCGATGCGGACGATCAACTGCACTGCCTTTCCATCCTCAGAGGGGATGGGGCCGATCACCGCGGGGGAGCCGGTGCTGGTCTCGGCGACACCGTCTACCTTGCTGAAGTCCTCTGCAAGGCCTGCGTAATCGGCAACCGCTTCTTGCGAAAGGGTGTCGTTGGACTCGATGACGACGATTGCCGGGATCGTGTCCGATTCAACAAATTTCTGCTGCCATTCGCGAACCACTGTGGATTCGGCGCTGCTGGGGAGGAACGCCGATGGGTCGTTGTCCGAAACCTGATCGAGTTTACCGAAGGTGGGTCCGCCAACGGCCGCTGCCACTAGCCATGCCACCACCAGCAGAGCCGGAATCAGTGTTCTCAAAAGGCGCTTCATCTGATGTGTTCCTCCCATGAATGTATCTCTGCGGTCTACCATATCGGTAGCCGAGATAAATATGTACCTCATAATGGATAGTGGGATCGGAGGAGACGCAATGCAGGAGAGACCAGACTTCAAGCTCATGCTGCTGATGCAGCAACTAACGCTCGAAACCGACCGCTACGTGCACGCCGTCAGCACCTCGGAAAAACTCCACAGAACAGACCTCAACGCCATCTCCCTGCTGGTTTCGGCCCGCAGAACCGGTGCCACCATGACTCCGGGCATGCTGCGCCGGGAACTCAACCTCAGCTCCGCCGCCACGACAGCCCTCGTTGACAGACTGGCCGACTCCGGTCATGTGGACCGCAGACCCAGCAGCACCGACCGCCGGCAGATAGACCTGGAGCTCACCGACAAGGCAATCGCCACCGGCAGCGCCATGTTCATGCCCATGGCAGAACACATGGGACGGGCCATCTCCAGCTTCAGCCGCAACGAACTGGCGATAGTAGCGCGGTTTCTCGAAAAGGCCGTGAGCGCTGCAGTGGAAGCCCGACAGAACCTCAATTAAGGGAGTGTGCACACCATGGCAAAGACCATTCTTGTCACCGGAGCGACCGGCTACATCGGCGGAAGATTGGTGCCGTCACTCCTCGAAGCGGGGCACACCGTCAAAGTTCTTGCCCGCTCCCCGCAGAAACTCAAGGATGTTCCCTGGGTGGACAGCGTTGAGGTAATGCGCGGCGACCTCGAGGACCCCGAGTCGCTTCAAAAAGCGTGTGCCGGAGTGGACATCCTCTACTACCTGGTGCACTCCATGAGTAGCGGCCATGGCTCGTTCGAAGACGCAGAAACCGCTTCAGCAAAAAATGTTGCCACCGCCTGTCGGCAGGCCGGGGTGGGCCGAATCATCTATCTGGGCGGCCTTCACCCCAAAGACGCAGTACTGGGTCCGCATCTGCGCTCGCGGACAAACGTCAGCGACATCCTGCTGGACTCCGGGGTGCCTACCATCACCCTGCAGGCTGGCGTCGTCATCGGGTCTGGGTCTGCCTCCTTCGAAATGATCAGGCAGTTGACAGACGTCCTGCCCGCCATGGTGGCACCCAAATGGGTCCGGAACCGCGTGCAGCCCATCGGGGTGCGGGACGTCCTTTACTACCTGGCCGCCGCTGCTGAGATCAAGGAAGACCTCAACCGAACCTTTGACATTGGCGGACCTGACATTTTGCGCTACGACCAGGTGATGAACGGGTACGCCAAGGAGGCCGGGCTACGCTTTCGACCAGTGGTTCCGCTGCCGGTTCTGACTCCATGGCTGGCCTCCCAATGGGTCAATCTGGTGACTCCCATTCCACGTAAGCTCGCGGTGCCCCTGATCGGTTCCCTACAGTTTGACTGCGTTGTCCAGGAACACGACATCGATCAGTACATAGCCGTTCCGGACGGTGGCCCGACCTCATATCCGGCAGCGGTGCGGCTGGCACTTAAGAAGATGGATGCTGGCGACATTGCAACAACCTGGAAGAACGCTTCCGTCGTGGGCGCACCAAGCGACCCCCTCCCGAGCGATCCAGAATGGACCGGGCACACCGTTTTTACGGACGAGAAGGAACGGACGACGACGGCAACCCCGGACCAGCTATGGAAGGTCATCGAGGGTGTTGGCGGTGACAACGGATGGTACTCGCTGCCGTTGGCGTGGGCCGTGCGCGGCTGGATGGATAAACTCACCGGCGGAGTGGGTTTGCGGCGCGGAAGGCGTCACCCAGATGTGCTCCACACAGGTGAGGCCGTGGACTTCTGGCGCGTAGAGCATCTGGAACGCGGAAAAATGCTCCGGCTCCGAGCGGAAATGAAAGTGCCCGGGCGTGCCTGGCTCGAGATGAGCGTTGAACCGGAGGCAGGCGGCGGTGCCCTGTACCGCCAGCGCGCCATCTTTTTCCCGCGAGGCCTGGGTGGACGGCTGTACTGGCTAGCCGTCTTGCCTTTCCACGGTTTGATCTTCCGCACCATGGCACATCGGATTACGGGCGTGGCCGCCGGGAAAGCCGACACTCAGGGGATGTGAATCGTTAGTCGCCAGTTTGCAGTCGTCATTGAGTGAGCAGGAGCTTCAGTGTTTCTCCAACAGCAGCAATGAGGATGTCGCCGTCGCCAGAACCGCGCCGTCTTCATTGCTGATCGTGGCACTCGCTGTCGCTGTGGTCCGCCCTACGTGATCAGCGATTCCCACGACGGTGACCAGACCGGCGTCGGACTTCAATGCCTTGCGGTAACGGACCTGAATATCAAGGGTGGTGAAGCCCTGCTTGGCAGGCAAGCGGCTATGGACGGCGGAGCCCATCACGGTATCCAGCAAGGTTGCCAGGAAACCGCCATGTCCGGTGCCGATGGTGTTGAACTGAAACGGCTCGGTGGGCGCCTGCATGACAACGCGGCCCGGCTCGGCTTCGACCGTTCTGACGCCCAGCGTGCACATCATGGGTGACTCCGGGACCTCGCCGCTGATTGTGGCGTGAAGGAACTCCAGCCCCGACATGGTGATGGCCGCATCGGCAACGATTTTCGGTTCGGGAAAGGTGTATGTGCGTTCGTGCTGCTGGTTCTCGGTCATTCCGGCAGAATATCGACGACGACGCCCCGGCCGCGAATCGTGACGTTCCTTGGTGAGGTGCCGATGTCGACGGCGAAAGCAGTTGACCGCCAGCCGACGTCGTGCGATTCTTTATAGAACGAACGGTCGGTAATCTCCCGTGACTTTTTGCCGGAAGACACCGTCCCAAACCAACGTCACCAAGGTAGTGGGCACATTCATGGTTGAAGCATTTCTGGTTGGCGGGGCACGGACCCCGGTTGGTCGCTACGGCGGAGCGCTCTCCAGCGTGAGGCCCGATGACCTGGCAGCGCTGACCATCCGCGAGGCGGTGGCCCGGGCAGGGATAGACCCCGCCATGATCGACGAAGTAATCTACGGCAACGCCAACGGGGCCGGTGAGGAAAACCGCAACGTGGCCCGCATGGCATCGCTGCTGGCTGGCGTCCCAGAATCGGTCCCCGGAATCACCATCAACCGGTTGTGCGCATCCGGAATGAGCGCCATCATCATGGCCTCGCACATGATCAAGGCCGGAGCCGCGGACATCGTGGTCGCCGGAGGCGTCGAATCCATGAGCCGGGCACCCTGGGTCATGGAGAAGCCGCAGAAAGCTTTTGCCAAACCCGGCAGCACCTTTGACACCGCAATCGGCTGGCGTTTTGTCAACGAACGCTTCGCCACGGGAGATCTGTCCCGCGACGGCAAAATGACCTACTCCATGCCTGAGACCGCCGAAGAAGTCGCTGCCGTTGATGGCATCAGCCGCGAAGATGCGGACGCGTTTGCCGTCCGGTCGCACGAGCTTGCGCTCGCCGCCATTGACGCTGGACGTTTCAAGGACGAGATTGTGCCCGTCACTATTCGTGGTCGCAAGGGCGACACCGTTGTGGACACCGATGAGGGCCCTCGTCCGGGAACAACCATGGACGTCCTCTCCAAACTGCGCCCTGTTGTAAAGCCCGGCGGGATCGTCACCGCTGGGAATTCCAGCACGCTCAACGACGGCGCGTCCGCCATCATCGTCGCCTCGGAGCGGGCCCTGGAGAAGTACGGACTGACGCCGCGTGCACGCATTGCCGAGGGTGGATCTGCCGGGGTGGCACCGGAGGTCATGGGCGTCGGCCCCGTCCCCGCCACCCGCAAGGTCCTCGAGCGCAGCGGCTGGGACCTGTCCGACATCGGCGCTATTGAGCTCAATGAAGCCTTCGCCACGCAGTCCCTGGCTACCATTCGGCGGCTCGGTCTGAACCCGGAGATCGTCAACCGCGACGGCGGCGCCATCGCCCTGGGACATCCGCTGGGATCCACCGGTTCGCGCCTGGCCATCACCCTGCTGGGACGCATGGAGCGCGAAGGAGCATCGCGCGGACTGGCAACGCTGTGCGTAGGCGTTGGCCAGGGGACAGCGCTGCTGCTAGAGGCGTGCTGATGAGGGAGGACTTCACTACCCTCAACATCACGGAAACCGAAGATAGACTTCACGTCCAGCTGAACCGCCCGGACGTCCGGAATGCCATCGACCAGACCATGGTGGACGAGCTTCACGAGGTCTGCGCCGAGCTCGAAGCCAGGCCGCGCGTGCTCATCATCTCGGGGGCAAACGGTGTATTCGCGTCCGGGGCGGATATCGCCCAGCTGCGGGAACGCCGGCGCGACGACGCTCTGCAGGGGATCAACTCCACCATTTTCGTGCGGATCGCCAAACTTCCCATGCCGGTCATTGCTGCCCTTGACGGCTACGCCCTGGGCGGGGGAGCCGAACTGGCGTACGCTGCGGACTTTCGCATCGCATCGCCCACGCTGAAGATCGGAAACCCTGAGACCGGGCTTGGAATCCTCGCGGCGGCGGGCGCATCCTGGCGTCTGAAGGAATTGGTAGGGGAGCCCCTCGCCAAGGAAATCCTCCTCGCGGGGAGAATTCTCACCGCTGAAGAGGCACTCGCGGCCCGTCTTGTTACGGAAGTGCACGACGCCGAGAACCTCCTCGACGCTGCGGACGCGCTTGCTGACCGGATCGGCAGGCAGGATCCACTGGCCGTGCGCATCACGAAATCCGTATTCCATATGCCCGCCGAGGCCCATCCCGTAATCGATACATTGGCGCAGGGCATGTTGTTTGAGTCCGACGCAAAGTTTGACCGCATGCAGGCGTTCCTGGACAGGAAGAAGAAATAATGACGATTCCCGGCAAAGTCGGAGTCCTTGGCGGCGGACGTATGGGAGCCGGGATTGCGCATGCGTTCTGCGTCGCTGGCGCTGCCGTCGTCGTCGTGGAGCGCAATGCTGAAGCCGCCGAAGCCGCGCACGCCCGTGTTGCGGCTGCGTTGCGCAAAAGCGTTGAGCGCGGCACCACAACGGAGAGTGCCGATGCGCTGGAGTCCCGGCTCTCGGTGTCCACCGACTACGCGTCCTTTGCAGACTGCGGTCTGGTGGTGGAAGCAGTGCCCGAGGATTTCCACTTGAAGAGCACGGCTCTCACGGCCGTTGAGGAGCAGCTTTCCGACGACGCCTGGCTGGCCACGAACACCTCTTCCCTGTCGGTCACGGAGCTTGCAGCGAGCCTGTCCCGACCAGAGCGCTTCTGCGGACTTCACTTCTTCAACCCGGTCCCCGCATCCACCCTCATTGAGGTAGTACTGGCCAGAACGACGTCCACGGAACTAGTCGACGCTGCACGCGCGTGGGTTCAGGACCTTGGCAAGACTCCGGTTGTTGTCAATGACGCGCCGGGGTTTGCCAGTTCACGTCTTGGCGTAGCGATAGCGCTGGAGGCCATGCGCATGGTCGAAGAAGGGGTGGCATCGGCCGAGGACATAGATACAGCTATGGTCTTGGGCTACAAGCACCCCACCGGACCATTGAAGACAACGGACATTGTTGGTCTTGATGTTCGACTAGGCATCGCCGAGTACTTACACTCGACTCTGGGGGAACGCTTTGCACCGCCGCAGATCCTGCGCGACAAGGTGGCCGCCGGAGAACTGGGTCGCAAGAGTGGACAGGGATTCTTCACCTGGGACAAATAGCAAGCACGGTTTTCTGATTGTTACCTGAGTTTTAACCGAGCAAAAACTTGAAAAATCCGTCGGGATTCCCTAGCGTTCGGTGTGACAAATCACATCGATTCACCGTTCGGGGGCATTGAAGCCCGTCCTGGCTCAGCACAGCGGATCTCACCGTAGGGGAAATTGAATGCAGGAATCCACACGCGCTTTTTTCAAGCGCGGCGGTACCGCGTGTGCCGCAGCTGCCCTGGTCCTGGGTAGCACCTTCGCCGCTGCGCCGATGGCCAACGCGGTTCCAGCAGAGTCTCCGGCGACCGCCGTGCCGACCGCGCCCGCCACCAACGTGCCCGCGCCATCTGACGGCGCGCTTCCGGGCGGGCTTGAGGAGGCGCTTGAACGTGACCTCGACATGACCAAGGCCGAGTTTGATGAGGCGGGAGAACTGGCACAGAAGGCCCTCGACACCGAAGCCGCCGTTGAAGCCGCAGGGGTCGATGCGCAGGTTTCCGTCAAGGACGGCACCATCAACGTTCACACCGCTACCCCAGACGCTAACGCCAAGGTCACAGGAAAGAAGCTTTCCAAAGAGCTCGGGGTCAACGTCGAGCTGAGCGTCAAGTCCAATGACATTCAGCGGAAGTACGCCTCTAGTCTGGATATGCTCGCGGCTGACTACCTGGCTTCCGCAAGCAACGAGGATCTCGCGGAACTGCAGTCCATCGGCTGGAATGGTCAGGAATTTATCATCCACACGGGCGCGCTGTCCACGGAGAAGCCGAGCCCGCAGCGTCGCAATGCGGACATCAGTTCCACCATTTCCGTCACTGACTTCGCCAGCCGCTACGCCAACGTTTCAGTCGAGAAGGCTGACGGCCCGGCCGTTGCTTCCGCCGAGGATGTAGTGAATGGTCAGGGCTATGCCCATGAGATAGGTGATGGTTCGACCGCCTTGTGCTCCATCGGTTGGAGCGGCTTCAACGCGACGGGAGACCCGGCAGTCATCTCGGCCGGTCACTGCACGCACGACGGCGCCTATGACGATGTGGTCCTGACGGATCCTGAGGCCGATCAGGCTGGGGGAACGGTGGGCCTCGGTTCTGATCTGGGAACGTTTGGGTTCTCCCAGTTCGGTGGAGAAAATAATTCCCCGGTAACCGGCTACGACGATGGAGATAGCACTAACGAAATCGGGAACTTCGGCACCGACGTTTCCGTCATCGATGACATCAACCCGGATCTGGATCTGTTGCCGCAGGTCACCGACTGGAGGGACGTGGCAGATCTCACGAGCAGCGGTCCCAAGGTCACTGGCGTTTCCACTGCTGTCCTCGGTGCTGAGATCTGCAAGTCGGGACGCACTGGATGGAAGTGTGGTGAGGTCGACGAAATCACTCTGTTTCTGGTGGCCGGCATCGACTATGGCAATAACGCGAACGACGTCCGCGGGGTCAAGGGCTTTGCCAGCTACGGTGCGCTGAACGAGCCGGGCGATTCGGGCGGAGCCGTCATCTCGGGAACAGCGGCGGTGGGCATCACCAGTGCCGCCTCATTCGACGGCACGGTGGCCTACAGTGCTGATCTCAAGGACGCTCTGGCACACACTGACGACTACACGGTGGAACTGGCCGTCAATACTCCGGCGCTGGGTTCCCCTCAGGACAACGGAGAGATCATCACCGGCGCGGCCGTCACCGGAACGGTTTCCGGTGAACTTGCCCCGGCGTCGTCGGTGGTTGTCACCGTAGACGGCACATCAACAACCGTGCCCGTCGAGGACGGCAAATGGAGCTTCAACGCTCCATCCACTCCCGGCGAATTCATAGTCACTGTCCAGGGTAAAAATGGCTTTAGTACCTCCGCAACCGAGACGTACACCCTCACGGCAATTCTGGCTGCTCCGGTGATCTCCACGCCGAAGGACAGCTCGAGCATGACCTCGTTTATCGCCAGCATCTCCGGCTCTGGTAATCCCGGAGCCACAGTGGCGTTGACTGGAGATGTCACGGGCGAGACCAAGGTCGCCAAGGATGGCACCTGGACGTACGAACCCGATGAGGCGCTGCGCTACGGTCAGTACACCGTCAAGGCAATCCAGAGCCTCGACGGCGCGTCGTCGACGTCTGCTTCCAGTAGTTTCAAGGTTGTTCCGGCCAAGCCGGTCATCACCTCACCCGGTAACGGGCAGGACTTCTCCTACGAGGAGGGCGGCCCCGCAGCCATCGCCGGTACTGGCATCAATGGCGCAAGGGTTCTCGTGACTATCAATGATGAGATCAAGATCGAAGGTGACGTCGTTGACGGCGCATGGCGCGTTGACGTTCCGGGCACGTTCGATACCGGAACGCACACCATCGACGCCACACAAACGGTCTCGGAAATGACTTCCGGCACCGCGACCACGTCCGTCACGGTCCTGCCGGCACCAGTGCCGGCGCCGGAACCCACGGAGCCGCCCACCAAGCCGTCACCGGAGCCCACAAATACGCCCACGCCAGCAGCAGCCCGCGGGAACGATTCAACCCCGGTCGCCAATGACAACGGCGGCGACGACGCACCTGTGTCGAACGAACTGCCAAAAACCGGTAGCTCCAACGTCATGATGTCCATTGGTGCCGCTGGTGGCGTCCTGCTTCTGGCCGGAAGCGCCTTCATGCTGTTCCGCCGACGCGGGTTGGAAGGCTAGCCACCCTGGCAGTTATAGGACAAACGAACGAGTGGGCTCCAACCGGGAACAAATGGAGCCCACTCTTCGTCTATTCAACAACTCACCCATGAGGAGTGCAGATGAGCCGAATCAAGGCTGCCGCCGTCACAGCGCTACTGACTGTCGCAGGGACACTGGCCATGACGGCCTGCGCTCCGGCGTCGGAAAACTCTGTAGACGGCCCTCCAATGATCACCACGTCAGGAAGTCCAGCAACCATGCAGTCTGAAAGTTCCCAGGACGCCACCGAACTTTTACTGCTCAATGACCGCCTTCGCGAAGAACTCGGAGGCGCCTATTCACAGGGGTGGATCGAATCAGGGAAACTGCATGTAGCGGTCACCACCGAAGAAGCTGCGCAAGTGGTATCCGATGCAGGGGCGGCACCGCGCATTGTTGAACTCAACAGCCAGCAACTTGAGGACTCGGTCTCATCACTTGCGGCATGGCAGGGCAAGCTCAAGCCGGAACTAGCGACCAGCATCCACCGGATCAGCTTCGACGGCCGCACCGGCACGGTGACCATCGCCGTCGCGAAAGACAAAATCCCTTCGGTCCAGGCCGCCCTCCAGCGGGACGATCCCACGGGCAAGGTTCCGGTGGAGATCGTCATCTCAGACGGGCTGGCCACACCCATGGATTCCACGCAGACGTCAGCACCGTAAACCACTGGGCCTGCCAGCCCGCCGGCCAGCCGAGGCCAATGGTGCAGGCCCGCCACACAGATGTGTCGTGCAGGTCGCGGGCCGTTTTCTCTCTCGAAGGCCCCTGACCTGCACGACAGATCGGCGGATTCAGTTACCGAAACTAGTGTTTGGGTTCGTCCTGCTGATCCCGTGCGCCGGTTTCCATAGCCGGCCCCGACGGCGTCGCGCCACCTTCAGTGCTCCAATCGCTGTCTTCACTGACATCCTTCGCCGGATCCGACTGAACGTCTGGCTCGACGGCGGGTGTTCCGTCGTCGTCGTTGGCAATCTTCTGTGGTTCGGTTGAGGTGTTCTCGCTCATGGTGTTCCTTTCCTCGGGTAGATCCATATAAACACGAGCCGTGCAACCTCGGATAGACGGCGTCACCACGCCGCAGCGACGAGCTCCGCGAAGAGTTCGCCATCGTCGACCTTCAGACCCCTCGCGTTGAACCAGGTACACATGTTGCGACAATCACGTTCGAGCATTTCCATTCCGTGCGGGTTCGCGGCCAGGTCAACAAGCTGCGGTAGGTCGATGATGACCAACCGACTGCCTGCCGCGAGCACGTTGTAGGGGGAGAGGTCGCCGTGCGCAAAGCCGAGACTCGCGAGCACCAGCATCGCCTCGACGAGCTGATGCCAGTACTCTTCAAGCCTTTCCCGGTCCGGCCGCGCCTGCTGTAGCCGTGGGGCGGCGGCGCCTTCGGTGTCAGGGTCCTCGATGAACTCCATGAGGATCTCGGTGCCATCGATCTGCACGGGGTAGGGGACGGGGACTCCCTTTTCCCACAGCAGACACAGAGACGTCCACTCGGCCCACGCCCACTGCGCTGCCGCAATGGTCTTGCCGTAGGTGGTCTTCTTCTCGAGAGCACGCTGATCGCGGCTGCGACGGACCTGCCGGCCCTCGGTGTAATCCGTGGATCGGTGGAACAGACGCTGGTCCGGTGACCGGTACCGCTTGGCGGCAAGAATCGTGCTCCGCTCAGTGGAGGCACGTTCTATGAGGAAGACATCGGCTTCCTTGCCGGTCTTGAGGAGGCCCAACTCGGTGTCAATGGCACCGGCATCCTCGATGACGTAGTCCGGGCGCGGGTGAGGGCCGCGCATCCCCGCTTCGATGGAAGTCCAGGTGGACCACCGTTGATTCTCAGCAAGCTGATCGTCAAGGATATTCCAGCCATAGGGGAAGCTGGAGCTGTTAGTTGGATCGGTCAGATCCGAGACGTTGGACATGAGCGTGATAACTCCTGATAGGGAAGAAACCTTGTGTGGGCGCAGTAAGCGGCAAGAACACGCATGATTCCTCCTTCAGTAGCTCCGTCAAGAACTCCATCAGACCACGAGTCATTGACGTGTGTCAATGACTGCGAATCCCTGATCGCCGCGTAGCTGTGCGCCAGGGCACAGTCATGTAGGCTGGAAGTATTACCGAACGGACGGTCGGTTTATGGTTTTGGGCCCAGCCCAGGACGAGGAACCACGTCCGATCCCTGTTGCAGCTGAAAGGCCAGTACCCCATGACCTCGACCGCCATCGGTGTGGAGATTGTTCCCAGTTTCGTTCAGGATGCGTGGTGGACTCCGGACGCCACGGAGATTGTCGGCCACAGCGCAGATGTGCGCGATGCCAGCACCGGTGAGGTGCTTGCGCAGGTGAGCTCGCAGGGCCTTGACCTGGCCGCCGTCGTCGAACACGGACGTACGGTAGGGCAGCAGTCGCTGGGAGTGCTGACCTTCCACCAGCGTGCGCTGAAACTGAAGCAGCTCGCACAGTTCCTGAACAGCCAGCGTGATGACCTTTACGCGCTGTCGGCCCGTACCGGTGCCACGAAGGTCGATTCGCTCGTGGACATTGACGGCGGCATCGGCGTGCTCTTCACCTTTGGCTCCAAGGGCCGGCGTGAACTTCCCAATTCACAGGTTGTCATCGACGGCCCCGCGGAGGCCCTGTCCAAGGATGGCTCCTTCGTCGGTGAACACATTTACACGCGTATTCCCGGCGTCGCCGTCCAGATCAACGCGTTCAACTTCGCCGTCTGGGGTCTGCTGGAAAAGTTCGCCCCGGCGTTCATCGCAGGCGTGCCAACGATCGTGAAGCCCGCAACACCCACCGGTTACCTGACCACCGCCGTCGTCAAGCTCATGATCGAGTCAGACATCCTCCCGGCCGGTTCCCTCCAGCTCATTTCCGGCTCTGCGCGGGACCTGCTGGACCACCTGGACTACCGGGACATGGTGTCCTTCACCGGTTCAGCAAACACAGCCAACAAGCTCAAGTCACACGAGAACGTGGTGCACGGCGGCGTGCGCTTCACGTCGGAAACGGACTCGCTCAACGCGGCTATTCTGGGGCCCGACGCCGTTCCGGGTACGCCCGAGTTCGAGGCTTTCGTCAAGGCAGTCGTCACGGAGATGACGGTCAAGGCCGGTCAGAAATGTACGAGTATCCGGCGCACCCTGGTGCCCACGAACATGGTCAATGACGTGGTTCAGGCTATCGAGAAGCGCATCGAGCAGCGCGTTGTCCTCGGAGACCCACTCGCGGAAGGCGTGACCATGGGTGCGCTCGCTTCCCTGGAGCAGCTGGAGGATGTCCGTTCCGCCGTGCAGGCCATGCTGGCCGCCGGTGGGGAGCTTGCCTACGGCAGTCTTGATGCCCCGTCGGTCACGCATCGTGATGGTTCCATGGGAACGTCCGACGACGGTGCGTTCATGTCACCGATTGTCCTGACGTGGGCGGATAGTGAGGCGCCGGAACTGCACTCGCTCGAGGCATTTGGGCCGGTAGCGTCCGTCGTCGGCTATGACAGCCTGGAGGACGCGATCCATTTGGCTGCCATGGGGTCAGGCTCCTTGGTGGCTACTGTTTGTACCAATGATGCTGATGTTGCACGTCAACTGGTTCTGGGTATCGCTGCCCATCATGGCCGTGTTCACATGCTGAACCGTGAAGATGCCAAGACCTCTACCGGGCATGGTTCGCCAGTTCCCCATCTGGTCCACGGCGGTCCCGGCCGTGCTGGTGGCGGTGAAGAGCTGGGCGGTATCCGTTCGGTCATGCATCACATGCAGCGGACGGCTCTGCAGGGTTCGCCGAACATGCTGACTGCTGTCACCGGCGTCTGGCATTCAGGGGCGTACCGCAATTACGACGGCGGCCACCCGTTCCGCAAGAACCTCGCCGAACTTCGTGTGGGGGATGCGATCCGCTCCGATCTACGTGAAGTCAGTCTTGAGGACATCACGGCGTTTGCCAACACCACGGGCGATACGTTCTACGCCCACACTGACCAGGAGGCTGCGGCAGCGAACCCGTTCTTCCCGGGCATCGTGGCGCACGGCTACCTCCTGCTGTCCTGGGCCGCGGGCCTGTTTGTGGAGCCTGCTCCGGGACCCGTCCTGGCGAATTACGGCCTCGAGTCTCTGCGCTTCATCACGCCGCTGGCGGCGGGGGACTCGTTCCGCGTGACGCTGACAGCCAAGCAGATCAGCCCGCGTGAAGACGACGAGTACGGTGAGGTCCGCTGGGATGCGCTCCTGACCAACCAGAACGATGAGATTGTGGCCACGTATGACGTTCTGACGCTCGTCGAGAAGTAACTGCTCTGATGTGAGGATGTTCGTCCGGCAGCGCGGCTGGGACCAGTGGGTCAGGCCCTGGCCAGCGCCGCCCGGTCCAGGACGCAAATCCGCCCACCGGAGGATTGAGCTATCCAGCCGGCGTCGGTGAAGGAAGCCAACCGCCGGCTCAGCGTTTCAGGCGTAGTGCCCAGCAACGAGGCCAGGTCCCGTTTGGACATGGTCAGGATCAGCTCGCCAGTAGCCGGGGCGGCTTTCTCCAGCAGGTAACCGGCAATCCGAGCGCCCACATCCTCGCCGGTGTAGGAGCTGAGCTGTCGTTCGGTCTGCTCGAGCCGCTCGGTCATAGTTTCCAGCATCTTCAACGCGACGGCCGGGTACCGGGTCAGGAATTCGCGGATGTCCTCGTGATGCAGACTGCAGATTTCGGCATCCTCCAACGCCAGCGCGTAATGATCTGCTGTGCCGGTGTGCAGGAAGGCTGTCTCGCCAATGAAGTTGCCCGGCTCCAGGATTCGTAGCAACTGCTCATGGCCGGACTCGGTGCCACGGTAGGTCTTGACCCTTCCGCGGTGCACGATCATCAGGAAATGGTTCGCTTCCTCCGGGGCGTAGAGCAACTCGTTGCGTCGGTACGTTCTCTGCCGCACGCGTGAAGCGATCTCATGTCGCTCTACGGGGTCCAGATGCGCAAAGATCGGGACCAGCGCCACGCACTGGTCCCGATGGTCGTGTTCTGAAGGGAGCGTCGTCACTGGCGCCGCCCCAGCTGTTGTGTCCTCATCGCACGCCCACCCCTTCGATTGTGTCCTGTGTGGCTGCGCTGTCGATTGCCGGAGCCGCTGAGGCCAGTGTAGGCGTCCGGAAGCGGATGAGCCGGACCGCGTTGAGGATCACTGCCAGAACGCTGATCTCATGGACGAGCATGCCCGTGGCCATGAACACCCGCTGGGCCAGTACTCCGGCCAGCAACACCACCACCGTGGAGATGGCGATGATCGTATTCTGTCGCATGTTCCACATGGTCGCCTTGGACAGCCGGTACGCGTGGACCAGGCGGTCAAAGCGGTTGGAGGTGAGGATGACGTCGGCGGTTTGGATGGAGACGTCCGTGCCTGCTCCCATGGCCACCCCGATGTCCGCGGTTGCGATGGCCGGCGCGTCGTTGATGCCGTCACCGATCATGCCCACCCGCAGTCCGCGTGCCTTGAGCTCTGTTACTGCCCGAACCTTGTCTTGCGGGAGTAGCTCCGCTTGCACGTGGTCGATTCCCAGTTGACTGGCAACAAGTTCGGCGGTGTGCCGGTTGTCGCCGGTGAACATGTGGAACTCGGAGATCCCAGCCTGGCGCAGCGCGGCGATCGCCTCGCGTGCCTCTGGACGGATCCGGTCCGCGATAGAGATAATACCCGCGGGTACGGAGTCCACCAGGACGACGACGGTGGTGTTGCCCCCGCGCTGTTGATCGGTGATGTAGTCCTGGACACCGCTTGGCGTCGGAGTCCCTGCTTCGCTGGTTATGCGCGTGGCCATGGCAGGGGAGCCGACGGCGATGGTACGGCCGTCGACGTCGCCGGTAATCCCGCCACCCGCCACCACGTCCACCTGCTCCGGGACCGGGCCGATCTCCAGCCCACGCCGCGTGGCCTCCTGGACGACGGTGCGTCCCAGGGGATGCTCCGAAGCCTGCTCGAGGCGGGCGGCCAGCGCCAACAGGGCGTCGTCGTCGTACCCCAGGGAATGTACTGCGGTGACTTCGGGGCGGCCCATGGTCAGGGTTCCGGTCTTGTCAAAGACCAGAGCGTCGACCTTGGCCAAGCGTTCTAGCGCGTCCCCTCCCTTGACCAGCACGCCGTACCGTGCGCCGTTGCCCAGGCCAGCGACCATGGATACCGGGGTGGAGATCACCAGTGCGCCGGGGCACGCGATGACCAGGAACGTCAGTGCGAACTCGATGTTACGGGTGAAGATGAGAACCAGAACTGAAAGCACAATAATTGTCGGCGTGTAGATGCTGGCAAAGCGGTCCAGGAATCGCTGTGCGCGGGTTTTGGTGTCCTGCGCGTTTTCAACGAGTTCAATGATCTGCGCAAACGTGGTGTCATCGCCGGTCTTCTCGGCGGCGACGTCGATGAAGCCGTTTTCCACCAGTGTGCCGCTGTAGACCTGATCGCCCATGGATTTGCGGGCTGGCACGGACTCGCCGGTGATCGTGGCCTCGTTGACCAGGGCGCTGCCGCCGGCGATCGTCCCGTCGACGGCGATCTGACCACCGGTGGCGACAACCACAATATCGCCCACGGCGATGTCGTCAACGGAG
The DNA here is from genome assembly GCF_016907875.1 of Arthrobacter roseus. NCBI lineage: Bacteria > Bacillati > Actinomycetota > Actinomycetes > Micrococcales > Micrococcaceae > Arthrobacter > Arthrobacter roseus. Next base: position 2,800,846 of record NZ_JAFBCU010000001.1, on the reverse strand, counting down.
ATCGTGGCGGTACCGTCAACACGGCGGACCACCGCCTCCTGCGGGGCCAGATCCACCAACTCGCGCACCGACTGCCGGGTCTTGGCCAGTGTGCGGGCCTCAAGGTAAGCGCCAAAAACGAAGAGGAAGGAGACCACTGCCGCCTCAACGTACTCGCCGATGAACAGTGCGCCGATGACGGCGATGGTGACCAGCAGGTCGATGCTGAACGCCTTGTAACGCAGCGCCTGAAAAGCTTTCACTGCCGTCGGGATGCCGGCGACGACGGCGGCGATGAAGAGCGACACGTCGCGGACCGTGTCTAGACCGGCGAGCTGCGTGGCGATGGCCGTCAGGAGCAGCCCGCCAGCCAGGGCTGCTGTCTTCGCGTTGGAGGTGCCAAACATGATGTTCCTTCTCTCGATCCCGGGGCTAGCTGATCTTGGTGGAGAGGACCGGGTAGCCTAGCCCGGTGATCAGATCGGCGATCGTGGATGCCGTCGTCTTGTTTTCGTCGAACTCGACGTTGACCTTGCTCGCGTTGAACTTCACCTCAGCAGAGGCAACCCCGTCCTTCTTTGGCAAGGTGTTCTCGATCTTCTTGACGCACGACGGGCAGGTGAAGGGTTCGGTGCGGAACGTTGCGGTTTGCATGATTGCTACCTCCTGAATGGTGGATCCCTGTGTGGGGTGATTCCATTCCATCGCGGAAGGGCGCGGGCCGCCTTGACGTGGGTCAAGGAAGCTCGTTCAGCTCTCCGCTCGGGAGATGGATCCAGCCTTCTAGACGGGCAACGGCTCTTTCCTCCGGATCTGTGAGGAACGTGCGATGTGTTGCCGTCGCACGCGCGGCCAGCGAGGCCACTACGGCGTCAAGGCGGTCATCCGACGCGATGAGGCTGTCTGCGTAGCCGCCAAGGTCCAGCCAAGGGGCAGCAGTCTCCAACTGGTAAAGAAGGCCGCGTCTGGCAGCTGTCTCGTCTGGACCCGACCCCTTGTATTTCTTGGCCGGGATTCCCCATAGCTTCAAAGTAGCGGCCGGGTACACCTCTGCCAGTCGACCGGATCCATCAAGCGGCTGCGCCGATGAATTCTGGGCGATTTTGGCCTGGATGACAGCGCAGCGCATGGCAGGATGCGCCAGCCTATCGGCGGAGACACTCAACGGGATGAGACCTGTTTTCTGTGTCACGAACCGGTCCGTATCGCGGTAGGCGAGGAGCCTGCGGCCAGCTATGCCGTCGTGGCGAAGAACGGCGTGCACATTCCCGCCCACATGGCCCGTGAGGAAGGGCACCAGGGCCCGAGGCCAGCCGAGGGGGCAATCAATACCCGTGAAATCTGTGTCATTGAACAGAGCGAGGATTGCCTCGTCAGAGACCCCCAGTTCCAGCTGGACCAGTCTGGCAGCGCCGGACGCCCACTCGATAACGGCGGCCGCTGTTTTCTTGGGATCCGCAGCGAGGTCAATGCCGAGAGTCTTCATGGTGACACTGTAGGACGGGCTTGGTCGGGTGGGGGACGGACAGCGCTACTGGGCGGCGTCCTCGCCGTCCCAAGCCTTTACGTAGAACTGCGCGGAACGCGAGTCCAGCAGCTCGGCGTAGGCATCTGGCTCCATTGCCTGGGCTGAACCATCCGGGATCTTCGAGGTGAACGCGGATACGCCCAGCGCCGCCTCATGATCCTTCAGGGTCAGACCGGCGGCTTCCAGAATCGTGGGGTACATGTTCAGCTGGTCCACGCCGGGGCGCAACTCGCTGTTCTCGTCCTGGCCCGGAACCCAGATCCGATTGAAGATGGTGCGGTTGTCGTTGTCATCCAGCTGCTCGTGGAAAGCGTCACCGGCGCTCATGTGCTTGAGGTGGTCGCCCATGATCACCACGGCGGTGTCCTCGAGGTAGCCCTTCTCTTTCATATAATCCACGAATCCGGCCACCACGGTCATGGAGCAGGCGAATACGGAAGTGACCTCACTCTTCGTATCTACGTTGCAGTAGTCGTAGACGTGCACTGGCTCGTGGGTGTCCAGCGTCAGCACGGAGAGGTTGAACGGCTGACCGGTTTTCTCCGCCTCTGCATGCAGCTCGTCTACCTCATCCTTGGCGTGGGCCATGAGGCGTTCATCGCTCAAGCCCCAGTCGCTGCGGAAGTTCTTCTCCGGTTCACCGGCGGCGCGCCAGTCGGAGAGGTCCTTCACGTCGGAGTAGCCATGAGTGCTCAGGAAGGTGCCCTTGGCCGCGAAGGAGGAGTTGGCACCACCCAGGAAAACGTTGTTGTAGCCGTGTTCATCCAGAACATCGCCCAGGCAGGTGACCCCTCCCAGATAGGTTTCGACGTCGCCGCCGAGATCGTTGAGGCCGCCGCTGCCCGTGGCGGAGGCGATGCCTTTCAGTGGGATGCCGCACTGCGTCGAGGTGAGACCGGCCATGGTCCAGCCTCCACCCCTGTACTGCTGGAGATCGTCCACACTCTGCCAGCCGTCTGAGGCTTTGGTGGCCTCTTTGAGCGGAACGAAGGCGTCTTTCTCGAAGAGCTGGTCGTCCGCGAGAGTCGCCTCCCCGGACTCGAGGTAGATCAGCACTAGGTTGCGCTTGTCCTTATCGCTGGTGACGGTCGGCTCCACGTAGTAGTCGCCGAGGTCGTACGTGGAGTTCCCTGCCTCGATGTAGTCTCCGAGGCCAACCGTAGAGGCGAAGGCAGTGGTGCCGCCGACGAACACCGCTCCCACTAGGGCGGTGGAGACGGTGCGCATGATCCACGGTGAGCGATGGGGACGGATGTTGTCGCCATTGCGGCGGCGCTTGCGGCGCCGGAGGTGCTGCCACAGTGCGATCCCGACGGTGATGAGCAGGGGCACAACGCCGATTCCCAGAATGCCTATCCAGACAATGGCACCGCCCCCGCCGTCGGTTTCCACGGAGACGAGGTTCAGGAGCATCTGACCTACAGATATCTCGCCCCAGAAGAAACGAATGCCAGCAGCGGCGATGAGCAGAGCGAGCCCCGCCCAGATCAGGGCGTAGACCAAGATATGCCCAACGACGACGCCAACTCGTCGGGTTATGTGAAGAACTCGGCCAGACATAGCAACACCTCGCATTCCAAATGCTCGCCTGTCCGCCGAACACCCTTGACATCCACCCGTTCTCGGGCCTACCGAATTCTAGTGCCGATACGCTACCTGTTCAACAACCGTTCACCTGTTAGTAGCGAGTCGTACACCCCCTGGCACCTCGACTGGGCCGTACAGAGAGCTCCACGACGGGCCACACAGACGACTAGAGTTCGAGGAACCCGGGCGAATTGATGGCTGCTCGACGAGCCGTCAAGACCCGTGAAAACGATGCTCGAACACGAGTGAACGATGCAAAGATCGCGCTGGGTGAACGCGGCCAACCGTGGTGGGAAGCGCGCGAGCCGACGGCATTCGATGAGCGAATTTCTGCGACCATTCGAACGCTTCTACGCAAGCGTGTCGACTCATCGATCTGCCCGAGCGAAGTTGCCCGAATCGTGGGTGGTGACGGCGATGCTTGGCGTGAGCACATGCGTGACGTCCGTCGCGTCGCGTCCGAGATGGCTTGCCGCGGCGAGATCATCGCAACCCAGAAGGGTATCCCGGTAGAAGCTGAGAATGTTCGAGGTCCTATTCGACTCAGCCGCGGTGCTCCGATCGGTGGAGCCACGTAGTCCGTGACCAGTACCCGAACCAAGGGTTGACCTAGACCCGAGTGCGCTGCATCGCTTCCTGGAATAGCTCCAGGTCGATGCGTGCGTGTTCAGCTCCGATCTCTGCGGCTGCGCTTGCGTCTTGGTTACAGATGGCGTCGACAAGCAATTCGTGGTCGGTTAGTGCACGCAACTCCATGGCGCGCATTCCTTCGGGCATGCCCCATAGATGTGCTGGTGCGGCCAGACTGATGGTGGATTCCAGTTGCAGGAGCACTGTTCGCAGAGTCTTGTTATGTGCTGCTTGTCCGATGGCTAGGTGCAGTCTTTCGTCTGCCTTCTGGGAGTCGTGCCCGCTGTCGGCGTGGCGGTAGTCCTCCAAGCAGTAGCGCAACGCGTCGACGTCCTCTGCGGTACGGTTTTCTGCTGCGGCGCGCGCAATGGTGCCATGAAACAGCCGAACCGCCTCGAGAGTATCAACCAGCTCCTCCCAGCGTGCGGTGAGCGTCCGATGCACGGACTCCCCAGAGGTGGTCGACCACTGTTCCTTGACGAAGGATCCCCCGCCACGACCGCGAACCGTCTCGAGTAGACCGTTTTCGACTAAGCGCGCCAAAGCCGCCCGGACCGTGACCCTCCCCACCTGCAAGGAGGCAGCCAAGTCGCGCTCCGCGGGCAAGCGACGTCCCGGAAGGTACTCGCCGACGGCTATGGCGGTGATCAGTCGATCCGTCACGTCGTCGACGATACTGTGGCGATTTTTCAAGGGTGCTGTAAGACCCGACGAGGCGGGAGTCGTCGTCGGATATCCAGGCGTCGGATCTGCGGTCATGGGTCTCTAGACACCCTTTGTTACGTAAAGGTCTTGTAATAGAACCATTTATGGTCCACTCTATCTTCTGTAGGTTTTTATGACCTTCATCACTCTGGAACGAAGGACTAGTCATGTCACAGGTTACAGCGCGGACGATCCCTTTCCGAGGCTACGAAACATGGATCCGCACGACGACCCCCGACGCTCCCACGGACGGCGCCCTCCCTCTGATCGTCCTGCATGGCGGACCAGGCATGGCTCACAACTACGTGCGCAACATCGCCGAACTTGCTGCGACCGGGCGGACAGTCATCCACTATGACCAGCTGGGCTGCGGCAACAGCACGCATTTGCCGGACCTGCCAGCCGATTTCTGGACACCACAGCTCTTCGTCGACGAGTTCACAAATTTAGTGGAGCATCTGGGGCTAACCGATTACCACGTCTTGGGCCAATCCTGGGGCGGGATGCTCGGAGCGGAAATAGCAGTCCGCCGGCCGCAAGGCCTGAAGAGTTTGGCCATCTGCAACTCACCAGCTTCTATGGAGCTGTGGAGCCAGGCGGCCCAAGAGCTACGTTCGGAACTACCGGAGAATGTGCAACAAACTCTGGCTGATCATGAGGAGGCTGGGACCGTTGATGATCCTGCCTACCTTGCCGCCGCCGAGGAGTTTTGCCGCCGCCATGTCTGCCGCCTCGACCCCACACCCCAGGACTTCCGGGAGAGTGAAGAACAAATGGTGGCGGAGCCAACGGTTTACCACACGATGAATGGGCCGAATGAGTTTCACGTCATCGGTACACTGCGCCACTGGGACATCATCGACCGCCTGGATGCCGTTGAGGTCCCTACCCTGGTGTTCGCCGGAGAGTACGACGAAGCCACTCCTCTGACATGGCAGCCCTTCGTGGACAAGATTCGTGATGCGCAGACACATGTCTTCCCGGAGGCGAGCCATTGCGTCCACCTCGAACACCCCACGGGCTTCCGTGCAGTCATAGACGACTTCCTGACCGCGCACGACAGCTAGCAACCGAATTCTTTTGACCTTCATCCACATCCCACAGAAAGTGAGCGTGCATTAAATGTCGTCATCACGAGAATCCGCGGAGCTGACTCCTCAGCAGCAGCTGGAGGCGTACGGCTACAAACAGGAACTCAAACGTTCCCTTTCCACCACAGACCTGTTGATCTATGGGCTCATTTTCATGGTTCCCATTGCACCATGGGCAATCTTCGGGGTCGTTTACAATGCAGCTGGCGGCATGGTGCCACTGGTCTACCTCATCGGGTTGATCGCCATGATCTTCACCGCGTTGGCCTATCAGCAGATGGCCAAAAAGATTCCACTCGCCGGCTCAGTTTTCTCTTACGTCGGCCGTGGGATCCACCCCAATGTGGGCTTCTTTGCGGGCTGGGCGATCCTTCTTGACTACCTCCTGGTCCCGACACTGCTGTACGTCTTCGCCGCGGAGTCCATGGTCGGGCTCTTCCCAGACTCCCCACGCTGGCTGTGGGCGTTGGTCTTCGTGGCCATCAACATGGTCATCAACTTGATGGGCGTCAGCTCCATGAAGCTGATCAACCGGCTATTCCTGACAATGGAGTTGGTCTTTGTGGCGATCTTCATCGTCATCGCCGTCAGGGCACTGAATAACGAGACCATCCCTAGTGCGGTGTTCACCACTGACCCGATCTGGGACGCCAGCATAGTCTCCGGACCGCTCATCGCCGCGGCGCTATCCATCGCTGTCCTCAGCTTCCTCGGATTTGACGGCATCGCCACCCTTTCGGAAGAAGCATCCGGAGGCCGAAAAGCCACGGGTCGCGCTATGGTTCTTGCGCTGTGCATTGTGGCCGTCCTGTTCATCATCCAGACGTGGCTAGCGAGCTCGCTGGCCGGAGGGCGCGAGTCGTTCGGTCCCGGCGTCGAAGGCAACGCCTTCTTCACGATCGTTGAGGCCGCATCCAGTACCGGATGGATGAATGCCTTCTTCGTAGTCAACGTACTGGCGATTGGCATTGCGAACGCCATGGCAGCCCAAGCCGCAACTTCTCGCCTCCTCTACTCCATGAGCCGTGACGGGCAGTTGCCTAGATTCCTGCACACGCTGAACCACCGCCGCGTCCCTCAGAACGCCATCATTCTGGTTTCGGTACTGTCCGCGGTTCTGGTGCTGTTCTTCGTGGGGCAGATCGACCTGATCTCCTCACTGGTCAACTTTGGTGCCCTGTTCGGATTTATGCTGCTTCATGTTTCCGTGGTCGTGTACTTCCTGGGCAAAATGAAGTCCAAGAACTACCTGTTACACCTCGTGGTGCCGATCATCGGGTTCCTGATTCTCGGCTACGTCCTGTGGAACGCGAATATCGAAGCTAAGGTCGGTGGCATCGTCTGGCTCGCCGTTGGGGCCCTGGTGTTCACCTATTACCGCATCAGTGGGCGAAAAACGGATCTGTCAGGAGAAGGAGACCTGGAGGCAGGGGAAGTCCCTGCCACAGGTCAGAGAGGAGGTCTCTGAACATGGAACACTTTTTGAATAAGAGTCATGGCAAGTTTGGGTTCGTCGCCGACGAGGAGCCGGTGCTACGCATCAAACCTGGTACTGGAGAGCGCATTGGTTTCGAAACCAGTGACGAGGTCTACCGTCAGCTCCACGAACATGGCGACATGGACCAGCTGACCGTGGGCATCAACCCGGTGACTGGGCCCGTCTATGTCGAGGGTGCAGAACCTGGGGACGCGTTGGCAGTCACCATCCACGAGATTCGCCTGATCGACTGCGGCTGGTCGGTGAGTCTTCCAGGATCCGGAGCGTTGCAGGATCGAATGACCGACGCCGTGTTCGCGCGGCGCGTACCCATCGATGAGGCCGGGGTGCATGTGACTGACCATCACGCTTTCGAACCCCGTCCGATGATCGGCTGCATCGGCACCGCTCCCGCTGAGGGCAACAACTCGACGATCATGCCTACCACCGGCCAAGGCGGGAACATGGATCTCATGGAGTGCCGCCCTGGCGCCACCGTTTATCTGCCCGTCGAGGTCGAAGGCGCCTATCTGTCTATTGGTGATATCCACGCCATCATGGCAGAGGGGGAGTCCTCGTTCGTGGCGATCGAGGCTGAAGGGACCGCCGTGGTCTCGGTCGACGTCGTGAAATCGATGGCACTGCGAGGACCACGGGTTGAGCTCGAGGATGAATGGGTCTTTGTCGGACTCGGAGATCCAGTTCAGGAGAGCATCAAGCGAGGATATGAGGACATGTTCGACTTCCTGACAGGGGAGCACGGATGGGAGGCAGGGGATGCGTATGCGGTGATGAGCGCGGTTGCCCACTCACGGCTGGGCGGGCCCACGGGCTCCTCAGCACCTGATCCGCTACATCCAATGACGCCCATCGGGGCTGTCACCACGCATCATTTGCCCAAGAGCGTTCTGCGCAAGTAGAGGCAGCCTGACCCAGAAGCGGATCCCGCAGCTACCACGCTAAGGGGTCCGCTTCTGGCGGGTGCACCGTGAGCTACACTTCCCCGTGCAACCCGTCGAAGAGGATGGTGATGACGTTATCCGCCAGCATGTCCGGCGTGAGCGCGCCGCCGGGTTTGTACCACTCGACGATGGAGTTGATGGTGCCGAACAGCAGCCTCGTGGTGGTCCTCGGGTCCACGTCGCGCCGTAGCCTGCCTTCGTCCCTGGCCAGTTGCACCAGTTCGGCCACTTGATGGTCGAAGTCACGACGGCGCTTCAGCGCATCCCGCTCAACTTCGGTGTTGCCACGCAAGCGCAGCAACAGGGTGACGTACGGTAGACGCTCTACGAGGACGGCAATCGTGTTCCTGAGAACAAACTCAAGTCTGGCGTCTGCCGGTCCGGACGTTGCTTTTGCGTCAATGATGACAGCCTCGAGCCCACCAAGCGCGTGGTCCAAGGCCAGCCGCAGCAGGTCTCCCTTGGAGGGGACATGGTGGTAAATGGCCGATTTGCTGATGCCGAGCGTGTCCGCGAGGATGCCCATCGATGTCGCTTCATAACCGTGGCGGTTGAACACTTCCACAGCAACATTCAGCACGCTCTGCTGATCATAGCCAGGGCGACCGCGGCGTCCTGCCGCAACGGAGGTATTCACTTCATGGACCATGTCAGCCATTTTCGCACGAACGTTCGGTTTGCCGTTCCGTCTATACCGCCGGCTTGTCCCGGAGGTCGTAGATCCGCTTCAGCTTTCCGTTGGAGCGCTCCAGGGTTCCGGGTTCGACGACGTCGATCCGGCAGGTGGATCCGATGTGGATCTTGATGAGCCTGGCCAACTCAACCCCTGCGGAAGCCACGTCGTCGGATGTGGCCTCTTCACGACGCTCAATGCGCACGGCTAGCTCGTCCATGCGCTTTGGGCGGGTCAGCTCCAGCTGAAAATGCGGACTTAGTCCTGGAACGCGGAGGGCGATTTCCTCGATTTGGGTGGGGAACAGATTGACGCCGCGCAGGATGATCATGTCATCGCTGCGTCCACTGATACGGCCCATACGGCGCATGCTCGGACGGGTTGTGCCCGGCAGTAGCCGCGTCAGATCGCGTGTGCGGTACCGGATAATCGGCATCGCCTCTTTGGTCAGGGATGTGAACACCAACTCGCCGTGTTGGCCATCGGGCAAAACGGCGTCGGTGATGGGGTCGATGATCTCCGGGCGGAAGTGGTCCTCCCAGATGGTGCAGCCATCTTTGGAGTCAACGCATTCACCGGCAACGCCTGGGCCCATGACTTCGGAGAGACCGTAGATGTCGCAGGCGTCGATATCCATACCGACCTCAAGCTCGTGGCGCATCTCCTCGGTCCATGGCTCGGCGCCGAGCACGGCCACTTTAATGGAGGTGGCGCGCGGGTCCATTCCTGCCTGCACCATGGCATCCATGATGGTCAGCAGATAGGTGGGCGTGCAGAGAATCGCGTCCGGCTCGAAGTCCTGGATCAGCTGGAGCTGCCTCTGGGTCTGACCGCCGGACATGGGAATGACGGTGCAGCCGAGCTTCTCAGCGGCAGAATGAGCTCCGAGGCCACCGGTGAACAGACCGTAACCGTAGGCGTTGTGCACTTTCCAGCCCGGCTTCACACCGGAAGCACGTAGCGAGCGGGCCCCCATGGTTGCCCAGTTCTCAAGGTCGCCCTTGGTATAGCCGACGACGGTGGGCCTGCCGGTGGTGCCAGATGACGCGTGGATTCGGGCCACTTCGTGCTGCGGCACGGCAAACATCCCAAACGGGTAGGTCTGCCGTAGGTCTTCCTTGGTGGTGTACGGGAACTTCTGGAGGTCCTCGAGGCTCTTGAGATCACTGGGCTTGACGCCGGCGTCGTCGAACTTTTTCGTGTACATGGGCACGCGATCGTAGGCGTACTGCACACTGTGCTGAAGTCGCTGTAACTGAAGGGCTTCCAGCTCGTCCCGGCTCATGGTTTCTTCGAAATCGAGCGGATTGTCGAGTTCTACGCGTGTGTTCTGTGTCAACGGAAAAGCCTCTTTTACTTTTTGGGGATGGTGCGGCTGCGGCCACGGAATTCGGCAATGACGGTGTCGTCGGCCGTGATCTGGATGTCATAGATTCCGCTGCGGCCCTGTTGCTGTCGCCGGGTGGCGGCGGCGGTGAGCAGTTGGCCGGGACGAGCGGGGGAGAGGAAATTGATGTCGACGCCCGAAGCTACCGTGATGGTGTCGGCTGAGCCCTCGGCCGGGTTGCATGCCAGGGCGAAGGCGCTGTCCGCGAAGGCAAAGATCATGCCGCCATGGGCGATCCCGAATCCGTTGAGCATTTCCTGACGGAGCGTCATGCAAATAGTGGCGGTGCCATCACCCAGAGCGACGACGTCGATACCCATCCACTCGGAGGCGTGGTCGTCCTTGAGAATTGCGTGATCGAGTCCTGTGACCCTCGACTGTTGAACGCCGTTATCGACGCTGATGTTCGTCATGTGATGCCTCTCACGCGTGTTACCGAATGTTCATTAGGTAATACCCCCAGTGGGTGCTCTGTCAACTCGGAACCCGTACTTCACCTGACGCTTTCGACCTCGCTGCCGATAGATACCACGAAGTAGTCAGTTGGTGCCCCAAAACCGGTGCCATCCAACAGCACAAGGAGAATCAGATGAAATCGTTTGCCTGCGGCGATGTGGTGCCGGGTTGCGAAGCCCGTTGGGTATGCAGCACAGAAGATGAAGTTCTAGCAGCGGTCTCCGCTCACGCGACGTCAGTTCACGGATACACGGAGGTTCCAGATCATCTGTTTCAGTCTGTCCGTGGTGCCATTGTTTCTGTGAACTGATGCCTTCGGTAGGCGGCGGCGAGTCTGCGTTGGAGCACACCGCGGACGAGTGGGACGCGCAACTTGCATGCGCCTGCCGCGGTGACGGACTGGAAGCGGCGTACCAACCGATTGTGAGCACCGCCCAAGGAACCGTCGTGGGCTACGAGGCGCTGGCCCGTTTCCCTGGCTACTCCGAGAAGAATCCCGAGGCGTGGTTTGCCGCTGCCCGGACGCGTGGAAAGTCTGCCCAGCTGGAATCTATGGCTCTGCGGACTGCGCTGAAGGGCAGGGACTCGCTGCCGACAAATTGCTTCCTCACCCTCAACGTTTCTCCGGAACTTCTTTTCTCTCAGGACGTTCGCTCCGTCTGGAGCGAGGAAGGCGATCTGAGCGGCCTCGTCATTGAACTCACCGAGCAGTCGCCCATCGATTCCTACCTGAAACTGGAACCGGACCTCAACCAACTCCGCGCCGCCGGTGCACTCATAGCCATCGACGACGCCGGCGCGGGCTACGCGGGCTTGCGGCACCTGCTCTCGCTGCGCCCGTCCATGATCAAGGTGGACAGGGATCTGATTCAGGATGTGGACCGTGACGAAACCAAACGTGCGCTGATTGAGATGCTCGGCACCTTTGCCAGCCGTGTTGATGCCTGGATTCTGGCCGAGGGAGTAGAACGTGAAGGCGAGCTCGATGCTCTGGTCGCCCTCGGCGTTCCGCTGGTTCAGGGATACTATCTGGCGCGGCCCGGACCGCCGTGGGCGTCCATCGATGTTGGTCTCGCGCATAGGTTGGCCTCGCGTCAACCGGTGATTGATGGTGTCACCGTTCGTGCCCTACTGGAAAACGCGACGACGGCAACAAGCGTGGAGCATGCGGCGTCGTGCTTCACTGACGATCCCAAGCTGTCGCTGGTTGTCCTGCTCCAGAACCACCAGCGGCCCGTGGCTGTCCTTGATGAAAACGCTGCACGCTTCGGTGTCTTGAGTCAGGGCATGCGGGTGAACGTGGATACGTCCATCAGCGAAGCCCTGGCCCGCTCCATGACGCGGGACGAACCGCACAGGTTCGAGCCCCTGCTCGTGACCGATAATGCCGGGCGCTTTGTGGGGATAGCCCGGATGGAGCGGCTGATCATCGCACTCTCCGCATCCACTCTGCAGTAGGTGCGGTTCTCACATGCTGAGAAGAGCATCTACTGCAGAGTGGATGCGGGGATTAGCGTGCGTTCAGGGCGTCCGCAATGAACGCGTAGTCCCAGGCCACGTCTTTCCACTTCTCGTAGCGGCCTGATGCACCGCCGTGTCCGCCGTCCATCTCAGTCTTGAGGACAATCGGCTCTGAGCCGGTGGTGATTTCGCGCAGCCGGGCTACCCACTTGGCCGGTTCCACGTAGAAGACGCGGGTGTCGTTGAAACTCGTGACCGCCGCGATGCGCGGGTAGTTCACGGCCTGAATGTTCTCGTAGGGCGTGTACTCCTTCATGTACTGGTAGACCTCAGAGTCCGCGATCGGGTTGCCCCACTCCTCCCATTCCAGAGCTGACAATGGCAGGTCCGGATCAAGAATGGTGGTCAGCGCATCGACAAACGGCACCTGCGCCACAATGGCCTGGTACTTTTCCGGAGCCAGATTGACGACGGCGCCCATCAGTAGACCGCCAGCCGAGCCACCCATCGCCGCGATACGGTCCGGGGAAACCCAGCCGGAGTCCGCCAGCCACGTGGTTGCATCCACGAAGTCCGTGAAGGTGTTCTTCTTGTTGAGCTTCTTCCCTGCGTCGTACCAGCTACGGCCCATCTCGCCGCCGCCACGAATATGTGCAATGACAAAGACAAAGCCACGGTCCAACAGCGACAACCGGGGAATGCCGAACGCAGGGTCCATGGAGATTTCATAGCTGCCGTACCCGTACACCAGGCCGGGGTTTGAGCCGTCCTGGGCAAGGTCCGCGCGGCGAAGAACGGATAGCGGAATTTTGGTGCCGTCCGCCGCCGTGGCCCACTGCCGTTCAGCTACATAGTCCTCGGGCCGATAGCCGCCACGAACCTCCGTTTCCTTGCGCAACGCGAGTTCGCCCGTGGCCAGAACGTAGTCGTAGACCCGCGGCGGCGTGAAGAAAGACGTGTAGCTGAGTCTGATCACGGGGGAATCGAACTCGGCATCCGCCAGGTTCGCGGTGTACAGGTCTTCCTCGAAATCGGGTTCCGCAGGCAGCGACTGAGTGTCCGTACCGAGGCCCTCAAGGGGCAGCACCTGCACGCGCTCCAGGGTGTCCCGCCGGACCGAAACCGCAACATGGGTTGAGGTGACGGCCGTGCCGTTGACCTTCACGGCGTCGTCGTGCGCCATCACAGTGCGCCAGACCTGCTCAGCGAGAGGCTTACCGAACTCGGACTCATCCACGATGGAAACCATGGAGTTCATGGCATCCCGGTTATGGGTAAGAACGTAGTGGCGCCTGCCGTCGATGGTCAGCGGGTCCGCTTCATAGAGCACGCGCTCGTCGCGGGAGAGAAGGGTCAGCAGTACCGCGTTTGGATCCGTCAGGTCCAGAACGCGACACTCGCTGTATTCGGAGCAACCGATGACGATCACCAGCTGCTGACGGTCGGCGGAGAGCTCGAAACCCGTCCACATGGCGACGTCGTCCTCCTGATAAACCACCACGTCCTCGCTGACGTCCGTCCCCAGCACATGGGACCGGACCTGATAGGGACGCCAGGCATCATCTACCACCGTATAGAAAATGCACCGGCCATCCGGTGAAAAGGCGACGCCGTAGAAGACACCTTCAACGGTGTCCTCCAGGAGATCCCCGGTCTGCAGATTCTTGAAGCGCAGCGTGAACCGTTCATCACCAGAATTGTCCTGCGCATACGCGAGGAGGTTCCCGTCTTCCGTAACAGCAAGCCCGCCCAGGGAGAAGAACGGCTTACCCTCGGCCTCCAGGTTTCCGTCGAGGAGGATCTGCTCGCCGGGCACCGACTTTCCGGGTTCGATGACCGGCGGGGTCCAGTCCGTGGCAGCGTCTCCTGTGCCCAGCGCCGCGACCCGGCAGTTGATGCCGTACTGCTTGCCCTCTTCGGTGCGCCCGTAATACCACCAGCCCTTTTTGCGGCTCGGTACGGATAGATCGGTCTCCTGGGTGCGGTCCTTGATCTCGGTGAAGATCTGCTTCCGCAGCTCCTCCTGATCAGCCGTCACCGCATCCGTGTAGTCGTTCTCAGCCTTGAGGTACTGGACAACCTCTGCGCTTTCCTTGTTACGAAGCCACTCATAATCATCAACCACAGTGTCTCCGTGGCGGGTCCGCTCCAGGGGTTCTTTCCGGGCGGGTGGTGGAATCTGGGCAGCAGAGGGCAGTGTGGTGGAAGTCATGCCCCCAATATATAGAGTGGCTATGACAGTTTGATATCCCGCAGCTGAAATAACGCCAAGAGTGAAAGTGGATTCATGGAAACCGCAGCGATCTGGAGTGAAGTTCTCGACTATGCACCGAAACTGCTGGAGTTCCAGCGGCAGCACCAACGGATGCCCGGTTTTCAGGTGGCGGTGGCCGTAGACGGGAAGCTCCTCGGGTCCTTCAGCGGAGGCTTTGCCGACGTCGCCGCTGGAACGCTGATGACGGAAGACACCCTCTTCCGGGTGGCCTCACACTCGAAAACGTTCACCGGGACCGCCATCATGCAGCTGGTGGAGCAGGGCAAGGTGCGCCTGGATGACCCGGTCGAGCAGCACGTTCCCGAACTCAAAGGGACCGAAATGGCGGGCGTCACGGTAGCTGAACTTCTCTCCCACTCATCAGGAATCACGCGCGACGGCGACGACTCAGACTTCTGGATCCTCTCGCGAAAGTTCCCCTCCAGGGACGAATTGATCGAGATGGCCAAGACCGGCAAGCGTAATGAGCCCGGCGCGCACCTGAAATACTCCAACGTTGGCTACTCACTGCTGGGTCTGGTCATCGAAGAGGCTTCCGGCCAGGACTACGCAGCGTATGTCACCGAAAACATTGTGAACCGCCTCGGGCTGCGCAACACCGGACCCGAGCTGGACCCCGCTCGGGAACCCGAACTCGCACGGGGATACTCGGCGCTGACGTACGCACCTGAGCGCAGCACCATCGATCACATAGACACCCACTCGATGGCGGCCGCTACCGGCTTCTACTCGACTGCCGCGGACCTGGTCACCTACTTCTCCGCCCATCTCCCCGGCGACGACACCCTGCTGACAGACCGCTCCAAACGCCGCATGCAGCACCCGGTCTGGGCCGCGTCCGGCGCAAACCACGGTTACGGCCTGGGCCTCATGCTCGCCGAAGTGCAGGGCAAGCAGGTCTTTGGCCACGGCGGCGGATACCCCGGACACATCACGCGCACCTGGGTTGATCCGGAATCCCGAGTCTGCGTCAGCGTGCTCACCAATTCCCTGGACGGCCCCGCCAACACCTGGGTGAACGAGCTTTTCGCGCTCGCCAGCATCATAGCCAAGGAGCCGACGTCGGCCGTTCCCGAAGGCACGGACCTCAGCCGCTTCACCGGCCGGTTCGCCTCCCTCTGGGGTCTGGGCGACGTCGTCGAACTGGGCGGGAAACTGGTGGAAGTTTCGCCGGCAGCCATGGGGATCGACGTCGACGGCCTGACCGAGCTGGAATACGTGGACGAGTCCACGCTGCGCTCGCTGGAGCCCACAGGTTTCGGCGGCCGCGGGGAGACCATGCACTACGAGTTCGACGACGACGGCGCGTCCGCCATCCGCGGTCCCGGCGGGATGCTGCAGCGCCGCCATGCGGATTTCCAGATTGAGGAGCGGGTCAGTATCCCAGTGTAGGGTGCAGTAACGGGGTAAATGTTAGGCTGGCGAGGGCTTTGGTGCCCGCGGAAACGTAACCGAGGTGAAGAGGGTCAATAGGTGTTGGATTTCTTTGGTGACAGGTTTCAACAGATCCTGTTCTCCAGCTGGCAGCATTTCAGCCTGGTTGTCCAATGTCTCCTTCTCGCTACCGTCATCGCCGTCGGGCTCGCGGCCCTGGTCTACCGCAGCGGCGCGCTGACGTCGCTGGCCAACAGCGTCTCCGCCATTGGACTGACCATCCCTTCCTTCGCGTTGATCGGTCTGCTGATAGCGCCGTTCGGCTTCGGCGTGACGCCAGCCGTCATTGTGGTGACGTTCTTCGCGGCCCTGCCGATTCTGCGCAATGCCGTGGTGGGACTTACTGGCATTGACGCTTCCGTGGTGGAATCCGCCCGCGGTATCGGCATGAGCCGGTTCCGAACGCTCCTTCGAGTGGAGCTGCCCATGGCGTGGCCGGTGATTCTCGCCGGAATTCGGGTCTCTGCGCAGATGGTCATGGGTATCGCGGCCATTACGGCGTACGCGCTCGGTCCGGGACTCGGCGGCTTGATATTCTCCGGCCTTTCGCGGCTCGGCGGCGCCAACTCGCTTGAATCAGTAGCGACCGGCGTCATCACCGTCATTGTTCTGGCCCTCTTCCTTGATCTCCTGCTCATTGGCCTTGGCCGCATCACAACCTCGCGAGGTATCCGTGTCTGAATCCCCTGTAACCAATAACGTGACGATCACGGGTGCCAGCATCTTGTTGGACAAGGTCACCAAGCATTACCCCGGACAGGCGAAGGCGGCGGTGGACGGCCTCACCCTGGAGATCCCCGCCGGTAAAATCGTTATGTTGGTTGGCCCCTCGGGCTGCGGAAAGACCACCACGCTGAAGATGATCAACCGTCTCATCGAGCCCACCGAGGGGCGCATTGTGCTCGACGACGACGACGTCACCGATATGAACGGTGATGCCCTCCGGCGTCGTATCGGCTACGTCATTCAAGCTGGCGGGCTTTTTCCTCATATGACCGTCGCGACGAACATCGGCATCGTTCCGAAGATGCTCGGCTGGAGCAAAGAGAAGGTCGCGGCCCGCGTAGATGAATTGCTGGAGCTGGTTTCGCTTGACCCGGGTACCTACCGCGATAGGTACCCGAAGGAACTTTCGGGCGGCCAGCAGCAGCGTGTGGGAGTCGCTCGGGCGCTTGCTGCTGATCCTCCGGTGCTGCTCATGGACGAGCCGTTTGGCGCCGTCGATCCCATCACCCGGCAGCGACTCCAGGATGAGCTGCTCAACATCCAGGACGAGCTGCAGAAGACCATAGTCTGCGTTACCCACGATTTCGATGAGGCCGTGAAGCTGGGCGACTGGATCGCTATTTTCTCTGACGGTGCGCAGCTGGTGCAGTATGACACCCCTGAACGTATCCTCGCGAACCCCGCGAATGATTTTGTGGAGAGCTTCATTGGCGCAGGCGCAGGGCTGAAACAGCTCACGCTGACGCGGGTCAACGAGGTGGACCTGAGTGATGCCGTCATAGCCAATCCCGGTGACCTGGGCAGCGATGTCTTGTCGCGGCTCGATGGCGCAAGGCATGACCACGCGGTGATCGTGAATTCCCGGAACAGGCCGATTCAGTGGCTCACCAGACGGCAACTGTCCCGGCTGGAGCGAGTGAGCGACGACGTCGATGTCCGGCTGCCGTTGGTGGGGGACCGGGCCACACTGAACGATGCGCTGGATACCATGCTGGTGTCCAGCACGGGTGCTGCGCTGGTGACGGGCCGGCATGATGCGTTTATCGGAGTTATTGATGTCGAGACCGTCATGGATGCGATCACCCGGGCGCAGCAGCATGCGACGACGGCGCATTCCGACGGGAAGCCGGTGGGTGTGAACACGGCGACGCTGCAGGCGGTCGAAGCCGCGGAAGAGGGTGTGCATGAGTAACGCCACGGCCACAGACACTCCTTCGACGGATACGCCTTCTCGGGCGACCGGCGTCGCCGGTCCATCGTGGCGTCCACTGATTTTTCAGCTGGGGGGGATCCTTGCTGCCTTCGCGGTCCTGGTGATCTGGCTGCTCAACGCTGACCTCTCCGACGTTGAATTGACAACGCTGAGCCCCGGCGCGCTGTGGGGTTACACAGTGGAGCACCTTGCCCTGACGGGGCTATCGGCCGTCATCGTTCTGTTGGTCGCTATTCCGCTAGGAATTTTGTTGACTCGCGGACCGCTGCGAAAATTCACCGGCCCTGTACTGGCTCTGGCCAATGTAGGCCAGGCCGCTCCGGCGATCGGGCTGGTAGTGCTGCTGGCATTCTGGGTGGGATTCGGATTTCCCGCGGCCGTGACGTCACTGGTTCTCTATGCGGTGCTGCCGGTACTGCGCAACACCATGGTGGGCATCAGCCAGGTGGATGCCCGGCTGGTAGAGGCCGGACGCGGGATGGGCATGAGCGCGGCTGCCGTGCTGTTCAGGGTGGAACTGCCACTTGCCGTTCCAGTGATGCTGGCCGGAGTCCGCACGGCTCTGGTGCTGTTGGTGGGAACGGCGGCCCTCGCCACGTTCATCAACGGGGGTGGATTAGGCATTCTCATCATCACCGGCGTCAACCTGAGTTTGGTTAACGTGTTGGTTGCCGGTTCGATCCTGGTGGCGTTGCTGGCACTGCTGGTTGACTGGATTGGGCGTGTGGTGGAGCACCTAGCGCGGCCGAAGGGACTCTGAATGCGAGGAGCAACAGGATGAAAACGTTAACCAGCCGGGTCCGCCGAACCGCGGTCGCCGCCGTCGTACTATCGGCCAGCCTGCTCGCTACTGGTTGTGGCCTGCAACCGGCAACTTCCTTTGTACCCCAGGCTGGACCGGGGTCGATCCCCGTCATCGCCGACGGTGCCCCATTGACCGTGACGTCGAAGAACTACACGGAACAACTGATCCTGGGTAAGATTTCTGCGCTGGCTGCTCAGGCCGCCGGTTTCGATGTCACCGATTTGTCCAACGTGCCAGGAAGCCAACCGGTGCGTGAACTGATGCTTGCGGGTCAGGCCGACGTCACCTGGGAATACACCGGCACGGCGTGGCTGACCTACCTGGGGAAGACAGTAGGAATCCCCGATCCACAGAAGCAGTATGAGGCTGTATACGAAGCGGATTTGAAGAGAGGACTCACCTGGGGTGAGCCCGCGCCGTTGAACAATACCTATGCGCTGGCGGCCCGCAGTGAGGCCGTCGCCAAGCTCGGTGGCATCAGCACTATCTCCGAGATCGCGGAACTGCCAGTGGCGGAACGGACGTTCTGCGTGGAGCCTGAGTTCAACTCCCGCCCCGACGGTCTGAACCCCATGCTTGCTCACTACGGCATGGAGCGGGGGAGCCCCACGGGTGTGCCGGATTCGAACATTGGCATCTATGACACTGGCGCGGTTTATGCCGCCACCGCAAGTGGGGCCTGCAACTTCGGCGAGGTCTTCGCCACTGATGGGCGGATCAAGGCGCTTGATCTGACTGTGCTCGAAGATGATAAAGAGTTCTTCCCCGCCTACAACGCGGCTCCTGTGTTCTACACGGAGACGTTGGAAGAGCATCCGCGTTTGGATGACGTGTTCGCGATGATATCTCCGACCCTGACCAATGACGTCCTCCAGCAATTGAATCTGCAGGTGGATGTGGAGGGCAGGGAACCGGCCGACGTCGCCTTTGACTTCATGGTGGAACAGGGGTTCATTTCGGAGCCGTAGCTTTTGTTGCCGCTGTCCCCAATCCAGCAGGTTTCATCGGCCGCTACGGCGTGTCGACCGCAACACGCCGTCCATTACCGGGTTCGCAGTGGCAAAGCTGCTGGATCCGGCACGGCCTGCTGTCGCGCCCTATAAGGAGTTCCGTATGGCAATGTCTACGAACCGGCTTGTTCGCGACAGGCCTGTCGCGAGCGATGCGGACGGCGTCTATGCTATCTGCTGCGATGCACGGGTCTGGGGCCATTTTCCGAGCCTTCGTCATACCAACATCGAGCAGTCTCATGCCCAGCTGGAGCGCTGGGTGGCCGCGTGGGAACGTGACGGGCTGGGGACGTGGATCGTGCGGAAACCCGGAAACGTCCGGATCATCGGCTACAGCGGTGCCTCGGTGACACGGGATACGTTCTGGAACATCGGCTATCGATTCGCCCCTGATCTGCACGGTAGAGGGTACGCAACGGAAGTTTCACTCGAAGCCATGCGGCAGGTGAAAGGGCTCCGGCCGCACCTGCCAGTGGTCGCATACTTGCTGGAGCACAACGTGGCGTCCGCCCGGGTCGCGGAGAAAATCGGCCTGACGCTCATTCACCGTGGTCCCGACGTCGGAAACCCCGACCCGAGCGCCGTGCGGCTCGTCTACGCAGACCGGCCGCTCACTGCTGCGGAACTCACGGAGACCATCCGGTAGCTCCTTGCCCGCCGAGACCACGTCGCACATCCTGTTGCAGACCTCGCACATCCTGCCTCAGAAACGTGGCGGAGGCGCAGATGCGTGGTTCCGCAACAACGTTTCTGCACCTCCGCCACGTTTCTGCGGGGAGCGCGCGGGGCACGCTTAGCGTCGACGGGGCAGATCAGGGTCCGGCAATCAATGGCACACCGGGCCCGGAAAGGTCCGCCAGTGCTGAGTCACGTCCCGAGAGCGCGAGTAGGAGCGAGATGGCGGACCCTTCGACAATGGGCCCGCTGCCCAGGGAGAAGTCGGTATCCGTCGCACTTAGCCTGACGTTCGATGCGCGAGCTTTGCCGCCGCCCATGGCCTCACTGGTTCGAGCTTGGGAAATAATGGCGCGACCAACGGCGTCGTGCGGATAGACCCGAGCAATCCCGAGAGGGCGGCGGATGTCTTCGCCATGGACGAATTCCTCAACGAGGCGCGTTTCTTTGGGGGCGGGCGGCGATGATCGGCGAGCCTGGACGGCTCGAAATTCTGCAAGAGTGTCGGCTGGATCGGCTCTGCGCTCGTCGGCTACTTCCTTGGCGTTGGCTTTATCGAAGTCGAACCCAGCGGCGACGAAGTGCTTGATGAACTGCCAGGGAGTGGTTTTCGCCGACGCAACGAGGTGCGCAAGGACGTCGTGTATGTCCCACTCTGCGCACAGCGACTGCGTTGCCCACTCTTCTACCGTCAAATTCTCGAGATCGTTCGCAAGCGCTCGCCGCTCGGCATGGACGATCAGCCAGATGTCATTCATTTCCCGCGCGCCTTTCTAAAGGGGTCTACATGGCCATCTTCACCTCATTGTGACGGTAGTCAGCTGGATTGTCGCGCAGGAGCCCGTCCCCAATCCAGCAACTTTCACCGCCTGCTACGGCGTGTAGGCATCGACACGCCGCACATTACCGGGTTCAGAGTGGCAAACCTGCTGGATTCGGCACAGCCTAGCGGGTGATCAGCCACTTCAGCAGCAGATAGAGTACAACGCCGATTGGGAAACCCCAGCTGATGAGTCCATATTGCACCCGGTCGCGCCGGCGCTGCGGCCCCTCCTCTCGCCTGGGGTCAATGAGTCCGTCCTCAGCGCTGCGGTCAAAGAACTGTCCATACAGGGGAGGGACCAGCATCAACGCCAGGCCCGCAATGGCCAACGGAAGGGCCGGTACGGTCCAAAGCACAGTGTCATGAAGCACAACGGCGAGGAGGACCAGTGCGGAAAATGCCACACCGCCGGTGAGGCTCGCCTTCCAGAACGACGTTCGCATCAGCCAATCGAGGCGTGCCATGACCAAGATGAACAGCAGAAGGAATCCCGCTAGGAGCACCACGGCGGAGAGCAGAACCGGAATGGCTTCCCCGTCGAGAGCACGCGGCCCCGCGCTGAGGACCAGGGAAATGCCGGTAATGCTCATGAGCCCGAATCCCGCAAGGCGCAACGCCTCACGCGGACGCAGATGACGGGCGGGCAAGTCCAGACTCCGAGCGTATTCCCGAGCATCCCCGAAGGCCGATTGAGCATCTTCCCCGGAATCGGAACAGTGCTCTTCCACGGTGGCGACGGCGTCGCCGATGGCTACACCGGGGACGTCGCGGAGACGCAATTCCAGGGTGAAACTATCGAGCCACTTGGTGCTGTTTGTGGTGTTCATCGCTGGATTCCTTTGCGTGAGAGATGCTGCTGTACGTGGGTGGTGAAGTCTTGCCAGCGTGCGGACTGCGCCGTGAGTTCGGTGCGGCCGGCTTCGGTGAGGGTGAAGTATTTGCGGCCTGGGCCGCCGTCGCCTTTGCGCCATTCTGTGGTCACCAGTCCGGCGGTCTCCAGCCGGGTCAGTAGGGGGTAAAGAGTGCCGCCTTTGACGTCGCCGAATCCGGCGCGCTCTAGGTCGGTGGCGATGGCGTATCCGTAGGTGGGGCCGCCGTCGAGTGTCTTCAGGACGCAGACAGTAAGGGCTGCCCGCATCCAGTCGCCGGGCCAATTGTCAGAGTTCACCTCTAGATAGTCTCACTAACTAGCCAGGCTGTCTAGTTATTGGTGTCACCGTCTTGACGCACATCACAGGTCGCCTATATCCTGAACGAACGGTCAGTAATTCGGACTGGACCGCGCCGTCACGGCGGAAGAGACCATTACCAGTGAGGTGACCATCATGGCTTCCCAGAATGAGGGCCTGCACGCCGTACTCTCCGAAGAGGAGCAGGCAGGGCAGACCTACTTTGACAAGATCATCGCGGAAGATTCGCGCATCGAGCCGCGTGACTGGATGCCCGAGTCCTACCGGAAGACCTTGGTGCGTCAGATCGGCCAGCATGCGCACTCCGAGATCATCGGGATGCAGCCGGAGGCCAACTGGATCACCCGCGCCCCCAGCCTGAAGCGCAAGGCCATTCTGATGGCAAAGGTTCAGGATGAGGCTGGCCACGGGCTGTACCTGTACTCGGCCGCGGAAACTCTTGGAACGCCGCGGGACAAGATGACCGAAGATCTCATCAGCGGCAAGGCGCGCTACTCCAGTATCTTCAACTACCCGGCGGTTACCTGGGCGGACATGGGCGCTATCGGCTGGATGGTCGACGGCGCAGCCATCTGCAACCAGGTGCCACTATGCCGCGCATCCTATGGCCCGTACGGCCGCGCGATGGTGCGCGTCTGCAAGGAAGAGTCCTTCCACCAGCGCCAGGGTTTTGAAATCCTGCTGGAGCTGGCCAACGGCACGCCGGAACAGCGTGCCATGGCGCAGGACGCCGTCAACCGCTGGTATGCCCCGAGCCTGATGATGTTCGGCCCGCCGGATGAGGATTCGCCCAACTCCAAGCAGTCCATGGCGTGGAACATCAAGCGCTTCTCCAACGATGAGTTGCGCTCTCGTTTCGTGGGCATGCTCGTGGAGCAGGTCAAGGTACTTGGTCTCGAGCTGCCGGATGACCAGATCAGCTTCAACGAAGACACCAAGCAGTGGGAGCACTCGCCGCTGGATTGGGACGAGTTCAAGGATGTGCTCAAGGGCCGTGGTCCCTGCAACGCGCAGCGGATGGAACGCCGTCGTTCAGCCCACGAAGAGGGTGCCTGGGTCCGCGAGGCCGCGGCGGCGTACGCCGACAAGCAGGCACAAAAAGCAGAGGTTGCGTAGTTATGACCGGTGGATCAACAACGGGCGACGACGGCTCCAAGACCAAGGGCACGGGTGTTCACGAAAGCCGTCAACCGTGGCCGCTGTGGGAAGTGTTTGTGCGCTCCTCCCGCGGGCTTTCACATGTCCACGCCGGTTCGCTGCACGCGCCCGACGCCGACATGGCCGTTCGCAACGCGCGTGACCTGTACACGCGTCGCAATGAGGGTGTGAGCCTGTGGGTCGTGCCGTCCTCCGCCATCATCTCCAGCGATCCTGATGCCAAGGGGCAGTACTTCGAGTCTGCGCAGGGCAAGGATTACCGCCACGCGACGTACTACACCAAGAGTGAGGGAGTGAAGCACCTGTGAGCGATAACGCCAGCGCCACCCGTATCACCCGGGGCAATGCGTTGCGACCGGAAGACATTGCGGTCTCCGGCTTGAAGCCAAGCGACGAGGTGGGCCAGTATGCGCTGCGCCTCGGCGACGACGCGTTGATTCTGGCACAGCGCCTGAGTTGGTGGATCTCTCGCGCGCCTGAGCTTGAGGAGGATGTTGCCCTTGGCAATATCGGCCTCGATCAGCTGGGCCATGCGCGGTCGTTCCTGACCTACGCAGGGCATGCGTGGGACAAAACCGAAGATGATCTAGCGTATTTCCGCCGCGAGCCTGAGTTCCGTTCGGCACACCTGTTTGAGCAGCCGAACGGCGACTTCGCTTGCACCATCGCGCGTCAGCTTGTTGCCTCGCATTTCCAGCATGAGCTGTACTCGCGTCTGGTTGATTCGGCTGATGAGACGCTGGGCGCCATTGCGGCGAAGGCCGTGAAAGAAGTGGATTACCACAAGGATCACAGCGTGCAGTGGCTCCTGCGCCTTGGGCAGGGAACTGAGGAGTCGCGCCGCCGCATGATCGACGGCGTCAAGCTCACCTGGCCGTATGTTGAAGAGCTTTTTGAGGACGATGACCTGACCACGGCTCTGGCAGAGCAAGGGGTTGCCGTTCTTCCGTCGGAGCTACGTGAGTCGTTCGATGCAGCCATTGCGGCCGCGTTCGAGCAGGCTGACCTCACTGTTCCCACGGATCCCGGCGCGAGCGGCGGCGGACGTCGCGGACACCACAGCGAGCATCTGGGCTTCCTGCTGGCAGAAATGCAGGTCCTGGCTCGCGAATACCCCGGAGCAAGTTGGTAACTGCGATGGCGACTACCGTTGCGCACCGTCCCGCGGATCCTGAAGCAGCCCGCCTATGGGATATTGCGGCCACTGTCTGCGATCCGGAAATTCCGGTCCTCACCATTGAGGATCTGGGGATTTTACGGAACGTGGAAACCGGGCCCGACGGCGTTGTGGTCACCATTACGCCCACGTATTCAGGCTGTCCCGCCATGGATTCCATCCGGGACGACGTCACCACCGCTATGGTCACTAGTGGTGTCGCCGATGTCCGGGTGAAGATGGTGCTGCATCCGGCTTGGACCACTGACTGGATGACCGATTCAGGCAAGGAAAAGCTGGAGGAGTACGGGATAGCCCCGCCCACGGGCATGGCAGCAGCCGGTCCCGTCAGGGTTGGTCTCAGTGTTAAATGTCCACAATGTTCGTCTCTTAATACTCATGAACTTACCCGTTTTGGTTCCACGTCCTGCAAGGCGCTCTACGTCTGCAAGGACTGCAAGGAACCCTTCGACTACTTCAAGGTGCACTAGATGGCCGTAACGCTCGCCCCGTCCAACAAACGCCGTACGGCTTTCCACGAACTTGCGGTTGCGGAGGTCCGGCGGCTGACGGCGGACGCCATCGAAGTGACCTTCGCGGTGCCGGAGAACCTGGTTGGCCAGTACAACTACGTTCCCGGGCAGTATGTGGCACTTCGTACCAGCATGGACATAGACGGTGAGGCGAAAGAGGTTCGCCGCAGCTACTCAATCTGCGCGGAGCCCAAGCCCGGCGAGATTCGGGTGGCCATCAAGAAGGACATCGGCGGCTTGTTCTCCACCTGGGCGAATGAGCACCTCAAGGTCGGCGACACCATGGACGTCATGAGTCCTATGGGCCAGTTCATTTCCAAGCACGAGATGACAGAGCTGAACAGCCCGGAAGACATTGACGTGGACGTGGAGAACACGTTTGTGGCGGTTGCGGCTGGCTCGGGGATTACGCCGGTCATTTCGATCGCGCGTACTGTCTTGGCCGCGAGCGATAACGTGCGCTTCGACCTGATCTACGCGAACAAGGCCTCCATGGATGTGATGTTCCTGGAGGAACTCGCGGATCTCAAGGACCGCTACCCGGCCCGATTCGCACTGCACCACGTACTGTCCCGTGAGCAGCGCATTTCGCCCCTACTCTCCGGCCGGATCGATGCGGAGAAGCTGCAGCACCTACTCGGCACCGTCATCCCGGTGGAGTCTGTGGACGAATGGTTCCTCTGTGGGCCGTTTGAGCTGGTTCAACTTTGCCGCGATTCGTTGGCTGAGCGCGGAGTGCCCGCCGAAGATGTACGGTTTGAGCTGTTCACCACCGGAGAGCCCAACCGCCCAGAGGGCCAGATCGGCCGGCCAGTGAAGGTCGATGACGACGCCGAAACGTACGCGATCAACTTCACCCTTGATGGCCTGAAGGGGACGGTGAAGAGCCCCACTCACGCGCGGGAAACCATCCTCAACGCTGCCCTTCGTGTCCGACCGGACGTGCCGTTCGCCTGCGCCGGTGGTGTGTGCGGCACCTGCCGCGCCAAGGTGGTCTCTGGAACCATCGAGATGGATGAGAATTACGCGCTGGAGCCGGATGAAATCGAGAAGGGCTTCATCTTGACGTGCCAGAGCCGGCCGACGTCGGACGAAGTCACCGTTGACTACGACGCCTAACTCAGGAGCAACCGCATGATTGAACTGACCATTGATAACGGCGTTGCCGAGGTTGTCCTCAACGCTCCGCAGAAGCTGAATTCATTGGATGAGTCGGCGCTGGCGGAGTTGGAGAAAGCTTACGACGACGCCGCTGCCGCCGTCTCGGATGGCCGTGTCCGCGCGCTTCTCTTGCGTGGCGAAGGCCGCGCGTTCTGCGCTGGGCGGGACATCTCCAACGTCGTCCCGGAGACTGATGATGCCTACAGCTACCTGGGCAAGACTGTGACGCCACTGCTGAAAAAGATGAGCGCTTTTCCCGCGCCTACGTTCGCGGCCGCTCACGGTGCGTGCCTCGGCGTCGGGCTTGGGCTGTTGGTGGCGACCGATGTTGTTTACGTCGCGGAGAATGCGAAGGTCGGTTCCCCGTTTGCGAACCTGGGAGCCACCCTGGATTCTGGTGGACACTGGTTGTTCACGGAGCGGCTTGGTGCGCATCGCACACTGGACCTGATTTATACTGCCGAGCTGATGAGCGGCGCTGAGGCCGTCGCGAGCGGATTGTTCAGCCGAGTCATGGCTGCCGAGGATCTGCTGCCCTTCACCCGAGAAAAGGTCGGTCGTGTAGCTACTGGGGCTACCGGTGCGTTCACGGCATCGAAGGAACTTGTGACGAACATCCGCGATCAGCGTCTGGGCCTCTGGACGGCGATGGAGGAAGAGAATGTGGCTCAGGGCGACCTCTGCAAGTCCGATGATTACGCTGAAGGTTTCAAAGCATTCCAGGAAAAACGTAAGCCGCAGTTCAAGGGCTAATGAATTAACCTCGATCAACCAGTGGGTACGCGAGGGTGAGATCTGCTGCGATGCGCTGCATAATGGTCAGATGAGTAAATCACTGATTATTGCCCTCGCCGTTGTCGCCGTCATTCTCCTGTTGCTTGGAGGATTGGTGGAAGCGGTGAAATTCCTGCTGTACATCGGGTTGGTCGTTTTGGTCATTGCCGTGGTGCTGTGGATCTTGGGTCGTGTCCGAAGCAAGGCCTGATTAACCAAATAGTAAATTGCTGACTACAGCCGCGCCGGGTGTTCCTCACGGGACGCCCGCCGCGGCTTTTCACGTTTGTAGGCTTAGCGCGTATCAAGGTCCTCGAAGATCAGCAGCGACTGCGTGTCGAGGATGCCCTTCATAGCTTGCAGTTCATCGAAGATGACCCGGCGCAGGTCTACGTTGTCTTCGGCGCGGACCAGTAGAATCACGTCGAACTCGCCGCCCACCAGTGCAATGTGGTGCACCTCTGGAATAGCGCTGAGTTTTTCGCGGAGTTCACGCCAGGCGTGCTGCTCAACTTTCAGCGTCACGTAGGCGGAGGATCGAAGCCCAGCTTTGATGGGATCGATCAGGGCCGTGAACTTGGTCAGGACGCCGTCCTCGGTGAGCCGATTGATCCGTGAGTACGCGTGGGCCCGGGAGATATGGACGTTCTCAGCGATGGCCGTGACGGAGAGCCGTCCGTCCCGTGTCAGCTCCGCGAGTATCCGTCGGTCCACGCCATCCAGGGGTTGAGGTACGGCCATAATATTGTCCATGCTCCTGTACGTAATCCAGCTCACATGTAAGAGTTGTCTCTCAGATGAGATAATTCTAGCCGTTTAGTCCACGTTTTGAGGGTCAAGTGGATACGAAACGCTCTCAGTCTCCATAATGAATCAACACAATATCTTTCCAGTGAGGAAGGACTAGAGGTCCTATGAGTAACGATATCGGGGAGAAAACCCGTGCGGAGGCTTTCATGCTGCCCGCCGAGCGCCCCATTCAGCTGATCGATGAGAACGGCGAGTCACGTACAGCCGCCAACTCTTCCGGCGAGCCATACGCTATGCCGGATGATCAGGCTCTGCTGGCCGCCTACGAGAAACTTGTAGCCGGCCGCCGCGTCAACGATCAGGCCGGAGCTCTTGTCCGTCAGGGCAAGCTCGCCGTCTATCCCTCCTCCCACGGCCAGGAAGCCTGCCAAGTGGCATCCGCCGTCGTACTGGCCAAGCAGGACTGGCTGTTCCCCACCTACCGAGACACCGTCGCGGTCATGAGCCGTGGCGTGAACCCGGTGGAAGTTCTCACCCTCCTGCGGGGTACCTGGCACGCCGGGTATAACCCCTACGAGTTCAACGTTGCAACGCAGGCCACACCGCTGGCCACCCAGCTGCTGCACGCCGTCGGAGTAGCACATGCCGCGAAGCTCAAGGGCGAGGACACTGTTGTGATGGCCATGTGCGGGGATGGCGCAACCAGCGAGGGCGACTTCCATGAGGCCCTGAACTTCGCCGCCGTCTTCCACGTGCCGGTGGTGTTCTTTGTGCAGAACAACGAGTACGCCATCTCTGTGCCACTGAAAAACCAGACCGTTGCCCCGTCTTTGGCGCACAAGGCAATCGGCTACGGAATGCCCGGGGAGCGCGTGGACGGCAATGACCTCGCCGCCCTTCTCTCTGTCCTCGGCCACGCAGTGGACCGCGCCCGCAACGGCGGCGGACCCTTCCTCGTTGAAGCACACACCTACCGGATGCAGGCGCACACCAACGCCGACGACTCCACCCGCTACCGCACCGACGAAGAGGTGCAGAAGTGGGTTGCCCGCGACCCAGTGGCGCGCATGCAGGCCTACCTTTCAGAGCGGAATATGCTCGACGACGCCGCAGTGGCCACCATTGCTGCCAGTGCCGAAGACATCGCTTCCGCCTTGCGTGACGGCATGAACTCCGAGCCCGAGGTAGACCCGGAAGATCTGTTCCGGTACGTCTACTCCAAGCCCACACCGCAGCTGCAGGAACAAGCCGCGATGCTGCGCGAGGAAATTGCCCGCGAAACATCAGGAGCGTGACCACTATGACCGCAGTGACTGAGAACGCCGCTCCGACCACCACCACTCTTACCGTCGCAAAGGCGCTCACGGCCGCACTCGGGGATGCCATGGAGTCGGACAAGTCCGTCATCATGTTCGGTGAGGACGTGGGCCCGCTGGGCGGCGTCTTCCGCATCACGGACGGACTCACCAAGCGTTTCGGCGAGGAGCGTTGTTTTGATACTCCGCTGGCCGAGGCCGGCATCATGGGTATGGCCGTTGGAATGGCTATGAACGGGATGCGTCCCGTCGTCGAGATGCAGTTCGACGCTTTTGCCTACCCCGCCTTTGAGCAGGTTGTCAGCCACGTGGCCAAGATGTCCAACCGCACCAAGGGTCAGGTGCGCCTGCCCATCGTTATCCGTATTCCTTACGCCGGTGGCATCGGGGGAGTGGAGCACCACTGCGATTCCTCGGAGTCGTACTACGTGCACACGCCGGGTCTCACCGTCGTCGCGCCCGCCACTGTCTCCGACGCGTACACCATGCTGCGCGAGGCCATTGAGCTGGACGATCCCGTGGTGTTCCTGGAGCCAAAGAAGCTGTACTGGTCCAAGGAAAAAGTAGACCTGGACGCGCTGCGGGCCAAGTTCGACGGCGGGTCGTCCGACGACGACGCAAGCGAACCGTCCATCGGCCGGGCTGTTATTGCCCGGGAGGGCACCGACGCAACCCTGATCGCCTACGGGCCGTCCGTTCCCACCGCGCTGGCCGCGGCAGAAGCTGCTGCCGAGGAAGGCCGTAGCCTGCAGGTCATCGATATCCGCTCCATCGTCCCGTTCGATGACGAAACGGTCACCAACGCTGTCCGCAAGACTGGGCGCGCCGTCGTCATCGCTGAGGCGCCCGGCTTTGCCTCTGTTGCCTCGGAGATCGTGGCCCGTGTGCAAGAGCGCTGCTTCCATTCGCTGGCCGCCCCCGTTTTACGCGTGACCGGGTTCGACATCCCTTACCCTGCGCCGAAGCTCGAACACTGGCACCTGCCCAGCGTTGACCGCATCCTCGACGCCGTCGACGATCTTCAGTGGGAGGACTAGATGTCACAGGAGAACCGGCAGGTATTCCTGCTCCCGGACCTCGGCGAAGGACTCACTGAGGCCGAGCTGCTCAACTGGCTGGTTGCCGTCGGCGATGAGATCCGCGTTGATCAGCCGATCGCCGAAGTGGAGACCGCCAAGTCCATGGTGGAGGTGCCGTCGCCGTTCGCGGGCACCGTCGCAGAGCTCCACGGCGAGGCCGGTCAGACCATGGACGTCGGTAAGCCGCTGATTTCCGTGGATCGCGTTGCTGCCGTCAGCGGAGCTGCTGCGGACGTGCCCGCTGCGGAAACGCCAGCGCCCGATGCCGGTCCCAAGGCCGAACACGACAGCGCTGAAACATACCGTGACGAGGAGCGTGCCGGAACCAAGCCGCCCGCCGAAGCGGAGGAGCCCACGGGGTCGGGTAACGTCCTGATCGGTTACGGGACGCCCGAGGGCGGCGGGAAAGGCCGTCGTCGTGCGCGCAAGTCCGGGGCTGCTGCCGCGACCACCGTTGTCCCTGAGCAAGAGGAGTCAGCGCCCGAACCATCCCAGCGTGCCGCACGTGTCGTGTCTCCGCTCGTACGCAAGCTGGCCCGCGATAGTGGGGTCAAGATTGCAACGCTCACGGGTTCAGGGCAGGACGGACTGATTCTCCGGGGAGACGTTGAAGCTGCACTCTCCGGCTCCACGTCAGGCTCTCCTGAGTCCGCCGGTCACGCCGCGTCCTTTGCTGCATCCACAGCCGCCGCGGTTTCAGGTGAGGTGGATGAGAAGTCCGGTCTCGGCGTCTCCAAGCGGACCCCGATCAAGGGACTGCGTAAAACTGTCGCTACCAACCTGACCCGTAGCCGCGCGGAAATTCCTGAAGCGACGGTCTGGGTGGACGTGGACGCCACAGCGTTGCTGGACATGCGCGCGGACCTGAAGAAGCGGACCCCTGATTCCGTGCCGGGACTTCTGGCGTTCATTGCTCGCTTTGTCACGGCGGGATTGCAGAAGTATCCCGAGCTCAACACGCGGATTGCCTCGACTGGGGACGGTCAGGAGATCGTCTCCTTCGACGGCGTGAATCTTGGTTTCGCGGCGCAGACGGATCGGGGCCTCATGGTGCCCTCCGTCCGCAACGCCGAGAAGATGAGCGCCCGTGAACTGGACGCGGAAATTCGCCGTCTGACCGCCGTCGCCCGTGAGGGTAAGGCAAGTCCGGCCGAGCTGACGTCGGGAACGTTCACGCTGAACAACTACGGTGTTTTTGGCGTCGACGGCAGCGCCGCGATCATTAACTACCCAGAGGTCGCTATCCTCGGCGTCGGGCGCATCATCGACAAACCATGGGTGGTTAACGGTGAATTGGCCGTCCGCAAGGTCACCGAACTCACCCTCGCGTTTGATCACCGCGTGTGCGACGGCGGGACCGCAGGCGGGTTCCTGCGGTACGTGGCGGATGCCATCGAGAGCCCAGGGAGCGTGCTTGCGGACCTCTAAACCGGGCGTCCTCGCCGGGGCGGCCCGAGCAGTCCTGCCTGCCCACCCTCACCCGACGCGTCCGCACTTATTGTTGGAATAGTGGCTCAATCGGCCCTATTCCAACAATAAGTGCGGGGGCGTCAGGGGGTAGAGGCGTCGGGGGTCGGGCGCCGCGAGATAAGCTGAAGTACGTGCCCGACGAACCGTTCAACCTCAAAGGAATAGCGGTGGCCGCCTATGGCCCCTCTCTTCTATACGGCGTCGCGACCGGTGCGATTTTGCCCGTCATTGCACTCAGTGCCAGAGACCTCGGCGCGTCCGTGGCTGTCGCCGCGCTGATCATCACGTTGACCGGCGTCGGCTCGCTGGCCACCAATATCCCTGCCACCATGATCACGTCGCGGTTTGGCGAGCGCTGGGCTCTGGTAGGGGCGGCGCTGTGGTGTTCGACGGCGATGATCGTTGCCGCGTTCGCCACGCAACTGTGGGTATTTGCGCTGGCGATCTTTATGGTCGGGATGGCGGGTTCCGTGTTTGGGCTGGCTCGGCAGAGCTACCTCACTGAAGCCGTGCCGCTGTATTTTCGCGCGAGGGCACTATCGACGCTGGGCGGCGTCACGCGTATCGGCGTGTTCATAGGCCCGTTCCTTGCCGCCGGAGTGATGGCGCTGGTTGGTATTTCCGGTGCGTACTGGGTGGGTGCGGCCGCAACTCTGGTGGCCGCCGTTCTCAGCGTTCGAGTACCAGATCTTGGCGCTCCCTCCCGGCGGACCGGCATCGAACGCATCCCGCCTCCCACCGTGCGCTACGTGTTACGCGGTCATATGAAAGTGTTTCTGACCATTGGGGTGGGCGTTCTCCTGATTGCGGCAGTGAGAGCCACGCGGCAGGGGGTGCTGCCGTTGTGGGCAGAGAGCATCGGTCTTGATGCTTCTGCGACGGCGCTCATCTATGGGCTCTCCGGCGCTGTGGACATGTTGATTTTTTATCCGGCGGGCAAGGTCATGGACGTCAAAGGGCGGGTCTGGACGGCAGTGCCGTGCATGGCGATCATGGCTGCGGCGCTGGTGGTTATCCCTTTCACCGCTGGTCCAGGCTGGTTCACGGCAGCTGCGCTCCTGATTGGTTTCGGGAATGGAGTTGGTTCTGGGATTGTGATGACGCTTGGGGCCGATTACTCGCCTTCGCCGGGGCGCCCGCAGTTCCTCGGTATCTGGCGTTTCATATCGGATCTCGGGACCATGGCCGGCCCCGGGCTGCTGTCCTTGATTACTGCTATTGCCTCACTGGCGGTAGGCATTTGGGCGGCGGCCGGGATTGGGGTTTTAGCCGCCGTCGTACTCGGTTATTGGATCCCGAGGGTGCGCCGGCCCTGAACGCCGACTCTATGATGCCGACACGGCGTGTAACCAAAACGTGACATATCGATGGAATAACGGTTACCCTTTATAGGTGCCGACCCTGATATGTGGTTAGCACCCCTCGGGTAGATTGCCTAATTCTGCCGCTGCCCAGGGTCCGTTCGCTACAGAATTCGGCAGAAGCGGGGGAACCACACAGTGGACTCCCACCGAGTCCTTGGGGTGAGGCCGCCCCGTCTTTGAGGGATCGTTTCCTCAAGGCGTTGCGGCCGGGTGGCTCCCATCCGAACCCGACAGCTAACTCCGCAGGCATTAGGAGAGGCTACAACCATGTCATCAAATATTGCGCGCCACAGGGCAACCCCTGTGCGCAAGAACCCCTTCAATTCCCTGTCCAAGGCAGTCGTATCCAACAGGGGGGCCGTCGGACGCGGTGCTGTGGTAGTCACCGCAGCATCCGGGCTCATGCTCGGCGCTGGCGCACCTGCCATGGCCGGCGCAGGCCCCTCCACAACGCCAGCACCTGTCTACGCTCCTGCGGCGGCAGTGGCTACTGTAGCCGCACCCGCGGCAGCACAGGCCGAGACTGCAGGAGTCATCAACCACACGGTGCGCTCGGGTGACACCCTTGGCTCCATCTCCGCAAGCTATGGGGTCAACCTGAGCAGCGTACTGCAGCTCAACGGCCTGAACATGGCAACGGTCATCTACCCCGGTGACGTTATTCGCGTCTCTAGCAGCTTCGTGGCGCCGGCAGCACAGGCTCCTGTCGCTCCGGCACCCGCTCCTGCACCTCAGCAGCAGACCATGGCCGCTTCAGCACCAGTAGCAGCCCCGGCCGCCACTGCTAATGTCATGCTTGCAAGCTCCACTATCACCCCGATCGCGGCTGCATCCAGCAGTGTATCCGGCAATGCAGTCGCCGGATCGGCGCAGTCACAGGTGGGACAGTTCCAGGACTGCACCGCCTTGGTTGAGCGCGCGCTGCGGGCTGCCGGAGTCGCGGGAGTCGGTGACGAATCACCAGCATCGCTGCTGCGCTTCGGAACGCCCACCAGCAACCCTCAGCCCGGCGACATGGTGTACTACTCCGACGCTGGTGCAGGAGTTCCCCACATCGCTGTTTACATCGGCGGCGGCAACGCTGTCCACGGTGGTTGGATGGGTAACACAACCGCTGTTTTCAGCGCCGAAATTGGTTCCGGCCCCGTATACTACAGCACGAATGGCTAAGTTCGCCTAGATGCTGACGTACGACGTCGGTACACCGTAAGTGCCCGGCTGGAGGAATCCAGCCGGGCACGTTGCGTGAGAAGCACTTTGTTAGCGATTATTGGATGAATTGCACGATCCTCTTTTCATCGATGCACCAAGGTGGATGATCATGAACATGAGTTCTGCGCTGTTGCTGTCCTTCGCGGTGTTGTTGCTCATTGGTGTTCTGATATCCGAGCGGGCCAACCGGACAGTCATTTCCACTGCCGTACTGTTTCTGCTGGGCGGGTTTGCTCTGGGCCAGGGTGGTCTGGGTTTCGTGACGGTCACGGCGGATGATCCAATCGTGGGCGGTCTGGCGGAGTTGGCGTTGTTTTCCGTCTTGTTCACTGACGGGATGCGCATAGGTTTCAAGGATCTGCGGCTCGCGTGGCGATTGCCGGGACGTGCATTGCTGGTGGGCCTTCCGCTGACTTTGCTGATCACCGCTTTGCTAGCGCACTACCTTGTTGGTCTGCCGTGGCTGGAGTCCTTCTTGCTCGGGGCCGTGCTGGCCCCTACCGATCCCGTGTTTGCCGCTGCCATTGTGGGACGCAAGGAAGTGCCCGGCCGGCTGCGTCACCTGCTGAACGTCGAGTCCGGTCTCAACGATGGGTTGGCGCTTCCGATTGTGCTGCTGCTCCTGGCCGTGGCCGGGGGAACCGATGCCCACGGGTGGCAGTTGTTCGAGGAAATAGCCCTGGGCATAGTAGTTGGCATCGCGGTCCCCTGGGTTGTCCTGCGGTTAGAGCGGCTTCCGTTCCTGCAGGCAACCAAGTCGTTGCAGCCGCTGCTGGCAGTTTCTATCGGCTTGCTGGTATTGGCGATTTGCCAGGCAACCCATGCAAACCTGTTCCTTGGGGCTTTTGCAGCTGGCATCACCGTGGCATCCTCTGGGCAGGGCCTACGGCACGAGTTTGAGCAGTTCGGTGAACTTGTCACCGAGTTACTCAAACTTGGCGCAATTATGGTTTTCGGTGCGCTGATCACTCCGGTATTCCTGTTCCAGGAAATTCCGTTTGAGGGTTGGGTCTTCGCTGTTCTGGCCCTTGTCGCCGTGAGGCCTCTGGC
This sequence comes from Arthrobacter roseus, assembly GCF_016907875.1. Lineage (NCBI taxonomy): Bacteria > Bacillati > Actinomycetota > Actinomycetes > Micrococcales > Micrococcaceae > Arthrobacter > Arthrobacter roseus. Next base: position 2,765,736 of record NZ_JAFBCU010000001.1, on the reverse strand, counting down.
CCTGTTGGTCTCCTTTGTTGGCAGCGGTCTACCCATGCGTCAGCAGGTTTCTGCCATGTGGTTTGGACCCAAGGGATTCGCATCGGTCGTGTACGGGTTGATCGTGCTGGAATCCGGCATAGCCCTAAGCAATCAAGTGTTCCACCTGGTGGCGCTGGTCATTGTCATATCCATCATTGCCCACTCTTCAACGGATGTTTTGGTGGCCAAACAGTTCATGGTCAAAGAAGACAAGGCGCACTAGTGAACGGCTGGATCAGAAGTCGCAATGACCGGCGCGTAAAGTGAGAAGGAGCCCGGTAGCACCTAGCTGATAAGGAGCACACAATGGTCGATGCGTGGACGGCCTTCGTCTCCCAGCTTTCCGGTGTGCTTACGGTCCTTTTCTGGATCTCGCTCGGCGTTGCCATCCTGGTCCGGGTGATCATTGCGATCAGGCGCCGACGAGCAGGGCAACGATCACTACGCACGGCCTTCGGATGGGTAGCGCGGAGCTCACAAGTGTCCCCTGAGGTGTAGCATAGGTGCATACAAGTGCACCTATGTACTCATCAAAAGGATCGGCATGCTCGCAGTACTGAAGAACCCCACGTACCGGAAGCTGTTCTCAGCGCAGATGGTGGCATTGATCGGAACCGGGCTCCTGACGGTGGCGCTCGGCCTGCTGGCCTTCGACCTCGCCGGCGAAAATGCGGGCGCCGTGATGGGCATCGCCCTGACCATCAAGATGCTCGCCTACGTTGGTTTTGCGCCCGTGGTCAACGCCGTCGTCGCGCACTTGCCCAAAAAGCCCGTCCTGATCGGTGCGGACATCATCCGCGCAGCCATGGCATTGTGCCTGCCGTTCATCACCGAGACGTGGCAAATCTATGTGGTGATCTTCCTGTTGCAAGCGGCGTCTGCCACGTTCACCCCTGCATTCCAGTCGCTCATCCCCGCAGTGTTGCCGGAGAAACGCGACTACACTCGCGCCCTCTCCCTGTCGCGGCTGGCCTACGACATGGAAGCCCTCGTCAGCCCAGTGCTCGCCGCAGTGTTCCTCACCATCGTCAGCTATAACAACCTCTTTCTGGGCACAGTCGCCGGGTTCCTGCTCTCCGCCACGCTGGTGGCCACGACGGTCCTGCCAAAAGGGTTCGCTGGAACGGGAGCGCCGTCGTCGTTGTGGCACCGAACAACGCTCGGGGCCCGGATTTTCTGGCGCAACCCCCGCCTCCGCTCACTGCTTGCGCTCAACTTCGTCGTGGCGGCGCCCACTGCCCTGGTTCTCGTCAACACTGTCGTCTACGTGCGCGACGTCCTCAACCGATCTGATACCGATCTAGCCATCGCGCTGGCAAGCTTCGGAGTGGGATCCATGATCGTGGCACTCGCCGCGCCTGGCATCCTGGACCGATTCGGCGACCGGCCAGTGATGCTCAGCGGCGCCGTCGTCATTCCGCTTGCGCTGGCTGGCGCAACGGTAGCGACGTTTTTCATGCTCGACGGCGATGGCGGCGGCTGGTTGTGGCTGCTGGCCATGTGGTTCCTCCTCGGGGCCGGAAACTCGACGATCCTCACACCGTCCTCGCGACTGCTGCGTGAGGCATCCACAGACGAGACCAGCGCGTACGTGTTCACGGCGCAATTCTCTCTCTCTCATGCGTGCTTCATCATCACCTACCCACTGGCCGGGCTGCTTGGAGCAACCGCGGGTCTTGGTGCGGCAGCGCTCGCCTTGACCCTCCTGGCCGTGGCAGGTGGTGTCGCGGCGATTCTCTCGTGGCCCTCCGACGGCGAGCAGGCCGTAGACTCCACACATGAGGAACAGGGCATTGGACAGTCCAATTGAAGGGCACGACGACGGCGCGCGGGAACCGTCTCTGGCCCATGCGGTAACGCCCAGCCCTGAACTGCTCGAGACTGCAGCGGGCATCTTGCGGATGCTCGCAGAACCAACACGGCTGCACCTGCTGTGGCAGCTCGCCGAAGGCCCCAGATCGGTTTCGGAACTGACCGACGCCGTCGGTGGCTCTCGGACCGTGACCAGCCAGCACCTGGCGAAACTCCGGCTCAGTGGGACAGTGGCAGCGCGCAAGGATGGCCGGCACGTGATCTATTCGCTGCCTGATGGCCACCTGATTCGGCTCCTGCGCGAGACCATGAATCACGCGGACCACCTGCTGACCGGTGAGCCAACGCACGAATAAGCGTCATTGACGATTGCCTCTCGCAGGGGAGCGTCCAGCCTGTCGAGGGCTTCGGCGGTCCGTCGTGGCACTAGATTGTTTCAAGACATAAGTGAGGGGCCCGCAATGGCCGAGAGGCGTCGGAGATCAGTTGAGTAATCAGACGGTGCCTGTCCGCAGTAAAGTTGGCCTACGCACGGCTTTCTCCTCACTTCAGGGCAATCGCCGCTTCCGGTTGTTGTGGTTTTCCAATCTCTTCTTTTTCGGCGGCGTATGGACCCAGACACTGGTCCTGGGCTGGCTCGCGTTTGAACTCACACAGTCCGAATTTTTGGTGGCCGTCTACACAGCCGTCCGGCTGGCGCCCATGTTTTTGGGTCCTATTGCAGGCGCATTCGCGGACAGGCACAATAAAATCCGGCTGCTCATGGTGGCATGCGGATGGGCCGCCGTCGCCGTCTCCATTGTTGCAGGCCTCGCGACGGCCGGGCTGTTGTCCTATTGGGTGCTGGTAGCCGGTGGTTTAGCTATCGGTCTTGCCCAGTCCCCATCCCAACCCGCCCGCGCCTCTCTGGTCCTTGAATTTGTGGGGCGCGAGAACCTCTCTAACGCGAACGCGCTCAACTCAATGGCGCTGAGCATGACGCAAGTCATTGGCCCCGCGCTCGGTGGGGTGATGATCGCTACTATCGGTGCACCCTCTGCGTTGTGGGTTTCGACCGGCTGGTACGGTATGTCGCTGCTGCTGATTATGCCGCTGCGTTCCTACACAACTGCTGTGGAAAGCCACGCGATGTCCGTGTTGTCCATGGTCAAAAGCGGGTTCCTCATTATCAGCCGAAATCGTTTGGCCGTGGCGGTCCTGTTGGTCACCCTTGCCGCCAACACGCTCCTGTGGCCGGTGTTTCAGTCGTTCATGCCAGTGTTTGCTGCCGAATCTCTGGGGCTCAATGCAGCCGGGCTTGGGATCCTCCTGACGTGCGCCGGGGTAGGAGGATTCATCGGGTCAGTCATCATTGCCGGAATGGGAGACTTCCGGTACAAAGGCGGACTGTTTGTTTTCGGCACGGCAACCTGGAGCGCGCTGTGGGCGGCATTCGCTCTGTCACATGTACCGTGGCTCTCGTTCCTGCTGATGGGCTTGATCGGTATGGCAAGCGCTGCCTTTGGTGTTTTGCAAACCACACTTCTTCTCATGACCACTGAACCGGCCGTTCACGGTCGAGCACTCGGACTGCAGGAACTTGCCATTGGAATCATGCCCATTTCCACGCTCGCGCTCGGAATCATTGCCGAGTATGTGGGGGTGTCCTTCACCGCGTTCGGGGCAAGCCTGCTGCTGATCGTGGCTCTGGGTATCCTCGCGATCAAAGTGCCTACGCTGCTGACGTTCAGCGGCCGCCGTTCCACTGAAACGATCGTCTGAGGCCATACGCCAGAGCGCTGCGAGTGCCCGTTAAAGCGGAAAACTCCGGTGCTAGGGTGAGGCCATGAATCATGACAGTACAGTCAGCATCTCTGCAACCGAGCGGGCGTACCTGCGCCGGTGCGTGGATCTTGCCCAAGAAGCTGTTGAAGCCGGAGATGAGCCATATGGTTCGCTGCTCACAGACCCAACAGGAACAGTGCGCTTCGAGGACCGCAACAGAGTGAAGGACGGCGATGCAACGCGTCACCCAGAATTTGCTATTGCCCGGTGGGCTGCAGAAAACCTGAGCCCAGAGGAACGCGGTGCGTCCGTGGTCTTCACCTCTGGAGAGCATTGCCCCATGTGTAGTGCAGCCCACGCCATGGTGGGTTTGGGCAGAATTGTTTATGCCTCTAGCTCTGAAGAAGTGAGCAGCTGGTACCAGCAGTGGGGCGTTACCGCTGGTCCAGTGGCCCCTCTGCCTATTCAGGTAGTGGCCACCCAGCTCCAAGTCATCGGACCGGTGGCTGAGTTCACAGAAGAAATTCGCGGCCTGCACGCCCGGATGCTCGGTGTTCAGAGCCCTGACTAAATCCGCGTGTCAGATTCGTAGGCTGGGCGTCCTAAAGTTACCCACATGACACCACGCTCCGCTGCCGCGGAAGGTATCCTGGCGCCTGCATACCGCTGGGTCACCATCGGCACGTTCGCGCTCGTATTCCTCAGCGCCTTCGAGTCATTGGCCGTCACCACCATCATGCCGCTGGTCAGTGCCGACCTGGACGGTGCGTCCCTCTACGCGTTGGCCTTCGCCGGCCCTCTCGCGACCGGCGTCATAGGAATGGTGGCCGCGGGTAACTGGGCTGACAGGCGTGGACCGGTTGCTCCGCTCTACGCCTCCGTTGCCGCATTTGTGCTGGGGCTGCTGATCGCTGGCACCGCGGAGAGCATGCCCGTCCTGGTTGCGGGACGGCTGGTCCAGGGCCTCGGCGGGGGCGCTATGGCGGTGGCCCTATACGTGGTGGTTGCACGCGCTTATCCGGGCCTGCTACATCCAAAGATCTTCGCCAGCTTCGCGGCAGCCTGGGTGCTGCCCTCGCTGATAGGACCGTTCGCAGCCGGTGTGGTCGCCGAACAGCTCAGCTGGCATTGGGTGTTCCTCGGCGTCATCGGGCTGGTGGTACCGGCCTTGGCCATGATCATTCCAGCAATGCGCACCCTGCACACGGCGCCCGTGTCCGTGGTTCCGTGGAATCTGGGAAGGCTAGGCTGGGCAACTCTCGCCGCCGCCGCAGTGCTGGGACTGAACCTTTCCGCCCGGCTCCCAGCTGGCGCCGTCGTACTGGCCGGTGTGGCCCTGGTCATTGCACTGGTAGCGCTGAAGTCGTTGGTGCCCAGCGGCACGCTCACGGCAACGCGCGGACTGCCCAGCGTCATTCTGACCCGAGGGCTCGCGTCAGCGGCTTTCCTGGGCACCGAGGTCTACCTGCCCTACCTTTTCATTGCCCGTTATAATTTCACGCCAGCGCTTGCCGGGCTGACGCTCACCTTCGGAGCGGTGGCCTGGGCGTTCGCTTCTGCGGTCCAGGGAAGGATGGGTAATCGGCTTGAGCATGCGTTGGCAATTCGCCTTGGTTCCATATTCATCTTCGTCGCAACTGTGCTTGCACTGCTGACAGCGTTGTTTCATTGGCCGGCTGCCCTTGCAGTTATTGGCTGGACCGTCGGCGGCGCAGGAATGGGTTTGATGTATCCGCGACTGAGCGTCATGACGCTGAGTTTGTCCTCTGCACAGAACCAGGGTTTTAACAGCTCGGCCATGTCGATCGCTGATTCCCTCGGTGCCGCGCTCGCCCTCGCCATGACGGGCATCATCTTCACCGCGTTGACGACGGCGGGGCTGTCCTTTGTGGGGGTGTTTGCCTTAGCAGTGGGAATCGCCATGGCCGCGATGGTTGTTGCGCCGCGCGTCGCGTTGAAGCAGCGGGTTTCTACCGGATGACGTAGACGGGCAGGCGATACTGACGGTTCACCTGCTGCTGCGTAAAGGTTGAGGATACGTTCCCAGCGTGCTTATTGTTGAGAGTGCCGGTGAGTACCGGTAGCAGGTCAACCCAAGGGAGAGTGCATCATGGCGGAAAATACGGCCGACGCATTGGTCAAGCTCAGCGATATCGACGAAACCATTGCCCTGGATGACGTCGATGTTCGTGGGCGCCATGTCAGGGACAAGGACGGGGAGGATCTTGGCAAGGTTGAGGACCTTCTGATTGATTCTGGGGAGGACAAGGTGAGGTTCCTGCTGGTCGCATCCGGTGGTTTCCTTGGTTTGGGTAAAGAGAAATCGTTCATCCCGGTCGATGCCATCACGGGAATCACCGAAGATGAGGTCCGCCTGGATCAAACCCGCGACCGCGTATCCGGTGCTCCACCCTATGATCCCGAATTAGTGGACCAGCGTCCCTACCATGAGGACGTGTACGGGTATTACGGTTATACCCCGTACTGGGGTGCAGGGTATGCCTACCCGGGATTTCCGTATTACCCGGCTGCCTACTGACCGGCGGCCGGAGGGGGTCTTAGCCGTACAGCAAGACCGGGACTAAAAAGTCACTGCCCGTTGTTATGCTGTCCGGCGTACCCCAGTGTGGGCGTACACGGTCGCGTCTCGGCGGCACGCACTCCCTGATTGGAAATTGACTTGAACAAACCGGACCACTCCGCCCGGAACAAGCGGGTCATTTGGCTCCTGCTAGTGTCAGCATTCGTTGTCATTCTCAACGAAACGATTATGAATGTCGCTATCCGCGAACTCATGATTGACCTCAACATCACGGCCCGCGCTGCCCAGTGGCTGACAACGGCCTTCATGCTCACCATGGCAGTGGTGATTCCCATCACGGGTTTCCTGCTGCAACGCTTCAATACCCGCCCCATCTTCATCGCAGCCATGAGTCTATTTTCAACAGGAACGCTCCTGGCGGCCTTGGCACCAGGCTTTTCCTTTCTGCTTCTGGGCAGGGTGGTTCAGGCCAGCGGAACAGCCATCATGATGCCGCTTCTCATGACAACGGTCATGACGTTGGTGCCACCACGCGAACGCGGAAAGACCATGGGCAACGTCTCGATTGTCATCTCCGTTGCTCCCGCCATTGGTCCCACCATTTCCGGCATCATCCTCAGCTCGCTGTCCTGGCGTTGGATGTTCTGGCTGGTGCTGCCCATCGCCGTCACCATGCTCATCATCGGCGCCCGCCGTGTGGAAAATGTCACCGAACCCAAAAAAGTTCCGATCGACGTCGCCTCCGTGATTCTCTCGGCCCTTGGCTTCGGCGGTCTGATCTTCGGCCTGAGCCGGGTCGGCGCCGATTCAGCCTCATCAACTGCCCCCATGTGGATTGCGCTGATAACTGGTGCCGTGTCGCTCTTGGTCTTTGTCCTTCGCCAGCTGAAACTACAGCGTAAGGATCGCGCGCTTCTGGACCTCCGTACCTTCAGCGAACCAATCTTTGCGGTCTCCGCTTCGCTCATGGTCATCTCTATGGCCTCACTCTTCGGGACAGTCATCCTCCTACCGATTTACCTCCAGCAGGTCCTTGGCCTTGAGCCGGTACAAGTGGGGCTGCTGCTGTTGCCGGGAGGCCTACTCATGGGCCTATTGGCTCCGTTCGTCGGACGGCTCTATGACAAGATAGGCCCGCGTCCACTGGTAGTTCCGGGGACCATAGTGCTCAGTTCGGTCATGTGGTTCCTGAGCACCATCAGCGAGTCAACAGAACCAATGGTGATCCTTGCCGCGCACATGTCACTCAGCGTAGGGCTCGCACTACTCTTCACCCCGTTGTTCTCTGCTGGCCTGGGATCATTGAAACCGCACCTGTACTCGCACGGCAGCGCCGTCGTCGGAACCGTTCAACAGGTAGCTGGAGCAGCGGGGACAGCACTGTTCATCACCATCATGTCGATCCAGTCCACGGCGCTCGCCTCTGAAGGTGCGGTAGAAGCAGTGGCCGTAGCTGGCGGTGTCCGCATGGCATTCATGACAGGAGCCGTGGTCTCACTACTGGGCATTGTGGCCGCGTTCTTCCTGCGGAAGCCAGAGGACCCGGTTGAAGTCTCGCAGCCCGACGTCGTACGCCAAGTGGACGTGCCAACTCACTAGCATCCATGCTTGACACGTATCCCAAAGACCTCGGGAACATCGACAGGGACAAACTCGCAGAGTGCATTGCCTCCTGCTTTGATTGTGCACAAACATGCACCGCCTGCGCTGACGCCTGTCTCAGCGAGGACAGCGTTGCCGATCTCACCAAGTGCATCCGCACGAACATGGACTGTGCAGACCTTTGCGCCACCACGGGCAACGTCCTCTCTCGGCTCACCGGATACGATCCCGACCTCACTCGAATGGTGCTCAAGGTGTGCCAACAGGCGTGCAACGCCTGCGCCACCGAATGCGAACAGCACGCAAACATACACGATCACTGCAAGGTATGCGCCGAAGCATGTCGGCGTTGTGAGAGTGCCTGTGCTGAGCTCGCAGCCTCGCTAGGCTAATACACCGGCACGCCAGCGGTCGCTCGGAAGCTTCCCGGAAAGAGTCTGGTTAGCGACGTCGTCTGGCTTCGAAACCAAACAATCCTGTGGCCAGTCCACTGATCGCGAAGCCAACGCCCACGATCAGTGACAGCCCGGACCAGAAGAACAACGGATGAGTGCCGGTCCCTGGGATGGGGGCGGGTCCAACGAGCTGTGCGTAGTAGTACAGCCCCGCGCATGCCGAAAGCCCACCCAGCCCGGCGATCCAGCAGAGGCCCGGCCACCAGCGGGATGAAGCCCAGTGCTCGCCGTATCCGGACCACACGTTCCATGAGTTTCCCGTACGCATGATGAGCACGCCCCCGATCATCGTCCATACGGCCACCACAAGATACGCGGCAACAATGTCCGCCGGACGGTGCCATAGGTTAACGAACGTGGCTACGCCGGCCGCCACTGAGTATGCGCCACCGGCCGCCGCGGCGAAAGGGCGCCAGCGCGGCGATACTACGAGGAACACGGCAGCCGCAGCCGAAGCCGCCAGCGTTGTGTGGCCTGACGGGAGCGAGTTGAAATCGAGTGTGGGCACGCCGCGCTCCGGCCGATCAAGAAGAAGTGTCTTCGTGACCTGAGTAGTGAGGTTGGCTGCTGCTACCGTCCCCAGCGCGATAGCAGCGGCCGCCCACCGGCGTCGTCCTAGAGTGACAAACAGGACCACAACGGCGGCAATGATCACCGAGAATAGGGGTAGGTTATCCAGAAACTGGAGTACCGGGCCTCTCAGATTGTCAGCCACTTCCGCCTCGCGCCAGGCGGACTCATCAGCGAATTGCCCCGTAGTGGTGCGGACAAAAACGTAATACGTTGCTGCGAGTGCGCCCGCGCAAGCAAGGGCTCCCAAGACAAAGAGCCAGACGTGTGGCGCGGCCCTCCTGGCGTGCTTCTTAACCATGCGGGACATCATCGTCATCAAGAATCCCACATTTGTTCCCAAGATGATGCATTACATGATCGAAAACCCGTTGGTGGGTAGGGTTGTAGAGTGAATACACCATTGCCGTCTCTGGACGAAATCCTCCTCGACGCTGCCGTTGTCACGTTGCCCATGCGAGTGAAGTTCCGCGGCATTCTAGAGCGTGAGGCGCTGATTTTTCGAGGGCCTACGGGGTGGGGTGAGTTCAGCCCTTTCCCGGAATATGACGACGCCGAATCGGCTGCTTGGTTGCGCGGCGGTCTTGAAGCGGCATGGCGTGGATTTCCGGAACCAGTTCGTCACCGAATCCCGATCAACGCGACGGTCCCGGCAGTTGGACCGGCTAGCGTAGCCGCCATCCTTGAGCGCTTCGGCGGTGCGACTGCTGTGAAAGTGAAGGTTGCCGAGCGTGGGCAGTCGGTGGAAGACGACGTCGCCCGCGTCGCCGAGGTTCGGCGTCTCTTGCCGGACGCAGCGGTTCGGGTGGACGCCAACGGCGGGTGGGACCGCGACCTAGCGGTGGATGCGTTGACCCGGCTGGCTGAGTTCACGCTCGAATATGCGGAACAACCCGTCCCTGACATTGCTGGCCTGCGCATGGTTCGTGAGGAACTGCGCCGTCGAGGGGTGCCCGTGTTGATCGCGGCGGATGAAAGTGTCCGCAAAGAGACAGACCCGTTGCTGGTAGCCCGCGAAGACGCCGCGGACCTGATCATCGTCAAGGCCGCCCCGCTGGGGGGAGTGCGCCGCGCAGTGGACATTGTCGCGCAGGCCGGGCTCCCCGCCGTCGTCAGTTCAGCCCTGGACACCTCAGTAGGGATCCGTGCGGGCGTTGCGTTGGCGGCCGCGTTGCCGGAACTGCCTTACGCGTGCGGGTTGGGAACCGTGTCCCTGATGGACGGCGACGTCACGAACACCCCTCTGATGCCCGACGGCGGCTATCTACTGGTGCGGGACGTTCAGGTTTCAGACGATTTATTGGCACGTTACGCAGCGCCAGTGGATCGGACGCGCTGGTGGATGGAACGCCTCACCCGTGTCCATGCGATGCTGGCCGGGCAGTAGACCAGTGGTCGAAGGCAACCCGCGAGCGTTTTCCTGAGCCAATACCGCAGCAGTAAACTCACCGCATGGCAAATGACACTGCATCCCAGCGACTGCACGCAACCGTCACCGGTTCTGTTCAGGGTGTGGGATTCCGATACTGGGTTCGGCGTCAGGCCGATCAGCTCGACCTAATGGGAACGGCCACCAATTGCGACGACGGCTCAGTAACCGTCATTGCCGAAGGGCCGACGTCGTCCCTTGATAGCCTGCGGGATGTGTTGGAGTCCGGTTCCACACCGGGACACGTCGATGGCGTTGACGTCCGCTTTGCTGCGGCAACTGGTAAGTTCTCGGACTTCCATGAAGCCTGACGTGATGGAGCGGACCTCTGCGACGCGGCGGAGCACGTTGTACCGGACGGCAGCATTTGTCACCGAACTGTTTGCGCCGGCGGTACTGGTCACCGTGATGCTGCTGTTGGCCGGGATCCATGCGGACGGGCTCACAGGGCTGTTGCCCGCATTCGTGGCCATTGTGTTTGTCACGGCTCTACCGTTCGCAGGCATCTTCCTGTTGACCAGGCGCGGAACGGTCACGGATCACCATGTTGGGGAACGCCGTCAGCGCGCCCCCATCCTTCTGGGCACGCTTGGCTCCATTGCCGTCGGCATCCTTGTTCTTCGTCTGATGGACGCGCCTCCTCACCTGATGCTGATGATCGCCAGCACCGTTCTTGGCCTCGTTCTGGTGCTTATTGTGAACCTCTTCTGGAAGCTGTCGGTACACGCAGCGGTCAGCGTTGTTTTCGCTATCGCGGCGGTAGTCCTGTCCGGGCCGTGGGGTCTGGTGGCCGTCGTCGTTCCGTTGGCCGTTGGCTGGTCCCGTGTAGTGCTAGGCGCGCACACCCGCGCTCAAGTGCTCTGCGGGTTCGCCGCTGGCCTGCTCGTTGGGTTCGCATACGTGGCCGGGTACCAGAGCCTCTAGTCCGACCGGGAACGGCTACGTGGCGTCGCTCCGTGGCGGGCAATCAGGGGGTGAGTCGGCGTGTTGAGGGGGCCACACTACCGCGAAGCGTTCAAAGACGATCTCGTCGTTCTCTGACCATTCGCGCCCCTGTGCGGCTGAGACACGCTTCCAGTAGTTGCGGTGCTCGCGCTGCCAGCTTGTGAGGCTTAAATCATCTTCACCTTCGTCGGAGGCGAAAGCTGCATCGGCGCTCCCAAACGAGCCAATCCGGAGTTCCGTACTTCGAATAACGATCCGAGGCACCCCTTGCCCGTCACATGCGATCCAATGAGATCCGATTCGGGGCACTTGATCTCCCCGGGCAATGAAGTCAGCGACAAGTTCTGCCGTAGCTCGTTTCCTACCGCTGAGAACATTCTCGAGAAGTTCGTTCGCCAGGCGCTGAGAGTCGCCGAAGCGCTCGACGGTGTATTCGGGTGACGCTGACACCGCTTGCGGGTGCGCAGCTGCTTACGTCTCCCACATCTGTTCGCCTGCTCGGAGATCTACCGCAGCAGCAGGATGAGAGTGCATGTGTCCATAATGTCAGGTTTTCGGGGCTCGTTCGCCTGCTGTTCACCGGAACGATAGCTCCTCGTCGTCTGGCCTTGTCACGGTGGTCGAAACCGCACCCAACCGGAAGGCGCCCCGCCGTGAGCGATCTGAAGAACCGACTACTGCCCATGCTCGGCCACACCAAGGGCAAGCGCAGCGCGGTCACCTGCGCCCTGAAGTGTGACAATGCGTGCGCCAAAGCAATCTGCAACACCACTGACAACGGCTACTTCCGCGACATCGCCTCCGGCGAGTACTCCCGGCGCAAGATGCTCGGTGTCGGCGGGCTCGGAGCGTTGACCCTCGTCGTCAGCGGTCCCGGCCTTCCCGCCGCCGCCAAGGGGCACGGTCACGGCCACGGTAACTGGCACGGTGGGCCGCAGAAGAGCAAGCTGCGTTTCAGCGCCATCGAACCGGTGGATGCGAAGGTAGACCGTTTCACGGTGCCCCGCGGATACCGGTGGCGGCCCGTGATTCGTTGGGGAGATCCGATCTTCCACAACGTCCCAGATTTTGACCTGAACAACCAGACACCCGACGCGCAGGCCGGCCAATTCGGGTACAACAACGACTACACAGATATCCTCGAGATCCCAGGATCGCACGGGCGACGCGCAGTACTCTTCGCTAACCACGAGTACACCAACGAAGGCATCATGTTCCCGCCGAACATGCCTGCCGCCACAGTTCGCGCCGTCGGACGCAACGCACACGGTCTCACCGTCGTCGAACTTCAACGCCGCAACAAGAACAAGCCGTGGGACTACGTCAAGGGGGCGCCGTTGAACCGCCGGCTGCTCATGGACAGCCCTTACCAGTTCACCGGTCCTGCTGCCGGATCCAGTCTCGTCCAGACCAAAGATGACCCGGCCGGTCGAACCATTCGTGGCACCCTTGGCAACTGCGCCGGCGGCACCACACCCTGGGGAACCATCCTTTCCGGTGAGGAGAACTTCAACGGGTACTTCGTCACGCCCGGAAAGTCCGACGGCGACCGTAGGTACGGGCTCGGCCCCGGAGCCACCGGACGCGGCTGGGAACTTGACGACCCCCGATTCGACACCCGGAACGCCGGCTACGAGAACGAAGCCAACCGCTTTGGCTACGTCGTGGAAGTAGACCCGTTCGACCCGACATCGACCCCACGCAAGCACTCCTCGCTCGGCCGATTCAAGCACGAGGGCGCGAATGTGATCATCGCCGAGGACGGCCGTGCCGTGGCCTACTCAGGAGACGACGAGCGGTTCGACTACCTCTACAAGTTCGTCTCCAAGAACAAGTACATCGAAGGCGACCGTGCCCACAACATGACGCTGCTTACCGAAGGATCGCTCTACGTGGCCCGGTTCCAGGGCAACTCGACGGCGGAGATCGACGGCACCGGGGGCTTACCCTCCGACGGGGCGTTCGACGGCGTCGGGGAGTGGTTGCCGTTGCTGATCAATGGCGCCTCCGCGGTACCGGGAATGACGGCCGCCGACGTTGCGGTCTACACGCGGTTGGCGGCGGACACCGTGGGACCAACCAAAATGGACCGCTGCGAGGACGTGGAGCCCAACACCAAAACGGGCAAGGTCTATGTGGCCTGCACCAACAACACCAAACGCGGCACCGGTTCCAACGCCCCCGCAGATGAAGCCAACCCGCGGACCACCAACAGGTCAGGGCACATCGTCGAAATCACCGAAAGTGGAAGCCAGACATCACCGCGGTTCACCTGGAACCTACTCATTGTCTGCGGCGATCCAACCACCGACGACAGCACCTATTTCGGCGGATACCCCGCCAACCAAGTCAGCCCGATTTCCTGTCCCGATAACCTCGCGTTCGATTCTGTGGGCAACCTGTGGATCTCCACTGACGGGCAGCCCGGAACCATCGGTTACAACGACGGACTGTTCCGCGTCACCCTCGAGGGACGGGACCGCGGCCGTGTGGAACAGTTCCTCTCCGTACCGCGCGACGGCGAAACCTGCGGACCGATCATCCACGACGACGAGCGGACGGTCTTCGTCTCCGTCCAACACCCGGGCGAGGACGGAAGCTGGGGCGCCCACACCTCTCTGTTCCCTGACTACGTCCGAGGGAAAGCCTGTAGCGGAGACGCCGCCGCACCCAGGCCATCCGTCATCCAGGTCTACCGCGGCTAACCGTCAGGGAGTTTCTGTCAGGATAGACAGGTGACTGCCAACCTGACCTCCACGGAAGCCGCCCGTTCCGCCGTCTCGAGTCTGTTGTCCGGGGGAGTGAGCGACGTCGTCCTCGCCCCCGGATCCCGGAGTGCACCGCTGGCGTACGCGCTCGCCGAGGCGGAAGCCGACGGCGCGGTGCGGCTGCACGTGCGGATCGACGAGCGCGACGCCGCATTCACAGCCCTTGGCTTGGCCCTCGGTTCGGGTCGGCCGGCGGCTGTGGTGACGACGTCGGGCACCGCCGTAGGTGAATTGCTGCCAGCGGTCATGGAGGCAAACCACGCGGCTGTCCCGCTCATCGTCGTCTCCGCAGACCGGCCGGAGGAACTCCGTGGAACCGGTGCCAACCAGACCACTATCCAACCAGACCTCTTCGGCGATCACGTGCGTTTCGCGGTCGACGTGGCAGCTGGGGAGAACCCCGCCCGCGCCATCTCCGCAGCTATCAGCGCTGCCACCGGAGTGCTGGAGAACATCCCGGCCGGACCCGTGCAGCTCAATCTTGCGTTCCGTGATCCACTGATCCCAGACGCCGCGGAACCACGCTCTACAGTGCAGCACCTTGTGGAACCACGGACGCCAGCCAATCCGGTGGAACTCCTGAAGAGCGGGCCAACACTCCTGAACGCCGACAAGGCTGCGCGCACCGTCGTCGTCGCCGGGCACGGTGCCGGGGAAACCGCATCCGTTTTTGCGCACAGGCTCGGCCTCCCGCTGCTCGCCGAACCGAGCTCCAATGCGCGGTTCGGGCCCAACGCGATCGCCAGCTACCGGCTGCTGCTCGAACATATCGGTCCCGACATCGACCGCGTGGTCCTCTTTGGTCGGCCAACCCTGTCCCGACCTGTAGCAGCGCTTCTTGCCCGAACCGACGTGGAGAAAGCGATCTACCTGCCCGGGCCGGCGTCGTGGTTCGAACCTGGACGCCGCACTGAGCTGGTCATCACCAACCTCGGCGACCTGCTGGACTTTGCGGGTCCTGGACTGCCGCAATGGCTCGAGCAGTGGCAAACCGCAGACCAAGCCGCGACCGCAGCCATTCGGACGCTGCTGGCAACTGAGCCCCCGAACGGGCTTAGTGTTGCAGACGCCGTCTGGGAGCACACCGACGGGAACCTGGTGCTCGGATCCTCGAATCCCATCCGCGACGTCGACCTCATGGCGTCCACCGGCTGGCACCCCCTCGATGTCTACGCCAACCGTGGTCTGGCAGGTATCGACGGGACGGTTTCGACGGCGTCTGGCATCGCGCTCGCAGCTGGCATCTCCACGCGGCTACTCGCAGGAGACCTCACGTTCCTGCACGACGTCGGCGGTCTGCTGCTGGGGCCGGATGAGCTGGTGCCGGACCTGCAGATCGTGGTGCTCAACGACGGCGGCGGGGGTATCTTCACGACGCTCGAACACGGTGGTCTTCACGATTCGTACGCAGCCACGGTCGAGCGGCTATTTGGGACACCGCACGCAGCTGATATCGGCTCGATCTGCCGCGGATACGGGGTGCAGCACACCCTCGTGAATACAGTGGACGCGCTCGACGACGTTCTGGGCCAACCAATTAGTGGCAGATCCGTGGTCGAAATCCGAACCCGTCGCGACGCTCTCCGTGACCTGCACGCGCACATCCGTTCTGCCGTTGCCGTCGTTGTCGCGGTTCCTCGTCATTAACGCGGCCGAGATCACCCTTTAGTCGCGCGGACCACCCCTGTAAGGGGTGACCTCGCCGGCAAAGGGTGACCTCGCGGAGAATGGCAGTTTGGGCTAGAGGACCTTCGAGAGGAACGCGATGGTCCGCTCATGCTGCGGGTTGTCCAGAACGTCCTCGGGCTTGCCCTGCTCAACCACCACGCCGCCGTCCATGAACACCACACGGTCGCCCACCTCGCGCGCAAAGCCCATCTCGTGAGTCACAACCATCATGGTCATTCCCTCTTGGGCGAGTTTCTTCATGACATCAAGGACGTCACCGACCAGCTCTGGATCCAGTGCGCTGGTGGGCTCGTCGAAGAGCATCATGTCCGGATCCATCGACAGTGCGCGGGCAATGGCCACACGCTGCTGCTGGCCACCTGAGAGCTGTGACGGGAAGTCATCCGCGCGGTTTGCCAAGCCCACCTTTTCCAAATTCTTCATCGCGACCTCGCGCGCTTCCTTCATGGGCCGCTTCTTGGCCCGGCGCTGCGCCAGAGTAAGGTTCTTCAGCACCGTCAGGTGTGGAAACAGGTTGAACTGCTGGAACACCATACCGATGCGCGTGCGCACCTTGTCCAGGTCTGTTTCCTTGTCCGTGATGTCCACACCTTCGACGACGATGGTGCCCTTGGTGGGCTCTTCCAACCGGTTGACGCAGCGCAGGAGCGTGGACTTACCGGAGCCAGAAGGGCCGATCACGCACACCACCTCACCCTGGTCCACATGGAAATCGATGCCCGTGAGAACTTCATTGTCTCCGAAGCTCTTGTGCAACTGGTTGACCTGAATGGCCGGGATGCTGCTCAAAACGGAGTGTGCCCTGGTTTCAGCCATCGGGATCACCGGCCTCTCTGGTTGTATCGTTCAAGCTTGGCCACAAGCTGCGTCAGCGGCAACGTGATCACCAGGTACAGGAGCGCACCGAGCACCAGCGGTGTCGAGTTTGCCGTCTGGGACGTCAAGTCACGGGCAAAGGTAGTCAGTTCGCGATCACCAAGGGCCATGCCCGCGATGAAGAGCAGTGAGGTGTCCTTGATGATTATGACCAGCTCGTTGGTCAGCGGAGGTGTGATGATGCGGAACGCCTGAGGGAGCACCACAGACACGAGTGTCCAACTGGGACGCATGCCGAGGGAACGTGCTGCCTCGACTTGGCCTTTGGGCACGGCTTGGATTCCAGCGCGGATGGTCTCTGCGATATAGGCCGAAGAAACGATGATCAGGGCCAGCAGGCCAGCACCGGTACTGCCGCCGGGAGGATTCCAGTTAAAAGCAATGGGAACAGCGAAGGCGAATCCAAAGATCACCAGCAGAGCGGGCAGTCCACGGAAGGTCTCAATGTAAATCGTTGCAACCCACCGGTAGGGAGCTACGGGGGAGAGTTTCATGAGGGCCAGAAGCAGGCCCAAAAAGAGACCGCCGGCAAAGGCGATTACGGTGTAGATAACGGTGTTCTTGGCCGCTGTCGTAATGATTTCCGGGAAGGCCTCTTTAGCAACTTCCACGTCTAAGAAGCTTCTCTTGATCGCTTCCCAGTCTGCAGCAAAAATCACGGCCGCGAACGCGGCGACGAAGATGAGGTAAAGGACGCCGCGGAATAGGCGCTTACGGGTGGATGGTTTCACAAGGGGGTGCCTTCCTTAATGAGGTCAGAAACAAGGCGGTCCGGACAGTCTCGCTGTCCGGACCACATCAACTTCAATTACTCCTTGAAGTACTTGTTGTAGATCTCGTCATAGGTACCCTTGTCCTTCACTTCGGCTAGCGACTCGTTGACGGCTTCAGCCAGTTTCTCAGAGCCTTCCTTCTTCATCGCGAACCCGTACTGCTCGTCGGTGGGGTACTCCTCAACGATCGTGAAGGCGCCGTCCTCGGTGTGCAAAATGTTGACGGGAAGGTCCTGCAGGACTGCGTCGACGCCGCCGGACTGTAGCGCCGGGAATAGCTCTGCGTCGCTCGGGTAGGCCTTGACCTCGGTGCTTTCAGGGACGTTCTCTCGCGTGTAGTCCTCGCCTGTCGTTCCCTGTTGAACGCCAACGGTTTTGCCCTCAAGTTCCTCGATGGACTTGATGTCGGAGTCCTTGGGGACCATCAGCGACTGCTGAGAATCGTAGTAGGGGTCAGAGAATGTCAGGTTCTTCTTGCGGTCCTCGGTAATGGACATGGCGCTGGCTCCGAGGTCACACTGGCCGGCAGCCAGGGATGCTCCACTCTGGAGGCCGTCGAAGCCGACGTCCTTGATCGAGAGTTCCAGATCCATGCCCTTGGCAACTTCGCGGATCAGGTCAATGTCGAATCCTGTGTACTCGCCGCCTTCTTCGAACTCGAATGGAGCGTAAGGGATATCCGAGCAGACGGTGAGGCTTCCTGCCTCGACCAGACCCAGTTCGTTGTCGCCAGCTTCACTGTCACCGCCACCGCCACCGCATGCGGTGAGTGTGAGAGTGGCCGCGGCCAAAAAGATCAAGGGGACACGTGCCTTCACGGGAATGCCTTTCATAGTGTCTATCAAGGGTGCTGCACGTAGGTGCGGTAATGGCTGCCCATTCGCCGATGCCTCGGTGTGGAATGACCTTACCATTGGGGATCTGCCCTTAGTGACTTACGCCACTTCTGGCCAGGCAGGGGCGACTACGCGATGAAGGGCCTAGCGCGCTAGTACGGCAAGCCCAAGGCCTCGATCATCGGCCTGAACTTGCTCCACGTCTCTGCCAGTTCTGCTTCGGGGACCGACGCATCCACAATGCCGCACCCCGCATAAAGCCTGATGTGCGTCGGGTCCTCGATCACGGCACCGCGCAGGGCTATGCCCCATTCGCCGTTTCCGCGGGCATCCATCCAGCCCACTGGGCCCGCGTATGGTCCGCGGTCCATGTGCTCCAGCTCGCGGATCAACTCACCCGCAACCCTGGTTGGTGTTCCGCAGACAGCGGCCGTGGGGTGGAGGGCACCCACTAGTGCCAGCGACGTCGGCAAACATCCGTCGTCGTCCGGGGCCAGTTCCGCGGTGACATCCGATGCCAGGTGCCACACGTTAGGTAGCTGCAACACAAACGGTTCGCTGTGCGATGTCATGGACGCTGTGAATGGCTCCAGCTGGCGGGTGAGGGAGTCGATGGCGATCTGATGCTCATGCTGTTGCTTCTGTGATCCGGCCAGAATGCGCTCTGGGTAGGAGGGGTCGTTGTCCGGAGCATCTGAGCGGTCCAGAGTGCCTGCCAGAACCCGTGCTTGCGCCGAGTTGTTCTCTACCTTGATCAGCATCTCCGGCGTAGAGCCAATGAGTCCGTCGACGGAGTACGTCCAGCAGTCCTGGTAGCGAACGGCCAACTCCCGCAACACGCCTGCGGTGTCGATCGGTTCCGTTAGGCGCGCAAGGACATCGCGGGCCAGCACCAATTTGGTCAACTCCCCGGCGTGGATATGGGCGACGCCGCGGGCGACGGCCGTTTTCCACTGCTCCTCCGTCAACTTTCCGCCCACGAGCTCGTCCCCCATGGAGCGCTCGCGCGTCTCGGAGGGATCGTCGAGGTACCGGGCCAACATGTCTTCCGCCGACGCGCGGGTCAAGTCGCCGTCGTCGGCCGTTATATACGTGACCCACGACTTGCCGTGACGTGAACCCACCACGACCTCAGGCACGATCAGCCGTGACTCGAAGGACGACATCTTTGAGAAGGAAAATGAGCCGAAGGACATGAGGCCGGTGCCAGCGACGTCGTCCTCAGTCATCACCTGATTCTCGGACCGCTCGATGACGGCCTGCCACCAAGCTTGTGCGTCTTCAAACCGCGATGGGCCTTGCGCCGTGAACCGGGCCACTTCCCCGAAGCCGACGAATCCATCGCCGCGCTGGAACCAGGTGTGGAGATCGTTGCGGGCAACAAACTCGAGGAGGCCCCGGGTCCCATCCAGCCCCGGCAGCGGAAGGGTGATGCTGCGCAGCGTTGGGGGGTGTGATTCCACGGATGGCTTGGCCTGAAGGACTTGGGACACGTTGCTCATGGTTTCCCAAGCGTACTCCGGCTCGCAGGGAACTCGGGTCCTCGTGTGATATGCCTAACTCCGAGGACGCGAGTCCGGTTAGTTGACGTGGCCTTTCTTTGAGACAATATTCTGGTGAACCGTGCATCATTGGAAAAGCGCCCGGATGAAGTGGCTCGGATGTTCGACGACGTCGCGCCCCGATATGATCTCGTCAACGATGTCCTGTCTCTAGGGCAGGCTCGTGGATGGCGGCGCGTCACCGTCGACGCCGTCGGGGCCAAACCCGGACAGCGTGTCTTAGATCTGGCGGCCGGTACCGGCACCTCCAGCGAGCCCTACGCGGACGCTGGAGTGGACGTCGTCGCCTGTGATTTCTCTCTCGGCATGCTGCGGGTCGGTAAGCGTCGACGCCCGGACATTGACTTTGTTGCAGGAGATGCCACAGAGCTTCCCTTCGCAGACAACAGCTTTGATGCGAGCACCATTTCTTTTGGCCTGCGCAACGTGAACGAGCCTCGGAAAGCCATCGCTGAGATGCTCCGCGTGACGCGTCCGGGCGGCAAGCTCGTCATCACCGAATTCTCCCAACCGGTTTTCGCTCCGTTCCGTACCGTGTATACGGAATACCTGATGCGCGCGCTGCCTACAGTGGCACGTAAGGTCGCCTCGAACCCGGAAGCGTACGTGTACTTGGCAGAGTCCATCCGGGCATGGCCCAATCAGGACCAGCTCGCGGGCTGGATCGCCGAATCAGGCTGGGTCAATGTGGAGTACCGGAACCTGACGGGCGGAATCGTCGCTGTCCATCGTGCCACCAAACCTTCCCCAGCGGAGTCGCCTGCGTCCGCCAAACTGCGCCGGCGCAGCTCCAGAGCAGCTACCTAAATGTCCGTACTCATTGTGGGGGCAGGCCCAGCTGGATCCACGGCTGCCTATCATCTTGCGAAAGCCGGCATCGAGGTAACGGTCCTTGAGAAGACCCGTTTTCCACGTGAGAAGGTTTGTGGCGACGGCCTCACGCCACGGGCCGTTCGCGAAGTGCAACTGCTGAATCTCCCGCACCAGGAGGCGGATGGGTGGCGCCGCAATAAGGGGCTGCGACTCATAGCCGGCGGCCGCACCGTCGAACTGCCCTGGCCGGAGCTGTCCGACTTTCCGGAGTACGGGCTCATCCGCACCCGGCTTGGATTCGATGAAGCGTTGGCGCGCCACGCTGAATCCGCGGGTGCCCGAATCCTCGAGGCCCACTCGGTCACCACCGTACTGAAGGACAAGTTCGACCGCGTCTCAGGCGTGCGCGCGGCACTGTTGGACAACAACGGTCGGAAGACCGGCGAGACTCAAGATTTCACAGCCGACGTCGTGCTGGCCGCGGACGGTAATTCGACCCGGACCGCACTGTCCATGGGCATCGCCAAGCGCGATGACCGCCCTCTCGGCGTCGCCGTCCGTACCTACTTCACCAGCCCCCGTCACGACGATGACTGGATGGAGGGCTGGCTGGAGCTGCCCGACGCTCAGGGGCATCCGCTGCCCGGGTACGGTTGGGTTTTCGGCGTCGGCGACGGCACATCGAACGTGGGCTTGGGCATCCTCAACTCGTCGTCGGCGTTCGGCAAACTGGATTACAAGCAGGTGCTGCGCGAATGGACTGCTGGTATGCCCGCAGAATGGGGATTCACGCCAGCGAATCAGGTGGGCGACATCCGCGGCGCAGCGCTGCCGATGGGTTTCAACCGGACACCGCATTATTCGCCGGGGTTACTGCTGCTCGGCGACGCCGGGGGCATGGTCTCGCCGTTTAATGGGGAAGGAATCTCCTACGCCATGGAGTCCGCGCGGTATGCAGCGGATCTCATCGTCTCGGCGCACGCAACGTCGGACCAATCCGCCCACAGTGCTGACACCTTCGACGCTCAGCTGGCTCGTTACTCGACCATCATCCGGGACCAGTGGGGGAGCCACTTCACCCTCGGGCGCGTATTCGCTGCGCTCATCGGGAAACCGTCCATCATGAAACTGGCGCTGCGTACCGGAATGCCAGTGCCCATCCTGATGAGATTTGTGGTCCGAATGCTAGCGAATCTCACGGACCAAGGCGGACGAGGTTTTGAAGACCGAGTCATCCGCATTCTGGAAAAGATGGTCCCTGCAACATCGAACCAACCAACCACTCCTACTAAAAGTTAGTCTTAGACAGTGACTGAATCCCCGAAGCCAAGCTGGACGCACGCCGGCCATGGGCTGAATGCGTCCATTGAAGTGGAAACGTCCACTGGCGCCATCGCCACCAGTATGCGCCTGCCTCCGGGTTTCGCCACGATTGCGGAAGATGACGAACTGGGTCCGGCGATCTCGATGTCGCTGGCCAAGGTAGAAAAGCAACTCCGCGAAGCTATTTCCAACTCCGATCCGCTGGCTGATGCAACGTCGCGTCACCTGGTCGAAGCCGGAGGAAAGCGGATCAGGCCGTTGCTGACCATTCTTGCTGCGCATCTGGGGGATCCGTCCCGTCCAGAGGTCATCAGCGCCGCCGTCGTCGTCGAACTCACGCATCTGGCCACGCTCTATCACGACGACGTCATGGATTCGGCGCCATACCGGCGCGGGGCGCCAACGGCCCATGAGATCTGGGGTAATTCGGTGGCGATCCTCACCGGCGACCTCATCTTCGCGCGCGCTTCCATTCTGGTATCTGAACTTGGTTCCCGGGCTCTAGGCATTCAGGCCAGGACTTTCGAGCGGCTCTGTCTGGGGCAACTCCATGAAACCGTTGGGCCGCGCGACGGCGAAGATCCGGTGGCGCACTACCTCTCGGTCATCCAAGACAAGACCGGGTCCCTGGTTGCTGCGTCCGGGCAGCTTGGCGCAATTTTCGCCAACGCGGGCGATGAGGTCACCAACATCATGGTGAAGTACGGCGAGAAGGTGGGCGTTGCCTTCCAGCTGGCCGACGACGTGATCGATGTTGCTGGGATCAAGGTGAAGTCGGGTAAGTCGCCCGGAACCGATCTCCGTGAGGGAATTCCCACACTGCCGGTGTTGCTGCTCCGAAAGGCCGCGGCGGCGGGCGACTCCTCGGCGGTCGATGTACTCGCTCTGGTCGATGGTGATCTATCCATGGACGCATCACTTGAGCGCGCGGTGAAAGCGCTGCGTGGGCACTCAGCTACCCAAGAGGCGTGGGCGGTGGCTCGCCAGTGGTCAGCGGATGCGATTACCGCACTTGAGCCGCTGCCGGATAGTTCGGTGAAGAACGCGCTTGAGGGGTTCGCCCTGGCCGTCGTCGAACGGGAAGTGTGACTCTGTCCCAAATCCAGCAACTTTGCTGCTGCTAGGGACGTGTTCGACGGCGTGTTGGTGCGGGACGCGCGCGCCGGGTACCCAAAGTGGCTGCATTGCGGACGCCGTCTTGTCCTCCACAGCGCTTATTTCCACCTGCGCTATCCACAAAGGCACTTAGTGGGGCGCAACGACCATCACGAACCGTCCATTCTGAGGCATGGATGTTGTAAAAACCCTGCGCTCTCTCGGCACGGTCGCCCGAACCAAGACGCTGCTCGAGCGTGGCATTACCAAGAGAGCTCTGGCTCGCAGCCTTGACTCCGGCCTGGTTCTGCGACCGCAGCGCGGAGTCTTTGCTTTACCCGATGCCATTCCGGAATTCACGGCCGCTGTGTTGCATAACGGTTTGACGACCTGCGCGTCAGCAGCCGAGCACTACGGCCTCTGGCGGCTCTATCCGCCCAAACAGCATCACGTGAGCTGCCCTGATGGCAGCTCGGGCGATCACGTTAATCATGAGCTGCGTACTGTTCCGGTCCATCACACACTGCCGATGGTTGGCATGATCGATGTTCTCCTGCATGCATTACGTTGTCTGCCGGAGCTCGAAGCAGCTGTCATGGTCGAAGGCGTAATGCGCAGGGGCGAGCCGGTAAAACCACTGTTGCTTGAGAAACTCAACGGAAATCGCAACGGTAAGGCGCGGGCAGCGCTGGACCGGGTGACCGGATGCGCGGATTCTGCCATCGAAGTAGTGGCTCGCCTACTTTTTCGAGATGCGGGCATACACACGCAAACCCAGGTACATATCCCGGGAGTGGGCCGGGTGGACTTCCTGCTTGAGGGCTTCCTGGTTGTCGAGATGGACGGTGCCGCCTTCCATTCCGACCGTCGCGCACTGCGCAGAGACCGACGCCGGAATAATATGAGCATTCTGGGCGGCTATCTGGTGCTGAGGTACTGCTATGAGGACATCATGTTTGATCGGGAAAGGGTGCTTGCCGAGATCCAGCAGGTCCTGGCGGGCAGGGTAGTTCGATAGCGGCTTGAAGCTCGTCCCAAATCCAGCAACTTTGCCGGGCTCGTGGGCCAGGTCAGCGGCGTTTTAGTCAGCGACACGCCACTCCAGGTGCCAATGTTGCTGGATTACGGACCAGCAGCACGGCTACGGAGCAGCACAGCCAGCAGAGTCACAAGGCCGCCCGCAGTTCCGCTGCTTTTCGCGCACGGACGGACGGCGGAACAATGGGCCGTTTCGGCGTGAAGTAGAAGCCGTCGTCGTGCCATCGCGGCAAGACGTGCTGGTGGTAGTGCCACACGTGCTGGCTGCCAGCCGGTTCATTGTGTTGGCGGGTTGAAATGCCGTCTGGTGTCCAGGCTTTCTTGATCGCAATGGCCATGTCACGGGTAACGGTCATGATCCGGGAGGCGACGTCGTCGGGCAGTTCATAGAGCAGCTCATAGTGATCTCGGGGGACCACTAGCACGTGGCCCGGCTGCGGTTCAAAGCCGTGAGATGCGATGAAGGCCAGGACCAGGGAATCAGAATAAATGATGTCCCCGGGCGCACAGAGGTTACCCGGGGATTGGAACCGGCCGGATGCCAGGTCGCAGAACGGGCATTCGTATCCGGTGGGTGCGTGGCTGGCCCACATGGTCAGGACTCCTCGGCGTCCTCGTCTTCGAAGACCCACTCAAAGTGGTCAAAGACAAACTCGCTGAAGGTGCCTTCCTCGCTCTGCCAGGTTCCCCGCGCGTTGTTCCGGCGCCAGACTATGGGGTCAGGGACGTCGAGCTGATCCTTGCGGAAACCCCATGTGTAATCCTCGTCCTCGTCCTCGAGGAACAGCAGGTAGCCGTCTTCGATTTCCAGTTCGTCCGGGTCCCAGAAGTAGTAGTACGCCTCCATGATGTCTTCGCATCCACCCAGCGCGGAGTAGAACTCCAGCAGTACCAGCGGGATGTCGAAGTTGTGGTCGCCAAGTAGCTCGTCCAGTTCTTCGACGGCCAGACCGTCTTCGGCCTGCCATTCGTCATCCAGATACTTTGGAACCAGAGCTCGGAATTTCTCCAGAAACATGTTCGCCATGGGCTCTCCCGGGTCGATGGTGGATGTATGCCAATCTTAGCCGTTCCAGGCGGCCGGTCTCTGTTTAGGTTCGCCGTTGGCGGATCCATCCGCGCACGGCCAGCGGAGCATGCCAACTGAATTTCCAGGCCAGAACGCGGAAGGTGAGCACGACGACGGCAATGGACATCCCGGTCCACAGGTTGTAGATGCCGTTGATCCAGATGACGGCGGCCAGGGCTGCCCCGACGAAGGCGGGGAACGCGTAGATGTCTCGGGAATCGAAGAGTTGCGGAATTTCGTTGGCTGCGATGTCGCGCAGCAGTCCGCCGCCTACGGCCGAGGTAACACCCAGTAACGCTGCGGAGACGGGGTTCATGCCGTATTCGAGGGCCTTGACCGTCCCGGTGATGCAGAACAGGGCCAGCCCACCGGCGTCGAAAAGCATCAGCCAACTCCCTAGCCGTTCCACGTGGGAGGACATGAAGTAGACGAGCAGTGTGGCGATGAGTGGCGGCAGCAGATAGACGGGGTTGGAGAAGGCGGCAGGTGGCCCCTGGTTGAGGATGATGTCGCGGAGGACGCCTCCACCCAGGCCCACGAGTGATCCGAGGACCAGCGAGCCCACCAGATCGAACCCTTTGCGCACGGCCAGAAGACACCCGGACATGGCAAAGAAGAAGACGCCGGTGAGGTCCAGGATCAGACCTATGTCGATGGAGTCGGGGAGGGGATTCATGGCTGCCGTTCGTGGGCGGAAAACAACACGATCAAGCGTACGTGTTCTCCGGTAGGGACCCTAGCGGATGCGGCGGGCCAGCCCCGGATAGTCGACTACCACGCCGTCTTCATCGACGGTCAGTTCGGCGGCGAAACCGCGGCTGCCAGAGCTGTAGAGGACAACGGCGTCGAGGCCCGGCTGGAGCGCTCGGACCGGTGTATAGACCTGGGTACTGGGCAGAACCTGCAGGCTGGGTAGATCGATCCACGCCATGGTCAGCTGTGTTTCGTCGGCCGGGGCTTTCTCACTGGTGAGGAGGTCCAGCCGGAGGATCGGCATCGTGTTCGTGGCTGGGCTGAGCCCCAGGTCACAGTCGAGCGCTTCGGCGAGCAGCGTTGGGTCCGCGATACCGGGCGGTGGGAGGCCAGGGTTGCCTTCTGTGTGGCCGCTGCAGGTCCAGATGCCGTCGTCGCTCCGGGACAGTTCTAGGCCCCTCGACCAGCCGCTGCCCTGTACAGAAACGGTGAGGCGGCGGGTTACCCAACCGTGGGTGGTTTCCAACGACCACTGGCAGGTGTACTCCTCGGATCGGAGCGATCCCTCGGCTGTCAGCCGATCCGGGTGGAACGTGAAGTCGGCGGTGTCCAGACGTGCAGAACCGTCGAGTCCAGCCCAACTGAGGGATCGGGTTTTATGCATCCCTCTACCCTATGGAGGCTCACGACATCACGCCACATGAACGCACTACGCTGGGTAGATGACCCCAACCCTCCGTTCCGCCCTGCGGCCTGCTTACTGGGCGCGCGTGCTGGTGGAACAACTGGGCGACGTCGTGCTCTTTCCTCGTGTTGCCGCCGGACTTCTGGTGGCAGTTGCCATTGCGCTTGATGATCCGGTGATGTTGTTGCCGGTATTGGTGGGAACGGTTGCTGCAACGGCGTCAAGCGTGTGGATGAAGCGGGTTCGTAAGGCTGCGAGCGCAGCCGGGATGTTCGGCTATTGCGGTGCGCTCGTGGGAGCTGCATCGTATCTGACGTTCGATTCAGGAGCGACGGCGTCAGCAGTGGCGGCGGTTGGCGGACTGGTCTGTGGTCCGGTTGCGGCAGCGGTGGCTGCATCGGTCCGAGCAGGCGCTCTGTCAAAGGTGGAACTGCCGGTTCTGACAGCGCCATTCTGTCTGATCAGCGGAGCGGTGGCTCTCTTGGCGAGCCGCGGTGTCAAGCAGCCCACAGCATCGGTGCAAGCCGAGTCTGGGCCGTCACTGGAACCTCTGATGGCCGCCGGGCAATCGGTGCTGACCAATATTTCCCAGGTCCTCCTTGTCAACAACGCATTGTCCGGTGCGCTGCTGTTGGCTGGGCTCCTGGTGATTCACTGGCGCCTCGGATTGACGGCGCTCGCGGGCAGCGTTGTTGCCGGGCTTGTGGGGTGGGCGGCCGTCGGTCTGGGTTTCTTCGGGCACGACGACGGGACGGCACTTCAGGACGGTCTCCTCGGTTATTCCGCGGTTTTGACGGCGGTTGCCGTGGCCGTTATTTTTGAGCGGCCTACCCGGCGCTGCGTCGTCGTCGCGCTGCTAGCGGCAGCACTGACGGTTCCGCTGGCGATTTTGCTCTCCGCGACGCCCATCCCTGTATTCACGTGGCCCTATATTGTGGGTACATGGATGGCACTCACATATCTGCGCAGTTGACCCACTCGGCTACGGTCCTCATCATCGGATGCGGCGATCTGGGCACGGAAGCGGGGCTGCGATTCACTGCGGCCGGGTACCGGGTGGTGGGGTGGCGCCGATCACCGGAACTGCTGCCGGATCCCATCGAGGGCGTTGAGGCGGACCTGGCCCGGGAACTTCCCGTCATTCCACCGGAGACCGAAATCATCATTCTGACGGCGGCCGCTGATGAACGGACCCGCGAAGCGTACGAGATCGCCTATTCCGGCGCTGTCGAGCGGTTGGTGCACGCTCTGAACCGTGATGGCGTGACCCCGGAGAGGGTGCTTTTCGTTTCGTCGACGACGGTTTATTCCGACGACGACGGCAGCGTGGTGGACGAAAGCACACCGGCTGTCCCCGGGTCGGAGACTGGCCGTGCGGTGCGTGAAGCTGAACGGCTCCTGCATGCCCGGCTGCCGGGATCTGTGGTACTTCGGCTTGCGGGTATTTACGGCCCCGGGAGGACCCGGCTGATAGATCAGGTGCGTAGCGGGTCGGCGGAGCTCCCTGCCAACCCGCGCATGACCAACCGCATCCACCGCGACGACGCTGCGGCCGCCATCGTGCATTTGACGACGACGTCCACGGCGCCGGAGCCGATCTACGTGGGCGTAGACAACGAGCCGGTAGATCTGCGCGAGGTGCTGGAGTTCCTTGCTTCCCGCCTCGGACAGGAGCTGTTCGAGGGAACGCCTTCTGAACGGTCCCGCGGTGGAAACAAGCGGTGCAGCAATGCCCTTCTACGGGCCTCCGGATTTGAGTTCATCTACCCGACGTACCGGGAGGGCTACAACGCGATTCTCGCTGGTGAGGGCGAGCGCCATGGTTGAACAACTTGTCTCGAGTACGATCCGAATCCTCTACGCACGTTCTGGTCCTGAAGAGCCCGAACCGCTGATCGCAGTTGTTGCGACTGAGGAGGAAGCGCGGGCGACTGAGGCTGAGATTGTGAATCGCGAGCCGGAAACGCGGGTGGTGTGGGAAACCCATGAAGTCTTCGAGCAGATCGGCGACACCGTTCATGTCGTCGCATTGGCAGCTGGAGGCGATACGTCACAAGAAGCAGCAGACCCCATAGCAGCCAGCGTGCACGCCCAACGCTCCGATGCCGTGCATGACCTTGCCATGCGCCGGGGAGACGCGGACCATGATCATTACATCGTCCGCTCGCTGCCAGTCGGTTGGCGTCGTGCTGGTTTGCCCTTCGTGGAGAGGCGTTGATGCTTACTCTCGTGAAGCTGGGATGAGCTGCAGAGCTTCTTGAAAGGCAGCAGCCGACGTCCCGCCTCACCCGAGCCGCATCCAGTGCACGGCGAGATAAAGGTGGACACGTCCCGCCGTCGTCGTCGGGTCGTGGCCGGATAATTTTGCGACTTGCTGAAGCCGGTACCGAACCGTGTTGCGGTGTAACTCCATGGAGTCCGCAACGGCTGCCACTGAACCATCAAGCTCAAGGTAACTCTCCAACGTCCTGAGCAGATCGGCGTCGTGTTTTTTGTCGAAGGCCGTCACGGGGTTCAGCGACTCTGCCGCTAGATCGCCGAGCGGGACATCGGTACTGGCGAGCAACAACGACGTCAGGCTGAGCTTGTCCGGCAGGTTCACTGACCGGCCGCGGGTCAGCGATTCCCTGGCCTCGAAGTAACTCCACCTCAACCCGCTCGCCTTGCTGTAGGTTCCGCCCATGCCGATGCGAGCGGTCAACCCCGCGCTATAAAGATACTCGGCGAGGCCGTCCACCTGGGAGGGGGTCGCCGTTGTCATGATGACCAGCCGCTCGTCAACGAGTGCGGTCGCCGATTGGTCGAAAATGGACGGTAGCGGCAGGGTCCGCAGGGCACGTCGCTGCCCGGATGCCGCCTCGACCAGCAGGACGGACCATTTTGCGCCGACGTCGATTCCCGCCGCCGCCAGTCGCAGTTCCGCATCCGGACCGGACAGGAAGCCGGAGACGACGTCGGACAGCAGTTGTCCGTTTGCGGCCCGGGAACGAGACCGCAGCGTCGCTTGGTTACTCAGCTCCAGGCTGATGAGGCTCTGCGCATAATCCACGATGGGGTTGCGGCTGTACGGTTCGGCCATGGCCAGTGTGCAGCGGTCCTTCAAACCAGTGGCGATCGGCACCCGATGCCACTGGTGATCTTGCCCGGATGGTCCCGTGGACAGCAGCTCCGTGCCGTACTGCCAGAGCGCGACGTCGGTCCGCAGCATGGACGCCAGCTCCCGCAGTAGTGCTGGCAGGCCTTTGCCGCCAAGCAGGCTGGCGGCCAGAACCTGATGTTGGGTCAGTAGGTTTTCAAGGTATTGGTAATGTTCCGCGGACTGCGCGTCTGCCACGAGTTTTCCGATGGCCATGAACGGGGTCTCGTAGGGAACTTCGAAAACGGGCAGACCCAACTCTGCTGCTTCCTCGAGGACCGCGGCGGGGGCTTTTCGGTGCCCCAGCCCGACGCCGAATCCCAGGGCGAGCGAACCGGCGGCGTGCACATGGCGGGCAAAAGCGCGTTGAGTCGTTGTTGTCTTCAGCCGGATGCCCGTGGTCAGGACCACTTCGCCACCGGTGAGGAACGGGCGTGGATCTTCGAGTTCTGTCATGGCTACCCACGCGATGGGCATGTTCTCGACCGCCAGCGCCGGACCGGCCGGGTTGAGGTTCAGCGAACGGGACGCTAGCAGAGTGCGCAGGGTGATGGCCATGCAAAAAGCCTAGCCTTTGTTGACTGGATTCTTAGTCAAGTGCACTAACCATAGCGTTAGTAATTGTGCGTTCCGCCGTGGAGGGAGAACCCATATTGCACGTAAGGTCAAGTGTGAAACGGCTCACTCAACTTCACCGAAAGGGACAAAGCACTGTGGTCCACAATCTTCAGAACTTCATCAATGGCGAATTCGTCACCCCCGCTGGTACCGAGATGCTAGACATCGTCAACCCTGTCAACGGAGAAGTAGTCGCCAAAGCGCCCGTCTCCAACCACTCCGACGTCGACGCCGCGATGAGCGCAGCGGCGGCAGCTTTCACAACGTGGAAGCGTGTCACCCCGGGTCAGCGGCAACTGATGCTTCTCAAGCTCGCTGACGCCATGGAGGCCCGCAGCGACGAACTCGTCGAAGCACAGCACCGCAATACCGGACAGGTACGCCAGCTTATCGCGGAGGAAGAAGTTGCCGTCGGAGCGGACCAGTTGCGGTTCTTCGCCGGAGCTGCACGTCTCATGGAGGGTAAGTCCGCCGGTGAATACTTTGAGGGTCACACCTCCTACGTCCGCCGCGAGCCGATCGGCGTCGTGGCGCAGGTGACACCGTGGAACTACCCCCTTCTCATGGGTATCTGGAAGATTGGCCCAGCGTTGGCTGCCGGTAATACCGTGGTCCTCAAACCCTCGGACACCACCCCGGAATCAACGCTTGTCTTGGCGGACATCGCCAAAGACATCCTGCCAGCCGGTGTTCTGAACGTTGTCCTCGGTACAGGGGAGACCGGAAGTATGCTCGTGGAGCACAAGGTTCCCGGGCTCGTCTCGATCACCGGATCCGTCCGGGCAGGTATCGCTGTCGCGACCGGGGCCGCAAAGACCCTCAAGCGCGCTCACCTGGAGCTCGGGGGCAAGGCCCCAGCCGTTGTCTTCGCTGACGCCGACATCAAGAAGAGCGCGGCCGCAATTGCGGAATTCTCGTTCTTCAATGCCGGCCAGGACTGCACCGCCATCACCCGGGTCCTCGTTGAGGAGTCCATCCACGATAAATTCACCGCAGCAATGGTTGAACACACCAAGACCTTGGAAACCGGGCACGCTGACGACAGCAAGAACTACTTTGGTCCGCTGAACAATATCAACCACTTCAACTCGGTTAGCGCCGTCATGGATGCACTGCCGGCACACTGCCACGTGGAAACGGGCGGAAAGCGCGCCGGGGAGACAGGCTTCTTCTACGAGCCCACCATTATCTCCGGCGCCCGCCAGGATGACGACATCATCCAGAAGGAAACCTTTGGACCGGTCATCACCGTTCAGAAATTCACCTCGGAAGCGGAGGCCGTGGAAATGGCCAACGATGTCGAATACGCACTGGCGTCAAGTATCTGGACCACCAATCACGGCACGGCCATGCGCTTGAGCCGCGACCTGGATTTCGGCGCAGTGTGGATCAACACTCATATCCTCCTCGTCGCCGAGATGCCGCATGGTGGCTTCAAGAGCTCCGGCTACGGCAAGGACCTGTCCATGTACAGCGTCGAAGACTACACCCGGGTCAAGCACGTCATGAGCGCGCTCGACGTCTAGAAAGGCCGATTCATCATGACTACACAAGCCATTGATCCGCAATACCGTATTGAACAGAAACGCCGCATCAACGGAGCATTCCCTGGGCCATGCTCGCAGGAGCTCGCGGCCCGCCGGGCCAAGTCAGTTGCGGCAGGCGTGGCCTCTGGCGTACCCGTTTATGTGGCAGACGCCGACGGCGCTATCGTCACCGACGTCGACGGGAACTCCTTCATCGACTTGGGTTCCGGCATTGCCGTCACCAGCGTGGGGGCCTCCAACGCCGCTGTCGCCGCTGCCGTGCGTGAACAGGTTGGGCACTTCACTCACACGTGTTTCATGGTTGCCCCTTACGAGGGGTACATCGAGGTTGCGGAGCTACTTGCCGAGTTGACCCCAGGCGATCACGAGAAGCGAAGTGTCCTCTTCAACTCGGGTGCTGAGGCGGTCGAGAACGCCGTGAAGATCGCGCGCATGGCAACTGGTCGGCCCGCCGTCGTCGCCTTCGACCACGCCTATCACGGCCGTACCAACCTCACCATGGCGCTCACGGCGAAAGCTATGCCTTACAAGTCGAGCCCCGCTGGAACGTTCGGTCCCTTCGCTCCGGAGGTCTACCGGGCGCCGATGAGCTACCCCTTCCGCGAGGAGAACGAAAATATCAACGGCAAGGAAGCCGCCGAGCGCGCCATCCTCGCCATAGAGAAGCAGATCGGCTCGGAATCCGTCGCGGCACTGCTGATCGAACCCATCCAGGGTGAAGGTGGATTCATTGTTCCGGCTGACGGTTTCCTCCCTCGGCTCGCCGAATGGGCACAGGAGAAGGGCATCGTCTTTATCGCCGACGAGGTCCAGTCGGGATTCTGCCGCACCGGTGACTGGTTCGCAGCCAACCATGAGGGCGTCGTCCCAGACCTCATCACCATGGCAAAAGGAATCGCTGGCGGTATGCCTCTCTCGGCGGTTACTGGTCGCGCTGAATTGATGGATGCGGTCCATCCCGGCGGACTCGGGGGAACCTACGGCGGTAACCCTGTTGCCTGTGCAGCAGCGGTGGCAGCTATCGGCATCATGAAAGACCTGGATCTGAACGCGAGGGCCCAGCACATTGGTTCCGTGGCGATGACGCGGTTGCATGCAGTCGCCGCTGACCTCGGCGATAAGAGCATCATCGGCGAGGTGCGCGGCCGAGGCGCCATGTTGGCCATTGAATTGGTGATGCCCGGCGGCAAAGCGCCCAACGCGAGTGCCACCAAAGCCATCTCCGAGTATTGCCTCAAGGAGGGCGTCATCATCCTCACCTGCGGTACCTACGGGAACGTGGTTCGGCTTCTGCCTCCGCTCGTCATCGGTGATGACGTCCTGGAAGACGGGTTGAACGTTCTCGAGGCGGCCATTCGGTCGCAGTGCTGAAAGCCCAACGCTAATGGCACGAGCAGCGGCCCACCGTATCTCCGGTGAGCCGCTGCTCTTTTTAACGACTGGCTCTGCATCGCCACAGCGCGCGGGCTCGCCTATTCCGGATTCAACCTGTGAAAGTGTTGTGAAGTGGCTCTGGCGTCTAGAGTTGCTACAAAGGTGCAATGACGCACGAGAGTCATGGCTCGCGGAATCGTCAGAAGGGTTGTTCGATGCGATATGTAGTTGGCTTCACGGGAACCGAGCGAGCGCGGGACGCAGTTGCCCTCGCCACGTCGCTTGCAATGACGCAAGGCGCCAAAATCGATTTGGTCACCGTCCTCAATCCGCCCCAGGATGGCAGCGTTGCCAAAGGGGCAAAAGCCGCCGAAGAGAGTCTCAAGCGGGCGCAGGACGAATTGCCAGCTGGACTCGAATCTGAAACCCACGTTCGTGTCGCCGACTCATTCGCCGAGGGACTACTGGAGACGGCCCAGGATCTCAACGCCGGGCTGATAGTCATTGGGCCCACCAATGCCGGGTTGCTGCGCCGCTTCACCGTTGGCACGGTAGCCACCGCACTGCTCCATGCCTCGTCTGTGCCCGTGGCTCTCGCTCCGCGCGGTTACCGCCACCGCGACAAGCTGACCCGGCTCACCTGTGCAGTTGGCGGACGGACCGGGGCCGACGCGGTCCTGGATGTCGCTGTGGAAGCGGCCGCTCGTCGAGGCTTGCCGCTGCGCCTGATCTCTCTTGTCGCTCTGGATGCCCACGGGACCACCCACCCCATCGACACGGTGAAGACAGCACACGAACACGCCAGAACCTTGTTGAGTAAGGCGCAGGATCAGCTTCCCCAGGATCATGAATCCACCGTCACCGTCGCTCACGGTCGGAGTATCGAACAGGCCATGGACGACGTCGACTGGGATCCGGGCGAACTGGTGATCGTCGGGTCCAGCCGCCTCGCCCAGCGAAGGCAGTTGTTCATCGGGTCGACGGCGAACAAGATGCTTCGTGGATTGCCCGTGCCCATGGTGGTGGTCCCCAGGGACTGGCAGCGTACCGAGCGCTAACAAGCCACAATCACAGGCAACAGAAGGTTATTCCGCGGGGTGGTTAGGCCACGCGTCTTAGATGCCTATTGGTGCGGGCAACCCGGAGCATGTCCACTGTCAGGATGACCAGGGCCACCCAGACGAGGCCAAAACCGAGCCAGCGCTCCAATGGCATCTCCTCGTTGAGGAACACAAGGGCAATCACGAACTGCAGTGTTGGCGTCATGTATTGCAGCATGCCCATCGAACTCAGCGGCAGCCGTCCCGCAGCTGCGCCGAAGAAGATCAGCGGCACAGCGGTGATGATGCCCGAGGAGGCCATCCACCAGAAGTGGTCTGCTCCCTCGCTCAACAGTGTTGCCCCGCCTGTGGCCGCGAGCCAGATCATGAACCCACCAGCCAGTGGGGCCAGCACGGCTGTTTCGATGCTCAGGCTGGAAATTGCGTCCACGCGCCGCCCAACACGCTTCTTCACATAACCGTAGGAGCCAAAGCTGAAGGCTAGTCCCAGCGCAATCCAGGGGACGCTTCCATAGACCACAACAAGGACGACGACGGCGACAAAGCCGACGGCCACTGCTACCCACTGAAGCCGCCGTAGCCGCTCTTTGAGAATGATGACACCCATCAGGACTGATACCAGCGGGTTGAAGAAGTAACCAAGGGCTGCCTCGATGGCTTGGCCACTGGTCACACCGTAAACATAGATCAGCCAGTTGCCTGCGATCAAGACGGCCGCTGCGGTCAAAGCACCGAGTATTCGTGGGTTACGGAAGGCAACAATTGCGGGTTTCCAGGCGCGCATGACCGAGAGCAGGATGACGCAGAAGAGCAGCGACCACACGATCCGGTTCGCTACTATCTCGAATGGCCCAGCCGGAACGAGAATGATGAAGTAGAGGGGCAGGATGCCCCAGATGCCGTAGGCGCTCAGACCATAGAGTAGTCCCTTGGAAGTCTCGCTGCGCGGTTGTTTACCGGGTTTTCCCCTCTGACCAGGTTGGTTGGGTGGCCTCGGAGTAGGCGCGATGCGAGATGCAGGGGGCTCGGCTGGCTGAGGCTCGCCGTCAACAGTAGACACTCAATTGACAACCCCGTCGGTACTCCCTCTATTCCGAGAAGGATCGTGGGTCAACAGGTGGAAAAAAGCGGTCGGTGGACAGTGATTAGACTAGGGATCTGTGCCCATATTCGTGTTCCCCATTTCGGAAGGAACTGTTCGTGCCCTGCATGACGCCGTCTGACCCGTCTGACCCGTCCGCCCCTCGTCCGCTACGCGTTGCCGTGGTGGGGGCTGGCCCTGCGGGAATATACGCCGCGGATCTTCTCACCAAGTCCAGGGAAGTGCGCGACGGCGACGTCGGGGTGAGCATTGACATCTTTGACCGCTACCCGTCACCGTATGGATTGATCCGCTACGGTGTTGCTCCCGATCATCCGCGTATCAAGGGGATCGTCAACGCCCTGCACCGCGTGCTGGATCGGGGCGATATTCGTTTTTTGGGAAACGTGAATTTTGGCTCCGATATTCATTTCGAGGAGCTTCGTGGCCTGTATGACGCTGTCATTTTTGCCACGGGTGCTGTGCGCGATGCTGATCTGGACATTCCAGGGGTCGAGCTCGAAGGTTCCTTCGGGGCTGCCGATTTTGTCTCGTGGTATGACGGCCACCCGGACGTCTCGAGGGAATGGCCCCTCAACGCCCGCGAGGTTGCGATCATTGGAAATGGCAATGTGGCCCTGGACGTGGCCAGGGTGCTGACCAAGGACGCCGAGGACCTCCTGGCAACGGAGATCCCGGACAATGTATATGAGGGACTGAAGTCGTCGCCCGTCACCGACGTCCACATTTTTGGCCGTCGTGGTCCTGCCCAGGTGAAGTTCACGCCACTGGAGTTGCGCGAACTCAGCCATTCGCGCGGCGTTGACATAGTGCTCTACCCAGAGGGCTTTGTGTTCGATGAAGGATCTGACGAGCAGATGCGGACAAACAACCAAACCCGGACCATGGTCAACACTTTGACCAATTGGCTGGTCGAGGAGCAGGATTCCGGCGCTCCCCGTAGATTGCATCTACACTTCCTGCATTCGCCCGTAGAGATCTTGGCTGGTGATGGAGAGGATTCCAACAAAGTTGCTGGTATCCGATTCGAGCGCAACGAACTTGACGGGCGAGGGGGCGTTCGGGGCACGGGAGGGTTCATCGATTATCCGGTGCAGGCTATCTACCGAGCGGTCGGCTACTTCGGTTCGCAGGTCCCCGGTCTGGGGTTCGACGCGGCGCGCGGTGTGGTCCCCAATGAGGCCGGCCGCGTTATTGATGCTCAGTCACAGCCAATTCCAGGGGTCTATACGACGGGGTGGATCAAGCGTGGGCCTGTCGGCCTGATTGGGCATACCAAAGGTGATGCGTTGGAGACCGTTGGTTGTCTATTAGAAGATCGTCTCAACTTGCCTGGACCCACGGATCCGTCGGAGGACGCAGTTACTACTCTTCTCGAGAGGCGGGGTGTGGAGTACACCACGTGGGAGGGCTGGCGGAGATTGGATGCCCACGAGCAGTCGTTGGGGGAAAACTATCGCCGTGGGGATCCCAGCGGAGTGGCTGATGACCGGCTGGCTCAGATCAAACGCGAGCGCGTAAAGGTGGTGCCGAGGGAGGAGCTCGTCAGAATTTCTCGGCAGAAGGACGACCAGTAAGGCAGCGTTACCCACGTTAGGTAACGATTTGGTAAACAGTACGGACAATATAATAACTGCTGTTATTCTCGATGTTGGCGGGGCCCACGACGGGTGCCATTCAACAATCTGAGGAAACATCGATGAGTCATGTAGAAATGCGGACATTTGGACGACTGGGCGACGTCCGTGGGGGAGGGCGCCGTGCGGGGGCGCTCATGGCGGCGGTTGGGCTAGCTGTTTCAGGGGCTGCCCTGACTGCACCGGCGGCTTCTGCCGCGGGGGAAGCGTACCTAGAGGGTGCAGCTGTCACCGGCTACTCCATCGATCATAACCTCGGCTCTCCAGTAGCCACCAACACCTTTAACATCCGGACTGAAACGGGTGACCGGTACCAGGCTTACTGCGTCGAATACCAGATCTCGGGCGTCAACGAGACGCCGATGAGTGAAGTCGGCTGGGGGCAAATGCCCGGTAGCAACGACTTCACGGAAAACGCTGAGTATGTCAACTGGATCCTGAATAATTCCTACCCGGCAATCGATGTAGACGCAGTGGCAGGCGCTGTCGATGCGGCTGTCGAATCCGGTCACTTCCACGACGGTCTTACTGAAAAGGAAGCCGTTACGGCCACGCAGGCCGCGATCTGGCATTATTCAGACGGCATGGGTTTCCGTCAGGTTGCCGGGGTGCAGTCGCAGCACGCGGATTCGGATGTACGCCGGTTGTACACCTACCTCACGGACGATGCTGTGAATGTGGGTCTGGCGGATGAGCCCGAGGCTGCTGCCATTAACCTGACGGTCGAGAATCCTGAGGGAATAGTAGGCGAATTGGTGGGCCCGTTCCTGATCGAAGCAACCCGAGATGTTACGGCCCTGAGTGCGGACCGAGACGACATCGAACTGGTTAATGCCCAGGGAGAGACGATCAACCTGGAGGCACCTCCCCTTGGCGAGCCGATCTTCGCTCAGGTTCCTGCCGACACTCAAGCAGGCGAAATCAACATCATCGCCGAAATCAACGCGGCACCTGTTGCCGGTCGCTTGTTCGTTGGTGCCGCCGAGCGTACCCAGTCCATGGTGATGGCACAGACTGATAGCTACGTTGCCATGCAGGACAGGATCAGCCTCTCGTGGACCACCCCTACGGTGGTTACCCCGGAGCTGGGCACCACGGCAACAGATAAAGCCGATGGTGACAAGGTAGTGTCCTCGGACGGCGTGGTTGTTGACCAGGTTCGCTATAGCGGACTCACTGTTGGTCAGGTCTACACGGTCAAGGGCGAGCTCATGGACAAAGCAACGAACCTGCCCACTGGAATTAAGAGCGAGGCAACGTTCACAGCGGAAGTAACGGATGGCACCATCTCGCTGGAGTTCATACTCACCGAGGAAACAGCCGGTAAGAGCCTCGTGGTTTTCGAGCGTCTTTACCTGGCCGATGGCGAACTGGTGGCAGAGCACGCCGATATCGATTCGGTCGAGCAGAGCGTAATGGTAGAAGAATTGGTAGTAACGCCGGTCCCGACGCCGACGGAAACAGCGACACCTACCCCGGCACCGACGGAAACGCCAGCTCCGACGCCGACGGAAACGCCGATCGAGGCGGCCCCTGTCCCAACGCCGACCACGTCCGCAACTCCAACACCGACGGAAACCCCGGCTCCGGCCGCGCCCGCTCCTGTGGAAACTCCTGCACCGACCACGTCCGCTCCAGCAACACCTCCGGTGACCGGTGGGGAAGCTGAGCTGGCAAGGACCGGAGCGCAGACCGTCGGTCTGGTGAGCGGCTCACTCCTCCTCCTGGCGGTGGGTGCTGCAGTGCTCTTCCTAAACCGTCGTCGTAAAGGCTAGTATTTCCCTAGCTCTAGTAGCGACATCGCGCACCAACGCGTCGGGCCCCCTTTCATCGTGAACGGGGGCCCGACGCCGTTTGGACCAAATGCAGGAATTTCGTACGACATTTGGACGATTGTGCTGAATTTTATCCAATTTGGCCTAGCATGGAGGAATGGCACGACCCACCTCGCCAGGACGCAAGATTGAGCTCCTCTCGCAGACTCTGGACTACTTTCAGGACAAGCCTTTGTCCGACCTCAGCTTCAGGACGCTCGCTGATGGTCTCGGTATCAGCAGCTATGTGCTCGTGTACCATTTTGGTAACCGAGAACAGCTCCTGAATGAGATTGTAAATTTTGTCGAAGTGCGACTTAACGAAGGTCTGCGGCCGGTCTCGGCAGATTTGACTGTCGAGGGGTTTCGAGAGCACGCAAACTTCATTCTGGAGCGCTCTCTGGATGAGCGTCATCGCCAGTCGCAGCGACTCGCTTTCGAGGCTGCCATGCAAGACCCCACACTGGAACGGCCCCGCGGTACTGCAGTCAAGATTTTTAACTATTGGGTATCGTTTGTGACTCGGTGGCTGAAGAACCAGGGCATCGATTCCGCACCAGCTCGCATCGAAGCCCGGCTCCTGGTGTCCACTTTGTACGGCATTGAGTTCTCGTACGTCATCAGTGGTGTGCAGGAGCAGTCCCGCGAAACGTGGGCAAAGGCTATGGAGAATTTTTTGGCGTCGTTGGACCGCAGCCTGCGGGAGTAGGCGTGAAGCCACTCCCGCAGGCTGGCGCTCACCAGACTAGATGATGCGCTCGCCATCTCGGCGCGCCTGCAGCCAGTCCTTCAGGAATCCGCGGCACAGCGTATAAAGTGTGCCAGCAACGATAATTGGCCACATGAGTACGTAAATGGTCAAAAGTAGTGTTTCCATGATGTTCTCTCTATCTTGTGCCTGTGGTGCCGGCTGGTTCGAAGTCTTCGTCCGGGTCCTCGTCGACCATGGTCTCCGGCCGTGTATCGAAGTCACCGATTCGTTCCTTGATGACGTCGAAGTCAAATGATTCGGTGCTGCGGAATGACATGAAATAGCAGACCACGGTGCTGACGGCATAGGCCGCAAGAGAGCCGGTCAGTACGGTGTAATCGTGGAGGAATCCAATCACAAACGGCGCTGAGATCAGTGCCGCAACGACGCCTACGATTTTTGCCGGCTTCAAACCAAAGAACCCGAACGCCATGAGTCCTAGGACCACGCCGATCCCGATCACTGACAGGATGTCCAGGGCGATCCCTGTCACACCGCTCACTTCGAACCATTCGAACCGGACCGGGATGAAGACCGCAAGTGCGGCGATAACAGAGACCGTGAATGCCTTGTTGGTGACCTTGTCCCAGTAGAAGCTTGCGAGCACGGGGAATACCAGTGCACCCCAGAGCGCGCCTACGAAAACCAGCAGATCGAGGATGTTCATTTGTTGACTGGCGAAGACTAGGGCGGCGGCGGTCGCCACCACCATCGTGATGCGTCCAATGAGGAGCATGGTCTTGGGGTTGGCGGTCTTCTTCCCAACGTTCTGCCCGTATACGTCGGCCATCATGATGGACGAGAGCGCCGACAAATCAGAATCGGCTGTGGAGGAGAGGGCCCCGAGGATCATGACGAAGAACAGGCAGAGCATGATTGGGCCCAAATATGTGGAGGCCATTTGGGGAATGAGGTTGTTCACATCATCGCCGGTGGGCGTGATGCCTAGGTACAGTGCCATGACGCCGAGCATTCCGACGCCAATGACCGTTGCGCCGTAACCGACGGTAGCCGTGATGAAGGTCCTCTTGATGAGGTCCTCCCTGACAGCGAACAGCCGCTGCGCGATGGTCTGGTTACCAATCGCATAGGCCAGGACAGCTGCAATGTAGGGTGCGCCCTGGTTGAGGAAGGCATCGCTGGAGAAGAAGTTTCCTTGCTGCGGAGTGAGATTCGCGGCACCCTGTTCAAACATTGCTGGTCCACCAGCGGCGAAGAACACCACCGGAATGATGATGACGACGGCGCCCAGCATGGCCACAACCTGCGCAAAGTCGGTGAGTACGGACGCGCGGAAGCCTGACCACAAGGTGTAGAGCAGGACTCCGGCTGCCACAGCGATGACGCCTTGCGTGAAGCTGAAGGGCGACAAAAGGGCCACGAGCGCTCCACCGGCAATGAA
Organism: Arthrobacter roseus; assembly: GCF_016907875.1. Lineage (NCBI taxonomy): Bacteria > Bacillati > Actinomycetota > Actinomycetes > Micrococcales > Micrococcaceae > Arthrobacter > Arthrobacter roseus. The sequence goes on along the minus strand of NZ_JAFBCU010000001.1, from coordinate 2,724,934 downwards.
GTTGGAGGTGAGGCTGATGACGCTGCCGACAACGTTTGATCCCGCGAGCATCAGTTGGCTCGATCGCCCATGCCGGACCCTCATGACTTCAGCGAGGGTGTGGGCCTTCGGCGCTACTGCGCGGATTCGTTTACCGAACGGGTAGATGAAGAGGATCATCAGGGCGCCCCAGAGCCCGTAGTGAATGGGACCGGAAATGCCGTAGGTGTAGCCGGCCGTGGCCGAGGCGTACATCGAAGACGCCCAAATCCAAGTAGCCGTCATGCTGGCTGCGGATATTCCGAAACCCATCTTGTTACCGGCTGTCATGTAGCCGTCTGCGTTCTCCTTCTTTTTGCTGATGTACCAAGACATCAGGAAACTGCCGCCATAGATGGCGACGAAGAGCAGGATTACTGCCCCAGCACTCAATTGATACAGTCCGGTATCCACGATCTCCTCTTCAGTCTCGTGATCCCGCTCATCGGCCGCACGGACGCGCAGCTACTTCGTTCTTTTCAGGCCCGTCAAGGGGGCCATGCCCGTACATCGCCGAGCGTTGGGGTGAGGTTCACCCGTGTGCGGAATCTTCGGATAATGCCAGCTTCACCGCGATGGGTCCTCGGGACGCGTTGGTCCTCAGAGGCGTTATCGGTTACTCAGGGTAATTATCCAGCTTTTCGCCAGCTTAGCAGGATAATGAAGAAGGGGCCGGGTTCCACTGGAACCCGGCCCCTTCTTCGTGCGTGCTGGTCGTTATTAGATCTTGTTGGCTGCTTCCGCTTCCGAGACCGCAACGCTACCGAGGTTCGCGCGGAGCTTGGAACCAAGGTCCGCGTCCACATTTGCCCAGTACTGGATGGCGTTTTCGCGGATCTCCGGACTTTGCACTCCGCCGACAGCGCCGGTGATGGTCTCGAGGAGGCCCGCCTTCTGCGCATCATTGAAGACCTCGCGGTAGAGGGTTCCGGGCTGGCCGAAATCGTCATCCTCAGCGTGCAGTGAGTGGGCGGAGAGCGTCAGCTCGCCGTCGTTCTCCCAGCCGCCGTGCCCTCCATGCCGCGCGGGATCGGCCACGGGGCCGCCCTGGGTACTCGGCGCGTACACCGGAGTGGACGCAGAGTTGAAGGACATGCGGCCCTGCCCGTCCTTCGTGTAGCTGTTCACCGGGCTCTTCGGGGCATTGACCGGGAGCTGGGCGTGGTTTGTGCCCACACGGTAACGGTGCGCGTCAGCGTAGGAGAAAATGCGCGCCTGCAACATCTTGTCCGGCGAAGCGGCGATGCCCGGAACAAAGTTGGCTGGGCTGAAGGCAGCCTGCTCAATCTGCGCGAAGTAGTTCTCCGGGTTCTTGTTCAGCGTCAGCTTACCGACCTTGATCAGCGGGTAATCGGAGTGTGGCCAGATCTTGGTCAGATCGAAGGGGTTGAAGCGGTACGTCTTTGCATCCTCGTACGGCATGACCTGTACGTGAAGATCCCAGGACGGGAAGTCGCCGCGCTCAATGGCCTCGTAGAGGTCGCTGAGGTAGTGATCTGAATTCTCGCCTGCCATGGTGACGGCGTCGTCGTCGCTCATGCCTTCAACACCCTGATTGGACTTGAAGTGGTACTTGACCCAGACCTTCTCGCCGTCGGCGTTGATCCACATGTAGGTGTGAGATCCGTAGCCCTGCATATGGCGCCAGTCCTGAGGCATGCCGCGCTCGCCCATCAGCCAGGTCACCTGGTGTGCTGATTCGGGAGAGTTGGTCCAGAAATCCCACTGCATGTCGGCGTCGCGCAGGTTTGATCCCGGCAGGCGCTTCTGGGAGTGGATGAAGTCCGGGAACTTGATGCCGTCACGGAGGAAGAAGACCGGTGTGTTGTTTCCGACGAGGTCGTAGTTGCCCTCTTCGGTGTAGAAGCGCAGGGCGAATCCGCGAGGGTCGCGCCAGGTATCGGGTGAGCCAGCTTCGCCTGCAACTGAGGAGAAGCGGATCAGGGTTTCGGTGCTCGTGCCGGGCTGGAAGACTGAAGCGCGCGTGAAGCGGGATACGTCTTCGGTGACTTCGAACGTACCGAAGGCGCCGCCGCCCTTGGCATGGACAATGCGCTCGGGGATTCGTTCGCGGTTGAACTGCGCCAGCTTTTCGATCAGGTAGTGATCGGTCAGCGGGATGGCACCGTCGGCTCCCACACTTTGAGAGTGTCCGTCACTGGCGATCGGTGCGCCTGACTGTGTTGTGGTGTAATTCGCAGTCATTATTCTCCTTCTAGTTCTTCTTGGTTTTCCGGCGAGAGTCACCGTTGGTCTAGTTGGCAGTCGCCGCAGAGTCCCTGGTAGAGGACCTCGGCAACCTGGATGGTCATACCGTGGGTTGTCTGGGGGGTCAGACAAGGCGCGTGCCCGACGGCGCAGTCTACGTCTTCGATTCGGCCGCAGGAGGTGCAGACGGCGTGGTGGTGGTTATCTCCCACCCTGGTTTCATATCTGGCCGGAGAGTGCGGGGATTCGATGCGGCGGAGGAGCCCGGCATCGCTGAGGTCCGCGAGGATCACATAAACAGACTGCACGGTAATGTCTCGCAACTGACCCCGAACACTTTCCGTCACGGTCTCGGCAGTGCTGTGAGGGGAGTTATCGACAGCGGTGAGGACGGCGAGACGCTGTTTGGTGACACGGCGGTCTTTGGCATGCAGGGCGTCAGACCACTGTGATGCCACAGTGTCCTGGGTTACATTTGCTATGGCCATGCACCCAGTAAATCACTTATTATGAGTAAATCATAATAAGATAGTGGAAGCAGTACGCGCTGCGAGTGCCCTATGAAAGAAGGTGTGCATCAATGGGCAACAACACATGGGCGGACGTGAATACGCTGACCGTCGGACAAACACGGATCAACATCCATCAAGCGGGGTCCGGAGGGGTGACGTATGTGCTGATTCACGGCATCGGCACCTCCGTTAGATACTTCGAGCCCCTCGCTAAAGTGCTGTCCCGGCATGGCTTGGTCTACGCCGTGGAACTTCCCGGTTTCGGGGCTGTTCCCAAACCGAGCAACGCCCTAAGCATCGAGGATTTCGCGGACGTTGTTGAAAAGGCTTTGAACCAGCTGAGGATCACGCACGCCGTCGTCGTTGGGCATTCCATGGGTGCTCAGGTTGCGGCTGCCCTCGCAGCTCGAAGTCACGGAGTCGTCAGTGCCATTGTTCTGCTCGGGCCTACCGTTAATGATCAACGACGCACTGTCATCGGCCAGGCACTGATGCTGGGACTCGACACGTTGAGGGAGAGCGCCGCGGTGAATTGGATCGTCTTCACGGACTATCTACGGGCAGGCATGCCCTGGTATCTCCGGACGGTTCGGAAGATGCTCGAAAATCGCATCGAAGTAACTCTGGCCGGTGTGAGGTGCCCCATTCAACTGGTCAGCGGCGGCAAGGATCCGATTGCGCCCGCAGATTGGCTGGAGCGAATTCGGGATGCCTGTCCACAGGCGGTCATCACGCAACTTGCAGACCGGCCGCACGTGTTGATGTACAAGGAACCAGAGGCGGTAGCCCGGCTATGCCTCCAAGCGGCCGCGCCCCGGTGAGCGTCGTGAGCCGGGCGTTCTCTTGGCTGCTGGACTATGCCTACGTTCTCTTCTGGCAGGCGCACGCAGTCCTGTTCCGGACTGACTTCGATGACTACAAGCAGCGGTACGACGGCGGATCGACGCCAACTCAACGTAGTGCCGGGAACACGAAGAAGTATCCACCCATCCTCATCCTGCCCGGCATCTATGAACGGTGGCAGTTCATGAAGCGGCTGGTTGATCACGTCCACGACCGTGGATATGAAGTGCACGTCGTCGAGCCGCTGGGATACAACCTGAAATCGGCGGAGTCGTTGGCCGTGTCCGTCACGGATTACGTGGAGAAACATTCGCTCGACTCGGTGGTAATTATTGCTCACAGCAAGGGCGGGCTGGTCGGCAAATACGTGATGGCGGGCCGTGCCGGCAAACACATCAAACACATGATCGCTGTCAACACTCCCTTTGCCGGTTCTATCTACGCAGGCTACGTTTTTTTACCCGGGGTGCGGGACCTGTCGCCGAGAAACGCTGCCCTACTCAGTCTTCAGGAGAAACGGGAGATCAACCAGCACATCACCTCGATCTATGCTCGCTTCGATCCGCACATTCCCGGGGGAAGCAGATTGCCAGGTGCACACAACGTTCAGGTAGAAGTGGATGGCCACTTTCGGATTCTGGGGAGTTCGCGGCTGATCGAAGCTATCGATGAATCATTGGGTATTATCAACCGGTGCCCCGACTCCTAGCCGACATGACGCCGCTGCGCGAAAGTCCTGACTTTCGCCGCCTGTTCTTTGGCATGTCGCTCTCTGCCGTGGGAACCCAGCTCACACTGGTGGCGGTCAGCCTCGAGATCTACGCCCTGACAGAGTCCAGCCTCTACGTGGGGCTGCTCGGGCTCTTCGCGCTACTGCCACTCGTTGTCGCCGGCCTGTACGGCGGTTCGGTAATCGATGCCTACGACCGACGGCGGGTGGCTCTCATCTCGGCGTTCGTCCTGTGGGGGACCACTATTGCTATCGCAGTGCAGGCTTGGATGGGCGTGCAGAATATCTGGCTGCTCTACGGTCTCATTGCCATCCAAAGCGGTGCGGCAGGGATCAATCAACCCGCCCGAACTGCGATCATCCCGCGGCTAGTCCGGCCCGAGCTGCTGCCCGCCGCGAACGCACTGACCATGGTCACTTTTGGCCTCGGCATGACCGTGGGTCCCCTGCTCGCGGGCGTTCTAGTGGCTCAGGTGGGCTATGGCTGGACTTACACGATCGACGTGTTCACGTTCACCGCGGCGCTCTGGGCACTGTTCCGGCTCCCGGCGATGCGACCCGAGGGCGAAGTTCACAAGGCTGGCATCAAGTCCGTGGTGGAAGGCTTTCGATTCCTCGCGACCCGCCCCAATATTCGCATGACATTCCTGGTGGATCTGGCTGCCATGGTCATGGCACAGCCTCGGGCGCTACTACCGGCCATCGGTGCAATCATGATCGGCGGCGGCGAGCTGACGGTCGGAATTCTGCTCGGTTCTGTTGCGCTCGGCGCGGTCCTGGCGGGCTTGTTTTCCGGGCCGCTCGGGCACGTGCGTCGCCAGGGCGCGGCCGTCCTGTGGTCCATCGTCGCCTGGGGTCTGTGCGTTTCGTCCTTCGGCGTCGTCGTCGTGCTGGCTGGCCGCACCGACCACTCGGCTATGTCGATCTGGATCATTCCTGCTGCTTTGATCATGGTGATGTCTGGAATTTCTGATTCGGTCAGCTCCGTTTTCCGGACCACGATCCTACAGTCCGCCACCCCTGACGCCATGCGCGGCCGATTGCAGGGTGTGTTCATTGTTGTGGTAGCCGGCGGACCGAGGCTTGGAGATATGGTTGCCGGTACCGAAGCGTCCTTCATCGGGGAAGGGTGGGCCGCCGTCGTCGGTGGGCTGCTGTGCATCCTTCTAGTTTATATTCTGCATCGTAGGCAACCCCGGTTCGCACAGTACGATGCCCAGCATCCGGAGCCCTGATTACGACGGCACGGAAAGGAAGTACATGCGTAACCACTTCAACGGACTCAAAACTGTTGCGCTCTTCGCAGCACTTGGAGCGGTATTCCTGCTGTTTGGTTGGGCTATTGCCGCCTACTTTGGCAACTACTGGATCATCGTCATCGCGGGCGTCCTGTCCCTCGGCAGTATCGCGTACAGTTACTGGAACTCTGACAAAGTTGCCCTCAGAAGCATGAAGGCAATGCCTGTGACTGAGTCCCAGTCGCCGGTAATGTTCGCCATTGTGCGTGAACTGTCCCAGAAGGCCGGGCAACCCATGCCGCGTCTCTTCATATCCCCGGCGCTCTCCCCCAACGCTTTTGCAACGGGCCGCAACCCGGAGAACGCCGCAGTCTGCTGCACCGAGGGAATCCTGCGGATCCTTGACGACCGCGAACTGCGCGGAGTTCTGGGCCACGAACTCATGCACGTCTATAACAGGGACATTCTCACCGGCTCCATGGCTGCTGCCGTCGCTTCAGTTATCACCTCGGTGGGCCAGCTTTTCTACTTTTTCAGTATCTTCGCTGGTGGCAACCGTGACAGAGGAGGTGGTAATCCACTCGTGGCCATCGCCATGGTTATCTTGGCTCCCATAGCGGCAGCTCTGGTTCAGATGGCCATCGGACGGACCAGGGAATACGACGCCGACGAGGATGGCGCCAAGCTCACGGGTGACCCGCTGGCCCTTGCTTCGGCCCTTCGCAAGCTCGAACAGGGAACCCAGCAGGCGCCGTTGCCGCCGCGACAGGACTTGGTCAACAGCTCTCACCTCATGATTACGAATCCGTTTCGACGCGGGCCTGGGCTACGCCGATTGTTCGCCTCCCACCCACCCATAGCCGAACGCATCACCCGGCTGGAGGGCATGGCCGGAAGGCAGCTGGGCTGACTGCGGGTAGGTAGAATCGAAATCATGCGCCTTATCTTGATTCGACACGGTCAGACTCCCAACAATGTGCTCCAGCTCCTGGATACCGCTGTGCCAGGCCCCGGCTTGACGGACATTGGGCTCGAACAGGCCGCTGCAATCCCCGAAGCGTTGGTTGACGAACGCATCGATGCACTCTTTGCTTCTAATCAGACGCGGGCTCAGCTGACCGCCGGGCCGCTCGCGGCTGCTCGTGGTCTGAAACTACAGATTCGCGACGGGCTCCGGGAAATCGGCGGCGGCGATCTCGAAATGGCCGGAGACTCTGATTCCCACCGCAGGTACCTTGAGCCTGTGTTCGGGTGGGCTACGGGTAAGCTGGACCGACGGGTCCCTGGCGGCCCGGACGGTCATGAAACGCTCGGAAGGTTCGACGCCGTGGTGCAGGAAGCGCTCGACGGCGGCCACGATGCAGTCGCCATGGTAAGCCACGGTGCCATGATCCGGGCGTGGGCTGCGGCTCGGGCACTCAACATACAGGCAGACTTCGCAGCGCAGAGCTGGCTCGGGAATACCGGTGTCATCATCCTTGAACACGTCATGGACCAGTGGGTCGTAGCATCGTGGATGGGTGAAATCATGAGCGATCCACGCCTTGAAACTGAGGACACCGATGGTCCTGCCGGTGATCCGATCCCGCGGAGCTAGCGCATATTGACGAACTGAAGATCCGTCTCGTCGAACGTGCGTAGCAGCGCCATGGTCTCCTGTAGGTCATCGCGGGATTTAGATGAAACGCGCAGTTCATCACCCTGAATCTGAGACTTGACGCCCTTGGGCCCCTCGTCCCTAATGAGTTTGTTGATCTTCTTGGCCACGTCCTGTTCAATGCCCTCTTTGATCGTGGCTTCCATCCGGTACTCTTTGCCGGAGGCGTACGGCTCTCCGACCTCGAGGGACTTCAGGGAGATGCCGCGCTTGACGAGCTTGGACTGCAGGACGTCCAGGACTGCCTTGACCCGCTCTTCCGAGTTGGCTTTCAGCAGGAGGTTTTCACCGCTGAAGTCCACTTCGGCGCCAATGCCCTTGAAATCGTAGCGTTGGGCGATTTCTTTCTGTGCCTGATTGAGGGCGTTTGCCACTTCCTGTTTGTCCACTTTGCTGACGACGTCGAACGTGGATTCGCTGGCCATGGTTTCTCCTTGGTTGAAGTTGATTCGCTGTTCCCAAGCCTAGCCTGTGGGTATGCGTACGGCTGGAATCTCCACTGCTGACGTTCAGCTTCCGTGAAGCTGAATGTCACCTCCGCATGCGAGAGTCTGGGACATGGATAACGACCCACATCTCGATGGACACCGCAACCGTTATAGCGTCCGCCTCGCGCGGCTCGCGGCGGGATCGGCACTTACGGCGGCCTCCGTTGTATCCCTGACAGGCTTCACGACCGCAGGTGCTGCGGCTCCGGTGACGACAATCCAGCCGGACTGCGTTGCTCCGGGCACCGCAGCAGTAGCCCACGAACGCATCAACGGGGTACGTGCGGAACTGGACCACGCCGTTTCGATGGGCATGGTGACTGACGGTCAGGCAGACCACTTTGTGGCGCAGCTTGAGGGGCGTATAGCACGCGGTTTATAGTGGATCCAGGGCGTCGAAGAGCTGGATTCGATTCTGCGCCCCATTTTCTGTAAAGTTGTCTTGCCCGCACTTTGGCGTGGGTTTCTTCGTCAGAAGAAGTTCGGCAGATTACCCGAGTGGCCAAAGGGGGCTGACTGTAAATCAGCTGGCATCGCCTTCACTGGTTCGAATCCAGTATCTGCCACCGAACATAGAATGAGCCGTCCTGGTCCAAGACTGGGGCGGTTTTTTCGTGTCGAGTCACTCCTCCAATCCGGCCGAAGTCACCCCTAGCCCACGCGAGCACGGGTTGTGCGGGGTGACTTCGGCGGAGAAACCCCGATCTCGCCCCGGGTGCGGCCCAAGGAACGGGTGGGATCAAAATGTCACAGTCGGATGGCAGGGTATCTCGCATGACAAGTTCACTGGTGGATTCACCCCATATCAGCAGAGCGACCTACCGCCGGGAGCCCTATGTGCACGTCAGCGGTGACGGTATGAACCTTGACGCGAAAGCAGTCGCGTGGACAAGGGAAAGCGTTCTCGTGCACTGGGTGGATGATGAGCTCGCGGCGCACAACGTATGGGTTGAGGCTCACCGGGTGAAGCGAATCAAGCGCTGCGAGTCAGCCTGGGGTGATCCCTACGATGATTTCGCGTTCTATCTGGCACAGGGTCAACTTGATGCAAAGGTAACCTAACTGTTAGGCTACCTAACTATGACGACAAGCAGCGAGCTGAAGATCCTCGCGGATTCGTTCCGCTCTTCGCTCCGGCACGCCGTGTATCTCAGCCGCTCATTGGACACGGGCAGTGAGCTGAGCATCATGCAGGTCAGCATCCTGAATATGGCTGTCTCCGGCAGTCGTGTCAGCGTCATCGCCACGAACCTCGGCATTCGCGTCCCCTCCGCCACGGAGCAAATCATCAAACTGGAAAAAGCTGGCCTGGTGCGCAGAGACAAGGATCCAGAGGATGCCCGCGCGGTTCAGGTAAATCTGACCTCCGAAGGTCAGTTGCAGTTAAACGCTGCCAACGTTCTGCGCAATGCCCGCATGGCAGAACTACTGGAGCCGCTCACCGATACAGAGCGTGCCGCTCTGGCTGCCGCCATCCCCGTCATCGAAAAGCTCAACAGCAAAGCCCTCGAGAGGCGTTAGGAAAACGAGTGACAACCCACACTGCCAATGCAGCCGAAGAATCCCTGAATCATGAGAAGGCTTCCTTGTTGAAGCAGCCCAAGGCAGTGTGGGCTACTGCGCTGGCTGCGGTATTCGCCTTCATGGGCATCGGACTCGTGGATCCTATTCTTCCCGCCATCGCCACGAATCTTGACGCAACACCCAGCCAGGTATCGCTGCTTTTTACGAGCTACTTCCTGGTGACTGCCGTCGCGATGCTGGTGACCGGCGTCGTCTCCTCACGTATCGGCGGTAAGAAGACCCTCCTGGGAGGGCTCGCCCTCATTGTTGTTTTTGCTTCGCTCTCGGGTACGGCGAACGACGTCGGCACGCTGATTGGATTCCGCGCAGGTTGGGGCCTGGGCAACGCGCTCTTCGTCGCAACCGCGCTGGCCGTCATCGTCGGCGTTGCCAGTGGCGGCGCAAGCACCGCCATCATCCTTTACGAGGCCGCTCTGGGGCTCGGAATCTCGTTGGGCCCGCTGCTCGGAGCGCTTCTGGGCGGGTGGCAGTGGCGCGCACCATTTTTTGGATCTGCTGCGCTGATGGCCGCCGCGTTCATCGCGCTCGTCGTGTTGCTGCCCAAAACGCCACCGCCAGCGGTGAAGACCTCCCTCAAGGATCCACTGCGGGCACTGGGCCACAAAGGCCTACGTACCACCGCTTCGAGCGCCTTGTTCTACAACTACGGATTCTTCACCATCCTCGCTTTCACCCCGTTTGTCCTCGGCATGGATGCCTACGGTATCGGCGCAGTGTTCTTCGGATGGGGCCTGATGGTAGCGATCTTCTCTGTTCTGATAGCCCCGCTCCTGCAGCGTCTCATGGGCACCACCCGTACACTGTTGGCCACTCTCGGTACTCTCGCTCTTGTCCTGATCGGACTCGCCATGGCCGCCGAACGATCAGTGACAGGCGTCGTCGTCCTGGTGGTGGTTTCCGGCGCGCTGTTGGGTATCAACAACACCCTCTACACGGAACTGGCCATGGAAGTTTCCGATGCTCCGCGTCCGGTGGCTTCTGCCGGTTATAACTTTGTCCGCTGGATGGGTGGCGCACTGGCCCCGTTCCTGGCAGCAAAGCTAGGGGAGGGATTCGGGCCTCAGTACGCGTATCTGGCAGCGGCGCTCGCCGTCGTCATCGGTGCTCTCGTGGTGCTCGGTGGCCGGAAGTTTCTGCTGACACATGAACCAGCAACGGTTTAGCCAATATTCATCGGGAGCGAACAGGGGAAGACACCGCCGGGCATGGGAGATAGCGTATAAATATGGCAACCATCGATATTACCGAGGCAACCTTCCCCGACACCGTTGAAAACAATGACATTGTTTTCGTTGATTTCTGGGCCGAATGGTGCGGTCCATGCAAGCAGTTCGCGCCGGTATACGACGCAGTTTCACAGAAGCACGATGACATCGCCTTTGCGAAGGTGGACACCGAAGCGGAGCAGTCGTTGGCTGCCGCAGCGGGGATCACGTCCATCCCCACGCTGATGGCATTCCGCGAGAAGGTTCTGGTGTTCTCGCAGCCCGGAGCTTTGAACGCCACCCAGTTCACGGAGCTCGTGGACGCGGTCAAGGGTCTGGACATGAAGGCCGTGCATGAGCAGGTTGCGGAGCAGCAGGCCGAGGCCGAGAATTCCGCACAGCAGCCCGCTGAGGCAGTAGATGCCGAGCAGCCCGAGGGCAATCGGGCACAGTAGCTCGCCAGCAAGTAGTTTCCTGGATCCTCCGTACCGGTTCGCCGGTGCGGAGGATTTTGTTTTAAGGATGCTTTTTGGCGGTTGAGCCGATGATTCTTCTTTTTCTGAGCCGCGCTGGGTAGCGTGCAGAGTAGTGTCAGCGCATGCAACGAAGGAGTTCACTTATGCAGTCCTATACTTCTGAACCATCCAGCCAACCGTTGTTGGAAGAGACAATCGGTCACAACCTGGAGCGTATGGTCACGCTGCACGCGGAGCGAGACGCCGTGATAGAGGTAGCCACGGGCCGGCGCTGGACCTACACGGAGTTCAATGCCGACGTCGACAAGCTGGCGCGCGGACTTCTGGCCATGGGTCTTGAAGCCGAGGACAGGGTGGGTATTTGGTCGCCGAACTGTGCGGCGTGGACCATTCTGCAGTACGCGACCGCGAAAATCGGTGTGGTTCTGGTGAACGTTAATCCGGCCTATCGGACCCACGAGCTGGAGTTCGTCATGCAGCAGTGCGGTATGCGGATGCTGGTGTTGGCGCCAGGGGACAAATCGAGTGATTACCCGGCCATGGCGAGGCAAGCGCGGCAGAACTGCCCCGAACTGACTGACCTGGTGTTCATCGATGGAGACAGCGGCCATGCTGAGGTGGTGGGGGAGTCCAGTTTTGATTCGGTGCTGGCCCGGGCGTCCGACGTCGAACCTTCCGTTTTGTCCCATCGGATGGACACGCTGAGCGCCGATGACGCCATCAACCTGCAGTACACGTCGGGGACAACGGGTTTTCCCAAGGGCGCCACCCTGACGCACAGAAACATTCTCAACAATGGGTTCTTCATTGGCGAGCTCATGAACTACACGGAACGGGACCGCGTGGTTCTGCCCGTGCCCTTTTACCACTGTTTCGGCATGGTGATCGGGAACCTGAATGCGCTCTCGCACGGTGCGGCGACCATCATCCCGGGGCGCTCGTTCAAACCTGACGAGGCGCTGCGGGCGGTGCAGGAGCACGGCGGTACGTCACTTTACGGGGTGCCCACCATGTTCATTGCCGAACTGGCGCTGCCAAACTTCAAGGATTATGACCTGTCAACGCTGCGTACTGGTGTGATGGCCGGTTCGCCGTGTCCGGCGTCGGTCATGCGTCAAGTCATCGATGAAATGAACATGCTGGAGGTGGCCATCTGTTACGGCATGACGGAAACCTCGCCGGTTTCCACGATGACCAGATCTGATGATTCGGTGGCGCGCCGCACGGAGACGGTGGGCCGCACCATGCCGCACCTCGAGTCGCAGATTGTCGATCCTGGGACGGGCGAGCCGGTGGAGCGCGGCGAGATTGGCGAACTGTGCACGCGCGGTTACAGCGTCATGCTGGGCTACTGGAACCAACCCGAGAAGACGGCCGAAGCCATCGATGCGGATGGCTGGATGCACACCGGTGACCTTGGCCGGATGGACGACGACGGTTACGTCAGCATTGAGGGCAGGATCAAGGACATGGTGATCCGCGGCGGTGAGAACATTTATCCGCGTGAGATCGAGGAGTTCCTGTACCGGCACCCTGCGATTCAGGATGTCCAGGTGATCGGGGTGCCGGACGAGAGATACGGCGAGGAGCTGATGGCTTGCATCATTCTCAAGCCCGACGTCGGCCCGCTGGTGGCGGACGACGTCGTTGCCTTCTGTAGTGGCAAACTCGCCCGTTTCAAGATCCCCCGCTACATCGACATCCGGGAGAGCTTTCCCATGACGGTCTCCGGAAAAATTCGCAAGGTGGAGATGCGGCAGGAAGCTGTGAAACGTCTGGGTCTGCCAACATGACCGTGAGAGGACCGATAGGGCGGGCCTGCGTTGCGATGCTGGCCTGTACCGCGTTGACGTCCTGCACAACTCCGCTAGACACTGACCATGCACAGGCCTCATCCCAGGCCGCGGCAAACTCCCGGCTGGCGGAGCCTGAAACCATTGCGGGCGGTCTGGACGTACCGTGGTCGATCGCGTTCCACGAAGGCACCACGCTGATTAGCGAACGCGATTCTGCGCGGATCGTCGAACTGGATCAGGACGGAAACACCCGCGAGGTTGGAACGGTCGGAGGGGTCGAAGGGGATGGTGAAGGCGGTCTGCTTGGCATCACAGTCAAGGATGGATACCTTTTCGCTTACAGCACTGGTGCCGGGGAGAACCGGATCGGACGTTATAAACTGACCGGGAGTGCGGGGTCCTTGGAGCTGAGCTCACGCGAGAAGATCCTCGACGGTATTCCGTCTGCGGGCATTCACAACGGCGGCCGGATCGCGTTTGGTCCTGACGGGATGCTCTACGCGACGGCGGGCGACGCCGGAAACACTGACAACGCCCAGGACCTCGATTCCCTCGGCGGAAAGATTCTTCGAATGACAGCCGAGGGTGCCGTGCCGGAGGGCAACCCGTTTCCCGATTCACTCGTTTATAGCTACGGACACCGCAACCCTCAGGGCATCGCCTGGGCAACAGACGACACGATGTACGCCTCGGAGTTCGGGCAGAGCACCTGGGATGAGCTAAACATCATCGAGGCAGGCAGCAATTACGGCTGGCCTGAGGTGGAGGGCATCGCGGAGCAGGACGGGTACGTGGACCCGGTGCAGCAGTGGGAGCCATCCGAGGCGAGCCCCAGCGGCATAGCCGTCACCGACGGCGCCATCTTCATTGCGAATCTGCGCGGCGAACGACTCCGCGAAGTCCCGCTGTCCGACCCGTCAACGTCCACCGAGCACTTCGTCGGCGAATATGGCCGACTCAGAGACGTCACCGTTGCTCCGGACGGTGCGGTGTGGATGCTCACCAACAACACTGACGGGCGCGGAGACCCGGCCCCGGAAGACGACCGTCTACTCAGCATCGACCTCGACTGATCATGTCGGCGCCCAGCAGCTAAAACAATTCGCTCACCGATTCGCCCGTATGGATCCGGCGGATGGCTTCCGCAAATGCGCTAGCGACAGATATTACGGTCAACTTTGGATGCAACTTTTCGGTGCCAATCGGGGCCGTGTTTGTAGCCACGATTTCCGTTACGTTTTTATGGTCGGCAATGCGTGAGACAGCTCCATTGGAGAAGATGCCGTGGGTGCAGACAACACGTACGTCTCGAGCGCCAGCCGATTCTAGATGGTCCAGAAGCTCCAGGACCGTGCTGCCGTTCGCAATCTCGTCATCAAGGATGATTACGTCCTTGTCCTTCACATCGCCAATGATTGAAGTGATGACTACCCTGTCATCTTCAAATCGTTCTTTTGCTCCCGCCGCTACGGAAGTGCCGAGTAGACGGGAGAACGCAGTCGCGGCCTTCGCGTTGCCGAGGTCCGGGGAAACCACAACTGTGTTTGAAAGGTCCGACGAAGTGAAATGCGCCGCGAGTTCCCTCAGCGCGTGCAAATGATCGACAGGAACGTCGAAGAATGCCTGGACCTGTGGCGCGTGAAGCGTCATAGTGAGGACTCTGTTGACGCCAGCCGTTTTCAACAAATTGGCGACAAGCTTTCCTCCCACAGAAATCCGAGGTGCGTCCTTCTTATCAGACCTGGCATAGGAATAGTGGGGAATAACTGCAGTGATGCGACCGGCGGATGCCCCTTTGGCAGCGTCGGCCATGAGTAACAATTCCATGAGATTTTCTTGTACTGGGTACACCAACGGCTGCACGATGAATACGTCGCGCTCTCGGCAGTTCTCCAAGAGCTGGGACTCCAGACAGTCATTGGCAAACCGCTGGGTCCTCGATGGATTCAATGGCCGTCCCAAAATACCGCAAATTTCATCGGCGAAGTCGTGTCCGGCACTTCCAGCAAAGACTGCGGTTTCCTTCATGCTGCGTCTCCTCATGAGTCAGTGAACCGGCTATGGGGGATGATCACTATTTGCGGCTAGCAGGCAGTTCAGAGTCTAGTGGGCGATCTCCCAGATGTGACCGTCAGGGTCTGTGAAGCTGGCGGTCCTGATTCCCCACGGCCGGTCTATGGGGCCATTCAGGAGTTCAACACCGCGGGACGTCAACTCGCTGCATTGGGCGTCGACGTCGTTGACCTGCAGAGTGAACTGCGATCGGTGGATCGAGTTGCTCGTTTCCACGATCGCGGGCTCAATCAGTTCGTGTGCTGCAGAATTCTTGAGCAGATTGATCAGGGTCTCCCCGAATCTGAACACTGCTGAGTCATCATCTTCGTAATGGATGGGAAGGTTGAACGCATTCTGGTAAAACCGTTTGGCAACGTTCAGGTCTTCGACAAATAGCGTGATGGCACTGATACCGCCTGGCCAAGCAGTCATCGCCTGTCCTCTCCTTGGGTTTACGACGGTCCGGGGGCCGCCCGTATGAGCACGAGCATAGCCGTGCGGTCGATTAGCGGTGCCGATGGTCCGACGGCGCGAGTCGCGGGCCGAAGGTTGGTTTCCGAAATCCGCTCGCATAAAGCATCCGCACCAGGCGCTGTCGTTGCCCGGCCCACGGTTTAAGGAGAGTCAGCATGCCGGCGTCATCCGTCCGGCGGCCGGTGAGGGCCGCGCCTACATAAGCCGCCAAGTGGTAGTCGCCAACGGAGATCGAATCGGGACAGCCATGTGTGCGTTGAACGGTTTCGGCGACGGTCCAGGGGCCGATGCCGGGGACAGTTAGCAGTTTGCGACGCAACTCTGCGTCCGATGGCACGGCGGCCAGCCGCTCCAGTGCGGGAGCTCGTCGTGCGGCTTCGAGGATTGTGGCGGAACGCTTGCTGTCGACGCCTGCCTTGTGCCATTCCCAGGATGGAATGGCGCGCCATTGCTGTGCGGTTGGCGGGAGTCGAAGGTGCGACGGCGCAGCGTGGCCAGCTTCTGGGGCCGGATCGCCATGCCGGTGGAGCAGGTAGCGCCAAGCTCGTTTGGCTTCGATGCCGGTGACTTTCTGCTCGAGCGTGACCCGGGCCAACGTGTCCAGCACTCGGCCAGTGGACGGTAGCCGAAGCCCGGGATTCAGGTAGCGGCCCTTGACGGCAAGATCGGGGAGCGTCGAATGGAATTCGGGGTTGTCGAAAGTGTCCCAATTGTCGTCCATACCCACCAACGCGGGTACCGATTCAAGCGCGACGGCGGCCCCTGGCCCCCACGCACGTGCCCTGACGATTGCGCTATTGAGGCCGCCGATGTGTTGCAGCCGCAGTGTCACAGCTCCTTCTTCTGTGTGAAAGGCGATCCACGCGGCGTCGTCGTGCCAATGAAACGAAGGGTCGTGGGTACCGCACTGAAGTACCCCGATGGAAGAGCGAAGACTGTAGGGGCCGTCCGGGGTAATTTCCGCTGAAAGCGACCGCTCCGGGACCCCTGTCAGGGACGCGGAAGAGATCGAAGGAGACATGGGTTAATCGTCGCATGTCCCGCAAGTGAAATAGATCCATGAAGCGTGGAAGCCACGGCTGACGATTGGTCAGTCTGCGTTGGTATAGCGCCATCTATTCCAACCACGAGTGACCATTGGTCGCCGCACGACCCACCGACATCCCTACTCCCGCGCGGCGTCGTCCGTGAGGAGTTGCTCGTCGATATTGGCGTGTCGAACGCGCGAACAGAGTAAAGACACAGAGGATACGAGCATGATGCCGGAGGCAATCCACAGTGCTGTTCCGGTCCCCGCGGAGGCGGCGATCGCTCCGCCCAGAGGCGCGCCCACGACGATCATGCCGCGGTTGATGGACCGCATGGTGGCGCTCATGCGCGCAAGGAGTCTGTCTGGCGTCACCGCCTGCCGGTACCCCATTTCCAGTGGTCCTTGGGTTCCCAGTGCAAAGCCAAAGAGCAGTTGACCGCTGGCAGCCAGAGCGAAGGCGCCCCACAACTGCGGTGGCCACTCAGCGGGAGATCCGGGGGAGGCAGGGCCCGTATCGAGGAGCGGCGCCAGCGCTATCAGGCCGACGGCGAACGGTTGGATTAGAGCCGCAGCAATGATGGTCCAGCCGGTTCCAAGGCGTTGGCCGAGCCCTGTCGATATGAGGGTTCCGATGACAGCGCCAATGCCTGCGCAACCAGTCACCAACCCCAGCCCAAGTGCACCTATGCCCAGGTCCTTCAGCAACAGCACGGGGACAACGGTGCCCATCATGGCTGAGCCAATGAACCAGAGGTGCGTGGTCCAGGCCATGGGTGCCAGATACTCATGCCCGTAGACCCAGCGCAGCCCCTCGGCGATCCTGCTACTGACAGTTCCGCCGCGAGGGGCGGGCTGCTCCGGAATCGGGCTGCGAAGTGACAGCAGCACAGCCCCGGAGAAGAAGTAGGAAACGGCGTCGATCAGAAGCGCGAAGGGAGCGCTGACCAACGCGACCAGACCGCCAGCGATGGCTCCACCACTGGTTTGGGCCACCGTGTCGCTTTGCTGGAGTCGTGCGTTCGCCTTGACCAGGAGCGGCCGGGGTACCAATTGGGGGAGGAACGACTGGTAAGCGGCATCGCTCATCAACGCGAGGATGCCGAAGAGGAACATCAATACCAGCAGTGCCGGAATGCTGAGCACGCCCACAATCGCCGTAATGCAGAGAACCGCCAGGACGAGGCCGCGCCCCAGATCTCCGGCAACGAGCACTGTCCGTTTTCTGGTCCGGTCCACCCATATTCCGGCGACGAGCCCGAACATCAGATAGGGAGCCCATCGCGCGGCGTTGACCAAACCCTGGTCCACAGCTGTCCCGTTCAGAACCACGAGGATCAGTACCGATAGCGCCACCGTAGTGATGTAAGTGCCGAAGTCGGAGACGGTGGAAGCCACCCAGAACCTGACAAAAGCTGGGTTTTGCCGGAGCAAACCCTGGCGAGACGAGGAAGGCTCAGTCATCGAGATCAATCGATCCATCGCGCCGGCCCGATGCCGCGAACTGTTCCAGCAGCAGCGCGCCGAGCACCAGCCACACAAACCCGACGCCGAGGGCCAGCAGCAGCCCGGGCCAGGCCACGGCAAAAGCTGCATCCGGTGCGTCCAGGGCAGCCCGGACGGCACCGAGCCCGTGAGTTACCGGAAAAATCTGCGCAAACCCCTGCACCCAGCCGGGCCAGAAGTCCACCGGCACGTTGATGCCGCAGATCAGCGCCATGATCCCGTGCACCACATTGCTGGCCAGGTTCCGGTATTGCGCGCCGCGCAACACCACAGACGCACACGCCAGCGCCAGCGCATACGTCCCCACCACGGACACCAAAAGCCCCAGTACGACGACGACGGCCTGAGCGGCGTTGTAGCGGACTCCCAGCGCGGGAGCCAGAACGAACAGGGCGATGAGTGAGGTGATCAGCGATGACGGGAACCACTGGGTACTTCGGCCGGCAAACACGGGCCATACCCGCCCCGGTGCGCTGACCAGTAACGGCAGCGTCCCGGTGTATCGTTCCCAGGCCGTCGACTGGATGACCCACATCATTTCCATGACACCCAGAAATAGCCCGCGCCCCACCACCAGGAACATGGTGACTTCCGGGTTCTGCAGGAGGACGCCGATCAGCGCGAAGAAGAGGACTTCCACCATCAGGCGCATTAGCCAGCCGAAGATCCAGGACGTGACGGTGTAGTTGAGTTTGTAGTCTTCGATACCGGCCCGGACGGAGACGCGGAAGACTCGCCACGTCGAGGGAACACGGGCGGTGGGGGTGAGAGGCAGAGTCTCAGAGGACACCAATTTTTCCCTCTCCCCGAGCCTTCAGCAGGGTCCGGTGCAGCAGGAGACTGGCCAGTGCGAAAGTCAGCGTGCCTAGTAACAGAATCATCCCGGTTCGCCCGGCCCAATTTTCTACGTGGTCGGCGTGGACGGAGTCGCGCAGCAGGTCAGCGGACCAGTACAGGTAAACGCCGTGTGAAATCCACTGCAGCCATACAGGAAACACGGTCACGGGGACCAGGATTCCGCCAAGAAGGTAGAACGGGTAGCTCAACGAGTTCTGGAAGATCCGCGGCGAACGCGACATGATGAACACCACCGACATCATGATGGCCGTTCCGGCGGTAGCGGCCGCCGTCGTCCCAATGGTCAGCAGCAGCACCCACGGCGAGCCGACGGAAAGGGTGACGCCGAAGAGTAGCCAGCCGGTCAGGATGGATTCCACGAAACCGAGCATGCTGATCACTGTTACCGCCGAGATGCGCCCCAACAACACCAGATTCAGTGGTGCGGGGGAGGCGATCAACGATTCCAATGACTGGTTTTCCCGCTCGCGGGCAATGACTTCGCCGGAGATCATCAACGCCATGGACCACAGCGCGATCAGGGCGGGCGCAATGATCGCGTAGATGTCCAGGTCGCCGCGGTCTGCGAAACGGAAGATGGAGAGGAACGCGGCCGTCTGGAGCGGCAGAGTGAACAGGATGATCATTTCGAACGGTGACTTCCACAGCAGGCGGGCCTGCAGCACTGCCCCCGCCAGGAAGACCCGCATCACACCTTCATCCCACGGTTACCGATCAAGTTCACGTACACCTCGTTCAGCGACGGAGCGCCAACACGAATGCCGCTGCAACCGCGGTCCAACAGGTCACGGATCAATGCTGGGACGGCCCCATCGGACTTGGTTTCAATCCGCAGCACCCCGGTGGGAAGTACGACGGCGGTTGCCACCGTTGGGTGCCGTGCGTAGGCCTCCGCGAGCTCGGCGGCGGCGGATCCGGCGTCGTCCACGTCAATGCGTTCGAAGGTGCTGATCAGCCTGCTGAGAGCGGCGGGGCTTTCCGTGGCGAGGATGGCACCGTTGTCGATGAGGGACACGCGGTCGCAGACTGCTTCGGCTTCGGCCATGTCATGGGTGGTGATCAGTACTGTGGCGCCGTCATTCTGGACCTCTTTGACCAGGTCCCGGAAAGCGGTTGCGGAGACGGGGTCCATGCCGATGGTTGGCTCGTCGAGGATCAGAACGGCAGGGTCGGCCATGAGCCCGCGTGCGAGGTGGAGGCGTTGTTTCATGCCGCGGCTGAAGCGGTCTACGGGTATCTTGGTCGCTTCGAGGCCAACGCGTTCGAGGATGCTGGAGATTCGCGCGCCAGTTTCTCGGGCTGGGACGCCGTACATTGCCGCCCAGAACTCGAGGTTCTTCACTGCGGAGAGTTTCCCGTACAGCCCGCGATCCCCGCCGAGGACCAGGCCGATGAGCCGGCGAACAGATTCCGTGTCATCAACGACGTCGTGTCCCATCACGGCGGCCGCACCGGTGGTGGGAAGCAGGATGGTGGATAAAATTTTGCAGAGAGTGGTCTTCCCCGCGCCGTTCGGTCCCAGAAGTCCGTGTACCTCGCCGCGCGGAACCTGCAGGTCAACTCCGGCCAGGGCTGTTACCTCGTTGGCCCGGCGTCCTTTGCCGACCCGGTAGGTACGAGTGATCGTGGAAACGTCTATGGCGAGTGTGTTGGCAGTCACTTTGCTCATTCTGCCAGAGACACAGGAGGACCCGGCGCCGCGGACCGCGTAACGTTGAACCCATGAAGTACGCGAATTCCGTAGTGGATCTGATCGGCAACACTCCGCTGGTCAAACTGAACAAGGTGACCGAAGGGATCAGGGCAACTGTCCTGGCGAAGGTCGAGTACCTGAACCCGGGCGGGTCTGTGAAGGACCGTATTGCCGTGAAGATCATCGATGCCGCCGAAAAAGAGGGCAAACTCAAGCCCGGCGGCACTATCGTGGAGCCGACGTCGGGCAATACCGGCGTGGGCCTGGCGATCGTGGCGCAGCAGCGCGGTTACCGGTGCATTTTTGTGGTCCCAGACAAGGTGGGGGAGGACAAACGCAACGTCCTTGCAGCGTATGGTGCTGAGGTGGTGGTGACGCCTACATCGGTTGCGCCAGAGAGCCCTGAGTCCTATTACGGTGTTTCGGACCGTCTAGCCCGAGAGATCCCGGGTGCGTACAAGCCGGATCAGTTCTCCAACCCGAATGGCCCGGCAAGCCACTATGAGACCACTGGTCCGGAAATCTGGGCAGATACCGACCAGCGGATCACCCACTTTGTGGCGGGTGTGGGCACCGGGGGCACCATCACGGGAACCGGTCGCTATCTCAAAGACATCTCGGCAAACCGTGCATCGGGTCCGGTCAGGATCATCGGCGCTGATCCCGAGGGCTCGGTGTACTCAGGCGGCTCCGGCCGTCCGTATTTTGTGGAGGGTGTGGGTGAGGACATGTGGCCAGATGCCTATGATCCCTCGGTCCCGGACCAGATCATTGCGGTCCATGACGCGGAGAGTTTCGCCATGACCCGCAGGCTCGCCCGTGAGGAGGGTTTGCTGGTGGGAGGCTCGTGCGGCATGGCTGTTGTGGCAGCCTTGCGTGCGGCAAAGGACCTGAGTGAAGACGACGTCGTCGTCGTCCTTCTGCCGGATAGCGGCCGCGGATATCTGGGTAAGGTTTTCAATGACCAGTGGATGAAGTCTTACGGCTTCATGGAAAGCGGCGAAGACGCCACCGTAGGCGAGGTGCTGCGGTCCAAGACGGGTTCATTGCCGAATCTGGTGCACATTCACCCCAATGAGACCGTCCGGGACGTCATTGCGATCATGACCGAATACGGGGTCAGTCACATTCCCGTCCTGTCCGCGGAGCCGCCGGTAGTCATGGGGGAGGTCCTGGGTTCAGTGGATGAACGCACGCTGACGAGCAAACTGTTTCAGGGCGAAGCCCACCTGACGGACAAGATCTCTGATCACATGGAGGAGCGGCTCCCGTTGATTGGCTCACTTGAAGGCGTGGCGACGGCTCGGGAGAAGCTCCAGAAAAGCGACACCCTGATGGTGACGTTTATGGGAGCTCCCCTTGGCATTGTGACCCGGCACGACCTACTTTCGTACATGAGTATCTGAAAAAGACTGAAGGAGTTCCGATGACTGAAGGCTTCAATACACGCGCAATCCATGCCGGGCAGACGCCGGACAAAACCACCGGCTCCATCATCCCGCCGCTGTATCAAACCACCACTTTTGCTCAGGATGGCATCGGCAAACTCCGCAACGGCTATGAGTATGGGCGTGGCACCAACCCCACGCGGGATGCGCTGCAGGAACAGCTGGCGGCGCTGGAGGGCGGCAGTCACGCGTTCTCCTTCGCCTCAGGTCTGGCCGCGGAGGATGCGCTGATCCGTGCAGTGCTGGCACCGGGCGACCACATTGTGATGGGCAACGACGTCTACGGAGGCACCTACCGCCTGATCACCCGCGTGCTCTCAGCGTGGGGCATCACCAGCTCGGTCGTCGATTTCGCCGATAACGACGCAGTTGCGGCCGCCATCACGGACAACAACACGAAGATGCTGTGGCTGGAGACGCCGTCGAATCCGATGATGAAAATTTCGGACGTAGCCGCGGCTTCGCGGTTGGCCAAAGAAAATGACGTACTGCTCGTCGTCGACAACACTTTTGCCTCCCCGTACCTGCAGCAGCCCATCAGTCTGGGAGCGGACGTCGTCGTCCATTCCACCACCAAATACATTGGTGGCCATTCGGATGCCAGCGGCGGCGCAGTGGTGGTGAACGATGCCGGCCTGGCCGAGAAGGTCGGTTTCGTCCAGTTCGCTGTTGGCGCGGTTTCGGCTCCGATGGAAGCCTGGCTGACCACGCGCGGTCTCAAGACGCTGGGGGTGCGGATGGACCGACACAGCTCCAACGCGATGGCGATCGCCAAGTGGCTTCAGGGGCAGCCTTCCGTGGAACGGGTCTACTATCCGGGCCTGCCCGAACACCCGGGCCACGAGCTCGCAGCTCAGCAGATGAAGGCCTTCGGGGGCATGGTGTCCGTGACTTTCAAGGGCGGCGAAACCGATGCGCGGTCGGTGGCGGAATCGACCCGTGTTTTCACCCTCGCCGAGTCTCTTGGAGGCATCGAATCCCTGATGAACTATCCCTCTGAAATGACGCATGCGTCGGTGAAGGGCACCGAGCTCGAGGTACCGACCAACCTGGTCAGGCTGTCGGTGGGCATTGAGGACATCGAAGACCTTCTCGCCGATCTCAAGCAAGCACTGGCGACGCTCTAGCGGCGAACCTTCGAACCGGGCTTCGGGTCCAGCGTCAGAATGAACCTGCTGCTGGCGGGAAGCCACAACAGGGCGACGGCGACAATCATCAGCACCGCGACAACCCAGATTGAAGAGAGCCCCCGGAAAAACAACGGGACGCCGCCAATGAGACCGATCGTGGTCAGCATTTCCCGGGCTACGCGCTTTCCGCGAGGTAACCGCAGTGCAAAGACAACCTGTAGCACCGCAACGACCACCAGCAACCCTGCGAAGCCAATGGCGCTCGCAGGGTTGCTGCGTTGGGTCAGCGCCTGTAAATAGATGGTCGCCGCGGAGAGGGCCAGCAGCCCGGACACCACGATCCAGAGCCAGAAGCCCCAGCGCAGTGATCCGGGCATGACTGGCCTACTCATGGAAGGTGATTCTCCTGCCGGCGATCAGTGCTCACGCGAGGTGAGAGTTACGGTCAGCCACGATGCCAGTGCGCGTTTCGTCGTCGTAATGGAAAACTTCACGACCGCCGATCCATACGTTCAGCGCCCGTTGCATGACATCCAGCGGGTCGCCACTCCAGAGGACGACGTCGGCATCCTTGCCGACCTCCAGCGAGCCCATGCGATCTGCGAGCCCCAGAACGCGCGCGGGGTTGATGGTGATGGAACGCAGCGCCGTCACCGGATCCAGGCCCTCCTTCATGGCCAACGTTGCCTGGTGAACCAGGAAGTTGATCGGGATAACCGGGTGGTCCGTGATGATCGAAATCTCCACGCCAGCGGCGGCGAGCTTCCCTGGGTTCGCAATGGATCGACCGCGCAGTTCGACCTTGGACTTCGTGGTGAACAGGGGGCCGATCAGGACCGGGATCTTCTTCTCGGCAATGACGTCCGCCAGCAGGTGTGCCTCGGTGCCGTGGTCCAGGACCAAGTCATAGCCGAACTCTTCGGCAATGCGGATTGCCGTGGCGATGTCGTCCGCACGGTGGGCGTGCTGACGCCACGGGATTTCACGCCGCAGCACCATGGCGAGTGCCTCGAGCTTCGGGTCGCGCCCGTGCTCCTCGTCCTTGCCCATATAATTTTGCGCGTCCATGAACGCTTTGCGAATCACCATGGCTGTTCCGAGCCGAGTGGACGGCGTCTGCTTCTTCTCCCCGTAAACGCGCTTGGGGTTCTCTCCCAGTGCGGACTTTAGACCGCTCGGGAAACGGAGCACCATGTCATCGATGTAGTGACCAAAGGTGTGGATGGCGACGGCGAGCCCGCCGATAGGATTCCCAGAGCCGGGATTGACGTTGACGGTGGTGATGCCGCCAGCCAGGGCCTCGTCGAACCCTGGGTCGTAGGGGTCAACGGCGTCGATGGCGCGTACGCCCGCCATAACGGGGTCGGTCATCTCGTTAACATCGGAGTTGGAGCCGTCTTCGCCTTCGGGGTGCATCCCCAGGTGCACGTGGGCGTCGATGAAGCCAGGGAGGAGCCACTTCCCGGCGCCGTCCACCACGTGAGCGTCCGATGGTGCCTCGACGTCGGGGCCAAGCTCGGCGATTTTGCCGTCCTGCAGCAGGACGGTTCCGTCGAAGGGCGTACCTTCAACGGGTACAACATGGGCGTTGATGATGGCGATCGTGGACATGCGGTTCCTTTCGTTGCGTGAGGAAACCAATCTACCGGTCGGTTTCCCGGGACAACAGAGCTGCCGGTACCGTGGACAATGGCCTACACTCGGGAGGCCCACGTTCCAGCTGGGGGATGATCAGTGCGGAAGACCTTGCTCAAAGAATATCCGTCCTTGGTGGTTCAGGTGCTCGCGGTCGTTATTGCGCTCGTCTCCTCCATTGCTTTGGTGATGTGGTCGTTGTCGCTGTCGCCCATCCACGGGCTGGACTTCAGCGTGTACCGGATGGGTGGCCAGAGCGTCCTTCGGGGCGATGACCTCTACACGACGTCGGTGATGTACTCCGGCGGCCCGCTACTGTTCACGTACCCGCCGTTCGCCGCGCTGTTGTTTACGATGATCGCCCCTTTCGGGCAGTTTGCCGGTGCCCGTCTGTTCCTGGGATTCGCCGTCGTCATCGCCGTTGTCCTCTCCACTTTTCTGCTCCGGCGCCTGTTCCGGTTGGGGAGCGTGCGCGACGTCGTCGCCCATCCCTGGCTGCGACCGCTGGCGATCGTTGGCGCGGGCCTGATCCTGCTGCTGGGGCCGTGGCGGGAAACCAGTGCGTTCGGCCAGATCAACATTTTGCTCATGGCTGCCATGTTGTGGGATCTGTTGTACCGGGGGCAATGCTGGCCCATTGGATTCCTGACTGGCGTCGCCGCGGGCATCAAGCTGACCCCGCTGGTGTTTGGCTTCTACTTCCTGGTCCGCCGTGACTGGGCTGGGCTACGCAATATGGTGCTCGGGTTCTTCACGACCGTGGGGCTGGGATTTCTTGTCCTGCCGCGCGCATCAGTGGAGTACTGGACGGTGCTACTGCCGGACACTTCCCGGATTGGTGGCGGTGGGTACGTCGATAATCTTTCCCTCAAGGGCACCATCCTGCATTTCGCCGGTCCGGACTACGACAGCACTGCCCTGTGGCTCTTGCTGAGCCTGGCCACGTTGGCGCTGGCCGGCGTCGTCATCAAGATGGCGGACGACGACGGGGCGCGGCTCGCCGCCGTTTCTGCGACGGCTCTTTTGATGCTGCTGGTTTCACCCGTCTCGTGGTCCCACCACTGGGTGTGGGCCGCGCTGTTCCTGCCGGTACATTTCCTGCAGGTCAGGCAGGTGCCGCAGAGGGCGGTGGGCCTGACAGCTGCGGGATGGATCCTGCTTGCCGCGTCCGTTGCGGTGTTCTTTGCCTCCCCCAAAAAAATCGGCAAGCTATTTGGGTCGGAGGACCTGAATTCGCAGATTCCGGAACTGTGGCTGATGGCATCCAGCGCCGGAGTCTTCTGTGCAGTCGCGTTATTGGTCTATTGGCTGTTGGTGCTGCGAAAAATCCGAAGGGCAGCGAACTAATATGGACGGCATGACTACCGGAGTTATCCTCGCTCTCTGCCGCGTTCATCAATTGATCGAAGTGCCCGGAAACGTCGGCGTGAGCGCCATCGACAAACGTCCGGTCGATGGGCCCGTGCACGTCCGAAGGCTCGGCCTTCACGGCGACATCCAGGCAGATCGTGAACATCACGGGGGAGTGGATAAGGCGGTCTACGCTTATGCTTCCGAGGAATCTTCCGTGTGGGAAGTTGAACTCGGTCACCCCATTACGCCGGGATTCTTCGGGGAGAACCTGCACCTGTCCGGTATCGATGTCAGCGGTGCCATCATCGGTGAGCGCTGGTTGGTTGGCTCGGAGGTGGAGCTGGAAGTCACGATGCCGCGCATACCGTGCTCGTCTTTTCAGCATCGAGTAGAGCGGACCCGCTGGATCCGACAGTTCGCGGACCGAGGCCTGCCCGGCGCCTACTTGCGGGTACTGACCATGGGCACCATCAAAGCGGGAGATTCCGTGACCGTGACCCACCGGCCAGACCATGGAGTCACCGTGTCCTCGTGGATCACGAATGCAAGCCTGGGCAGTGCAAAGCTCCTCCTGGATGAGCACCATGAGGGGCGCTTGTTTCTGGGCCCCAACATGCTCGGTAAAGTCCAGCAGGTACTGGGTAGGGGCCGGGCGGCGATGGGCGGTTCCAGCGCGCCGTTCCCGCCTGTGCCCAAGGTCACCGGCAATACCGAACCAAGCAGGCCTCAGAATCGCGTAGAATAGGTCTATCCCCATTCCGGTATGCCTGCATTCACTGCACGCGGTCGCTGACTGTTGTTGATTGATGCACTGTATTTCTGCCCAATGTTTGAGGCAGGAGCAGTTTTCTTGAGGGGCCCGCGATGGACGCGGGCGTTATTTATTTTGGGCGCGCCGGTTAAGAAGAAAAGTCTTGCGGACCGTTGTTTAAACGGACCGCTATTGACGGGAAGTCCTGCCACGGGATTGGAACAGTGCCGGACTCACATGTAATGAGGCGTATCGTCCTCACTTCACAACCGTGAAGAGAGATGGTGTGCGCCCTCCGGCCTAAATGAATAATGGAGTTCCCTTTCCCATGTCTGAAAACACTTCCACTCTGGAAAACCCGGACCAGCCCACGGCTGCCCCCGAGGACGCCGACCCCAACGAGGTCCTGTTCACCGACTTCAATCTTGACGGTCGAGTCCTGGCGGCCCTGACCGACGTCGGCTATGAAAAGCCCTCTCCCATCCAGGCGGCCACGATCCCGCTGCTCCTTGAGGGCCGCGACGTTGTCGGTCTGGCACAGACGGGAACAGGTAAGACGGCGGCGTTCGCCATCCCCGCACTATCCCGTATGGCTGAACTACCGGCCACCAAGTCCACTCAGATCCTTGTTCTGGCACCCACCCGCGAGCTTGCACTGCAGGTAGCGGAAGCGTTCTCTTCCTACGCCGCGCACATGGACAACTTCACGGTTCTGCCCGTCTATGGTGGATCGCCCTACGGCCCCCAGCTGAACGGTCTTCGCCGCGGTGCACAGGTTGTCGTTGGAACTCCAGGCCGTGTCATCGACCACATCGAGAAGGGGTCCCTGGACCTTTCCCAGCTCCAGTACATGGTGCTCGATGAAGCGGATGAGATGCTGCGCATGGGCTTCGCCGACGAGGTGGACCAGATCCTCTCGCGTACCCCGGCTGAGAAGCAGGTGGCACTATTCTCCGCCACCATGCCGCCGGCCATTCGTAAGATCGCCAAGAAGTACCTCAACAATCCTGCCGAGATCTCGGTGAAATCTAAGACGTCCACGGGTAGCAACATCCGCCAGCGGTACGTCCAGGTCATGGGCGCCCATAAGGTGGATGCGTTGACCCGCATTCTTGAGGTGGAACAGTACGAAGGCGTCCTCACCTTTGTACGCACCAAAATAGCCACTGAAGAGCTCGCTGACAAGCTCAAGGCGCGCGGCTACCGTGCAGCCGCGATCAATGGCGACATCCCTCAGGCACAACGCGAGCGCACCATCGAAGCTCTGCGGGACGGCAAAATCGACGTCCTGGTAGCCACCGACGTCGCTGCCCGCGGCCTCGACGTTGAGCGCATCACCCACGTGGTCAACTACGACATCCCTCACGACACCGAATCCTACGTGCACCGTATTGGTCGCACCGGCCGTGCCGGACGCACCGGTGACGCGATTCTTTTCATGACTCCGCGGGAGAAGTACCTGCTGCGGGCCATCGAGAAGGCAACTCGGCAGAACGTTGAGTTGATGAACCTGCCCTCCGTGGACGTGGTCAACAACAATCGGCTGCAGAAGTTCTCGGAGCGCATCACCCAGACCATGGAGTCAGAGGACCTCAGCATCTTCCGTGACCTCGTGGAGAAGTACGAGGCCGATCACTCAGTCACGGCCGTGGAAATAGCTGCAGCTCTCGCTGTCATGGCGCAGGGCGGACAGAAGCTCCTCATGGAGGAACTGCCGCAGGCGCCAGCCAAGCAGGCACGGCTTGCCAAGGGTGACCGCGACGGCTTCAGCTCACGCGGCCCCACACGCACGCTGACCGAAGGCAACGCAACGTACCGGATCGCCGTTGGACGTCGCCATCGGGTCATGCCGGGCTCTATCGTGGGTGCCATCGCCAATGAGGGTGGTCTCACCTCTTCCCAGATCGGCGGAATCGACATCCGAGCCGATCACTCGCTCGTGGAGCTCCCAGCGGACCTCAGCAAGGATCAGTGGCGAGCACTGTCCAAGACCCGCATCGGGGGCGAGCTGATCCAGCTCGAGCTCGACAAGGGGCGGAAGCCGCGCAGTGAAGGCGGCGGCGGCGGAGGAGGCTTTAAGAAGGACTTCAAGAAGCGTGAAGGTTTCAAGAAGGACTTCAAAAAAGGGGACTCGTATGGTGCCCGTAAGCCG
This sequence comes from Arthrobacter roseus, assembly GCF_016907875.1. Taxonomy (NCBI): domain Bacteria; kingdom Bacillati; phylum Actinomycetota; class Actinomycetes; order Micrococcales; family Micrococcaceae; genus Arthrobacter; species Arthrobacter roseus. Next base: position 2,696,097 of record NZ_JAFBCU010000001.1, on the reverse strand, counting down.
CGGCACCAGAGCTGATTAAAGAGCAAATCTAGCCCGATGTAGAGGGCCTTCATGGTCCTCTACATCGGATTTCCTCGGGAGAAATTTTGCTGGTAAAGTTCTTTGTCGTTGCCCCCCTAGCTCAGTGGTAGAGCGCGTTCTTGGTAAGAACGAGGTCACCGGATCGATTCCGGTGGGGGGCTCTGAATGGAGAAGCCCCGTGTCTGTAAAACAACACAGCGCGGGTCTTGCCATTTACGGCGGTGTAGCTCAGTTGGTTAGAGCGCACGACTCATAATCGTGAGGTCGGGAGATCGAGCCTCCCCACCGCTACAGAGAACAACCCCCGGACCGCCAAGCGGCCGGGGGTTTTGCATGTGGCGTATTAGGGGCCACAGCGCCGCTGCCGCTCATCTGATGGGCAGGACCGGTCCAAGGTAGTTCTTGAGTTGTCGGAGCCCGTCACGAATCCGGGACTTCACCGTTGCTACCGGAACTCCGAGCCGCTCGGCCACCTCTGGGTAGGTGAGGCAGCCGTAGAAGGCAAGACTGATTGATTCACGCTGAAGTGACGTGAGTTGTGCAAGGCCTTCCATGACCAACTTGGTCTCTATCGGATCAGAAAATCCCTCAGTGACCTCGTCGAATGGGTGCTGAATTGCTTTGGTCCCCCAGACAATTTCCCGGCGGCTGCCCCTCTGCTCCGCTCGAACCCTATCCACTGCCCTACGGTGCGTGATGACCATGAGCCACGACATGGGGCTACCTTTAGCCGGATTGAACTTTCGGGCATGCTCCCACACGATCAAGAAAACGTCCTGTGTCGTTTCTCTGCTGATCTCGGCATCAATGATTGTGCGCCGCGCTAATCCGTAAACGCGGCGGCATGTCAGCTGATAGAAGGCGGTGAAAGCCTCATGATCGCCCTGGGCTATCCGGGAGATCAAAGATGCCAGAGGCTCATTGGGGCAGGAAACGTCATCGGAAGGTGTGTCATCGATGGGACTCATGAGGCCTCACGTCTGCCGGGAATATGGGATGTCCGGCGACCTTATGGCGCGGATATAGGGCGTTACACCGGTTTCGTCCCCCTCATAATGGACGTTATAGGAGGAATTCACCGTGTAGCAATTGCTAAGTAAGCTTTGTACAGTAGTGATGCCAAATTGTGACTTACGAATAATGCTGTGCAGCCTTATAGACTTGGCCAAGTTGTGGCATCGACAGGAATGAACAAAACATGAGTGAGTACCGCCCGGACGACCTTCCTACTCGGGCGAGCCGTCGTCGTACTGGCCGTCCCGAAGATGCACAGATAGCAGGCAATTCCATTCACGGAAGCGCCGCTCCGCAGGACGGCGCAGCCAGCGAACCCATTTCACAGCTCCCGAAGTTTGCGGACAGGGTGTCCTCTGACGCGCCGCCGACTTCGCAAGGTACTGTGCCAGAGAGGGAACCGGATTCGCTCCCGGCCCCGCCGCGGCAGGCGCCAGCCCGGTCCCGGTCGGATAACAAGCAGCCGACCGAACGCCGTTCATTTCTGACCCGCGATACCGCTGACGTACCGGCCAGCAGAGGTCTCCGCGGATTTCTGAGCCGGATGGGTGTGCGCGTAGGACCCTCCCAGAAGGAACAACTCGAACGCCGGGACATCCGCGCTGTCAGCCAGCACTGGCCTGGCCCGCGGACCATCGCCGTCGTCAATGGCAAGGGTGGAGCCAACAAAACGCCAACCACCGTCATGCTGGCAGCCGTCTTCGCCCGTAATGGGGGAGGGCCGGTTCTCGCTTGGGATAACAATGAGACGCGCGGAACCCTCGGCTGGCGCACAGAGCAGGGCCCCCACGACTCCACGGTGATGGATCTGTTGGACCACGCCGATGAGTTGCTGTCGCCGTCGGCACAGTCAGCGTTGCTGGCCCGTTACGTCCATCACCAGACTGAGGATCGTTACGACGTTCTGCGGTCCAAACCGGATGTCTTGGCCTCAGAGCAGAAAATCACCGAAAGCGATTTCGACGGACTGCACGAGGTTGCCTCCAAGTATTTCAGACTCAACATCATCGACTCCGGCAATGATGAATCTGCTGAGCGGTGGCTGCGCATGATCCATCACACGCATCAGCTGGTCATTGCTACCACAACCCAGGAGGAGCATGCCGAAGCCGGAGCTCTGCTACTGGAAGCCTTGCAGAGCAGGGGTGGCCGTTACGCTGAGCTTTCCCGCAACGCCGTCGTCATTGTCAGTCAGTCGGACCGGAACGGCACTGCAGCGCAGGCCAATGACATTGCGGACGGATTCGGTCATCTGGCCCGGGCATCGGCCATCATCCCGTACGACACCGCACTATTGAAGGGGCGCATGCGCTACGGCCTGCTGAAGCCGGCAACGCAGCGCGCTTGGTTGGCCGCTGCCGCTGCTGTGGCCGGGGATCTCTAGAAGCTACCGGTGCACAGCTTGCTTATTACTTTGGTGACTTTCTAGACTGGAGTTGTTCCCGCCAGTTGCGGGAGCATCCGAGTTCGAAGTTTGGAGGAAGCATGCCTGAACATGATATTTCCGGGAAGAAAGTTGCGTTTCTACTGACCGACGGCGTTGAACAGGTGGAACTCACCAGCCCGTGGGAAGCTGTCAAAAAAGCCGGGGGGACGCCGTCGCTGGTTTCACCCAAGAGTGGAAGCATCCAAGGTTTCAACGGTGTTGATAAGGGTGAGACCTTCCTCGTTGACGTTGCCGTAAAGGACACTAAAGCTGACGATTACGATGCACTGGTGCTGCCCGGGGGCGTAGTCAATGCCGATCAGCTGCGCATCGATAAGGATGCGCAGGCGTTCGCGAAGGCTTTCTTTGAGTCCCACAAACCGGTCTCAGTTATCTGCCACGGTTCGTGGATCCTCGTTGACGCCGACGTCGTCAATGGTCGCGATATGACCAGCTACCCCACGCTCCAGACTGATCTCCGCAATGCCGGGGCAAACTGGACTGATGAGGAAGTGGTGGTGGATCAGGGGCTTGTGTCCAGCCGTAACCCTGGTGACCTCCCGGCATTCAACGACAAGATGCTGGAAGAAATTGCAGAAGGCCCGCACGAGGGCCAGACTGCCTAGACCCCGCCAGATCACCCTCGACGGCTCGGGGTGCACCTCATAGGAGGTGACCTCGGCGCCCGGGGATGACGTCACGGCGAGAATCGTCGCCACCGGGTAGCGTAGGGGCAATGGACAACCCGAGCGGCATCTTCCTGTGCAGTGGCGTGACGTGGGGCGACGACGGCCCCGAGCTGTCGCTGACGGGCAGGACAGGAACTGGGGGCAGTCTGCCCTTGGAATCGGAGGCCCGGCTAGGTTTTCGGATCATCAGCAGCTTGGGCAAGCGGTATTGCCTCGGTCACTCCAAGGTTTTTGGGCCCACATCTCGCGAGCATTTCACCTGCCCGGACCACAACATCGCCGAGCGGGGCTACCAGTGTGGACCCTGTTTTGCCCAGGACGATTTCCGGTTCATGCATGACATCCACCGTTCGGGAATCGCTCCGGACGGACTGAAGAAATATCTGGACCAACGGCACTGGCTGTATGTGGCCACTTTCGGCAACGGTGCAACAAAAGTTGGCACAGCTTCGGATCTTCGCAAGTGGTTCAGACTGGCCGAGCAGGGGGCCGTCGTCGCCCGTTACGTCGCGCATGCCCGCGATGGGCGGATTGTCCGTGTCCTTGAAGATGCGGTAACGGCCGACGCCGGCCTCCAGCAGGCGGTACGCTCAACGGCCAAGGTGGCTGGCCTGGCCTCGCCTCGGTCTTTGGTAGACCTTGACGCCGTCAACTGTGACGCCGCGGCGACGGTCCGCGCCATGCTGACCAGCTCGATGGGTCTCGATGGATTTGAGGTCGTCGATGAGCAATGGGAGGCACCTCCCGCCGTCGGCTACGTTGTTGAATCGGCTGGATTGCAGGCGTATCCGACGGTTGACGCGGGCGATCACGGGTTCCTCATTCAAGCCATGGTGGGGGCGACTGCGATGGTGCGGTTGGATGGTGCGGAGACGGACTTCCTAGTGGATCTTTCAGCGCTGAAGGGCCTGCTTATTGAGCCGGGAGACTTCCGTTCGACGGTGCCGAACGTTCAGGAGTTACTGTTCTGATTAGCTGTTGACGAAGCGTGAACAACTCACTACTTTGGAGACATGGAATCACAAGAGGTACGGCGCTCACGCAGCATCTCGAGTGGCCCGGAAGCCGTGTTTGTTGCCTTGTGGGCTCTCGTCTTCGCCACTTATGTCGTCGTTATGGTTCAGCTGGAGCCGGCTCCATGGACAAGCGGGCTGGGAGTGTGGTTCCTCGCCGGCCTCGCTGTGCTGGCCATCGCGTTCGGTATAGGTGCCAAACGAGTTCGCACTGTCCGGCCGCGTCATTACAAGATTCTTGAGGGCCTAGCTGCCTTGTGGGGTGCCGTAGGGTGCAGCCTCGCCGTCATACATCTGGGAGGTGAGCCTGGACTGAACGGTCTCGGAGTTGCCCTAACCGCCCTTGTCGTCGCTGCACCCCTGCTGATGTGTGCGGTCTGGCTATGGGCGCGTGGCCGATGAGCCTCGATGATGCGCTCAGACAGCTCAATGACACCATTCACTCACCCGTCCGGTTCGCCTTGATGTCTGCGCTGGCGAGCGTGGATGACGCCAGCTATCAGAGCCTGAAAAACGAACTGGACATCGCTTACGGCCTTCTTTCAAAACACGCAGCCATTCTCGAGGAAGCCGGCTATGTGGACATCACCAAGTCATTCCTTGCCAAGAAACCCCAGACCACGTTCCGGCTGACGCGTTTGGGTCGCAAGGCATACAAGGAGCATGTGCGCGCATTGGATGAACTCAGGAAGGGGCTTAGCCTTGATCCACCGATCCGGTTCGGGTGCGTGCTGATTCGAGGATTTGCTTGATTTTGTGCTTTTGGGCAGGGACGATCGGGTGGCCTTGCTGCCGTTGGTGTTCCACGTTTTGGGTTCTTCGTTGGGCCGGGTTTCGGCTGGGTGGATGGGTTTTATGCCGTTTGCGGTGGTGCGTGGGTCGCGGCAAAGAGCTGCTCCCAGGCTGTTTGCCAGGGCCATGCCTCGGGTAGGTGGAGGCATATTCTTCGTGCGCTGGAGGCGATGCGGGCCGGGACATTGATGAGCTTTCGCCGGATCGTTCCGGTCCGGGCCTTGGCGAAGGTCCCTTTGGCCAGGACCCCGGCAGCCCGGGTGAGGTTGTAAGCCATCACCGCAGCGACCAGCCAGGCCGAATTCGCTGCGAACTTCCCCGAGGGCAGGTGAGCCAGGGCGCTGTCCTTCATATCGGCGTTGACTTGCTCGATTTGTGCGTGTTTACGGTGAGTTTTGTCGGCCTCGACCGTGCCGAGCGTTCCGGCCGGGACGGTGGTGAAGAACGCGTGGTATCGGTGCGTGTCGAACAAGGTGGGCTGGCCATCGGTGGCTTTGGGATTCAGTTCAGGAATCCGGCGTACCACCAGGCGCCCGGTGATCCTCTCGGCCTTCTTCCGCGAGGAGAACGCGGTGAACTCCACTTCGGCGACTTCCGCCGCGGACACCCAGGCACTGGTGGCCTCATCAAAGACCGCGTTCGTGTACTGGATCGGCGCCCACGCAGTCTCCTCAATGGCAGTGATGGCGCGTTTGACCGCCGGGTCCATGCGCACCGTCACGGAAACGTCGGCCCCACCAGCCACGGCGGCACTGACCGTGGCGTGGCCATAGTAGGCGGAATCAAAACGACACAACATCTTCCCTGCCACGTTGGTGCGTTTGAGGGTGGCCAGTGCGTCCGTGACGAAGCGTTTAGCGCCGCGGGCCGAATTCGCGGCCCCCTTACGCAAGCGTTGGCCGATGATCACCGGGGCCGTGTCCTTCGTGGAAGCGGTGGCCAGGACGGCGTTGAGCCCACGAACTCCGGAGTACCCGTAGCCGGAGCCCTGCTTCTGATACCCATGAACCTCCACGATGGTGTCGTCAACATCGATAAAAACGAAGTCCTCCCCGGACGGTGTGCCCAACAGGGGTGCCGTCCGAATCAGGTTCACCAGGAGACGGGAAGCGACCGCGTCGAGCTGACGCACATGCCCAAACGTGAACGCGCGCAGGAATGAACCCAGCGTTGAAGGAGCGTAACAGCCCGTGAAAATCTTCTTCATTCCGCCATGGCGCAACACGGCCATGTCATCAATGGAATCCGCGCCAGCGACCATACCCGCCACCAAAGCTGCGACCTTCAATCCGGCGTTGGCGCCCTTGTCCGTGGGCACGCTTAACCACTCATCGACCAGTTCGTGCAAGCCCGCATTCTGGGCTAGACGCATCACCGGAACCAGCCCGGTCCCGGACACAAGGTTCTCCTCGTTAAAGGAAGCTGACACCGCGGCAGGGGTATGGGAAACTAGCATCTACGAGATGTCCTTCATTTTCGAGAAACTTGAGCTGTGGTAAGTCCAATTTTCCCTGAAAAGACGGGCATTTCGTGTTTAAACCGCCGAGCAACCTCAGAAACCTATCGGTGGATCAAGGCTTAGGTAGCAGTCGTTTAGTAGGCTGGAACCATGTTGAACACTCCGTGGGAAACCGGCTCCGCGCTGTACCGCAGACTCCTCCTTTCTGCTCTGGTTATCACTGCCGGCGGCATCATTACCGCGATAGCCGGCGCCATGTTGAACTCGGATGCTCTGCTGTACATTGCCATGCCCGTCATCATCATCGGTCTGGCCACCCATATTGCTGGGCTGGTGGTTCGGGGGCGGGACGCTAAACGTCGCCATCAGGGGCACAAAAACCCGTAGTCTTGACCTCTCCCGATCCACTCAAAGGAGTTCCAGTTGACCATCAATCCTGACCTTCAGGGACGTAGCTATCCCAGCACGGAACCGTACATGGTGGGCCGCGAAAAGATCCGCGAATTCGCCCGAGCCGTCAAGGCCACCCACAAGGCGCATTACGACGTCGATGCTGCCACCGATGCCGGCTATCGGGACCTGCTTGCTCCGCCGACTTTCGCAATCATCGTCGCCCAGCGGGCTGATGCTCAGCTTGTTGGGGATTCGGAGGCGGGCATCGACTTCTCGCGAGTTGTCCATACCAGCCAGCGCTTTACTCACCATCGGCCGATTATCGCCGGAGATGAATTGGTAGCGGAACTCCATGTGGATCAGGTCAGGGCCATGGGTGGCGGGGCCATGATCACGACACGCGCCGAAATCAGCACCGTCGAAGGCGAAAAAACCGCCACAACGACGTCGTCGATTCTCGTCCGTGGAGAGGGGCAGTAAACGTGGGAATTGTACTATCTGAAGTAGAGACTGGCCAGGTCATTGGGAGTAGAACCATCGAGGTGACGCGTGAGGATCTGGTCCGCTACGCTGGCGCTTCCGGCGACTTCAACCCGATTCACTGGAACGAGGATTTCGCGACATCGGTGGAGCTTCCTGGCGTGATCGCGCATGGCATGTTCACTATGGGTGCTGCGGTACAGCTGGTGACCGATTGGGCTGGTGACCCGGCGGCCATCATCGACTATCAGACGCGCTTCACCAAGCCCGTTCCCGTTGAAGACACCACCGGGACTTCAGAGCCTGGTGCGCGCATTGAAGTGACCGGCGTCGTCGGCGCCGTTGACTTGGATAACTCCACTGTCCGCGTTGATCTGACGGTGACCGCCGCAGACCAGAAAGTGCTGGGTAAATCTCAAGCACTGGTCCGGGTCTGGTAGTTATTCCATGACCAAAAACATCTTGGCTCCACTGACGACGCTGGGCGTTGGCGGGCCGGCAAAGCGCGTGATCACCACAAGCACGGAGCAGGAGCTTATCGACGCCGTCCGCGCGGTTGATGCGGCAGGGGAGAAGCTTCTGGTTATGGGCGGCGGTTCGAACCTTGTCATTTCCGACGCCGGTTTCGACGGAACCGTAGTTCGGATCGCCTCGAGTGGGTTCACGATCGACGAAGGTGTTATCGGGTGTGGCGTCGTTACGGTGACGGCGCAAGCCGGCCAGCCGTGGGACGACCTCGTTCAGGAAACCGTTCGCCGGGAAGCTTCGGGACTGGAAGCATTGTCCGGAATCCCGGGATTCACGGGCGCCACGCCGGTACAGAACGTCGGCGCCTACGGGTCAGACGTATCGCAGACCATCTCCATGGTGCGAGTGTGGGACCGGGAGACTTCAGCGGTGAAGAGCTTCGCCAACAGCGAGCTTGGTTTCGCATACCGGGACTCAGTGCTCAAGCGCACAACGGTTGAAGGTTCTCCGCGGTACGTGGTCCTGACCGTCGAGTTCCAGCTGCAGCCTGGACATTTGAGTGCGCCGGTGAAGTATGCGGAGCTCGCGAGGGCCGTCGGCGTCGATATTGGGCGGCGGGCCCCATCGGTCGATGTCAGGCGTGAGGTCCTTCGGTTGCGTGGCAGCAAGGGCATGGTGCTGGACCCTAAAGATCGGGACACATTCAGTACGGGTTCATTTTTTACCAACCCGATCGTCCCCCAAGTCGTGGCTGACCAGTTGCCGGATGATGCCCCTCGTTTCCCGGTCGAGTCGGCAGCGGCTATGCCGAACGGGGAGATCCTGGTAAAGCTCAGCGCTGCATGGCTGATTGACCACGCAGGGTTTGGCAAGGGTTACGGACTGAGCCTGCAGGACAGTGCTTTTGTGCACGCTGGTGGGCGGGCGTCGCTATCCACAAAACATACGCTCGCGGTGACCAATCGAGGTGGCGCATCGGCTGCCGACGTTCTAGCCGTGGCATCCGCCGTCGCCGACGGCGTTGAGGCCGCCTACGGTATTCGTCTTCACGCGGAGCCGCTCCTGATTGGCTGCAGCCTGTAACCCTGGGTTAGCTAAAGGTTGCCTGTCGCGATCCGCAGCATGCGGCGCAGCGGTTCGGCGGCACCCCAGAGTAGCTGATCTCCGACGGTGAAGGCACTGATGTACTCAGGGCCCATTTCGAGTTTCCGGATCCGGCCGACGGGTACCGACAGGGTGCCCGTCACAGAGACAGGGGTGAGACGGGAAACCGACTCTTCCTTGGTGTTCGGGACAACTTCGGCCCATTCGTTGTCCTGATCAATCAAACGCTCAATGTCTTCCAGCGAAAGGTCCTCGGTCAGTTTCAATGTCAGGGCCTGCGAGTGAGAGCGCATCGCTCCGACGCGGACACAGAGGCCGTCAAACGGAATCCGCGAGCTATCGGCAGTGTCGAGGCCCAGAATCTTGTTGGTCTCCGCGCCGGCTTTCCATTCTTCGCGGGACTGCCCGTTGCCCAGGTCGGCGTCGATCCACGGAATAACAGACCCGGCTAACGGCACGCCAAAGTGGGTGGTGTCCAACAGCGGACCTTGCTGGCCAGTGAGGATTCCACGGTCGATGTCGAGGATGGCCGACGCCGGATCCTCCAGCAGCTCTGCCACGGACCCATGCAGGGAGCCGAACTGGTTGAGGAGCTCACGCATGTGACGGGCGCCTCCGCCCGAGGCCGCCTGATAGGTCATGGAGGTTCCCCATTCCACCAAACCATTGCGGAAAAGCCCTCCGAGGCCCATGAGCATGCACGAAACTGTGCAGTTTCCGCCGATGAAATCCTTTAATCCCAGGGCCAGTCCAGCGTCTATGACGTCCCGGTTCACTGGATCAAGGGCGATGATGGAATCCGGTTCCATTCGAAGGGTCGAAGCCGCATCGATCCAGAGCCCATCCCAGCCTGCGCTCCGCAACCGTGGGTAGACGTTCGCGGTGTAGTCGCCGCCCTGGGTACTGACGATGATCGGTAGTTTGGAGAGAGTCCCGACGTCGTATGCGTCTTGGAGGGGGCCGGGTCCGGCAGCGAACGACGGCGCGTCCCCGCCCGCGTTGGACGTGGAGAAAAAAACGGGGTTCACGAGGTCGAAGTCCCCTTCATCCTGCATCCGCTGCATGAGGACGGACCCAACCATGCCGCGCCAACCGACAAAGCCAACGGTGGGGACACTGGGCAGATCTTGGCGGAAATCAGTCATGATTCCACTTTAGGGGATGCTCCCGGGCCCGCGGCTATCGGTTACTTCACGTGCAAAAGACGTGCTAGGCGGTGCAAGGCACGGGTGGGCCAGCCAGAGGAGTCTGGGCCAAAGGCCACGTAACCAGTCCCCTGGTCGTACCGGTAGCCAACGTTGAAGGCAGAGTAGAGCAGCCCGTTCTCAAAACGGTCGCTCATTTCCTCGGCGAATGAGCCAGCCTCGCCTTGCGTGGCAAATACTCCAACACTTGTGTTGTCAGGAGAGTCATCGTGCTGAACGATCCATACTTTAGAGGCCATGCGCTCATGCTATCGGCCTAATTATTGCTCGAGCCGATCCACACCGTGGAGTCCGTAGGCGTCGGCAGGCCGCGCTCCTTACGGAGCTTGCGGGCGCGCCACTCGGTTCTGAGGTTACGTGCGAAATATACAAGAAGCGCGAGGATGGCCACGCCGAAGAACCAACCTCCCCAAGGCGGTGTGGGTATGGGGCGGAAGTACAGGCTCGCGTACCCCCAGATGAACCCAATGAGGCCCAAAAAGATAAGGCCGACGAAGACCATATGCCCCCACAGGGTGGTTATAACGGGCCCGGGTCCTGCGCGGAGAACGCCGTACTCTTCGCGCGTGTAGCTGTAGAGCTCGGCGTCGTTTCCGCGTGACAGGACTCGTTTTTCCCCGGCGGCTTTGCGCTCTTCATGAAAGTCGCGCGTTGCTAGGTCCCGCTTGTCACGTTCAGCGTCATAAACCACTTGTGTTAGTCCTGTCGGGCGGATTCTAGGAGTCGATGCTGGTTACAACTATTTCTCTTTCGAAGTGTCGCTAGTACCCACCCAGATGGGCGAGTCTGTGGGTGTCGGAAGTCCCCGCTCCTTGCGAATTTTGTCCGCGTGCCACTCAATTTTAAGATTCCTAGCGGCATATAGAAGAACCGCGAGGATAGCTGCGGCCAGTAACCAACCTCCCCAGGGAGGCGTGGGTATGGGGCGGACGTACAAGCTCGCGTACATCCAGATGTACCCAATGAGGCCCAAGAAAATGAGGCCGGTGTAGACCATATGTCCCCACAGCGTAGTCATAACGGGCCCGGGTCCAGCACGAAGTACGCCGTACTCTTCCATGGCGTAGCTGTAGAGTTCGGCATCGTTGCCGCGCGCCAAAATGCGCCCGTCCCCGGCGGCTACGCGCGCGTCATGAAAGTCACGGGTTGCAATGTCACGCTTGTCGCGTTCAGCGTCGTAAACCACGTCTGTCAGTCCTGTCAGTCCTGTCGGATAAGGCGGATGCGTTTAACGACCTCAGCGTCGTTGAGACCGGAATTTTCATCAACTACGGTACCATCCGGATTGTTCGTGGCTACGGTCCACGCGGCATCCTCAGCCTTAATGAGCAGGCGAACTCTTTCTTTCCCTTCGAGCAGCGAAATCGCGGCTCCTCCGCTTGGGTTGTCCTCTAGATGCTTGCGAACGATATAGAAGTTCGCCTCCGCAGTGGACAGCTCCGGCTTCTGGGCCATGGCGAACCAGGAAAGATACGCACGGGGTTGCAGAAGGATCGAAAAATCTTTCGATTCAACAGAGAGCACGTTGTCGATGTGATCCGCGGTCAGCAAATCGATTTGCACGCGCTTGGCTGATGTGGTGAGGGCGGAAGTGACCGCAGCTACTGGTCCGCTCACGGCAAGTTCACCGCCTTCAACGACAGTGGCGAGTCCACGCGCCACCAGGGATGAAGCGCCGGCAGAGATGAGAGTAGTCTCTTTCATCTCCGCTTCAAGACGCAATGCGGCACCGCTCTTATTCGCTTCCTCTCCCTTTTGGAGGTTCAGTAATGCGATGAGCTCAGCGAATCCGAAGCCAATGCTGTCTGGGAATCCCTGCGCTCCTGCGGATGCTGAGTTTTCCTGAGTTTCAGTCATGTCACTTTCCCTAGTTTCTAGAAGCCGAAGAAGTCGCCAACGGCTTCAGCGCCGTCGGAAATTGCGCCGCCCACGGCCTCAGCGCCGTCGGCGATAGCCTCGCCAGTTGCGTTGACGGCATCATGAATGACGGGAACATTGTCATACAGGAAGAGACCCCCGCTGGCAATCATGGCAGCTGTGCCTACAGGTGGCGGCGCGAATGACAAGGCACCCAAGACGGCTTTCGAACCCGAGTAGATGCCCTCGCCGGTCTCTCCATCTTGAAAATGGTTGAACGCGTCAAGAGTATCCAGACCAACCGCAAGACCACCTAGGCCTTTACCCAAGCCGTTGAAGGCTTTGAAAGCCGATGATCCCTCGGTCAGGTTGAGTGCCCGGTGCCAGTTGCCGTCGAACAGGTTCGACGAGGTGTTGGCAAACTGACTGAACATATTGGATTTCTGAAACATTGCCCAGGCCTTTGGGTCCATGAACTCGGCCAACGACCCGGCGCCATGAGCCATGCCTGCCATATCGAACAGCCCAGCACGCATGGTGGGCAGGTACTTCGCGTAACCGTAGATGTCCCACCCGTTGCGGAACGGGGAATCCTCATCGGCCAACCAGTCTGGCCCCCAGAAGTCGTTGTCCCCGGAGCCGCCTTCTCCGCCGGAACCGCCAGAACCGCCGGAGTTGCGGCCGCGGCCGCTACTTCCGCCCACCTGCGAGGCCTGTTCCTGTTCTTTCGCTTGCTTCACCAGGTCAGTAGAGGCTTTGTCCAGTAACTTCGACGCCGAGAGGAGTCGTGCTTTCATACCGGAGTTCCAGCTGCCGCGTAGGCGGTCGGCGTCGCCACCCTTCCACATATTCGGGTTGTTGACCACAGTGGAGAGTGACTTGGAAATATCCGTCAGGGTCTGCGACCCAGTGCCACACTGCTTCGCGAGTGTTCGCAGCTGGTCGGGGTTCGCGCCCCATGTTTCGGACATTGCAGGTTCCTTGTCTATCGGTTGCTCTGATTGGCTTTGAGCTTATCGAGCAACCCGGGTCCTAGCGATGGGGAGCACTCCCCACTGGGTCAGACCGGATGTTCCCACGCGCTGATGCGGTACCGGGTGCCGTTGGAGTCTGTGTCCCATCCAGAGCCAGGCGCAACGGACCGCAACTGCCAGTCCGGGCCGAGTTTGGGAGCGTACGTATCGCCTTCTACTTCGGCTTCAATGACAGTCACAACCGCAAATTGAGCCATGGGCTCAGCCTCCAGATAGAGCTGCCCTCCACCTGCGATCCAGATTTCTTCACTGCCCGGCGCCTGACTGGCAGCGTCCAGCGCTTCTTCAAGGGACCCGACGACGACGGCGCCTGCTTCGGCGATTTCCGCCGCCAACTCCTTCTTCCGGGTCACCACAATGTTGGTCCGGTCCGGTAGCGGTCGAAACTTTGCGGGAAAGGAGTCCCAAGTGCGCCGTCCCATAATGACAGGGTGGCCCGTCGTCGTGCGCTTGAAGTGCGCCATGTCCGCCGGCAGATGCCAGGGCATGGATCCGTTTTTGCCGATGACGCCTGACTCAGTTTGCGCCCAGATCATTCCGATTCTCGATGAAGTGCTCATACAGCCACTGGTGCCTTAATCGTCGGGTGGTGTTGGTAGTCAAGGACCTCGAAGTCCTCGAAGGTGTAGTCGAAGATGCTCGTCCGGTCCTTCCGGATGTGCAGCCGTGGTGAGGGGAAAGGTTCGCGGGAGAGTTGTTCGCGTACCTGTTCCAGATGATTGTCGTAAATGTGGACGTCTCCGCCGATCCAGATGAATTCGCCTGGTTCCAGTCCCACCTGTTCGGCGACCATCAGGGTCAGCAGTGCGTAGGAGGCAATGTTGAAGGGGACCCCGAGGAACATGTCCGCCGAGCGTTGGTATAGCTGGCAGGACAGCCTGCCATCCGCGACGTAGAACTGAAAGAACATGTGGCACGGCGGTAGCGCCATATTCGGTACGTCCGCAACGTTCCAGGAGGAGACAACATGCCGTCGGGAATCGGGGTTTGTCTTGAGGTTCTCGATCACCTGACTGATCTGGTCAATGTGGCCGCCGTCGGGAGTGGGCCAACTGCGCCACTGGACGCCATACACGGGGCCGAGGTCGCCGTCGTCGTCCGCCCACTCATCCCAGATGGTGACGCCCTGATCCCGCATCCAGCCCACATTGGACTCTCCGCGAAGGAACCACAGGAGCTCCACAGCGAGGGATTTGAAATGGACGCGTTTGGTGGTGATCAGGGGGAACGACTCACTCAGATCAAACCGAAGCTGGCGGCCGAAAACGCTCCGAGTTCCGGTCCCTGTCCTGTCAGTTTTGGGTGTGCCGGTCTCCAGCACATCGCGCAATAGGTCTTCGTACGGCGTGGGAATGTCGTTGGAAAGGCTCACGGACTCAGTGTATCGCCGACGAGGTGGCTGCGGAGGAGCTCCATCAGCGTGTGGTCTTCCAGCCCTGCCATCCGCCCTTCGCGGATGAGGTGCCTGACAGCCTCATTGACCACTTCGTTCTGCACGGCTCCAAACATGCCCTGATTCTCTGGGTCGCCGATGACAACAGTGCCGTGTCGACGGCGGCTCTCAATGAGGCTGGCTGACTCCAGCTCTTTGTAAGCCCTGGCCACCGTCCCAACCGCCACACCCAGGTCAAGGGCCAGGCTGCGGACCGTCGGCAGCCTCTCGCCCACGGCTATCTTGCCCAGTGAGATGAGCGTCGAAATCTGGACCCTAATCTGTTCGTACGGGGGAGTGGGTGAAGAGAGGTCAACGGTGACGCGTGTGCTCACGACCTGACCTCGACCGTTTCCCGTATGCGCGACGCACGCGGTCGTGCTGGCCCGGGTATCATGGCCATTCCGATGGCAGCGGCAAGCAATATCGTTTGGGGCACTTGGAGTTCCGGCGCCATGCCCTGGGACGGTGCCTGGTAGATCCCCAGCTGCATGGACAGCAGGAGCGAGTGCGCATGAATCAGCACGGCGAGCAGTAACAGCATGGCCGACGCTGTCAGGCGGAGCACCCGGTGCACGCTCACTTTCCGAAGTAGTGAATCAAGGGTGCCGTCGGCCGAGGAAGGTGCGCTCCGTCGCCAGGTGACCACAACGGCCACGGTGCCCGAGAGGACAATGGCAGCCGCTGCTCCCATCAGATGCGGCAGCGTGTCCCTATTCGGTGCGAGGTTAAATACGACGGCGCCAGCTACGATCACCAGCAGAATCACGGTCATGACGATGGCCGCAAATACGCGTGGCACGATGGCAGCAAACGGCAAGGGGGCCGTCCGGCTCGACGGCGACTCGCCGCGCAATACAAACTCCCCCGCGGCGATCACCAGAAGGAACCCGGCGTAGGCAACTGCAATGATGCTCGCCATCGCAGGCAGTCCAGCCGGCGCCATGGTGATGCCGGACACTGGAGCAAAGAACATGAAGGGCCAGACGAGGGCGAGCAGTATGTACCCAATCAGTCGGGACCTGTTACTTACCCGCAGCGCGCGTTGGTAGGTCCGTGACCGTGGGGGAGCCAGCTCCTCGCCTTCCCTGGGCACACCCAATTGTGGCGGGGCCCAGAAGAGCATGGCGATAAAAACGGCAAGGATTACTAGCGGTAGCGGTCCGGAGATGGTTGTCCAGAAGGTGACGGGAGGATTCAACGCATCCGCGGTCCCCGTCGTCCCGTAGCTGACCACCGCAGAGAGGAGCGTTACCAACGTGAGAATCACCGTGCGTAACAAACGGTTCAGCCCGATACGACGGACGGTGGCATCGTCGACCATGCTGAGTCCTGGTACCGGACGACGGCGCACTATGACGACGATGGCCATGGCCGTTCCGGTGATCAGAATGAGAAGAGCGAGACCGGTGCCAGTGGCAAAGTATCCTCCCGACGCACGCCCAGACAGCCCATACCCGAACTCGCTCTCGCGTGGCGCAACTTCTTCAAGGCCTGCCGCGGCAACAACGAGCGCTCCGGTGACCAGAGTCAGCAAGATGGCTAAAAGCGTGAGGTTGCGAGGAATGAAGTCAATGATCCGCCGCACGCTCAGCTCAGCCGAACGAACTGAGCCCTTGGGTCGGGGCCAGGTGTACTGCGCAATAACGTAGATGGCTCCCAGACCGGCCATGGGGAGCAATAGTGACCACAATTCTCCGGGCCAGTCCGCGTTCCAACCCATGGGTACGGTGCCGGGTTGGCGCTCGCCGATGGGGGAGTCCACCACACCATAACTGCGTCCGCTGAGGATCCCTACGGCGAAGAACCCGATCAGCGCGGTCCAGAATCCATGGCGCCGTGCGGCCCATCGAGCCTCATCGCGGCCTGTCGGGGCATGGGCAGCGAACCGCAGGAAGGAGTAGACCAGCACCGCACCAATGGTGAGCAGGACGACGGACATGGACGCATACAACTGCATGGAAACCCCCGGATTGTTGTGTCAATGAACTAAGTATTTGACACAATGACTGACGGCGTCAACCCCTAGTCATCGTAGGGAGCGTGTTTCTCCACGGAGACAATGCGGCCGCGGTCGTGGGAGCTTACCTGGAAGACCAGGAGATGGCCGGCCTTCAGATAGGGGTCCGACGTCGGGAGGCTCCCGGCGAGCGCTTCGGGCAGGTGCTTGGCGATGACGTTGAACGCCAATGGCAACACGGGTCGGTGCGTGCACAACACTACGGGTTTGGCTTTGTCGAACAGGGCACGGACGGCGGCTTCCGCCTTTTGAGGTTTCCGCTTGGCGTTGTGTTCGGTGACGGCCTCGACGTGCTTGAGCTTGGCTCCGGAGCGTTTGATGTATGGGATGACGGTCTGGATGCAGCGGTCCCACGGGCTTGATCGGACGCGCTTGGGCCGCCAACACATGAGTAGTTTTCCCACTGCTTTCGCTTGCCGAAGCCCGGACCCAGCCAAAGGACGCTCACCTTCAGCACGAGTCCACGAGGATCGGGGTTTGGCCTTTGCATGGCGTAACAGGATGAGAGGCCAAGTATCCAGACGCTTTTCACTATGAGCGTTGACCAGCGCATCCAGGGGCAGTTTGTCGGCAGTCATCGACAATAGCTCGTATGCACGGGCTGGCGAACACCACAACACCCTGTCCACTTCGTCGTCGTCGGGCTGAGGCGTCATCCCCTCAGCCTTCGCCGCCCAGTAGTACACAATCTTGGGGCCGGCGGACACCTCATAGCGAACAGAGGGAAGCGGAACGCCCAGGGAAATATCTAGACCCACTTCCTCCTGCACCTCGCGCACCGCGGCTTGGGGCGGAGTTTCGCCCGCGTCTACCTTCCCTTTGGGCCAAGACCAGTCGTCGTACCGCGGGCGGTGGATCAGTAGCACCTGCAGGTGGCCCTTTTGCAGACGCCAGCACAACGCCCCCGCCGCAACCACCTTCGGAGTATCCGTGGAATCTGTCATGAATGCCGCGCTGGCATCCGCTGACGAATCCTGGACTCCAGCAGCCAGGATTGGATATCGTTGAGCGGCTCACCGTCGTCGTCGCGGTAGCGCCGCGTCCAGTTGCCTTCCCTGTCGAGATGCCAACTCGCGGTCTCGGCGTCCAGATACCGGTCAAGCAGGCTGATGAGATGGGAAATGTCGTCACGTTCGCAAATCTGAACGAGGGCCTCAACCCGCCGGTCCAGATTGCGGTGCATCATGTCTGCAGAACCGATGTAAACCACTGGATCATCATCGTTTGCGAAGGCGAACACCCGCGAGTGCTCTAAAAATCTGCCCAAGATGGACCGAACCGTTATGTTCTCGCTCAAACCAGGTACTCCCGGACGGACTGAGCAGATCCCGCGCACAATGACATCCACCTTCACCCCAGCCTGCGAAGCGCGATAGAGCGAATCAATGATTGACTCATCGACAATGGAATTTACCTTGATGACAACACGCGCTGGTTTGCCTGCCTTGCTGTTCGCGATCTCCTGTTCCACCCGCTCGATCAAACCGGACCTGACCGAGCGGGGCGCCACCAGCAGGCGTTTGAACAAAGATTTTGGGGCGTAGCCGGAGAGCTGGTTGAACAGTTTAGAAAGGTCTTCGCCCACGTTGTCGTTCGCAGTCAGCAGACCAAGATCCTCGTAGTATCTGGCCGTGCGTGGATGGTAGTTCCCGGTGCCAATATGGCAGTAGCGGCGCAGACCGTCCCCCTCCTGGCGCACCACGAGAGAGAGTTTACAGTGCGTCTTCAACCCCACGATGCCGTACACAACGTGGACACCAGCCTGCTCCAGTTTGCGGGCCCACGAAATGTTCGCCTGCTCATCGAATCGGGCCTTGATTTCTACCAGCGCAAGCACCTGCTTACCGGACTCCGCGGCATCAATGAGCGCATCAACAATCGGGGAGTCACCGGAGGTTCGGTAAAGAGTCTGTTTGATCGCCTGGACCTTCGGATCGTTGGCGGCCTGTTCTAAGAACGCTTGGACCGACGTCGAAAAGGAGTCGTAGGGGTGATGTAGGAGTATGTCGCGACGCCGCATCGCGGCGAAGACGTTGGCGGCTTTTGATGTCTCGCTCTCATTCAGGTGCCGGCTCGTATGCGGAACACGCTTGGGGTAGTGAAGGTCCCCGCGGTCGATTCGGCTGATGACGCTGAGCCCGCGAAGGTCCAGCGGCGCGGGAAGCATGTACACCTCGTCGTCTTCAACGCCGAGCTCACGGGAGAGTAAAGATTTTATACTCGGGTTGATATCGGTGGTCACCTCAAGGCGTACCGGAGGGCCAAAGCGTCGGCGCAGCAGTTCCTTTTCCAGCGCCTGCAGCAGGTTTTCGGCGTCGTCTTCTTCCACTTCCAGGTCTTCGTTCCGGGTGACGCGGAATGCGTGATGTTCGCGGACTTCCATTCCGGGGAACAGCAGGTCCAGGTGAACTGAGATGACATCTTCGAGCGGGATGAAGCGAGCCACGCGGCCCGCGACATTCCCGGCGCGAGGGCCGTCGATACCGATGAGCCGGGGAAGCTGGTCAGGCACTTTGAGGCGGGCGAACAGTTCTTTCTCGCTCACCGGATTACGCACGACGACGGCCAGGTTCAGCGATAGCCCTGAGATGTAGGGAAACGGGTGTGCCGGATCCACGGCCAGAGGCGTGAGGATCGGGAAGACCTTTTCTTTGAACAGGGTCGTGAGCCTGCCCTGTTCACTCTCGTCCAGATCTTCCCAGCGCGTGAGGTGAATGTTTTCCGCGGCTAGCGCGGGTCGGATTTGTTGGGCAAAAACGTCCGCGTGGCGTTCCTGAAGTTTTCTGGCTTCCTGAATCAGCAGTTCCAATTGTTCAATGGGGCTCAGACCGGCGGCCGACGGGACGGCGAGCCCCGTGGCGATCCGTCGCTTCAGTCCGGCTATGCGCACCATGAAGAACTCGTCGAGATTGGACGCAAAGATGGACAGGAAACTAACGCGCTCAAGCAGGAAGAGGTCTGCGTCCTCGGCGAGTTCCAGGACACGGGCGTTGAAGTCCAGCCAGCTGATCTCGCGGTCAAGGAACCGTTCTAGGGAAATATCACCTGACGGGGGCTCGTTCGGTTCGAACTCGGGGATGTCGATGCGGTCCTGGCTGGCTCGCGATGGCGCCGCTTCCGATGAACCGGAGCGGATCCGTGGCAGTGCTGCTGTGTCGGAATCCATGTTTTCTCCTAGGTAATAACCGCCTCGTCTGTTCCCAACTCTACAAGCGGACGTTGCCTATCGGACCGCATACATGACATCGACGTCCCAGCGGGTGAATCCGAGTTTTTGGTACAGCGCCACTGCGGCCTCGTTGTCCGCGTCAACGTAGAGCATGACGGCTTGTAACCCCTTCCCATGAAGGTGTTCGATTCCGGCAAGAGTGAGGGCCTTGCCCAGCCCCATGCCCTGCGCAGCGGGTGTCACCCCGACGACGTAAACCTCACCGATGGCCGGTTGCCCGCTGGCAGCCGGGTGCACCTTGGTCCAGTGGAAGCCGAGGAGTTCGCCGTCGTCCGTTGCCCCCGGACTGTTACGAATCGCCAGCAGAAAACCCTCAGCATCAAACCAGTCTTCGGCCATGCGGGCACACAGATCCTGCAGGCTCGTACGTCCTTGTTCGGGATGGTGGACAAAGGCGGCAGCGTTAGCGCGTAGCCACGCATCGTCATCGAGGCCGGGCCTGAAAGTTCGAATGGCGACTCCCTCAGGCAGTGCCCTGCCCTCCGCGGGGATACCAGCGGCCGCTGCGTTGGCCCGTGTCTGGCGCATACGCCACAATTCACGCACCGGCTCAAATCCGCAGGACATGGCCAGTCGTGCTGCCGCCGCATGATTTCCATGGGACCAGGCGCTGAGAGCCGAGAACCCAGGATCGGACGAAGCCCTGTTCACAACGCTCTGACCCACTCCCTGGTTTCGGAAGGACGGGCGCGTCACCAGTTCCAACAGTCCGCCGTCGTCCTCGCCACGGGCATGAATGACGACGGCCGCCCCCGCCAGTCCTCGCACAATGGAGGAACTGAAATCAGCTGAACAGTAGGCCGCATAGACGGTCACCTCCGAATCTGTTGACTTCACATCCACGAGGGTTTGCTCGGAGAACGGGGGGTTACCGTCCGACTCAATGGCAGCCCCGGCCAACTCCTGCAGGTCCTCAATCAGGTCTGCATCTGGTGTTCCGGTCGAGACGACCACGGGCCAAGTATTCGCGCTGTTCTCCGTCATGGGGTCAGCCTACGCGAACTCGTTGACCTCCGATTTGGTACCGCTCCGAGGACTGTGTAGCGTAGAAGCTCATACAAGGGGGATGCACCAGTGGGGTGCCTTTGATACGTTCGACCCGTATGTCCTCCACCAGCAGGAACCCTCCGGCACTAGCCCGAGGGTTCCTTTGTTTTTCGGGTGTATGGCCCAACAGTCAGTCCTATAAGGCAGGATGGTGTCCGTGAAGAACTGGAGTGTGGCCCCGGCCGCCAGCGTTGTGCTGGCCGCGATCATCGCCACTTCCTACACCTCGCGGCTGGCTCTGGCCGTTGTCGTGGGTCTTGCCGTGGTTCTGTTCGCGTGGGGTTGGCCGCACGCACTAGGGATGCCCGCGCGCAAGAGTGTGGGAAGCGTCATTGGCCTGGCCGGACTGGGGTCCCTCGCACTGTCCCTCTACGCACCACTGAACGCCCTCATGACGTGGATGCCCATCATCGTGGCCATCGGTGTCATAGCCGTCTTCCTCATCCAGTTGTTCCGCGGAACGGGTCAGAGTGGCAGGTTGGAATCCACGCTAGGGTCCGCTGCTGGGGTCATGATCAGCGCCTTTGGCGGCGGGTGGGTAGCCGCTGACAGACTGTCCACAAACGCCACGAACTCCGGTGTGATGCTTGTAACGGGAATCGGCGTGTTCGTGGCCGGCGCCATCTGCACTATCCGCTGGCCAGATCGCATCGTAGCGCCTCTTGGGATCCTTCTTGGAGGGCTGGCTGGACCACTGACGGCCATACTATTCACCCGTGTATCGCCGTTGGCAGCGGCCATCATCGGCATTGCGTGCGCCGCCGTCGTCGTTAGCTTCCGTCGCTTGGTGCTGTCCCGCGAATTCAACCCATCCATACCGGCATGGCTGTCCCTGAGCATGTGTCCCGTGGTGGCACTGGGGGCACTGGTCTATTTCCTGGACAAACTCCTCATCGCATGACGTCGTCGAATCCCGCTGCCGCGGCCGCCGGGGTTAGGATAGGAGCATGTCGATAGTTGCTCTCGAAATTTTCTTCGTCGTCCTGCTCGTCCTCGCGGGCGTGGCCATGGCCGGGTTCGCCGGTCTTGTGGTCTACGGCCTGTTCAAGGGCCAGAAGTAGCGGTCCCGTATGGTCACCGAACTTCCAACGGACCTCACCCCGGAACTAGTGCCGCTCTCGTGGCTGCTGGGTTCGTGGGAAGGCCCAGGCCGCCTGGGGGAGGGTGCGCCCGAATCTGAGCACTTCTCCCAGCGCGTCACCTTCAGCCAGAACGGGCTGCCGTACCTGTCCTACAGTGCCGAAAGCTGGTTGACGGACGAGGACGGCAATAAACTGCGTTCGCTGTCCCTGGAAAGCGGTTTCTGCGCGTTGGACCGCAAACTGCTGTCCGGCGACGGCGGCCCCGGGCTTGAGCCCGCGGATATCGTTCCGGTCATGAAGACCGCGGACGACGTCGAAGCCCTGAGGAATGAAGACGGCGGGTTCAATATTACTGCCACCATCGTTCACCCGGGCGGCATCGCTGAACTCTATTACGGCACTATCAAGGGCCCTCAGATCCAGCTCAGCACTGATCTCGTCATGCGCGGCCAGAATTCCCGCGAGTATACTGCCGGAACCCGAATTTTTGGTCTCGTCAACGGCGATCTGTACTGGCGCTGGGACGTATCGGCTGAGGGCAAACCACTTCACGCACACGCGTCTGCGGCCCTGCAAAAAATAAACTGAGGATCTGGGCTCCCGTAGACGGAATACGCCTCCACTCGAAGGACGTTCCACTAATATGAGCTATCGCAGTCCCCTCCTTTCCCGTCACGGAGCCGTTGAAGCTGGCGCACAGGACGCCGGCGTGGCAGCTCACTACGGTGATCCCATTCGCGAGCAACGCGCCTTGGCCGGTGTCCGGGGTGGATGCGCCGTCGTCGACCATTCCTATCGCGGCGTCATCACAGTCACAGGCCTGGATCGGTTGAGCTGGCTCAACACACTGTCCTCTCAAGCGCTCACTGAGCTGTCACCCGGCATTGGCACTGAGACATTATTTCTGACAATCCAGGGCCGGATAGAATTCGCGGCGCATGTCATCGACGATGGCGAAACGGCGTGGCTTACCTTGGAGGCCTCGGAGACCGTGGGTCTTCTGGATTGGCTCAACAAAATGAAGTTCGCTTTACGCGTTGACATTGCGGACGTCAGTGAGTCGTGGAGAGTCTTGGCGTCAACGCAACAGGTGCCCGCGTTGGAGCACTACGTAGTGTGGCAGGATCCGTGGCCCTCGATCACCGACGGTGGCTATGCATATTCCTCCGTTGAGGAAGATGCCCACCCTGGGAAGACGAGGCCGTGGTTTGAGTACCTCGTGCCCACTGAAGGCCTTGAAGCGGCGGTGGCCTCGCTCGAATCGGACGGGTGGATCCTCGCCGGCACCATGGCTTCCGAAGCGTTGCGCATCGCAGCATGGCGCGCCCGCCCGGGGCAGGAGACGGATGAGAAGACCATTCCGCACGAACTGGACCTAATCCGCACCGCGGTCCATTTGGCCAAGGGTTGCTACAAAGGTCAGGAATCCATCGCTCGTGTTCATAATCTCGGGCACCCGCCTCGTCGGCTGGTGTTCCTGCAGCTGGACGGTTCGCAGCACACCCTTCCGCTGCCCGGTAGCGACGTGCTGCTGGGCGAGCGGAAAGTGGGCCGGGTAACTTCAGCGGAACAACATTACGAGATGGGACCGATTGCGCTCGCGGTGATCAAGCGCAGTGTTGATCCATCGGAAGTGCTGACAGTTCAGGACTCCGACGAAAGCTACGCCGCAGCCCAGGAGACCATCGTCGCCACAGATGCTGGGGCCGTCGTCGGACGTCAGACCGGTTTCCTCCGAAGCCCGCGCTAATGGCTGCTGAGGACGCGCGTGAAGACGCTGCTCTGGAACTCGCGCAGCGTCTTTTCGACGCCGCACGGGAAGGACACACCGACACCCTGACGCGCTACGTTTCGGCGGGAGTGCCCGCGACCATGACCAACGCTTCTGGTGACTCGCTGCTCATGCTGGCGGCCTACCACGGCCATGCTGACACTGTCGGGGTGCTGCTAGAAGCCGGTGCGGAACCAGATTCCTTGAATGATCGGGGACAGACACCTCTGGCCGGTGCTGTTTTCAAGGGTTATCGGGACGTCGTCGCCGCTCTCGTCGCTGCTGGCGCGGATCCGGATGCAGGCACACCAACAGCGCGTGCTTCCGCTGAGTACTTCGGGAAGCTCGACATGTTGGAGTTGCTGGGCTAACTCCCAAGCAGGACGCTGGTCTGTGATCCCGCGGGCGTGAATCCGAGCCTGCGAGCAAGTGCGTGACTTGCTGCGTTACCGTTCCGAGCGCGCCACTGGGGCACAAGGCCGGACGCGAGGGCCTCTTCAACAGCAATGGATGTGATGTTCCGAGAATGGCCGCGGCCCCTATTGGGAGGCGACGCAATCACGGCCATGTGAGCCAGAAACCCCTCCCAGATGGAGTAGCCTGCTCCGGCAAGAGGAGTGCTGGTCTTCTCGTGCCCATCGACGAGGACCCAGTGCCGGTCGCAGAGGGAGAGCCCTGCGTCTGCGGCGTCGTCCGGAGG
This sequence comes from Arthrobacter roseus, assembly GCF_016907875.1. Classification (NCBI taxonomy): domain Bacteria; kingdom Bacillati; phylum Actinomycetota; class Actinomycetes; order Micrococcales; family Micrococcaceae; genus Arthrobacter; species Arthrobacter roseus. Next base: position 2,671,861 of record NZ_JAFBCU010000001.1, on the reverse strand, counting down.
GCAGAGCGTTTCCAGCGTCTGGGCGGTCCCGACGTCGGTACTCACGGAGGCACCGTCGTGTACTTCGGCGTTCGGCAACTCGTCAGAGAAGTACAGGGAGGCCTCGCCGAGGCCATGTCCGCCGTGTTCACGACTGAGTTGGACGAGGGTTGCATGCCGGGCGAGGTCATCGGCACAGACCCCGGCAGCGGAATCGACCGCCCACCGGGGTCCGGAGAAGACTTCACGGCCAAACAGTCTCACGAAGCTGATTGCGGCGGCGCCATCCTTCACCACGTATACACGATTCTTTGCCGCCGACAGCGCATCATCTCGGAGACCGAGCTGCCGCGACCACGCCAACAGTACAATCTCCTGAGTCCCGGGTTCCAGATCCATGATGGCAACCTAACACGATCCATGGTCGGCTCAAGAGCTCAGCCGAAAAGGATCGCGGCTTCGTCATAACGGTCTTGAGGCACGCGCTTGAGGTTACCCAGGGCGGCGTCGAAGCCAACCCGTTCAATGTTTGTTCCGTTGAGGGAGACCATGGTGCCCCACAGTCCCTGGGTCACCGAATCCACGGCGGCCATACCGAGACGTGTAGCCAGCACGCGGTCGAAAGCTGAGGGGACGCCGCCACGCTGGATGTGGCCCAGGACGGTGGCCCGGCTTTCTATGCCGGTGCGTTCCTCAATACTCAAAGCGATCTGATCCGCTATTCCTCCAAGCCGGGCTCGCCCAAAGGTGTCCAGTCCACGCTCGGAGTGGGGTGCCTTCAGATGTGCGGGTACAAAACCTTCGGCGACCACCACCAGAGGTGCGCGGCCACGGTCTCTGGCCGTGAGCACCCAGTTGCATACCTGTTCCATCGACACCTGCTGTTCGGGGATGAGGATGGCGTGGGCACCGGAGGCCATTCCGGAGTGGAGCGCTATCCAGCCCACATTTCGGCCCATGACCTCGGCAACCATGCACCGGTGATGTGACTCTCCGGTGGTCCTCAGCCGATCAATTGCTTCGGTGGCGATCTGCACGGCTGTGTCGAAACCAAACGTGTAATCCGTGGCATCAAGATCGTTGTCTACAGTTTTGGGAACACCCACAATTTTCAGTCCGGCGTCGGTCAGACGTTTCGCGGCAGCCAACGTGCCTTCCCCGCCAATGGCGATGACCGCGTCGATGCCGAGGTTCTCCAGTGTCTGGCCTATCCGGCTGGGCCCGCCGTCGCCGTCGAACGGGTTGGTTCGCGACGTCCCCAGGATGGTGCCGCCCTGCTTGGAGATACCGCGGACGCTGTGACGGGGGAGCTCGACGATGTCCCCCTCGACCACTCCCCGCCAGCCGTCGCGGAAGCCCACGAACTCGTGCCCGCCAACTTTGATGCCCTTCAGTACAGCGCCCCGGATCACAGCGTTCAGGCCCGGGCAGTCCCCGCCGCTGGTCAGAATGCCGATTCTCATCTGGCTTCCCTTCCGCTATTTTCCGGCGATGATTCGTTCAAGAGCTATGGTGCCGTCGTATTTCGGCAGGACGAGCCAGAGGACCAGATACAGTCCAATCCCGATGACCGGGAGCAGGAAGCTCAGCAGGGTGCCGACCCTGACCCAGCCAGCGTCCCATCCGAACCTCGCCGCAATTCCGCCACAGACGCCCCCAACCCAACGTTCTGGCCCGCGCTTGATGGGTGATTTTCGCAACGTGTTGAACAAAGTTTCCATGACTACAGGTTTCCTCCTTTGTCTCCGCTTGTCACGTCATGGGGGCTGGGTGTCCGATTACGTCCGCGTGCAGCGGCTATGAACCCGGCGGCTACCAGTGCTAGACCGGAGCCCAGCAGTATGACGAGCAACACGATTACGGGATCGAGTTCAATGTCGGTCAGCTGCGCTGTGATGAAGGCAAGCCCAATGACGACGACGATCAGGCCCCAGACCACGGTCCCAGTTCGGGTTTCGTGGCGGCGTGGTTCAACTACTGTGCTCATGGGGTGGCTCCGTTCGTTTCAGTGTGGATGTTGATGGATGAAAATGAGCCGTGAATGTTCACGAGGATCGGTGGTCCTTCTGCGTCTTTATTGAGCACTATGGTTTGCTCGTCCCAGATATCTTCGTTGTTGCCGTTCACTGGGCCTTTGACGTTCATGTCGCTGAAGACCAGTTCGGTGGTGATCACCACGCGGGTGTCATCGGGAACAATGACGGTGGCGTCGCTGGCCGACACATTGACTGGCACTGTTACAGCCCGTTCCGGCTGTGACAGGCCGGTGAGGTCGATGGTCCCGGACGCCGCTGCCAGCGAATATCCTTCCGTGGCCAGCTGGCTTGAGGTGTGGTTCCACTGGGTGCTGGTTGCGACAGCGAACGACGGCGATGGCGGGACCAGCGCAAAGATCTGCGCCACCACGATGGCGACGGCGGAGAGAAATCCGATGATCCCCGAACGCCTACCGGCCAGGCCCAGGCCGATACAACCCAGACCCAGGACGACGACGGCGGCTGCGGCTGCTAGCGGTGCTGCGGCCGCCGTGAGGATTCCGAGGTAGCCCAGAGTGGTGATAGTGCCAACAGTGAGCAGCGTCAGTCCAAGAACAATCGCGCACTGGGCACCTGTTGGCCCGGTCCGCTCCTTCGGTGGCTGCGGCACCGGCAGATAGGGCTGTGTGGGGTACGGTGCAGGCGTCATCAAAGGCATGGCTGTTGCCGCTTGAGTCTGTGCTGGGTCAAAAGTTGCCGGTGGTATTGGCGGACCGTCACCCGTTGGTGGTGGCCCGTCACCTGATGGCGATGGTGCCGACCACGGCTGGCTTTGCCCCGGTTGTTGTTGGGCTTTCGAGCGTTGAGAGCGGGTGACGATGACGTAGATGAGCACCCCGATTCCGGCAAGCCACAGCAGTGGCCAGATCCCCCATCCCAGCCCGCCGTCGTCGAACAGCCAAACATCCGGGGACCACAGCCCAATGATGGTCAGGACGACGGCGCCGGTCATGCCCGGGCTCCAACGTCCACGGCCTACCTCCTGAGTGTGGATGCGGCCATCAGGTTCGGGGAGCAGCGCCCAGCCGAGTCCGTAGGCCAGGATACCGATTCCTCCGATGATGGCCAGAACCACAAAGACGCCGCGCACCAGGACAGGATCCCAGCCAAAGCGGTGGGCTATACCGGAGGCGACCCCGCCGATCCAGCGCTCGCGGCCGCGGACGATGCGCAGGGAGCGCAGCCAGTTGAAGAAGCCGTTCCGCGGTGGTGGGGGAGGAGGTGCTGAGGAGCCGTGGGCCGGGGCGTTTTGCCCCTGTGGTTCATCGGAGTGTTCGTTCATGCATTCATTTTGCCAACGCGCGCGGCGGCAATCTATGGGGGACACCCCTGATCCTTCCCCGGGGGCTATTCCTGCCGACCCTGGTTCATGCCCACTTTCGCGCTGAAAGCGTGGGTTCCGTGTTTGGATTACTGTATGCAAGCTCCCTTGGTCCGTCCCGGCAACCGCGTTATCGCTGGCGTGTGCTCGGGCCTGGCAGCGCACCTTGGCTTCTCGGTGAAAGCCACCCGGGTTGCCATGGTTGCCCTCATTTTTGCCGGCGGCGCCGGAGCACTGCTGTATGCCTGGTTGTGGATCATGGTGCCCGCGGTGGATGGAGGAACGCACGAGGTCGGATCCCCGGCTACCGCGCGTGCCCGCCGGCCCCTGCGCTTCCCGGGCGCGAATGCACCGGGCATTGATATCGACCGAATCGAGGCACGTCGACGGGGCACCAGAGAGCTCCTCATCGGTGTTGTTCTGTTACTGGCTGCGGCGATGCTGTTGGCCTATCAGTTGGGCGCTGACATTCGGTGGGGCATGATCCTGCCGCTGGCCGCCGTCGCCCTTGGCTCCGTCATCGCCTGGCGGCAGTTGGACGAATCACGCCGATCCTCACTCATGAATAGGGCTGGCGCTGAACGAAAAGCTGGTCTGCTCCGTGTGTGTGGAGGGCTAGTCCTTGTCATCGGTGGCCTGTTGTTCATGGTCTCCGGCGCTGTGGCTTTCGATGAGATCTGGTCCTCGCTCGCCGCATCGCTGGCCGTGCTTGCGGGCATTGCGCTGGTGCTTGCCCCGTGGGGGCTGAATGTATGGAAGGACCTTGAATCGGAGCGATCCGCACGTGTGCGGGAAGCCGAACGTGCGGACATTGCAGCGCATCTGCATGATTCCGTACTGCAGACGCTGGCTCTCATCCAGAATCGCGCAGGAAATGAACAGGACGTCATGAGGTTGGCCCGCGCACAGGAGCGGCAGCTACGCGATTGGTTATACCGCGATAACCAAGACGGGCAGGGCAACTTCTCCGAACGGATTCGCTCCATTACAGCGGAGATGGAGGACGCCTATGGGCATCCCATTGACGTCGTGATCGTCGGCGACGCATCATCTACGGTATCGGCAGCATTGTCACCACGGACCGAAGCGCTGGTCCTGGCGACGCGTGAAGCGGTGCAGAACGCAGCAAAGCATGCTGGCGGGCAGATCTCGGTCTATGTTGAAGCTGGCACGGCTCTCGAAGTCTTTGTGCGTGATCGCGGCGTTGGATTCGACCCGGCGGCAGTACCCGTGGATCGTCTCGGTATCCGGGAATCCGTGATTGGACGGATGCGCAGACACGGTGGCACCGTGAATATTCGAAGCGGCCCGGACGGGACGGAAATGCATCTTGTCATGAGCGCAGGAGAGAAGGAATGACGATGACGACGGTATCGATAGTAGTGGTCGATGACCACGCGATTTTCCGTTCTGGTTTGAAGGCGGATCTGGATGACCGAGTTGAGGTCGTGGGGGAAGCGGCTACCGTGGAGGAAGCCGTCGCCGTCATCCACGCCACGAGACCCAAGGTGGTCCTGCTCGATGTTCACCTGCCTGGCAGTCCGGCAGGGGGAGCCGCGGTGATCGCGGGATGTGTTGAGCTTCTGGGAGAGACGAGCTTTCTGGCGCTCAGCGTCTCAGACTCTGCCGAAGATGTGGTCACGGTTATCCGCGCCGGTGCCCGAGGTTACGTCACGAAAACCATTTCGGGGCGGGAGGTCACGGACGCGGTCCTGCGAGTCGCTGGCGGTGACGCAGTCTTCTCACCACGGCTTGCTGGCTTTGTTCTGGATGCCTTCGGCACTGCCGCCGTGGCGCAGGTTGACGACGAGCTTGACCGGCTGTCAGCTCGTGAACTCGAGGTCATGCGGCATATTGCCCGGGGTTACAGTTACAAGGAAGTGGCCAGGGAACTGTTCATCTCGGTCAAGACGGTGGAGACTCACGTCTCGGCAGTGCTGCGCAAACTTCAGTTGTCATCTCGATACGAGTTGACACGCTGGGCCGCTGATCGACGCCTCCTCTGACTTTATGGTGCCAAGAACCGCTGCAGACGCTCGACGCCGGTGGCCAGATCCTCATCCCCCAGAGCGTAGGAGAGGCGGATGAAGCCGCTGGGACCGAACGCTTCGCCGGGGACCACAGCCACTTCCGCCTTCTCAAGGATCAGTGAAGCCAATTCGGCCGAGGTGCGGGGTGTGGAACCAGCAATTTCACGGCCTAGAAGCTGGCGCACGTCCGCGTAGGCGTAGAACGCCCCGTGCGGCGTGGGACATTCAATTCCATCGATGGCATTCAGCCCGGTTACCATGGCCCGACGTCGGCGATCGAAGGCCTGCTTCATGTCATTGACGGCAGTCAGGGGGCCGGACACGGCAGCCAGGGCAGCCATCTGGGAAACATTGGCAACGTTCGACGTCGCGTGGGATTGAAGGTTCGAGGCCGCCTTGATGACGTCTTTGGGCCCAATCATCCAACCGACCCGCCAGCCTGTCATTGCGTACGTTTTAGCGACGCCGTTGAGGACAATCACCTTATCGCCGAGGTCCGCAGCCGTCGCGATCGAGGTGAATTCGACGCCGTCGTACGTCAGATGCTCGTAGATTTCGTCTGTTATCACCCACAGATCACGGGACGCAGCCCAGCGTCCAATGGTGGCAACCTGCTCTGGAGAGTAGACCGCGCCGGTTGGGTTTGAGGGCGAGACAAAGAGGAGCACCTTCGTGCGCTCGGTGATCGCCGCCTCTAGTTGATCCACACTGACCAGGTAGCCCTGCTCTGGCCCCGCGAAGACCTCCACAGGTACTCCGCCGGCCAAACGGATTGCTTCGGGGTAAGTGGTCCAGTACGGAGTGGGAACTATGACCTCATCGCCGGGGTCTAAAAGGGTGGCAAAAGATTCGTACACGGCCTGTTTGCCACCGTTGGTAATAAGCACTTGCGCGGGATCAACCTTGTACCCGGAATCCCGCAGCGTTTTCGTCGCCACTGCTTCGCGCAGTTGGGGGAGACCCGCGGCTGGAGAGTAGCGGTGGAATTGTGGATCCTTGGCGGCCTCGATGGCGGCTTCCACGATGTAGCCCGGGGTGGGGAAGTCGGGTTCACCGGCGCCAAAACCGATAACGGGGCGTCCGGCAGCTTTGAGCGCCTTGGCCTTTGCATCCACTGCTAGCGTCGCCGACTCTGCAATGGAACCGATCCGTCGGGAAATCCTGCGGGACTGTCGCGCGGGCGCGGACTCGGCGTTGGATGACATGGACTTTCCGTTCCTGTTGTACGTGCAGATCCAAGCCCAGCTTATGCGTTGCACGCCGGCCCCGTGCCGGTTCGACGTGACGCAAATGATTGCGTAGACTAGATCCTCGGTGTTGAACCGCCTGATTGCTTATGCCTTCAAAGCGGAGAGAGCCTATAGGGTAGTGGCGCAATTGGTAGCGCAGCGGTCTCCAAAACCGCAGGTTGCAGGTTCGAGTCCTGTCTGCCCTGCGCATGAGCGTCTTCGGGCGCAATCATAGTCAAGGAAGTACTCCATTTCATGCGGGCCGGGTGTCGGATTACATCGATTCCGGGCGTGTTCCAATCAAAACGATGATCGAGGTAATGGTGACCGAAACAGCTGCAGGCAGCTCGAAGGGAAGCACCTCTGGCAAAGACGGCAAGCCCGGCTTCGTTGGTGGCATCGTTTTGTTCGTTCGGCAGGTTATCGCTGAGCTGAAAAAGGTAGTGACCCCTACCCGCCAAGAGCTGTTGCGATACACGATTGTCGTCATGATTTTTGTGTTAATAATGATGGCCATCGTCTCGATTCTGGACTTTGCCTTTGGTCTTGGAGCTCAATGGGTGTTCGGTAGCGGCTCAGCCGGAAGCTGAACGGCAATCTGCCCAGGACCCGGAGCTCAGGGGTAGCCGGCCGGAATCAATCCACGAGGATTGAAGAAGAAGAAAGCAGGAAGCTACGTGTCCGAGCAAGAACTCGAATCACAGGTCAATACCGAGAACGTGGATCTGGATCACGAGGAAGAGGTATCCGGTACCAGCGTCGATGACGCATCTCCTGAGGTGGCAATGCCACAGGACAGCGCCCCCGAGGATGCTGTGTCGGAAGACGACGCCACTGCGGACGTCGATTCGGAGGCTATCGGTTCCGAGGACTCCCCGGAGGCATCCTCTGATACTGACGCCCCCGCCGAGGATCCCAGCGAGCCCGTCGAGGACCCGCTAGAGGTCTTCCGTGCGCAATTGCGCCGTCAGCCCGGCGACTGGTTTGTGATTCATTCATACGCAGGTTACGAAAACCGTGTCAAAACCAATCTCGAAACCCGTATCCAGACCTTGGACATGGAAGATCTCATCTTCGAAATTCAGGTTCCCATGGAGGAAGTTGTCGAGATCAAGAACACGGTCCGCAAGATCGTCAACCGGGTACGAATCCCCGGTTACGTGCTTGTCCGTATGGACCTGACGGATGCATCGTGGGGAGCCGTACGGCATACCCCGGGCGTTACCGGATTCGTGGGCAATGCCCACAACCCCACGCCCCTGAGCCTGGGTGAAGTCTTCTCCATGCTGGAACACACCGTGGTTCAAGCGCAGTCAAGCTCGGGCCAGCAGTCCAAGGCTCAGGCAGCGGAAGCGTTCGTCAACTTCGATATCGGCGAGTCCGTCACGGTCAACGACGGCCCCTTCGAGACCCTTCCGGCGACGATTTCCGAGATCAAACCGGAATCGCGTCAGCTGGTAGTGCTCGTGTCAATCTTCGAGCGCGAAACACCTGTGACCCTTTCCTTCAATCAGGTCACGAAGCTCTAGCAATAGCATCAGAGAATTCGTCTGGATGGGGCACGCTTTACCTCATTCAGACGGCACGGTCACCGCGCCACGGTGGCCAAAGACCCTCGGGACGCTCCTGTTTCGGGGGGAAGTACATAAGAGAAGGACCCTAAATTGGCTCCCAAGAAAAAGAAGGTCACCGGCCTCATCAAGCTGCAGATCCAGGCAGGTGCTGCAAACCCAGCACCTCCGATCGGTCCTGCGCTTGGTCAGCACGGTGTTAACATCATGGAATTCTGCAAGGCCTACAACGCCGCAACGGAATCACAGCGCGGAAACGTCATCCCGGTGGAAATCACGGTCTATGAAGACCGCTCCTTCACCTTCATCACAAAGACTCCTCCGGCGGCGGAACTGATCAAGAAAGCTGCAGGCGTTCCCAAGGGCTCCGCCACGCCGCACACGGTCAAGGTGGCAAAGCTCACCCGCGCCCAGGCCGTTGAAATCGCCACCATGAAAATGGAAGATCTCAACGCCAACGACGTCGACGCAGCAGTGAAGATTATTGTCGGTACGGCCCGTTCAATGGGTATCACCGTAGACGCCAAGTAGCGTCTCCGTTCGGGGTTGAACTTCCCGGACAATCCACAACATCAGAGAAGACGGTTCCGGAGTTCGGAACCGCAGGTGGCAGGGCCGCGCGCGGTCCGCAGACCACAACTGCACAAGGAGAAAAAGCAGATGGCAAAGCGCAGCAAAGCATATGAAGCAGCGGAAGCCAAGATCGAGGTAGGCAAGCAGTATGCCCCGATTGAGGCCATTACGTTGGCAAAGGAAACTAATCCTTCAAAGTTCGACGCAACCGTAGAGATCGCCTTTCGGCTGGGCGTAGATCCCCGTAAGGCGGACCAGATGGTTCGTGGCACGGTCATCCTGCCCCACGGCACTGGCAAGACCGCCCGCGTCCTTGTTTTCGCAACAGGCGAGCGCGCCGAGGCCGCTATTGCTGCCGGAGCGGATTTCGTTGGCTCCGACGACATGATCGCAAAGGTCGCCGCCGGTTGGACCGACTTCGACGCTGCCGTCGCTAGCCCGGACATGATGGGCAAGGTAGGTCGTTTGGGTAAGGTTCTTGGCCCTCGTAACCTCATGCCGAACCCAAAAACCGGAACAGTGACCCCGGACGTGGCTAAGGCCGTGACGGACATCAAGGGTGGAAAGATCGACTTCCGTGTCGACAAGCATTCCAACCTTCACTTCATTATCGGCAAGGTTTCGTTCGACTCACAGAAGCTCGTAGAGAACTACGCAGCGGCGCTGGAAGAAGTGTTACGTCTCAAACCGTCGGCTTCCAAGGGCCGCTATATCTCCAAGGCCACCATCACCACCACATTCGGCCCCGGTATCGGCATTGATCCCAACGTCACCAAGGTTCTGGCCGACGCATAGCACTTGCGCTGGTCTTTCCACACGAATATTAGGGCGTCCGCAGATTAGGCTGTGGGCGCCCTTTCGTTTCGGCACACCGTTCACAATCGGTCTTCCGTGTATCAGTATGTAATAGAACTCGCATCTTCTCTCTGCTACTGTGATGTCATATTGACATCTGGCGCTTGATTCCGACGGAATTCTGCTTTCAGATTTGGCATAACATCACGATTCATGGTGGTCGTAGCAGGCCATGGGAGGGGAGGCCGTTATGGGCGCCACGATGAATAGCGGATTGACAGACGCGCTGATCAAGACCAGGAGATTCTTCACTCCAAAAGAGGTAGTGTCTCCGGATGGGCGCACGCTGCTCAAAGTCGGAGGACGCTCCGGAGACTCCTTTTATCGGGACCGCTGGAGCCACGACAAGGTAGTTCGCTCAACCCACGGGGTGAACTGCACGGGGTCATGCTCATGGAATGTGTACGTCAAGGATGGCATCATCACCTGGGAAACTCAGGCGGTCGATTATCCCACCACTGGCCCCGACAAACCCGAATACGAGCCGCGGGGCTGCCCACGCGGCGCCTCCTTTTCCTGGTACACGTACTCCCCGACCCGCACGCGATATCCCTACATTCGCGGGGTGCTGCTGGAGATGTACCGCGAAGCCAAAGCACGCTTGAAAGATCCGGTACTGGCGTGGGCGGATGTGACCGAGGATCCCGAGCGCGCAAGCCGCTACAAGCGGGCCCGTGGCAAGGGTGGGCTGGTCCGCGCAACGTGGGATGAAGCCGTCGAGATCATCGCTGCTGCACACGTGCATACCATTCGCAGATGGGGGCCGGACCGGGTGGCTGGATTCTCCCCTATCCCGGCGATGTCCATGGTTTCCCACGCGTCGGGTGCGCGTTTTGTGAATCTCATCGGTGGATCCATGCTGAGTTTTTACGACTGGTATGCCGATATGCCCGTCGCTTCCCCTCAGGTTTTCGGTGACCAGACCGATGTACCCGAATCTGGGGACTGGTGGGATGCAGGTTACCTGGTGATCTGGGGGACCAACGTCCCGGTAACACGTACCCCTGACGCGCATTGGATGATCGAGGCACGATACCGGGGACAGAAGGTCATCGTTGTCTCACCAGATTTCGCCGATAGCACCAAATTCGCTGATGAATGGCTGCCGGCTGAGCCGGGCACAGACGGCGCTTTGGCGATGGCTATGGGACACGTGATTCTGAAAGAATTCTACGTGGAGCGAGAGACCCCCTATTTCAACCAATACGTGAAGAAGTACACGGATCTTCCCTTCCTGGTCACCCTCGACGAGGCGCGGGACGCCGCTGGGGAGCGCACGTTCACCGCCGGAAAGTTCCTGACTGCCGCCGATCTTACGGATGAGGTCGAACCGGAAGAGGAAAACGCCGAATTTAAAACAGTGCTGGTCGATTCGGCCACTGACCGTCTGGTGGTTCCGCCGGGCACTCTGGGCCACCGCTACGGCGAGACAGGTGAGGGAAAATGGAACCTGGACCTGGGAGACGTCGATCCTAAACTCACGCTGATTGATGGCGCGGATGAGAACGTGCCGGTGGACATGCCGCGTTTTGACTCCGGGCAAGGCAACATCGGGATCATCCGGCGCGGAGTTCCGGCGCGTCGGGTTGCTGGACGTCTGGTGACAACCGTCTTTGACCTGTTGCTGGCGCAGTACGGCGTTGGACGCCCGGGGCTGCCAGGGGAGTGGCCCACCGGTTACGACGATGCTGAATCTCCGAATACCCCGGCTTGGCAGGAAACGATCACCGGAGTCTCTGCGGCTTCAGCCGAGAAGATTGGCCGGGAGTTTGCGCAGAACGCTGTGGATTCCAAAGGGCGGTCAATGATCCTGATGGGTGCAGGAACCAACCACTGGTTCCACTCGGATACCATCTACCGAACGTTCTTGACGCTGACCACGGTCACAGGGTGCCAAGGGGTTAACGGTGGCGGCTGGGCACATTATGTGGGCCAGGAAAAAGTGCGCCCGCTGACCGGATACACGCAGCTGGCCAACGGTCTGGACTGGATGCGTCCTCCGCGCAACATGGTGCAGACCGCCTATTGGTACCTGCACACAGACCAGTTCCGCTACGACCAGTTCGGGGCGGACGCGTTGACCGCGCAGACCGGTAAAGGTCAACTGGCTGGCAAGACGATGGCCGATGTCATTGCGCAGTCCGCACGACTGGGCTGGATGCCCTCCTATCCGACCTTCGACCGGAATCCGCTGGTCATCGGTGCTCAGGCCCGTGCAAATGGGCAGTCTGCCAAGGACTATGTGGTCGATGAGCTCAAGGCTGGCCGCTTGAGTTTTGCCGCGGAGGACCCAGATGCCGAAGAGAACTTCCCACGAGTACTCTCGCTGTGGCGATCGAACCTGATCGGCTCCTCGGCCAAGGGTAACGAGTACTTCCTGAACCATCTGCTGGGTGCCTCACACACGATCACTGCCGAGGAAACAGCCGAAAGGTTCCGGCCCAAGGACGTGAAGTGGCACGAGAAGGCCCCGATCGGGAAGCTTGATCTGCTGACAACGCTGGATTTTCGGATGACCAGTTCCACTCTCTACTCCGATATTGTGCTGCCGGCGGCCACTTGGTATGAGAAGTACGATCTTTCCACCACGGACATGCACCCCTTCGTGAACTCCTTCAATCCGGCCATCACCCCGCCTTGGCAGTCACGCACGGATTGGGATGCCTGGCAGGAGATCTCCCGGGTTTTCAGTAAGTTGGCGGTGCGTCACTTAGGTATGCAGACCGACGTCGTCGCCGTACCGCTGACCCACGATACCCCTGACGCGATGGCGGTTCCGCACGGAAAGGTCCGGGACTGGAAGTACGGGGAATGCGAGCCGGAGCCGGGTGTCACCATGCCCAAGATCGTCGAGATCGAGCGGGACTACACCGCCATCGGCGACAAGATGCGTGCGGTTGGCCCACTCTTGGACACACTCGGTGCCACCACCAAGGGCATCACGTATGACCTTGGTCCGGAGATCGAGGAGCTCAAGAAGAAGAACGGTGTTGTCCGCGGAGGGCCTGCGGACGGGCGTCCGGACATTCTCAAGGACATTCAGGCCTGCGAGATGATCCTGACGTTCTCGGGTACCACCAACGGTCGCCTGGCCACCGAGGGCTTCAAGACCCTGGAAAAACGTACCGGGACGAAGCTTCACGATCTTGCCTCTGAACACGAGGGCAAGCGCATCACCTTTGCCGACACGCAGCGCGGACCGGTGCCGGTGATCACCTCACCAGAATGGTCCGGCTCTGAATCCGGGGGACGGCGGTACTCGCCGTTCACGATCAACGTGGAGCGGCTCAAGCCGTGGCATACATTGACCGGCCGGATGCACTTTTACCTCGATCATGACTGGATGACCGAACTCGGCGAAGGTCTACCCATCTTCCGTCCACCACTTGACATGACCGCATTGTTCGACGAGCCGGCCATCGGCTCTACCTCGTCCAAGGGCGTTACCGTAAGGTACCTGACTCCGCACAACAAATGGTCCATCCACTCGGAGTATCAGGACAACTTGCTCATGCTCTCTCTGTTTAGGGGAGGGCCGGGGATCTGGATGAGTCCGTTGGACGCAGAGAAGATTGGGGTGAAAGACAACGAATGGATAGAAGCGGTCAACCGCAACGGCACCGTCACAGCTCGGGCCATCGTCTCCCACCGGATGCCGGAGGGAACGGTCTACATGTATCACTCCCAGGACAGGTTGATCGACATGCCGCTTTCGGAGACCAGTGGTCAGCGCGGAGGTAACCACAACTCGCTAACCCGGTTGATGATCAAGCCCACGCACATGATCGGTGGCTACGCCCAGCAGACGTATGCCTTCAACTATATGGGGCCCACAGGAAACCAACGCGACGAGGTCACAGTCATTCGCCGCCGAACCCAGGAGGTTGAGTACTGATGCGTGTCATGGCACAAATGGCCATGGTGATGAACCTGGATAAGTGCATTGGCTGTCACACGTGCTCAGTCACGTGTAAACAGGTCTGGACCAACCGGTCCGGCGCGGAGCACGTCTGGTTCAACAACGTGGAGACCCGCCCAGGGCAGGGTTATCCACGCACCTATGAAGACCAGGAAAAGTGGAAGGGCGGCTGGACGCTGACCAAGCGCGGTCGGCTCCAGCTCAAGGCCGGTGGGCGCCTGAAGAACCTGCTAACGATCTTCTCCGCCCCCAACCTGCCGGGTATCAAGGACTATTACGAGCCGTGGACCTATGATTACGACAATTTGACCACGGCCCCGGCTCAGGAGCACCTACCGGTGGCGCGGCCTAAATCGTTGCTCACCGGCGAAGACACCAAAATCACGTGGTCTTCCAACTGGGATGATGACCTTGCAGGTTCGGTAGAAAACTCGAACAACGATCCGATCCTCAAACAGGTCGGCGACAAGATTAAGTTCGAATATGAGCAGACGTTCATGTTCTACCTGCCTCGCATCTGTGAACACTGCCTGAACCCATCGTGCGTATCCTCCTGCCCCACGGGTGCCATCTATAAACGCGAAGAGGACGGGATTGTCCTGGTGGACCAGGACCGCTGCCGCGGTTGGCGACAGTGCGTGGGTGGGTGTCCCTACAAAAAGATGTATTTCAACCACAAAACCGGCAAAGTCGAAAAGTGCACGTTCTGTTATCCGCGCATAGAGATCGGTCAGCCCACTATCTGCTCGGAAACGTGCGTTGGGCGCCTGCGCTATCTCGGTCTGATGCTCTACGATGCCGACAGAGTGCTGGAGGCGGCGTCCGTCAGGAACGAGCACGACCTCTACGAGGCCCAGCGAAACGTATTCTTGGACCCGAATGATCCTGAAGTTATCCGCGAAGCCGCCCTGGCAGGCATTCCAGAGGATTGGGTGTCGGCTGCCCAGCGATCGCCGATCTGGGCTCTTATCAACGACTACAAAGTGGCACTCCCACTGCATCCGGAATATCGCACCATGCCTATGGTGTGGTACATACCGCCGCTCTCTCCAGTCGTGGATGCGGTCAGCGAAACCGGTGAAGATCCCGAACGGCAGGACAACCTTTTTGCTGCCATCGACAAGCTGCGGATCCCCATCGAGTATCTAGCCGGGCTATTCACCGCTGGGGACACTCAGCCCGTGGACAACGTGTTGCACAAGCTTGCGGCCATGCGGTCCTATATGCGGGACATCAACATGGGATGGGAGCCGAACGAGTCCATTGCGGAGTCGGTCGGGATGACAGGCCAGGAAATCAAAGACATGTACCGGTTATTGGCTATCGCTAAATACGAAGAGCGCTACGTTATTCCACCTGCCCACTACGAAGATGCCCATAAATTGGAAAACATCGCAACCGAGTGCTCGCTCAACGTCGATGGTGGGCCAGGCATGGGCGGCATGGGCGGAATGGACGAGTCCTTCGGGAACGATCCGGATCGTGGAAAGGACCCTGGCGTTGCGTCCGCCAGCGGGCCCGGGCGGCCTGAGGGAGTGCGCATAAATCTGTTGAACTGGAATGGCCAGGGCACACCCAATGGATTGTTTCCTGATGCGCAACCGGGTCCAGGATCTACCTCCCAGGCGGGAGCGCCGTCGTGACTCCCAAAATGCCCACATTGAAATATTCGCCTGCCGAAATCACCAATGCGTGGCAAGCCGCGTCCATCTTGATGGACTATCCGGACGAATCCCTGCTCCAACGTCTGGATCTATTGGGCGAGGTAGCCGCGAGCCTACCGGTCAAAGTAGGTGCAGGTCTACGGGAGACCATTCGGCATTTGCGTGAGGGAGATCTGCGCGAAGTGCAGAGCGAATACGTCGACACCTTCGATACCCGTCGACGTGGATGCCTGTTCTTGACTTACTTTTCTAATGGAGAGACCAGGAAAAGGGGCCTGGCGTTGCTGCGTATTAAGCAGGTTTACGCTAAGGCCGGTCTGAATCTGGCCGATGACCAGCTGCCCGACCACCTCTGTGTTGTCCTGGAATTCGGAGCGATAACCGATTTGGCCTCGGGTCTGAAAATTATTCTGGACAACCGTGCGGGTCTTGAACTTCTTCGGCTTCACCTAGGGGAAGTCGGATCACCGTGGCATGGCGCACTGCAATCTGTCTGTGCCACCCTTCCGCCGCTGAAAGGGAAGGACCACGAAGCTGTTCAACGGCTGATAGCGGAAGGTCCTGAAGAAGAGCAGGTTGGTCTGAATACCTATGGAATGCCGGATTTGGCACCGATGCCGGGAGGCGCGTGATGGACAGTGTGCTCGACGTTTTTCTATGGCTGATTTTCCCCTACATTTGCCTCACGATTTTCGTCCTCGGACATATCTGGCGGTACCGCTATGACAAGTTTGGATGGACGTCTCGGTCGAGTCAGATGTATGAAAGCAGTATCTTGCGCTGGGCGAGCCCAATGTTTCATTTCGGGATTTTGGCGGTCTTCCTGGGCCATGTCATGGGTCTGGGCATCCCCGAAAGCTGGACGCACGCCGTTGGGATTTCGGAGGGGATGTACCATTTCATGGCGATTTCGGTAGGTGCGATTGCCGGTGTTTTCACCATCGTTGGACTGATCGGTCTTCTCTACCGGCGCCGTTTTACCAAGGCCGTGCTGGGAGCAACTACCCCGATGGACAAGGTGATGTACCTGATGCTGGCGTTGGTCATCTTGGGCGGACTGGTCAACACCGTGTCCGGGGTGGCTGGAGATTACAACTATCGAGGTGGAGTCTCCGTTTGGTTCCGTAGCATCTTCTTTTTCAACCCGCAGCCTGAGCTGATGGCCGTTGCGCCGTTCAGTTTCCAATTTCATGCCTTTGCCGCCATAGCCCTTTTCGCGCTGTGGCCCTTCACCCGTCTGGTACACGTGTTCACAGCACCATTGGGCTACCTTTTCCGTCCCTACGTCCTTTACCGCAGCCGCGACGCGCACGAAGGATCCAGGGAAGGTCGGCGTGGCTGGGACAAAGTCAATACGATCCCTCGCCGTCGTCCCTGACCGTTGTGGTTGATAAGTCCCAACCACTTAATGAGACTCGAGATATGACTAGTACAGTTACACTCTCTCTCCGCTCCAAAGACCTGAGAAGCTGGATGCCCTTGAGGCACAGGACTTCACTCAGGTCTGCGCGCTGACCGACGCTGAAGAAATGGACCTCTGGGGCCATGAGGATCACAGTTTGAGTTATGCGGAGCAACTGATCGCAAGCCGACCAAGCCAGTATCGGGCAAAGGCGCCCATGATTGCCAAATTAAACGACGACGTCGTTGGGGTGGCAAAAGTGGTCCTTCCACTCGGAGACAACGAACATGTCGCTTACGTGCACATTCTTATTCAACCTGAGCACCGCAGGCGAGGCATCGGCAGGCAACTCTATGAGTCCGTGGAGTCCCATCTTCGCGAGCTCGGTCGCGTCACGGTGATGGGCACAACCGAGCATCGTGCTGATCAGATCGGCCCCGGTGCCGCTAACATCACAGCAGTGACAGGCGTGGGGGAGGTCCCGTCCTCGTCCGCGTCTGTCGGGTTTGCCCGGTCTCTCGGCCACTCGCTCGAACAGGTCGAGCGGTTCAGTATTCTGAATCTTGACCACAGGGCTGATGCTGACGCCATGCTGGAGCGGGCGCGTGCGGTCGCCGGTCATGAGTATGATCTCGTCTACTGGGAGGACCGCTGTCCCGAGTCACTGGTGAACAACTATGCATGTCTACGTCAGTGGATGAGCGTGGATGTGCCAGCTGGGAGCCTCGAGATCCAGGAAGAAGTGTGGGACACAGCACGGGTCCGCCACGCTGAAGAGGAGGCTGTCAAGAGAGAGATACGTAGCCTTGTCGCCGCTGCGCGCCATAGGTCTACCGGACAATTAGTCGGACACACCATCCTGGAATATGCCGGACAGAAGCCAGAAGTCCTCTATCAAGAGGACACGCTTGTGCTCACGGCCTTCCGTGGACACAGGTTGGGGATGGCACTCAAGGCAGCTAATATCTTGCGCATCCAGGCCCAGTGGCCACTCGCGCGCCGTATCTACACATGGAACGCGGCCGAGAATGTCCACATGCTTCGGATCAACGAAACTCTCGGTTTTGTACCGGCTGGGTGTACCGGCATGTGGCAGAAAGCGGGATTTGGCGCTCAGGGTGCCGTCGAGTAGGCTAAATCTACCAAAGACCGTCGGTCGATGACTCCTGTTTGGCTCCTCCTGGTGCCGCTGAGAAGCAGAGGTCATCCGAAAGTTCCTCTCAGAGGACGGCCTACGCAGGTGAACGAAGCAACGCTCCGTGGCAGAAAAAGCTACGTAGAGCCTAGCCCCGTGCATCTGCGCGGGGCGTTTTTTGTTTCGGGACCGAATAGCCGGCACTATTCCCCGGAAGGAGGGTTATGACAACGCCAATCAAGGTGTCAGCAGTGGAAGAAATCGTCACTGATTTCAAGGATTCTGATGCTGCAGTCCTCACCGAATACCGTGGGCTCACCGTGGCACAGCTCAAGCAGCTGCGCCGTTCGCTCGGCCAGGACACCAAGTACTCGGTCGTCAAGAACACCCTGACGAATATTGCAGCCAAGGAAGCTGGCATCAACGCATTTGATGATCAGCTTGCCGGCCCTACTGCAATCGCGTTCATCAAGGGCGATGCAGTTGCTGCAGCAAAGAGCCTCACGGATTTCGCCAAGAACAACCCGCAGCTCATCATCAAGACCGGTTACTTCGAGGGCAAGGCCATGGATGCTTCCGGCGTCGCTGCGCTTGCAGCGCTCGAATCACGCGAGCACCAGCTCGCTATGGTTGCAGGAATCCTCAAGGCGCCTGCCGCAGCTATGGCTCGGACCGTCGAGGCGCTACGCGTCAAGCGTGAAGAGGCCGAAGGTGCGCCAGCCGCCGCTGAGGCTCCTGCCGAAGAAGCTTCGGCTGCCGAATCGGCAGACGCAGAGAATACGGCAACCGACGAGAGCTAGCAGCTCTCGCACCCAATAAACTCAGGTGCCGTTCGGTGCCGACTAAAGGAAGGACGCCACACCATGGCGAAGCTCAGCAACGAAGAGCTCATTGAAGCTTTCAAGGAACTGACCATCATCGAGCTCTCAGAGTTCGTTACGTTGTTCGAAGAGACGTTTGACGTTACGGCTGCTGCCGTTGCCGTTGCAGGCCCTGCCGCCGGCGGAGCTGCAGAGGCTGCTGAAGAGCAGACCGAATTCGACGTCATCCTCGAAGGTCCCGGCGAGAAGAAGATCGCAGTGATCAAGGAAGTTCGTAGCCTGACTTCACTGGGTCTGAAGGAAGCCAAGGATCTTGTTGATTCGGCTCCCAAGGCTGTGCTGGAAGGCGCAACCAAGGAAGCAGCTGAGAAGGCCAAGGAAGCCCTTGAGGCTGCCGGCGCTTCGGTGACCGTCAAGTAGCTTGTTCCGGTTGAACCTCCATGGCTCAACCACTCAAAAGGCCCCCACACTCGTCAGAGCGTGGGGGCCTTTTGCATGCGTGCATGATGCGCGTCGGCTTGTTAGCTCCGGATCAGTAGGAGTGCTTCGCCCTGGCCTCCGCCACCGCACAGCGATACAGCAGCCTTGCCGGATCCTCGGCGCTTGAGTTCAAGTGCTGCATGAAGTGCTAGGCGAGCACCAGAAGCGCCGATGGGATGCCCTAGAGCGATGGCCCCACCGTGAATGTTGCACTTCTCGAGGGAGAGGTCCAAGTCTTTCAGCGACTGACACGCTACGGAGCCAAACGCCTCGTTGATCTCAATGAAGTCAAGGTCCGACGTCGTCCAACCAGCGCGTTCCAGCGCTTTGTGGATGGCGTTGGCGGGCTGGGAGTGCAGGGAGTTGTCTGGGCCTGCTACCTGTCCTGGCTCGCCGAGAACGGCGAGAATCTCGAGTCCTTTGGCTTCTGCGTTTGAACGGGTTGTCAGCACCAGCGCAGCGGCCCCGTCGGACAGTGGGGAGGAATTCCCTGCAGTAATGGCGCCCTCTTTGTTGAAGGCTGGCCGTAACTTGCTGAGGCTTTCCACGGTAGTGGTGGGCCGGATGCCCTCATCGGCTTTGAGCACAAGCGGTTCGCCCTTGCGCTGACGGACGGAGACAGGCACGATCTCATCGTCAAAGATGCCCGCTTCCGCTGCCGCGGCTGCGCGCTGGTGCGACGAGGCGGCAACTTCATCCTGTGCTGAACGACCGATGCCCAGAGCGTCGTTGCCTCGTTCAGTGGATGCCCCCATGGATTCCTGATCAAAAGCGTCGGTCAGGCCGTCGGTGGCGACGGAATCAACAGCTTGAATGTTGCCGTAAGTCCAGCCTTGTCGTGAGCCGGGAAGGATGTGTGGTCCATTGGACATCGATTCCTGGCCACCGGCTACGACCACGGTTGCTTCGCCGCTGCGGATTAGCCGCGCCGCGTCAATGACGGCAGTGAGGCCGGAGAGGCAAACCTTATTGAGGGTGACTGCCGGGACGTCCCAGCCGATGCCTGCCTTGATGGAACTCTGGCGGGCGGGGTTCTGACCGCAACCGGCTTGAACGACGTGGCCCATGATGACGGCGTTGACATCTGCTGCGTCAACGCGGGATCTTTCGAGGGCGCCGGCGATGGCGAATGCACCAAGTTCGACGGCGGTTAAGGATGCTAGCTGACCATTCAGCCGACCTTGTGGTGTGCGGGCTCCACCGACAATGACGACGTCGGTGGGCTGGTTCTCTGGAATACTCATGGTGTTGAAACTCACTTTCAAACGTGGGCGGGGCCATTTCTAGGCTACCCCGAGCGCTCGGCGCGGGCTCAGGGCGCCGCTGTGAGCCGAATCAAAGCTGGAAGTGGCGTTGGGATGAGAGTACTACCAGTAGACATGTTCGTGTAGTAGGCGTACAGTAGATATTTGCGATTCCCCTCATAATCTCAGCCTTCATATAGCGGTGGGCTTTGTCGTGCACTTTGTCATTTAACAACGGGTTTTTTGACATATGAGCGTGGAGTCGCGGATAGCCTGAAGGTCTGTGGAAGGATCCCTCTTGGTCGCCTCGAGCACCGCTAATAATGCAACCGCTAACAACTCTGAAATTCCGGACGCAGCGCGTCGGATTTCATTCGCGAAGATTCATGAACCGCTGGACGTTCCTAACCTCCTAGCCCTCCAGACCGACAGCTTTGATTGGCTCGTTGGCAATGAGAAGTGGAAGACCCGTGTTGAGCAGGCCCTTGAAGAGGGTCTCCAGGGTGTCGCAACAACGGCAGGCCTGTCGGATATCTTCGAGGAGATTTCGCCGATTGAAGACTTTCAGGGAACGATGTCCCTGAGCTTCTCGGAGCCGGAGTTCGCGGACCCCAAGTACACGATGGCCGAATGCAAAGACAGGGACGCCACATACGCGGCGCCACTGTACGTCAAGGCCGAGTTCATGAACAACAACACGGGTGAAATCAAGCAGCAGACCGTGTTCATGGGCGATTTCCCGTTGATGACAGATAAGGGAACTTTTGTCATCAACGGTACGGAGCGCGTGGTAGTTTCGCAGCTCGTCCGCTCGCCGGGTGCGTACTTTGAGCGGGCCGTGGACAAGACCAGTGACAAGGACATCTTCACAGCGAAGATCATTCCCTCGCGTGGTGCTTGGTTCGAGTTGGAAATCGACAAGCGTGACCAGGTCGGTGTCCGTCTAGACCGCAAGCGCAAGCAGTCCGTCACGGTCCTGCTCAAGGCGCTTGGCTGGACCGAGGGAGAAATCCTCGAGACGTTTGGCGAGTACGACTCCATCCGGGCAACACTGGAGAAGGACGCCACCGAGACCAGGGAAGACGCCCTTCTGGACATCTACCGCAAGTTGCGTCCAGGCGAGCCCCCAACAGTCGAAGCCGCACAGAACCTGCTGGACAATCTGTACTTCAACGCAAAGCGCTACGACCTTGCAAAGGTGGGTCGCTATAAGATCAACCGCAAGCTGGGTCTGGACAAGTCACTCAGCGAATCCAATGCTTCGGTACTGGATACGGAAGACATCGTCGCCATGATTAAGTACTTGGTGGCTTTGCATGCTGGCGAGAAGAGCATCAAGGCGCACCGGGACGGTCAGGAAGCGGACATCCGCGTTGAGGTCGATGACATCGATCACTTCGGCAATCGCCGCATCCGCGCAGTGGGTGAGCTCATCGAGAACCAGGTCCGCACGGGTCTGTCCCGCATGGAGCGCGTGGTCCGTGAGCGTATGACCACGCAGGACGTTGAAGCCATTACCCCGCAGACACTGATCAACATCCGGCCTGTGGTTGCTGCCATGAAAGAGTTCTTCGGAACGTCGCAGCTGTCGCAGTTCATGGACCAGAACAACCCGCTCGCGGGCCTTACGCACAAGCGCCGGCTTTCTGCGCTTGGCCCAGGTGGTCTGTCCCGTGACCGTGCAGGCATGGAAGTCCGTGACGTCCACCCTTCGCACTATGGCCGCATGTGCCCCATCGAAACCCCTGAAGGACCGAATATTGGCTTGATCGGGTCGCTGGCTACTTACGGTCGCATCAACGCGTTCGGGTTTATCGAGACTCCGTACCGAAAGGTTGTCGGGAGCCTGGTTACAGAGCAGGTTGACTACCTGACGGCTGATGATGAGATCGAGTGCCAGATCGCTCAGGCGAACGCGCCTCTGACAACGGACCAGCACTTCGCCGAGGACATGGTCCTTGTGCGTACCCGCGGTGGTTCAGGTGAACCTCTTCTGGTCGAGGCCAAAGCCGTTGACTACATGGACGTTTCCCCGCGTCAGATGGTCTCTGTTGCTACGGCGCTGATTCCGTTCCTGGAGCACGACGACGCCAACCGTGCCCTCATGGGTGCCAATATGCAGCGTCAGGCTGTGCCGTTGCTTCGGGCGGAGCGCCCGCTGGTTGGTACCGGTATGGAAGCCGACGCCGCGGTCGACGCCGGGGACTCGGTTGTCGCTGTCAAGCCCGGCGTCGTTCAGGAAGTATCAGCCGAGATGGTCACGATGCTCAATGACGACGGCACGGAAACTCACTACCCCATCATGAAGTTCGCCCGCTCCAACCAGGGCAACGCCTATAATCAGCGCGTTGTGGTCGAAGAGGGCCAGCGACTCGAGGTTGAGGGCGTCATCGCCGATGGTCCGTCCACCGATCAGGGTGAGCTATCGCTTGGCAAGAACATGCTGGTGGCATTCATGTCTTGGGAGGGTCATAACTTCGAGGATGCAATCATTCTGTCGCAGCGTGTTGTTTCTGAGGACGTCCTGACCTCTATCCATATCGAAGAGCATGAGGTCGATGCCCGGGATACAAAACTGGGCGCTGAGGAAATCACCCGCGACATTCCGAACGTGAGCGAAGACGTTCTTGGCGCGCTGGACGAGCGCGGCATCATTCACATCGGTGCTGAGGTTGAGGCCGGCGACATCCTTGTAGGCCGTGTCACACCGAAGGGTGAGACGGAGCTGACTCCGGAAGAGCGTCTGCTTCGCGCCATCTTCGGTGAGAAGAGCCGTGAAGTTCGAGACACATCGTTGAAGGTTCCCCATGGCGAGTCTGGAACTGTTATTGGTGTCCGTATCTTCGATCGGGACAATGACGACGAGCTGCCCCCAGGCGTAAACCAGTTGGTCCGGGTTCACGTGGCGCAGAAGCGCAAGATCACGGATGGCGACAAGCTCGCTGGCCGTCACGGAAACAAGGGCGTTATCTCCAAGATCCTGCCGATCGAGGATATGCCATTCCTTGCAGATGGCACACCGGTCGACGTCGTCCTGAACCCCTTGGGTGTTCCGGGACGAATGAACGTGGGCCAGGTCATGGAAATTCACCTTGGCTGGGCCGCTAAGCAGGGTTGGAAGATCGAGGGCGAGCCAGACTGGGTCCAGAGCCTCCAGAACTTCCCCCGTGAGTCCGGCCCGACGACGGTTGCAACACCGGTCTTCGACGGTGCTTCCGAGTCGGAAATCACCGGATTGCTCGACTCAACGAATGTGACCCGTGATGGCAACCGTCTGATCGGATCCACTGGTAAGACGCAGGTCTACGACGGCCGCTCTGGCGAACCGTTCCCTGACCCGATCTCCGTCGGCTACATGTACATTCTGAAGCTGCACCACCTTGTTGATGACAAGATCCACGCGCGCTCCACAGGTCCGTACTCCATGATCACGCAGCAGCCGTTGGGTGGTAAGGCGCAGTTCGGTGGACAGCGCTTCGGTGAAATGGAAGTTTGGGCCCTGGAGGCTTACGGTGCCGCGTACACACTGCAGGAACTTCTGACCATCAAGTCAGATGATATCCATGGCCGTGTGAAGGTTTACGAAGCCATCGTGAAGGGTGAGAACATCCCTGAGCCGGGCGTTCCGGAATCGTTCAAGGTTCTGATCAAGGAAATGCAGTCGTTGTGCCTCAACGTGGAAGTCCTGTCCACGGAAGGCAACACCATTGAAATGCGTGACTCGGACGAAGAAGTCTTCCGGGCCGCGGAAGAGCTGGGAATCGACCTCTCGCGGGCCGAGCCAAGCTCTGTTGAAGAGGTCTAGAACCTCTTTCCGTAACCCATAGACATTCACACTCCGAGAACAAGAGAGAACAGGGACCATATGTCCAGCGAATCCTCATTCGGTCTTATGCGAATCGGCCTGGCCACCGCGGATGAAATCCGTGACTGGTCGTACGGCGAGGTGCGTAAGCCCGAGACCATCAACTATCGAACCCTGAAGCCGGAGAAGGACGGTCTTTTCTGCGAAAAGATCTTTGGTCCTTCACGCGACTGGGAGTGCTACTGCGGCAAGTACAAGCGTGTCCGATTCAAGGGCATCATCTGCGAGCGTTGCGGCGTTGAAGTCACGCGCGCCAAGGTTCGTCGTGAGCGCATGGGTCACATTGAACTGGCTGCTTCGGTAACTCACATCTGGTACTTCAAGGGTGTTCCTTCTCGCCTCGGTTACCTTTTGGACCTGGCGCCGAAGGATCTTGAAAAGATCATCTACTTTGCCGCCTACATGATCACGTGGGTCGACGAAGACAACCGTCACAAGGAACTTCCGAACCTTCAGGCAGAGCACGACGTTGAGAAGAAGCATCTCGTAGACCAGCGTGATGCGGATATCGCCGCCATCGCGCAGGGTCTTGAAGGCGAACTTGCCCGGCTTGAGGGCGAAGGCGCCAAGGCTGCCGAGAAGAAAAAAGCCCGCGATTCAGCGGACCGATCCATGGCGCAGATCCGTAAGCGCTCCGACGCCGAGATTGAACGGCTGGAGCAGGTCTGGGACCGCTTCAAGAACCTGAAGGTCGCAGACCTCGAAGGTGACGAGGGTCTATACCGTGAACTGCGTGACCGCTACGGTCTGTATTTCGAAGGCTCCATGGGTGCTGAGGCCATCAAACGGCGGCTTGAGAACTTTGACATGCAGGCTGAGTCAGAGCTGTTGCGGGACATCATTCAGAACGGTAAGGGCCAGCGCAAGACGCGTGCACTCAAGCGTCTGAAGGTTGTCAATGCGTTCCTGACCACGACCAACAGCCCCTTGGGTATGGTCCTCGACGCCGTGCCGGTGATCCCACCGGAGCTGCGTCCCATGGTTCAGCTCGATGGTGGACGTTTTGCGACGTCGGATCTCAATGACCTGTACCGACGTGTGATCAACCGGAACAACCGTCTAAAGCGTCTTCTGGATCTTGGGGCACCCGAGATCATCGTCAACAATGAGAAGCGCATGCTTCAGGAAGCCGTTGACTCCCTGTTTGACAACGGCCGTCGTGGCCGTCCGGTGACGGGTCCGGGCAACCGTCCGCTGAAATCGCTCTCTGACATGCTCAAGGGCAAGCAGGGACGTTTCCGTCAGAACCTTTTGGGTAAGCGCGTTGATTATTCAGGGCGTTCCGTTATCGTCGTCGGCCCTCAGCTGAAGCTGCACCAGTGCGGATTGCCCAAGCAGATGGCTCTGGAGCTTTTCAAGCCGTTCGTCATGAAGCGTCTTGTCGACCTCAACCACGCGCAGAACATCAAGAGCGCAAAGCGCATGGTTGAGCGCTACCGGCCGCAGGTCTGGGATGTATTGGAAGAGATCATCACGGAACATCCCGTGCTGCTCAACCGTGCGCCTACTCTGCACCGTCTAGGGATCCAGGCGTTCGAGCCGCAACTCGTTGAGGGTAAGGCGCTTCAGCTTCACCCGCTCGTCTGTGGTGCGTTCAACGCTGACTTTGACGGCGATCAGATGGCTGTGCACTTGCCACTGAGCCCGGAGGCCCAAGCTGAGGCGCGCATTCTGATGTTGTCCTCGAACAATATTTTGAAGCCTTCTGACGGTCGTCCAGTGACTCTGCCGTCGCAGGACATGATCATCGGCTTGCATCACTTGACCACCAAGCGTGAAGGTGCCGTGGGCGAGGGGCGACTGTTCTCAACGCCAGCCGAAGCCGTCATGGCTCTTGACCTGGGTCAGTTGCACCTGAATGCAGTCGTGAAAATTCGGATTCCGCACTTTGTTCCTTCTGAGGAACAGCCTGCTCCCGAAGGTTGGGAAGAGGGTACGCCGGCGCTGATCGAAACCTCGCTCGGACAGGTCTTGTTCAACGACACGCTTCCCGATAACTACCCTTGGGTGGCTGCGGTGGCGGACAAGGGAGAACTGTCCACGATCGTCAACACCCTCGCTGAGCGGTATCCGAAGGTGGTCACTGCGGCAACGCTGGATAACCTGAAGGACTCCGGTTTCTACTGGGCAACCCGTTCAGGCGTTACTGTCGCTATCTCGGACATTCTGGCTCCGCCGGAGAAACCCGAGATCATGGCGGGCTACGAAGCTCAGGCTGCAAAGGTTGAAGTTCAGTACGGCAAGGGTCTGCTTGCGGACGACGAGCGTCGTCAGGAACTCATCGATATCTGGAACAAGGCAACCAACGATGTTGCGGCGGCCATGATGAAGGGCCTGACCAAGGAGAACACCATCAACCGCATGGTGTCCTCCGGTGCCCGTGGTAACTGGCTCCAGGTCCGTCAGATTGCCGGTATTCGTGGACTGGTGGCTAACCCGAAGGGTGAAATCATCCCGCGGCCCATCAAGTCCTCATACCGTGAGGGACTGTCGGTTCTCGAGTACTTCATCGCGACCCACGGCGCCCGCAAGGGCCTTGCGGATACGGCGCTTCGTACGGCCAACTCCGGTTACCTGACCCGTCGCCTGGTGGACGTCTCGCAGGACGTCATTGTCCGCGAGGAGGACTGCGGCACTGAGCGTGGGCTCACGGTTCCGATCGCTGTTGCCGATCAGAATGGTGAATTGAATCTGCATGACGAGGTAGAGAACTCGGCTTACGCTCGCACGTTGGCTGTCGACGTCGTCGGCAACGACGGCGATGTGCTGGCTACTGGCGGTTCAGATGTCGGTGATGTGCTGATTGACAAGCTGTTCAAGGCTGGTATTTCAGAGATCAAGATCCGTTCGGTTCTCACGTGTGAGTCTGCTGTCGGCACGTGTGCATTGTGCTATGGCCGGTCCTTGGCCACGGGTAAAACCGTGGACATCGGTGAGGCTGTCGGTATCATCGCCGCGCAGTCGATCGGTGAGCCGGGCACACAGTTGACCATGCGTACCTTCCACACCGGTGGTGTGGCTTCTGCGGAAGACATCACTCAGGGGCTACCCCGTATCCAAGAGCTCTTCGAAGCACGTACCCCTAAGGGAGTTGCTCCGATCTCTGAGACTGCGGGTCGGGTAACTATCGAGGATGGCGACAAGCAGATGCGTCTGGTTGTCACTCCGGATGATGGATCCGAAGAGATTGCCTACCCTGTCCTCCGCCGTGCGCGTCTTCTTGTTGAAGATGGCCAGCACGTTGAAGTGGGGGAGCAGCTTGTCTTCGGTGCTGTTGATCCAAAGCAGATCCTGCGAATTCTTGGGCCCCGCAAGGCACAGGAATTCCTCGTCGACGAGGTTCAGACCGTTTACCGCAGCCAAGGTGTAGGTATCCACGACAAGCACGTCGAGGTTATTGTTCGCCAGATGCTGCGTCGCGTGACGGTTATTGAGTCCGGTGACTCGGATCTTCTTCCGGGGGAGCTCGCTGCTCGCAGTCGCTTCGAGGAAGAGAACCGCCGTGTTGTATCCGAGGGCAAGAAGCCGGCATCAGGTCGGCCCGAGCTCATGGGTATCACCAAGGCGTCACTCGCGACTGAGTCGTGGCTGTCCGCTGCATCCTTCCAGGAGACCACGCGTGTTCTGACGCAGGCCGCCATGGAAGGTAAGAGCGATCCGCTGCTTGGCCTCAAGGAGAACGTCATCATCGGTAAATTGATCCCGGCCGGCACCGGCTTGGATCGTTACACGAAGGTCACGGTGGAGCCCACGGAGGAAGCGAAAGCAAACCTCTTCACGGGTCCGAGTGCATTTAGTGACTTTGACTACGCCGGAGCTGAAGGCGGGATGAGTCCTGAATTCCACGCGATTCCCCTCGACGACTACGACATGGGTAGCGATTTCCGGTAGATAACCGCGCTCCAAAGTGCCGAGGTCACCCCTTGTAGTCCCACACTGGGATGCAGGCGGTGACCTCGGCCGTTAAAGGATGACCTCGCCGCGTACCGGCTTGTGTGGGATTCTGTTAGACTGATTAATAATTGTTTATGTGTGGCAGTGGATCGGCGTCCTCGCAGGCGTATCTCCGGGTTGTAGGGAACTTGTACAACGAATGCCACGCTTTTGCACGCCTACAGTCGTTTACCTAGTAGCCCTCGGGGTACTGCGAGTAGGAATGCTGAACGACTACAAGAGCTGACCAATCGCCCGAAATAGGCATAGCCGTCGGGCCTTGGGAGCAGCGAATCAGAATTACCCGAATAGAACTTATGGAGAACTGATAAGTGCCTACAATTAACCAGCTGGTCCGGAAGGGCCGGACGCCCAAGATCACTAAAACCAAGGCTCCTGCACTTCAGGGTAGCCCTATGCGTCGCGGTGTCTGCACTCGTGTGTACACCACCACCCCGAAGAAGCCGAACTCGGCGCTTCGTAAGGTTGCTCGTGTCCGCCTCAACGGCGGCATTGAAGTAACTGCCTACATTCCCGGCGTTGGCCACAATCTCCAGGAGCACTCCATTGTGCTTGTTCGTGGTGGACGAGTGAAGGACCTCCCCGGTGTTCGCTACAAGATCGTCCGTGGTGCGCTTGATACCCAGGGCGTTAAAAACCGTGGCCAGGCGCGCAGCTTGTATGGCGCCAAGAAGGAGAAGAAGTAATGCCTCGTAAGGGACCTGCGCCAAAGCGCCCCCTCGTCGTGGATCCCGTATACGGATCCCCGCTCGTTACCCAGCTGATCAACAAGGTTCTGGTGGACGGTAAGAAGTCCACTGCAGAGCGCATTGTTTATGGTGCACTTGAAGGTGTCCAGACAAAGATCAGCGGAGACCCGGTTGCTGCACTCAAAAAGGCCATGGATAACGTGCGCCCCACACTCGAAGTTCGCTCCCGTCGTGTTGGCGGCGCAACTTATCAGGTTCCGGTCGAGGTAAAGCCTGGCCGCGCAACGGCACTGGCTCTGCGTTGGTTGGTCGGATACTCGAAGGCCCGCCGTGAGAAAACCATGACCGAGCGCTTGATGAACGAGATCCTGGATGCGTCCAACGGTCTCGGTGCTGCTGTAAAGCGTCGCGAAGATACGCACAAGATGGCCGAATCCAATAAGGCATTCGCCCACTACCGCTGGTAAATCGCCTCCGGCGGCGGGAAACATCTGTTTCCCGCCGCCGTGCCTAACCAACTCCATTTGACGGAATAAGGGAGACACCGTGGCACTGGACGTGCTTACCGACCTCAACAAGGTCCGCAATATCGGCATCATGGCTCACATCGACGCCGGTAAAACCACCACAACCGAACGAGTCCTGTTCTACACGGGCATCAACCATAAGATCGGCGAGACGCACGACGGCGCATCGACGATGGACTGGATGGCGCAGGAGCAGGAACGCGGGATCACCATTACTTCCGCAGCCACGACCTGCTACTGGGATAACCATCAGATCAACATTATTGACACCCCAGGGCACGTTGACTTCACGGTCGAGGTCGAGCGCTCCCTGCGCGTGCTCGATGGTGCAGTTGCTGTCTTCGATGGCAAGGAAGGCGTTGAGCCGCAGTCAGAGACTGTATGGCGCCAGGCTGACAAATACGATGTCCCACGGATCTGCTTCGTCAATAAGATGGACAAACTCGGCGCTGACTTCTATTTCACAGTGCAGACCATTGTGGATCGACTGAAGGCAAAGCCTCTGGTTCTGCAGTTGCCGATCGGCTCCGAGAGCGAATTCGAGGGAGTCATTGACCTCGTTGAGATGCGTGCGCTCACCTGGCGCGGCGATTCCAAGGGTGATGTCACCATGGGCGCCAAGTACGAAATCGAGGAGATCCCTGCAGATCTCCGTGAGAAGGCCGACGAATACCGTGCCGCGCTGCTCGAGGGTGTGGCGGAAGCCAGCGACGAGCTGATGAACAAGTACCTCGAAGGCGAAGAGTTCACCTTAGAGGAACTCAAGGCAGGCATTCGCAAGCTGACCATCAACTCCGAGGCGTACCCCGTCCTTTGTGGTTCAGCGTTTAAGAACCGGGGTGTTCAGCCTATGCTCGACGCCGTTGTTTCTTACTTGCCGACCCCGCTGGACGTTCCGAACATTCAGGGCCATGACATCCGCGACGAGGAAGTCATCCTCGAGCGTCCGGCCGATGCAAGCGCGCCTTTCGCCGCGCTCGCTTTCAAAGTCGTTACCCATCCGTTCTTCGGTCGGTTGACGTACATTCGGGTCTACTCGGGACGTGCCTCGTCAGGCACCCAGGTGATCAACACCACAAAGGGTAAGAAGGAGCGCATCGGAAAGCTCTTCCAGATGCACGCCAACAAGGAAAATCCTGTGGACGAGATCACCACGGGTCACATCTATGCGGCCATCGGGTTGAAGGACGTCACTACCGGCGACACCCTATGCGATCCGGCCCACCCGATCGTTCTGGAATCTATGAGCTTCCCGGAGCCGGTAATCTTCGTTGCAATCGAACCGAAGACCAAGGGTGACCAGGAGAAGCTGTCACTAGCTATCCAGAAACTCTCGGACGAAGACCCCACCTTCACGGTGACTCAGAACGAGGACACCGGGCAGACGGAAATCGGTGGCATGGGTGAGCTGCACCTAGACATTCTTGTCGACCGCATGCGTCGGGAATTCCGTGTTGAGGCGAACGTTGGCAAGCCTCAGGTGGCGTACCGTGAAACCATCAAGAACGCGGTAGACAAGGTCGATTTCACTCACAAGAAGCAGACGGGTGGATCGGGTCAGTTCGCGAAGGTTCAGGTTTCATTCGAGCCGCTGGACACGTCAGACGGCGTGTTCTACGAGTTCGAGAACAAGGTCACCGGTGGACGTATTCCTCGCGAGTACATTCCGTCCATTGACGCCGGAATCCAGGATGCAATGCGTTTGGGTATCCTGGCTGGATATCCGTTGGTTGGCGTCAAGGCGAAATTGCTTGACGGTGCCTACCACGACGTCGACTCTTCCGAAATGGCCTTTAAGATCGCGGGATCGCAGGTCTTCAAGGAGGGCGCTAGGCGTGCCAATCCGGTGCTGCTCGAACCGCTGATGGCGGTAGAGGTTCGTACACCGGAGGAATACATGGGAGACGTGATCGGCGATCTGAATTCGCGCCGTGGACAGATTCTCTCGATGGAGGATGCCAGTGGCGTCAAGGTAGTGCGCGCTAACGTGCCGCTGTCCGAAATGTTCGGATATATCGGGGACCTTCGGTCAAAGACCCAGGGCCGCGCAGTGTACTCCATGCAGTTCGACAGCTATTCCGAGGTTCCCAAGGCAGTCGCCGAGGAAATTGTTCAGAAGAACCGCGGAGAGTAACTTCCGTACTCACGTCGTCGTCGAATCCCTGTCAGGGGTCGACGACGACGGTACGGGATGGAATTTCATCAATTGACAATGCCCCAAGTAGACTTGCTGAAGTTTCGGTGACGAAAAGCGTCACCGAGAGTAAGACTTCTTAAATCGTTCTAGGAGGAACTCGTGGCCAAGGCCAAGTTCGAGCGGACAAAGCCGCACGTAAACATCGGAACCATCGGTCACGTTGACCACGGTAAGACCACTTTGACTGCAGCTATCTCTAAGGTGTTGCACGACAAGTACCCTGACATCAACGAGGCATCGGCTTTCGATCAGATCGACAACGCGCCCGAAGAACGCCAGCGCGGCATCACGATCAACATTTCGCATATTGAGTACCAGACGGAGAAGCGTCACTACGCTCACGTTGATGCTCCGGGCCACGCTGACTACATCAAGAACATGATCACTGGTGCTGCTCAGATGGACGGTGCAATCCTCGTGGTTGCAGCGACAGACGGCCCAATGGCACAGACGCGTGAGCATGTTCTTCTTGCCCGCCAGGTTGGTGTTCCCTACCTGATGGTCGCTTTGAACAAGTCAGACATGGTTGACGACGAGGAACTGCTGGACCTCGTGGAAATGGAAGTCCGCGAACTTCTTGGGGACCAGGGTTTCGATGGCGACAACGCTCCTGTAATCCGAGTCTCGGCTCTCAAGGCTCTCGAAGGGGACGCGACGTGGGTCAAGTCCATCGAGGAATTGATGCAGGCAGTTGACGATAGCGTTCCGGACCCGATTCGCGACAAGGACAAGCCGTTCCTGATGCCCGTTGAGGACGTCTTCACGATCACCGGTCGTGGAACTGTCGTCACTGGCCGTGCCGAGCGTGGCACCCTGAAGATCAACTCCGACGTCGAAATCGTTGGCATCCGTCCGGTCCAGAAGACGACGGTAACCGGCATTGAAATGTTCCACAAGCAGCTCGATGAAGCATGGGCAGGCGAGAACTGTGGTCTGTTGCTGCGCGGTATCAAGCGTGAAGACGTTGAGCGTGGTCAGGTTATCGTGAAGCCGGGCTCGATCACCCCGCACACCAACTTCGATGCGAATGTGTACATTCTCTCGAAGGATGAGGGCGGACGCCACAACCCGTTCTACTCGAACTACCGTCCTCAGTTCTACTTCCGCACAACGGACGTCACTGGCGTCATCACGTTGCCTGAAGGCACCGAGATGGTTATGCCCGGTGATAACACGGAAATGACCGTTGATCTGATCCAGCCGATCGCCATGGAAGACGGACTCAGCTTCGCAATTCGCGAAGGTGGACGCACCGTTGGTTCAGGACGTGTGACGAAAATCAACAAGTAGTCTCTGACTCCTTGCAGGTCCCGGCTAACGGGATCAAACACGAATCCCCCTGTTGCATTCGCAACAGGGGGATTCGTGCGTTAACTCGCAGTTATCCACAGACGAAACTTCCTTCGAGGACTATGTCGATAGGATGACGGTTGTCTTGGTAACGGCGACAACCACCACGTGGGGGAGTCTTTCTACAACATGATCGTATTTGTATTGGTGATTGGCCTCGCTGTAGGTGTGGCGTGCGGATGGCGGTTCAAGTCTCTTTCCGGAAAGAGCACGGGCGCTCCAGCGGACACTCGCGTTTTACCGCCGGCGGCTGTGATCTTCGAAGAGGGATACGCTGCGGGGTGGAATGCAGCCGCCATCTCGAGCGCATCAGCCGTTCCCGAAAATATGACGACGGGCACCACCACAGCATCTGCAGCAGTTTCGACGGAGTCGCTTACTCCAAGACCAGTGGTATCCACCGAGCGGACACCTGAATTCGTGCGGGTCCCTGAGAACGAGGGGGCCAGGGAGAGCTCGTATACTTCGCAGCAGGGGGTAAAGGCGCCAAAAGCTGTAGCCGCCACATCCGTGAGGCCTAAGAGCCCTGGGGCGTCGAAGGTTGCCACTGCCGATGCCAGAGCCTCCCGGGACCTCCGAAACATCAACATCACGCTCTTCACCGCGAGCCTGTTGCTGGTCGCGGCTACGACGCTGTTCATCGGATCTGACTTTTCATCCGCCCTGCGCTTTGGGGTCGTCGTGTCTGTAACTTCGCTATTTTACGGAGGTGGACTATGGATTCATAAACGCGTGATCCGGCTACGCCCCGCTGGGGTGGCGTTTGTTGGCGCGGCACTTGCAATGATTCCATTCGTTGGTTTGGCGTTGAACATTTTCGTCCTTCACCATCTCGGCTGGTCATGGATAGCGACTGCCGTCCTAGGTGGAGCAGCCTTCCTGAATGCTGCTATTCGCTTGAAAAGCCGCGTGGTGGCCTACCTCACGCTGCCCTTTATGCTCTCGGTTGCCTGGGCGCCGGCTAACGTCCTCGGAGCCGGATTGGTCTGGTATTTCGCCGCGACGATTGCCGCCGCTGCGGTACTGACCGTAATCGGAAAGCTACGTCCGCGTTGGGCCGGACGTCTGTACCTACAGGTCATTCAAGAAGTTCATGGTTACATTGTTCCGGGCGTCATTGGGGTGTCACTCCTGAACTTTTCATTCCTTGAGGCATTGGACTACTTCTTCATCTCGGCTGCAGCTTTCTTCTACTATGTCGCGTCCCTGTGGGTGGTTGCGCGTTCCAGGGCACAGGTCCTCAATGTTTATGGCTTGAGGGTAACCCTAGTCATCGCCGTGCTTTCCGTCGCCGCGACGCTTGAAGCCGATGCCGCCATCGTTGTAAACGTTGGTGCTGCGTGTGTTGCACTTCAGTCGATTGCTGTGGTCTGCCTGCCGTCTCGTTGGGCAGTGTGTTTCGATACTCATCTTGCTGCGATGCGAACCTCCCCCCTGCCGGGCTCGGGTGCGAGGGACATGGCACCGGTTGATTCTCCGCGCGGCGTCGATGGCTTGCGTGCTTGGCAGATCGTGGACGTCTACTGGACCTTCGGCATTGCTCTACTCATGGCGTTTATCGGTCTCGCGATCGGGTCCGAACATGACCTCGTCGCTACGGAGATACTGACGGTGGTGCTTACGGCGGCTCTAGTGGCGATGCTACTTGCCTGGCGCATCCGGAAGGCTGGCGAGTTTCTAGTCCCCGCCGCCCTCGTTCTCGTGCTCTTCATGCCGCCTTATGAGCTGTGGCGTTTCGAAATCATAGTTGCTGTAGTCCTGACATATGCGGTACTACGTGCGGTCACTTCACTACCCCACTCAGTGACGCAGACAACGTATGTACTCGTGGCCAGGGCACAGGCAGTCGTGGCCGTAGGTCTTCTCGTGGCGGATTACTGGCCTTCAGTTAGGGCCGCGGCTGCTCCACATCTGGGCATACTCGCTATCATCGTGGCTCTTGTCATCAATCAATTCGTCAGCCTCGTCCAGCTCCTGCGGAAGCGTGATCTCCGAAGCCCCGCGTATGTGATTGTTGTGAGTGGTGGGGTGGCTTACGTCGCTGCCGTGTTGCTTTTAGCGAACTTCGCGCCCGAGTGGCTGGTCACAGCGGGTCTGTGGCTGCCATTGTTTGGGCTCGCGGTTCCGGCAACTCTGCTTTTCCATCGCCTGGCTTGGCTAGAGGCTGTTAGCCCGATAGCTATCGTCACGACCGCTGTCTTCGCGATTCCCGTTTTCGGAGTTCATGATTATGAGCTTCTATTGACTGGGTCCGTGGGCTATGCGTTCATTCTGGCAGCTCACCACCCAGATCGGGTTGCGCGGTCGGTCTACCGGTATACAGCGCAGGGGCTCGTAGCCGTGGCCGCCTCTGTATTCACTTACGGGCACTGGTCAGAGGCCTGGGGAATCGGCGCGTTGTCCATGGCGCTCGTGGTGTTGTCACTGGGATTCCTCATTAATCAGTTGGTGAGCCTGGGACAGTTGCGCCGTGGGGCCTCTGCGAAGGGGGTCGGGGTTGCCACTACCGTGTATGCCGTCCTGTCTATCGGAACCGTCAGCGGGCTTCTACAGGTGGATGGTCCACTATGGACTGACATCACGGCGTTGTGGACGCTGTCGCTCGGTACCGTTATCAGCGGTCTCGCTCTCTTCCGCCGGCTTCGATGGATTGAGATTCCCAGCGGTGCCGTCTTCCCCCTGACCGCGTTCTTGGCGATGTCCGTGTTTGAGGTCGTTGACTATGAGATTCTCCTCGGCATCGGGCTTGTCTACTGCTTCACGATTGCTGCTCTGCACGACAGTCGCTTTGCCAAGGGCTCGTATTTTCTTAGCGGACAGATTCAGCTGACGCTTTTGACCAGTGTGTTCCTCTGGGATCAGAGGGTCTCGATTCATACATTTGTCACCGTGTTTACCATCTCATTGCTTGTTCAGGAGCTCTTGCGAACGCTGTTCCGGCGATACACAAGAAACCTCGATTTCCAGCGCGCCTCCGGGTGGCTCACCATCGCGTTTCTAGCGGCTACACAGGCCGGATACCTGGTACTGGCAGGTGCGCTCGCGCAACGAGGGGTGACGGCGACTGCACTGGCTGTCTTGTGCGTAGTGGCCCTTGTTATCTCCGCCTGGAGTCGCAAGGAGCTCCGCTACCTTGCGTTAGCCTGTGTTCCCTTGATGCTCATCGTGTTCAGTTCCGCGCCACCGTTCAGCGATGAGGGTTGGCTTGGCGCAGCTGAACTTCCTGATGCAGCGGTCGCCACACTGTCTACGATTCTCGCAGTGCTGGTGATGACTATTCGCAGTACAACAGCAGCTGGGCGACGACGAATGACGACGGCGACGGTGGCTACCGTAGTATTCCTCGTCGAGGGGCTCGTTTTCTCGGTTGCGGCCAGTGGCTGGGCTCCGGCCGGAGTCCTTCTGATCGTGGCCATTGTTGTTCTTCTGGAATCCCACACTTGGAATGTGTCGTGGCTATATGGGCTGGGCTCTATCGTGTCCATTGCCGCTTGCTGGTGCGCTGGTGCTGAGATTATTCGGATGCTGAACCTTGAATGGGGTTTCCGGGAACTGCAGTTACTGGCCCATAGCGGCGCTTTCGTCTTCGTCTATGCGTGGATTATGGTGGGTCGACGGTACCGAGTCGGGAAGGTCCGCCGCCTCTACGCAATATTGCCGGTAGTCACTGCGCTCGCACTCGGCTCTCTCGCCGCCATGACGGGAGGACAGCTGGTTGTGGCCGCGTCTGTACTACTGGTGGTTGCCGCATTCTTCGCTGCACGTGAAGTGCCCAAGAGAAGGCGTGAGCTGGCCGGTGAAGGAATCTTCCTGGTGGCAGTGTTTGCCGCTGCAGGTATATGGAATCATCTGGATCCGACGGCATCGATCTTTTGGTTCGTCCAGACCTGGGCGGTCGCCATCGCGCTGATCGCGCTCTACGAACACCGTCGGGGCCGGCCCGTTGCCGGTCAAGCGTGGATGTTGGGTGCTGCAGCGATACTTAGTACGAGCGGTCTACTAGCACTTCTGACCCAGGACTCGGGCTACCAGCTCTGGGCACTTCTCGGTCACGTTGCACTTCTTCTCCACGGAGTCATTCGGCAATCCCGAACATTCACGTGGTGGGGAGCAGCGGGCTTGTCGCTCGCGGTGTTGTGGTTCCTGCGTGGTTACACCTTCATTCTGTTGACGCTCGTGGCTGCAGTATTGATCGCTTTCGCCGTGTGGCGGTTGAATCGTAGTAAGGACTCGATCGAGTCATGACTTGTTGCGCCATGGAGATCGGATTCGCAATCTCTTCGCGAGTCTGGCACACTGATTGAGTTGTTCAAGCGCTCTCGCGTGCTCGAAACGAGACGGAATCCCGGTCTGGATAATGCCAGGTGCAGGGAGTTCGTCCAACGAGTAGCAGAGACCAAATATAACCCTCCCCAATTCTTCGGGCGGTGTTGGCACATCTTATGCGACACGCCCGACCGCGGGGGTCGGTCCCTCGGCAGAGTGAGGAACCCGGTCATCCGGATTCAGTCTGCTGGAGGAGGTGCTGGATCCAAGGGTCTCGGCACGGTAATTGCACAAGGGCACCACATAGGTACTCACTGGAGAAAGAGGCACGACGCCATGGCGGGACAAAAAATCCGCATTCGGCTGAAGTCATATGACCACGAGGTCATAGATGTTTCGGCCCGGAAGATCGTTGAGACGGTCACGCGTGCAGGCGCAACGGTAGTGGGCCCTGTGCCGCTGCCAACGGAGAAGAACGTTTACTGCGTTATTCGTTCGCCGCACAAGTACAAGGACAGCCGCGAGCACTTTGAAATGCGCACGCACAAGCGTCTGATCGACATTATCGACCCCACGCCGAAGGCAGTTGATTCGCTGATGCGTCTCGACCTGCCGGCTGACGTGAATATCGAAATCAAACTGTAGGGAGGTGCTGAGAAACTATGACCGTAATCCGTAACGTAAAAGGACTGCTGGGCACGAAGCTCGGCATGACCCAGGTGTGGGATGAGAACAACCGCCTTATTCCGGTGACTGTTGTTCAGGCTGATTCCAACGTTGTTACCCAGCTGCGCAACGCCGAGGCTGATGGCTACACGGCAGTCCAGATTGGCTATGGCCAGATCGACCCACGCAAGGTAACAAAGCCTCTGGCAGGACACTTCGAGAAGGCGGGCGTTACTGCACGCCGTCACGTTGTTGAACTGCGCACGGCTGACGCCGCATCCTATGAGCTAGGACAGGAACTCTCTGTCGAGGTTTTCGAGTCCGGCCAGAAGGTCGACGTCGTCGGCACCACCAAGGGTAAGGGATTCGCCGGCGTTATGAAGCGCCACGGGTTCTCGGGCGTCGGTGCTTCGCACGGTTCGCACAAGAACCACCGCAAGCCCGGTTCCATCGGTGGCGCATCTACCCCGGGCCGTGTCTTCAAGGGCAAGCGGATGGCGGGCCGTATGGGCGCCGTTCGCCTCACCACTATGAACCTCACGGTTCACGGTGTGGATGCCGAGAAGTCACTGCTGCTGATCAAGGGTGCCGTCCCCGGTGCCCGTGGTTCGGTCGTTCTCGTCCGTTCCGCTGTGAAGGGAGCCTAGTTCGATGGCAATCGATACCAAGACCATCAATGTTGATCTCCCCGCAGAGATCTTCGACGTCCAGACCAATGTGCCCCTGATTCATCAGGTAGTGGTTGCTCAGCTTGCTGCTGCACGCCAGGGAACGCACAAGACCAAGAACCGTGCCGAAGTTTCCGGTGCCGGCCGCAAGCCCTTCAAGCAGAAGGGAACCGGACGTGCCCGTCAGGGTTCAATCCGCGCACCACACATGACCGGTGGTGGAGTTGTGCACGGCCCAACGCCGCGTGACTACAGCCAGCGCACCCCCAAGAAGATGAAGGCTGCGGCTCTCCGCGGTGCACTTTCTGATCGGGCACGCACTGATCGTATCCACGTGATCGAGGCTCTCGGACAAGGGGATACCCCGTCGACCAAGGGCTCCATGACTGCGCTGCGAGCCATCTCGGCCCGCAAGCGGTTGCTCGTTGTCATCGAACGCGAGAACGACGTCGCAGCTCTGTCGGTCCGCAACCTCGAGCACGTTCACGTGATCTACCAGGATCAGCTGAACACCTATGACGTGCTCGTTGCTGATGACGTGGTCTTCACCAAGGCTGCCTACGACGCTTTCGTTGGCAAGAACATCGCTAAGGAGGCCGCCAAATGAGCGCGACCATCGCCAAGGACCCCCGTGACGTGGTGCTCGCACCAGTCGTTTCGGAAAAGAGCTACGGTCTGATCGATGAAGGTAAGTACACCTTCCTCGTGGATCCGCGTTCAAACAAGACCGAAATCAAGTTTGCTATCGAGAAGATCTTCTCGGTCAAGGTTGATTCGATCAACACCATTAACCGTGTCGGTAAGCGCAAGCGCACCAAGTTCGGATGGGGTGCACGCAAGGATACAAAGCGTGCAATCGTCACTCTGAAGAACGGCACAATCGACATCTTCGGCGGTCCGCTCAGCTAGGGCGGAGACCACTTTAACGAGGAAATGAACTATGGGAATCCGTAAATATAAGCCGACTACACCGGGCCGTCGCGGCTCGAGCGTAGCGGACTTCACAGAAATCACACGGTCGACGCCGGAGAAATCACTGCTGCGTCCGCTCCATAAGACGGGCGGCCGCAACAACTCCGGTAAGATCACCACCCGTCACAAGGGTGGTGGCCACAAACGTCAGTACCGTCTAATCGACTTCCGTCGCCACGACAAGGACGGCGTCAACGCTCGCGTTGCCGAAATTGAGTATGACCCGAACCGTACGGCTCGCATTGCGCTGCTGCACTACGTTGACGGCACCAAGCGCTACATCGTTGCGCCGAACAAGCTCAAGCAGGGCGACTTCGTCGAGGCTGGACCTGGTGCTGACATCAAGCCCGGTAACAACTTGCCGTTGCGTAATATCCCGGTGGGTACCGTTATCCACGCTGTGGAGCTGCGTCCCGGTGGTGGAGCCAAGATGGCGCGCTCTGCGGGTGCCTCCGTTCAGCTGGTAGCGCGTGAAGGCAAGAACGCCCAGTTGCGTCTGCCTTCTGGTGAGATCCGCAATGTGGATGCTCGTTGTCGGGCAACCATCGGTGAAGTCGGTAACGCAGAGCAGTCCAACATCAACTGGGGCAAGGCTGGCCGTCTCCGCTGGAAGGGCGTTCGCCCAACCGTCCGTGGTGTCGCCATGAACCCTGTTGATCACCCACATGGTGGTGGTGAAGGCAAGACCTCCGGTGGACGTCACCCGGTCAACCCCAACGGTAAGCGTGAGGGCCGTACTCGTCACGCCAATAAAGAGAGCGACAAGCAAATTGTGCGTCGCCGTCGTTCCGGCAAGAACAAGCGATAGGAGCCTGGAGACATGCCACGCAGCCTGAAGAAAGGCCCCTTCGTCGATCAGCACCTGTTCCTCAAGGTAGCTAAGGAAAACGAAAAGGGCACCAAGAACGTCATCAAGACGTGGTCCCGCCGTTCGATGATCGTTCCCGACATGTTGGGTCACACGATCGCCGTACACGACGGACGCAAGCACATTCCGGTGTTTGTCACCGAGTCGATGGTCGGGCACAAGCTCGGCGAATTCGCGCTCACGCGGACATTCCGCGGCCATGTGAAGGACGACCGTCGGGGCAAGCGCCGCTAGGCGCTTTCCTGACGGCAGAAGACGAGAGAAGGAAAGCAATGGAAGCCAAGGCAATTGCGCGTCATATCCGCGTAACGCCTATGAAGGCCCGGCGCGTCGTCAACCTTGTTCGTGGCAAGCAAGCGAATGAGGCTCTGGCAATTCTGAAGTTCGCCGAACAAGGCGCTTCGGAGCCGGTATTCAAGGTATTACAGTCAGCTATGGCCAACGCCCGTGTCCGTGCGGACCGGGAAGGCGTTGCTTTTGACGAGGGAAACCTCTTCATCAGCAAGGCATATGTTGACGAAGGCACAACGATGAAGCGGTTCCAGCCGCGGGCCCAGGGCCGCGCCTTCCGCATTAGGAAGCGCACCAGCCACATCACGGTTGTTGTCGCTACCCCCGAGAAAGAGGAGGACCGCTAAGTGGGACAGAAAGTTAACCCGCACGGGTTCCGACTCGGTATCACTACCGACCATGTGTCGCACTGGTACGCGGACAGCACTAAGCCCGGCCAGCGTTACAAGGACTTCGTCCGCGAAGACATCCTGATCCGCAAGCTCATGTCGACCGGCATGGACCGTGCAGGCATCGCCAAGGTGGAAATTGAGCGGACCCGTGACCGTGTACGTGTAGATATCCACACTGCCCGCCCGGGAATCGTGATCGGGCGCCGCGGCGCAGAAGCGGATCGTATCCGTGGAGAGCTGGAAAAGCTCACTGGCAAGCAGGTGCAGCTGAACATCCTCGAGGTCAAGAACCCGGAGATCGAAGCGCAGCTGGTAGCTCAGGGCGTTGCTGAACAGCTGTCTTCACGTGTCGCCTTCCGTCGCGCGATGAAGAAGGCCATGCAGTCCGCTCAGCGTGCAGGAGCCAAGGGTATCCGTATCCAGTGCTCCGGCCGCCTCGGTGGTGCTGAAATGAGTCGCTCGGAGTTCTACCGCGAAGGCCGTGTGCCCCTGCACACCCTCCGCGCGAACATCGATTACGGATTCTTCGAGGCCAAGACCACTTTCGGTCGTATCGGCGTGAAGGTCTGGATCTACAAGGGTGACATCACTTCCAAGGAACTGGCTGCACAGCAGGCTGCAGCTCCGTCCCGTGGACGCGGCGGCGGAGACCGTCCGGGTCGCGGTGCCGGTGGTGGAGAACGTCGCCGTCGTCCAACTGAGCGTGGAGCGGCTCCGGCCGAAGCCGCGCAGGCAACCGAAGCCCCAGCAGCAGAGGCTGCAGCTCCGGCCGCAGAAGGAGGAAAGGCTTAAATGCTTATCCCACGTCGAGTGAAGTACCGCAAGCAGCATCACCCGGGTCGTTCCGGCGCTGCTACGGGAGGCACCTCGGTCAACTTTGGTGAATGGGGAATCCAGGCTCTGAGCCCCGCGTATGTCACCAACCGTCAGATCGAAGCAGCCCGTATCGCGATGACCCGCCACATCAAGCGTGGCGGAAAGGTCTGGATCAACATTTATCCGGATCGTCCGTTGACCAAGAAGCCTGCTGAAACCCGCATGGGTAGCGGTAAGGGTTCGCCAGAATGGTGGGTCGCCAACGTCAAGCCGGGTCGTGTGCTCTT
This sequence comes from Arthrobacter roseus, assembly GCF_016907875.1. NCBI lineage: Bacteria > Bacillati > Actinomycetota > Actinomycetes > Micrococcales > Micrococcaceae > Arthrobacter > Arthrobacter roseus. Next base: position 2,629,794 of record NZ_JAFBCU010000001.1, on the reverse strand, counting down.
CGAGCTCTCCGGTGTCAGTGAAGAGGTAGCTCGCGAGGCCATGCGTCTTGCAATCCACAAGCTGCCGTTGAAGGCACGTATCGTGCGTCGTGAGGGTGGTGAATAGACATGGCTATCGGTTCAAAGGAACTCAAGACCGAGCAGCTGGACGGGTTCGATAAAGACCGTCTGGTTGAGGAACTGCGCAAGTCCAAGGAAGAGCTGTTCAACCTTCGCTTCCAGTCGGCGACTGGCCAGCTGGAAAGCCACGGTCGGTTGCGTGTGGTAAAGCGCGACATCGCACGTATTTATACCGTGCTGCGTGAACGTGAGCTGGGCATCCGCCCGGAGGTCATTGCTCCTGTAGAGGAAGCAAAGGCTGACAAAAAGTCCTCCAAGAAAAAGACCACCAAGGCTGAAGAGCCCGAGGTATCGGAGGATGATGCCAAGTGAGTGAGAAGGAAACGAACGTGACTGAAGAAACCCAGGTCCGCGGCTATCGTAAGACCCGCCGTGGCTACGTGGTTTCGGACAAGATGGAAAAGACCATCGTTGTGCGGGTCGAAGATCGCGTAAAGCATGCGCTTTACGGCAAAATCATTCGTCGCAGCACGAAGGTCAAGGCTCATGACGAACTTGGTACAGCCGGTATCGGCGACCTAGTCCTCATTTCCGAAACTCGCCCGTTGTCCGCTACTAAGCGGTGGCGCCTGGTTGAGGTCATCGAAAAAGCTAAGTAGTACCTTGGCGCCGGCAAAACGCCTTGGCGCCATCGGTCCGGCTCCCCACTCGGTGGGGGGTCGGACCGCTCCAAGATTTCTCTGACGTGGTTCCTGCTTCTGTGGGAAACGGGTTAAGGGCGAGGAGCCATACCGGCTCCGTAAGACAACGACGACAGTTGTAATGTTTGGCGTGCTGCGCCAGGATTTCGTGACTGGGGCCGTTTGGTAATAAACTAGCAATCTTGCCTGTCCAGTTTTCGGAGACTATCCACCTCTGCGCACTGGATGCTATGGCAAATCCCTATATTGTGTGGAGCGCAGTCTTGTACTGCTCCTCAATATGGGTCCACCGTATCCGTTCCGCAAGGCTCTGTTCAGAGAACCGGCGCGACGACAGGAGTAATAAGTGATTCAGCAGGAGTCGCGACTTAAGATCGCCGACAACACTGGGGCCAAGGAAGTCTTGACCATCCGTGTTCTCGGTGGATCAGGCCGTCGCTACGCAGGCATCGGCGACGTTATCGTGGCCACCGTTAAGGATGCAATTCCAGGCGGCAACGTAAAGAAGGGCGATATTGTCAAGGCAGTTATCGTCCGCACTAAGAAGGAACGACGCCGTAGCGATGGTTCCTACATCAAGTTTGACGAAAATGCGGCAGTGATCTTGAAGAACGACGGAGACCCTCGCGGTACCCGTATCTTCGGCCCGGTAGGGCGCGAACTTCGCGATAAGAAGTTCATGAAGATCGTCTCGCTTGCGCCGGAGGTGCTCTAAATCATGGCAAAGATCAAAAAGGGCGATCTCGTCCAGGTCATCACTGGTGGCAGGCAGGAGCGCGGTGGAGACCGAGGCAAGCAGGGCAAAGTCCTGAAAATGTTTCCGTCCACTAACCGCGTTCTCGTAGAGGGCATCAACCGGGTGACAAAACATACTCGTGTAGGTCAAACGCAAAGCGGTGCAAAGTCCGGCGGCATCGAAACCGTTGAGGCTCCGATCCACGTCTCCAATGTTGCTGTTGTTGACCCCGAGACGAAGAAGCCGACACGCGTTGGCTACCGCATCGACACTCGCGATGTAGGCGGTCGGGAAAAGCCCGTCCGTATCCGCGTGTCCAAGGCATCCGGGAAGGACCTCTGATGACTGAAACCCTGTCTGAGACCCCGACCGCGTCCTCGATTGTTCCCCGTCTGAAGGCCCGCTATGCAGCGGAGATCAAGAAGACGATCCAGGAAGAGTTCGACTACGCGAATGTAAACCAGATTCCTCGATTGACGAAGGTTGTCGTCAACATGGGTGTCGGAGATGCTGCAAAGGACTCCAAGCTCATTGACGGCGCCGTGAAGGATCTGACCCTGATCACGGGACAGAAGCCGGTAGTGACGAAGGCCCGCAAATCAATCGCCCAGTTCAAGCTGCGTGAGGGAATGCCGATTGGGGCGCACGCAACGCTGCGCGGCGATCGTATGTGGGAATTTGTAGACCGTCTGGTCAGCCTTGCTTTGCCTCGTATCCGTGATTTCCGCGGACTGAGCGGGAAGCAGTTTGATGGAAACGGAAACTACACGTTCGGTCTGACCGAACAGTCCATGTTCCACGAAATCGACCAGGACCGGATCGATCGCGTGCGCGGTATGGATATCACGGTAGTAACTACTGCCAAGACTGACGATGAAGGCCGTGCGCTGTTGAAGGCGCTTGGCTTCCCGTTCAGGACCGAAGACTAACTAACTACCTGACAGGTCCGCTGACCGCTGGTCGTCGTCAATGATTGGCGGTCCGGTGGAAACCGTTTCGAGAAAGGGCAAGAGCCCAAATGACTATGACAGATCCTGTCGCAGACATGCTTACGCGTCTGCGCAATGCAAACTCGGCACACCACGACTCAGTGTCAATGCCTTACAGCAAGCTCAAGGCACGTGTTGCCGACATTCTGAAAGCCGAAGGCTACATCAAGGGCTGGAAGGAAGAAGAGGCGCCGGTCGGTATGACGCTGACCATGGACTTGAAGTTCGGCTCAAACCGTGAGCGGTCAATCGCCGGTATCCGCCGTATTTCCAAGCCGGGCCTCCGTGTCTACGCAAAGTCGACCAACCTGCCCAACGTCCTTGGTGGCCTGGGCATCGCTATCCTGTCCACTTCTTCGGGCCTTTTGACTGATCGTCAGGCCGCGAAGAAGGGCGTGGGCGGCGAAGTCCTCGCGTACGTCTGGTAACCGGAAACAGAGAAGGAGTAGAGAATAATGTCACGTATTGGACGTCTCCCCATCTCGGTACCTGCCGGCGTTGAGGTCAAAGTCGATGGAAACCTTGTTTCCGTCAAGGGCGCTAAGGGCGAGTTGAGCCACACTGTGGCCAACCCGATCACTGTCGAACTTGTTGACACCACCATCACCGTCGCCCGACCGAATGATGACCGCGAGTCCCGTTCGCTTCATGGCCTCACACGCACACTGGTCAATAACATGATCTTGGGCGTGACTGAAGGCTATGAGAAGAAACTTGAAATCGTTGGCACGGGTTACCGTGTGGTCGCGAAGGGCTCGGACCTCGAGTTCGCTCTTGGTTACAGCCACCCGGTTCCCATCAAGGCACCGCAGGGAATCACCCTGACAGTGGAAAGCCCTACAAAGCTTTCCGTATCTGGCATCGACAAGCAGCAGGTAGGCGAAGTTGCTGCCAACATTCGCAAGCTACGTCGTCCTGACCCCTATAAGGGCAAGGGTGTGCGCTATGCCGGCGAAGTTATCCGCCGCAAGGTCGGAAAGGCTGGTAAGTAATCATGGCACTTGGAATTAACGCCAAACTGCGTGGCAAAAGTAGGTCTGCACAGCGCAGCCGTCGTCACCTGCGCGTTCGCAAACGCATCACGGGCACCGCTTTACGGCCTCGACTGGTTGTAAATCGTTCGGCCCGCCACATATTCGTTCAGGTGGTGGATGACAGCCGAGGCGTAACCCTGGCATCGGCATCAACACTTGAAGCAGATCTGAGGTCACTCGAGGGCGACAAGACGGCGAAAGCCCGTCGTGTCGGAGAGCTCGTTGCTGAACGTGCCAAGGCTGCCGGTATTGAAGCTGTTGTTTTCGACCGTGGGGGTAACAAGTACCACGGCCGTATCGCAGCGATTGCCGACGGCGCACGCGAAGGTGGGCTGGCACTGTGACCGAGGTAAACAATGAAAAGGAAAATCAGGTGACTGAAGCTAAAGCTGCTGACGCAACTGAGACCACCACGACCACCGGAAGCGGAACCGGAGATGACCGCCGCGGCGGTCGCCGGAACGAGCGCGGTGGCAACAGCGGCGGAGGCCGCGGTGACCGTGGTGGTCGCGGAGGCCGTGATGGCGGTCGCAACGACGACAAAGACAAGTTCATCGAGCGCGTGGTCACGATCAACCGAGTGTCCAAGGTTGTCAAGGGCGGTCGTCGCTTCAGCTTCACTGCTCTGGTAATCGTCGGTGACGGTAACGGAATGGTCGGAGTCGGCTACGGCAAGGCTAAAGAAGTCCCGTCGGCCATCGCCAAGGGTGTCGAAGAAGCAAAGAAGTCCTTCTTCCGCGTACCCCGCATTGGTGGCACGGTTCCGCACCTGGTCCAGGGTGAGGCCGCAGCAGGCGTTGTCCTGCTGCGTCCCGCTTCGCCGGGTACCGGTGTTATCGCCGGTGGTCCTGTTCGCGCGGTGCTTGAGTGTGCCGGTATCCACGATGTCCTGTCCAAGTCCCTTGGGTCTGCCAACTCCATCAATATCGTTCACGCGACCGTTGCCGCGCTAAAGATGCTCGAGGAGCCTCAGGCTGTTGCAGCCCGGCGCGGTCTGCCACTGGACGAGGTGGCATCGAGCTCGATGCTTCGCAACATCCAGAACCAGAAGGCGGGTGTCTGAGTTATGGCGAAGAACCTGATGGTTTCCACTGCAAAGTTGGAGATTACACAGACCAAGTCCGGTATTGGTGGTAAGCAGAACCAGCGGGACACCCTGCGTTCACTGGGTCTTAAGCGTATTGGACAGACTGTTGTCCGTGACGCTGACGCTGTGACAGTTGGAATGGCCAACACTGTTTCTCACCTGATCAAGGTTGAGGAGGCCAAGTAATGGAAAACGAAAGTGTAGAAAACGGCCGCGAGCACGCACTGAAGGTACACCACCTGCGTCCCGCTCCTGGAGCCCGCACCGCCAAGACCCGTGTTGGTCGCGGTGAGGGTTCAAAGGGTAAGACCGCCGGTCGCGGTACTAAGGGCACGAAGGCCCGGTACCAGATCAAGGCGGGCTTCGCAGGTGGACAGCTTCCGCTGCACATGCGTCTGCCGAAGCTGCGAGGGTTCAAAAACCCGTTCCGCGTGGAGTTCCAGGTAGTAAACCTGGACAAGATCTCCGCGCTGTTCCCCGACGGCGGAGAAGTCACCGTGGATAAGCTCGTTGAAATGGGCGCGGTTCGCAAGAACCAGCTCGTCAAGGTGCTCGGTTCCGGTGACATCACGGTCAAGGTCGACGTGAAAGCACATGCGTTCTCGTCCAGTGCTGCAGACAAGATCGCAGCTGCGGGCGGTTCGACCGCTGACGTCTAGCCACTGAACTGTGACTTGCTTCACCTAATGTAAACTCTTGGTGGGCCGGAATGACCGGTCCACCAAGAGTTTCTTTGGCTTAAAGGCTTCAAAGCCGTTGCCCCGTTCTTTTCCACGGGGTTCCAGCCGGTATGCTCGGTTGGTGCGAATTGTTGGGTACCCAACATCCAAAACTTTCAGGAGGACGCTTGCTAAGCGCAATTGGCCGGGCTTTCCGGACGCCGGACCTGCGACGCAAGTTGCTGTTCACGCTCGCAATCATCGTGATCTACCGCTTGGGTACGTTTATCCCCGCCCCAGGCGTTGATTACAGCAACGTTCAGCAGTGTCTGCAGCTGGGAAACACCGAGGACGGGCTGTACCAGTTCGTCAACCTTTTCAGTGGCGGTGCGCTACTGCAGGTATCTGTGTTTGCCCTCGGGATCATGCCGTACATCACGGCGAGTATCATCGTGCAGCTGCTGCGTGTGGTCATCCCGCGTTTCCAAGAACTGCATCAGGAAGGGGCACAGGGTCAGTCCAAGCTAACGCAGTACACCCGCTACCTGACCATCGCTCTGGGTCTTCTCAACGCGACCACTCTCGTGTCTCTGGCTCGTTCCGGCACGCTCCTTGGAAATTGCCCCGTACCGATCATTCCCGATGACAGCCTGTTCGTCATTGCGCTACTCATCCTGACCCTTACCGCCGGTACGGGCCTCATCATGTGGCTCGGCGAGCTTGTTACCGAGAAGGGAGTCGGCAACGGAATGTCTTTGCTGATTTTCATCTCAATCGCGTCCGGTTTCCCATCCTCGCTGGGAGCAATCCTCAATAGCAAGGGTTGGCTTGTATTCCTCACAGTGATCGCTGTGGGGCTTGTGGTCGTCGCGCTCGTCATCTTCGTGGAACAGTCGCAGCGACGCGTTCCGGTGCAGTATGCAAAGCGCATGGTGGGCCGCCGCACCGTTGGTGGTACAAGTACTTATATTCCCATCAAGGTTAATATGGCTGGCGTTATCCCAGTTATCTTTGCGGCGTCGATGTTGTACCTACCCGCTCTGATCGCACAGTTCAACGTCCCGCAGGATGGCAACCCGCCAGCGGAGTGGGTGAACTGGATCAACTCCAACCTCACCGGTGGGGATCAGCCGCTTTACGCTGCCGTCTACTTCCTCATGATTGTGTTCTTCACGTATTTCTACGTGGCCATCACCTTCAACCCTGAGGAAGTCTCGGACAACATGAAGAAGTACGGCGGGTTCATTCCCGGAATCCGTGCGGGTAAGCCAACTGAAAATTACCTCCACTACGTCATTTCGCGGATCACGCTTCCCGGCGCCCTGTACCTCGGCATTGTGTCTCTCATCCCGTTGATTGCACTCGTGCTTGTCGGCGCGAACCAGGACTTCCCCTTCGGCGGCGTATCGATTCTGATCATCGTCGGTGTGGGTCTTGAGACGGTGAAGCAGATTGACGCCCAACTCCAGCAGCGTCACTACGAAGGGTTATTGCGATGACAAGAATGCTCATAATCGGTCCGCCCGGATCGGGCAAAGGCACGCAGGCGGAACGTATTTCTGAGCGGATTGGCGTTGTGGCTATCTCCACGGGCGACATCTTTCGTCGCAACGTGAAGGAAGCGACGCCTCTGGGTCTGGAAGCCAAAAAGTTTATTGACGGGGGTGACTTCGTTCCGGATGATGTCACCAACCGCATGGTTCGGGACAGGCTTGAGCAGGAGGATGCCGTCGATGGGTTCTTGTTGGACGGCTATCCGCGCACCGCGGACCAAGTGCGTGAGCTCGATGACATCCTCGCAGCCAGCGGGCATAGTCTCGACATCGTGTTGCAGCTGACGGCTGATGATGAGGAACTCGTCAGCCGGCTCAAGAGACGCGCGGAATTGGACGGACGGACTGACGACACCGAAGAAGTTATTCGTCATCGACTTGAGCTGTATCGCGGGCAGACCCACGCTGTGGTCGCAGAGTATGACTCCCGTGGCATGGTCACTCGCGTTGACGGCCTCGGTGATATTGACGAAGTCACAGACCGTGTCATGAAGTCGCTCGCGAAGGTCCAGTAGGGCAGCGTCGGAAGTTCGCAGGAGTCCCGCCCGGATTGTTTTCGGGTGGGACTTTGCGTTTTCAAGCCAAGACAAAGGAAAACAGCATGGCATTCGGCCAACCTAAAGTTCAGTACAAATCCATGGACCAGATGAGGACCATGCGCCAGGCAGGGCTCGTGCTCGCAACGGCCTTGGATACAGCGGTTGGTGCCGCCGTTCCCGGTGCCCGCACAGCAGACCTGAACTCCGTCTTCGCGGAGGTGCTCTCCGATGCGAACGCGACGTCGAATTTCTTGGGCTACTACGGATTCCCGGCGACTATCTGCGTTTCGGTGAACGAAGAAGTTGTTCATGGAATTCCGGGGGAGCGAGTTCTGCAGGACGGCGACATCCTGTCCATTGATGGCGGATGCATTCTCGATGGGTGGCATGCTGACTCTGCGCGAACCGTGATCGTCGGTGAAGCGGATCCTGCCGATGTTCGGTTGTCGGAGGTGACGGAGGCTGCCATGTGGCGTGGCATCGCTGCGTTGGCCACGGGCTCACACGTCGGCGACGTTGGTTCGGCCATTGATGATTATGTGCATTCAGTGGACGGGCCAGCTCTCGGGATACTGGAGGACTACGTGGGGCACGGCATCGGAACGGAGATGCACCAGGCCCCGGATGTTCTGAACTACCGGACAAACCATCGGGGTCCCAAAATCCGGCCCGGGTTGTGTCTTGCTATTGAGCCCATGCTGGTGCGCGGAGCGATCGACACGGCTGTTCTGAGTGATGATTGGACCGTTGTCACTACCGATGGCTCGCGTGCGTCCCAATGGGAGCATTCGGTGGCCGTCCATGATGCTGGTATTTGGGTCTTGACCGCGCACGACGGCGGTGCGTCGCGACTGGGTGAGTTGGGTGTCACCCCGGTGCCGCTCGGCTAGCCACAGAAGGATACCCGTTGATCACACGGATTTCACATATATGGGGCCATGACGTACAGTTATTTGTTGGTTGTCTGTACCTTTGCGCCCAATTTTCGGCCTGACTAGCAAGCTTCGGCATGAGGGTCAGTGCTTATTGACGCAAGAGGAAACTCAACCAAAACCCTGAAATTGCCCCACGCGACTGTGCGTAGGGCTCAGACGTTAGCGGAGGATATGGCCAAGAAAGACGGCGTCATTGAGATCGAAGGCTCTGTGACTGAGGCGCTGCCCAATGCGATGTTTCGCGTTGAGCTCACCAACGGACACATGGTACTCGCGCACATCTCGGGAAAGATGCGTCAGCACTACATCAGGATCCTCCCTGAGGATCGTGTAGTAGTGGAACTCAGCCCGTACGACCTCACACGAGGCCGTATCGTCTACCGCTACAAGTAAAGACTTATCCGCCCGCTTCAGGGTTGGGAGTAGTTACGCCAGCTCAAAAAGCAAAACGCAAAGGAAGACCATGAAGGTACAGCCGAGCGTCAAGCCGATCTGCGAAAAGTGCAAAGTGATCCGCCGTAACGGCCGGGTCATGGTGATCTGCGAAAACGTGCGCCACAAACAGCGTCAGGGCTAATCAACTTTCCTGCACGGGAAAGTACAGCCCACGCGTAGTAATTAAATAGGCAGTTCAGCATCGGTACGCGCGATGCATGCCCCTGGCACGGAGGCCGGGGCCCGGGATAATCGGGATGGACTGTTTCAGACCTCCGTAACGAACACGAGGGAGGACTGCCTTTATGGCACGTCTCGCTGGCGTAGACATTCCCCGCGAAAAGCGGGTTGTTATTGCGCTTACTTATATCTACGGCGTGGGGAAGACCCGTGCAGAACAGGTCATCCTGGAAACGGGCATTAGCCCGAACACCCGGGTCAAGGACCTTACGGACGCTGACATGGTTCAGCTTCGTGACTACATTGAGGGCAACTACAAGGTTGAGGGTGACCTCCGCCGTGAGGTAGCCGCAGATATTCGCCGCAAGGTGGAAATCGGCAGCTACCAAGGTATCCGTCATCGTCGCGGAATGCCCGTACACGGACAGCGCACCAAAACCAACGCCCGCACCCGCAAGGGCCCGAAGCGTACGGTTGCTGGCAAGAAGAAGGCTGCGCGCTAAATTCCTGATGGCTTCCAAGTGAGCACATGAGCTCACAACGACGGAAACCGTCGCCAGGGCATCAGCCCATGGCGCCCCCTTTACCCAGGGACCGGCCTGCAGTGGCCAACAGCCGCTGAAGGACCTCAATCAAACTCTTTGTAGGAGAAGCAATGCCCCCCAAGACTCGTGGAGCGGTTCGTAAACCGCGTCGCAAGGACAAGAAGAATATTGCGCTGGGTCAGGCGCACATCAAGAGCACCTTCAACAACACCATCGTGACCATCACGGATCCCAATGGAGCGGTTATCGCTTGGGCTTCGTCAGGTGAGGTTGGATTCAAGGGCTCACGTAAGTCAACGCCGTTCGCTGCACAGATGGCTGCTGAAGCCGCAGCGAAGCGGGCGCAGGAACATGGCGTGCGCAAGGTAGACGTGTTCGTCAAGGGACCTGGCTCCGGCCGCGAAACTGCTATCCGGTCGCTGCAGGCCACCGGAATTGAGGTGGGATCCATCCAGGATGTGACTCCCAGCGCTCACAACGGCTGCCGTCCCTCGAAACGCCGCCGCGTCTAAGTGCTTTCGTTGGCACCCGATAGCGTCTTACTTCCCATAGATCGGGGAGTAAGAATGCCGTCGGGTGCCTTTCGAGGCCACTAGCCGTCCAAGACGTCCGGGTATCCACTCGAGATCGTCGTTTCCACCCATTGTGTTGCGTCATATAGCGGATGCTCGCTGAAAGGAAATGTCAGTGCTAATTGCACAGCGCCCCACCCTTACCGAAGAAGTAGTGGCCGACAACAGGTCACGGTTTGTCATTGAACCGCTGGAGCCAGGCTTCGGTTACACCCTTGGAAACTCACTCCGTCGTACGCTGCTGTCTTCGATTCCCGGCGCTGCTGTCACCAGCATCCGGGTCGACGGTGTGCTGCACGAGTTCAGCACGGTTCAGGGCGTGAAGGAAGATGTCTCAGAGATCATCCTCAACGTCAAGAATCTGGCCGTCTCGTCCGAGCACGACGAACCAGTGGTTGCGTACCTGCGCAAGCAGGGACCGGGAGTCGTTACGGCTGCCGATATCGCGCCCCCTGCCGGCGTCGAGTTCCACAATCCGGACCTGCACATCGCGACGTTGAACTCGAAGGGTAAGTTCGAGCTTGAGCTGACCATCGAGCGAGGCCGTGGCTATGTATCAGCCTCGCAGAATAAGGCCGGCGATTCGGAGATCGGCCGCATTCCGGTTGACTCCATTTACTCGCCTGTTCTGAAGGTGACCTTCCGTGTGGAAGCCACCCGTGTAGAGCAGCGCACAGACTTCGACAAGCTCATTGTTGATGTTGAAACCAAGGACGCCATTGCTCCGCGCGATGCGGTTGCTTCGGCAGGAACCACCCTGGTTGAGTTGTTTGGCCTGGCTCGTGAGCTGAACACCACGGCGGAAGGCATTGAGATTGGTCCTTCGCCAACGGATGCTGCGCTTGCGGCGGACATGGCGTTGCCGATCGAGGATCTGGAACTCACTGTGCGTTCCTACAATTGCCTCAAGCGTGAGGGCATCCACACCGTGGGTGAGCTCGTTGCGCGTTCAGAGGCTGATCTGATGGATATCCGGAACTTTGGTGCCAAGTCCATTGATGAGATCAAGGCGAAGCTGGTTGAACTTGGGTTGTCCCTTAAGGACTCCCCGGCTGGGTTCGATCTTGCGGCACGTGCCGCCGCCATCGACGAGACCGACGCCTACCCGGACGACGAGCTCTAAACACGCAAAATTTTGCTTCGCCGGTGCACTGCGCCGGTGGGGCACCATTTGAGGAGAAAATATAATGCCTACGCCCACCAAGGGTCCGCGCCTCGGAGGAGGAGCGGCTCACGAGCGCTTGATGCTCGCTAATCTTTCCGCTGCTCTGTTTGAGCACAAGCGGATCACGACCACGGTGACCAAGGCCAAGCGCCTTCGCCCGTACGCCGAGCGTCTGGTGACGTTTGCGAAGCGCGGGGACTTGTCCTCGCGTCGTCGTGTTCTGGCACTGATCAGCAACAAGGGCCTTGTCCATGAGCTTTTCACGGACATCGCTTCCGCAATGGAGAACCGCGACGGCGGTTACACCCGCATCACGAAGATCGGTAACCGTAAGGGCGACAACGCTCCCATGGCTGTCATTGAACTGGTGATGGAGCCGGTTTCACCGAAGCAGGCTGTTGTTTCTGAGGCCAACAATGCGGCCAAGACTGATGCGGCCAAGTCCGACGCTGCAGGGTCCAAGTCTGTAACCGCTACTGATGATGCTGAGGTCGTTGAGGCCGATGTTGAGACAGAGAGCACTGAAGCTGATGAGTCAAACTCAAAGGCTGAGGATTCTGCGGCCGAGGATTCAGAGAAGAAGTAGTTCTTCGCTGAATTATTGCGTGGATGTCAAGGAGCCCGTTATCCCTTCTGGGGGTAGCGGGCTCCTGCGTTCTCCCGAACCGGGATCGGTGAGGGTGCGTGTTCGGATGGCGTATGACGGGTCACCATTCTGTGGCTGGGCAAAGCAGCCGGGACTGCTCACTGTCCAAGGTTGCCTTGAAGAGGGTCTGGAAACGCTGTTTCGCCGACCGGTACGCTTGACGGTTGCTGGTCGTACGGATTCGGGCGTGCATGCCAGAGGGCAGGTTGCGCACTGTGATTTGACAGCAAACGAGTGGGCATCGGTGGCGCGAGGCAAAGAGCTCTCGCCTGCCGACGCTCTGCGGCGGCGCCTGCAGGGAGTTCTGTCGATGATTTTGGGCCCGGTAACGGGTGCGGTGGAGATTCTGGACGTTGAGACAGCTCCCGAGGGTTTCGACGCCCGGTTCTCAGCATTGTGGCGCCGGTATGAGTACCGGATCGCCGATCGAGCCGAAAATCGCGATCCACTACTACGCGGCTTGACGCTGTGGCACGGTGAAGCGCTGGATGAAGCGCAGATGAACGCGGGAGCCGAGCGACTGCTGGGACTGCAGGATTTCAAAGCCTATTGCAAGCCTCGTGAAGGCGCCACCACGATCAGGGAGCTACAGCGTTTCGACTTCTCTCGCGATAGTGATGGAGTCCTGGTGGCAACCGTCAGGGCGGACGCGTTCTGCCATAATATGGTCCGATGTTTGGTGGGGGCGGCTCTTCCTGTCGGTGCAGGCTCGCATCGACCAGAACGTATGTACGAACGATTGGTGTCTGGCGTGAGGTCCAGCCAGTCGGTATTCGCACCGCCGCATCCGTTGGTTCTACAGGAGATCGGCTACCCTCCTGGAGAGGAGTTGGCGGTACGTGCTGCACTGACGAGGACGCGACGCAAAACGCTAGGCTGAACGTCGGCAATAGCCGTGGCGCGCAGTCCGATAACCGCACAAAATGTGCCCGCTTCATTAGGATAGATACTATGACTGCTGAAGAAGAGCGCCGCGGACGCCAGCACACAGTTCCCGTGGTGAAGGACTCTCTGGACAGCCTGAGGGACCAGGAGAAGATCACTTTTCAGGCGTCGCTGCTGGACGCGGTCGGCCAGTCCGTGATGGCGGCGGATGGCAGTGGTTACGTGAGGTACTGGAACGACGCTACGCAGGAAATGCTTGGGTGGTCAGCGGAAGAAGCTCTGGGCTGTCCTTTAGAAGAGCTGAACGTCTTTGATGCTGGCGTGGATGTCAGGGCGATCATGCGGTTTGTCGCCCGCGGGGAGAGCTGGGTGGGCGAGCACTGGGTCAACCACCGAGACGGCCGCCGCGTCCCTGTCTACTCTACGATTACGCCTCTGTTTGACAGTGATGGTGAGCTGATTGCCGTCATCGATGTGACAACGGATCTCACGAGCGTCAAGCGCACAGAGGCCGAGATGCGCCGGCTGTCGGCGCTGGTGGAGTCTTCCAATGATGCGATCAACGGTGCGGATCTGGATGGGGTTATCACCAGTTGGAACGCGGGAGCCGCCCACATGTACGGGTACACAGCGGCGGAAGTCGTGGGTCAGAGCGTTGCGATTCTGACTCCGCCCGGCCAAGACGGCGTCGATGGTGCGCTGCGGTCGTGGCTGCGGAATGGCAGTCTCGTCGTCGGGCGCGAAGTGGCGGGTCTTCGTAAGGACGGGTCGGTCCTGGATGTGTCGCTGACGCTCTCGCCGGTGTATGACGCGGACGGTTCGCTCATAGGCACGTCAGCGATCGCGCGTGATGTCACCGAGCTCAGGAGGCTGCGTGCAGCGGTGGAGCTTGAACGCGACCGCCTGAGTGCCGCGCAGGAGATGGCACATGTGGGATCCGTGGAGGTGGACATGGTCACGGGGAGCAGGTGGTGGTCGGAGGAGTATTTTCGGATCCATGGGCTGCCGTTGAACGTGAGTCCCACGGAAGAATTATGGTTGAGCGTGCTCCATCCGGAGGATCGTGAACGGGTACGGACGTTGTGGCAGGCCCTTGAAGACGGCGGCCCTCCGATGGAGGTTGTGCACAGAGTGGTGCGACCGGACCGCGAGGTCCGGTGGGTGCAGACTCGTGCAACTGCAGAACACGACGACGACGGCGTGCTACTGAAGCTGGTGGAAACCACTGTGGACATCACTGATCGGAAGCTTGCTGAGTCAGCGTTGGAGCTGCTGGCCTTCGAAGATCCGCTGACGGGGCTGGCGAACCGGGTACGGTTGCTGGATTCCATTGAACAGGCTCAGGCAGTGGCCACGGCGCAGGGCACCCAAGTTGGGGTGTTGTTCATGGACGTAGATCGCTTCAAGATCGTCAATGACGGAATGGGTCACGCGGCGGGGGACAGCCTGCTCGCCCAACTCGCGAATAGGTTGCGTGGTGCGGTGCGGCCACAGGATCTGTTGGCGCGATTCGCCGGAGATGAGTTCGTCATTGTGTGTACGGGCATTTGCGAGGAGGAAACCCTGCTTCTGGCGGAGCGTATCGCTGCGACGATCAAGGCCCCTTTCAACCTGCAGGGCCGGGAAGTCTTTATCACGGTCAGCGTGGGTATTGCTCTTTCGGGCGAGGACTATTCCGCGGAATCATTGCTTCACAATGCGGATGCTGCCATGTATCGGGCCAAGCAGGACGGTCGCGGGGAGCCGGTGGTGTTCGATGAGGAAATGCACAGGAGCGCCAAGCTGCGTCTGGACATTGGTTCAGAGCTTCCCCGGGTGATCGAACGTGGCGAACTCGAGGTATATTACCAGCCGATCATGGATGTTGCCTCGGGGCGTCCGGTCGGTGCGGAGGCGTTGCTTCGGTGGCGTCATCCGGAACATGGGCTGATCAACCCGGAGGTGTTCATCCCTGTTGCGGAGGAAACTGCGCTCATTGTTCCTATCGGCCGGTGGGTTCTGAACGAGGCGTTGACTCAGGCTCAGCGATGGCGGGAGAGTTTCGACGTCGCTGGTGGCTTTGGCATTGCTGTGAACCTTTCGGCGCGTCAGCTGCACGATGTGGAGATCTACGACACTGTTGCCGAAGCCATTGAGGCAGCGGGTATCGATCCGTCGGCGGTGGAACTGGAGATGACAGAGTCTGTGCTGATGCAAAATGTCGGTCAGTCACTGGAGACTCTGACGAAGCTGCGGCGCCTTGGCGTGGGCTTGTCTATTGATGATTTTGGAACGGGGTATTCATCGCTGAGTTACCTGCGCCGTTTCCCGGTGACCACGTTGAAGATTGACAGGTCCTTCGTGGACGAGTTGGATGGGGTCGATATTCATGCCCGGCCGATTGTAGAGGCGATCACCATGCTTGCGCATGCGTTGAGCTTGAATGTGGTGGCCGAGGGCGTGGAGACGGAGAAGCAGTTGGAGGTCCTGCATGAGTTGCGGGCAAACCATGCGCAGGGTTACTTCTGGTCAAAGCCTGTTCCTGCAGCGGAACTTGAGCTGTGGCTGAAATCCTTCGACTAGCGAATTCGACTAGCGAAGAAAACTACCCGAACGTTGACATGGCGTTGAGTGCTGCCGGTGCCAGGATGGCGATGAAGAGCACGGGGAAGATGAAGAACAGCAGCGGGAAGAGGATGGCCACGGGAAGTTTCATGGCTTTCTCTTCCGCGCGTTGACGGCGCTTGACTCGCATCACTTTTGCCTGGGTGCGGAGCACTCGGCTGATGGCGATTCCATAGGCGTCGGCCTGGACCACGGCCTGGACGAAGCTGCGTAGCTCGGGAACGTTGGTGCGGGCAGCGAGGGCAAGGTATGACTCGCGGCGGCTGCGCCCTACCTGCATGTCCTGGAGCGTGCGGACAATTTCCTGGGCGAGGGGACCGCGTCCGTTCTGGCCGGCTTTGGCCATGGCGCCTTCGAATCCGAGCCCGGCCTCCACCGAGATCAGCATCTGGTCCAGGGTGTTGGCCAGTTCCAGCTGCATTGCTTTCTGCCGCTCCTGGCCTTTGCTGATGAGCAGCAGATCAGGGATGAAGTAACCGAGCGCGACGACGGCGATGCCGATGAGCTTCATCGGCTGGGAACTGGTGCTCACCAGCAGGACTCCGACGCCGACTCCGAGACCACCGAGGACCAGTTTGGCGCCGAGCAGCCGACGGAGGGGGAAGGCTGCGGGCCTACCAGCCAAGGCCAGTTTCCGGTCGATCCACTGCACGTATTGGTCCGGTGCAATGGTGATTCCGAGTTTCTCCAACGCAAAATTGGTGCGTCGCTCTTGTGTTGCAGCGGCCTCGAATCCGCGGGTCAGGTTCTCTTGGATTCCGGTTCCGGTGGCACCCCGGACGGAGATCAGGATCCAGGCGAGGGCGCCGAGCGACAGGCTGACGAGCAGCACGCCCAGGGTCAAGATGTTCATGGAGGGTTCCCTAGAATTTCAGGTCGATGATTTTGCGCAACCACAGGCAGCCGATGGTCATGAGGATCACCGAGACGGCGATGAGCACCCAGCCGAGCAGAGTGGTGAACAGCGGGTCCATGTATCCGGGGCTGACGACCATCAACATGGCGATGATGCCGAACGGCAGGGCGACGAGGATGTAGGCGGAGAATTTTCCTTCAGCGGCGAGGGCTTTGATCTGGCCTTTGATTTCGCTGCGTTCGCGGATGGTGTCGTTGACTTGGTCGAGGACTTCGGCCAGATTTCCGCCTACTTCTCGGTTGATCTGAATGGCCTGGGCAATCCAGACGAAGTCTTCGTTCTGCATGCGGGTGGCTGTGTTGTTCAGTGAGCTTGTGAGGTCCCTGCCGAGGCTGGTGGCCGAGACAACGCGCCGCATTTCCAATGACGTCGGGCTGGGAGATTCAGTGGCGGCGGCGTCGATGGCGCGCAGGATGCTGTGGCCGGCGCGGAGGCTTCCAGTGAGGAGTTGAAGAGTGTCCGGTAGCTGTTCGCTGAATTTTCGGCGGTGACTGGCTGCGCGTTGGGTGAGGATGAGTTGGCCGATGATTGGCGCGACGACGATGAGCAGCAACGCGAGCGGTATGCCTCCGGCAATCAGTCCCATGAGTCCTCCGATTGCTGCGCCTGCGCCGACGAGCAGGAAGTAATCTCCCTGGCTCAGGCGCATACCGGCGGCTTCGATGGCGGCGTTGTTATAGAGGCTGAAGTTCCGGCGTGCAAAGTACCGGTCCAGGACGTCCGCAGCGGAGCCCACAAACCGGGACAGATGTGAGCCCGACTCTTGTTCGAACGGCCGACGGCGGTCCAGGGGGATGCTCGCGGAGTGAGGTTTGAAGGCGACACCGAGGACGATGATGACTGCGGCGACTATGAGGAGAAATCCGACGAACAAGTCCATGTGCTGCTCCTAGAAACGCGGTCCGGCGGACCGGGTCTGGAAAACTTCGGGCGATACGTGAATGCCCATGTCTTCGAAGCGGCTGATGAATCGGGGGCGGATTCCGGTGGAGACGGGGCCGCCGAGGAACCGGCCTGTGTCGTCAACGCCAGCAGAGTAGTCAAAGACGAACGCGTCCTGGAGGGTGACCACTTCGCCTTCCATGCCCTGTACCTCTGTGACGTGGGTGATGCGGCGGGTGCCGTCGCGCAGTCTGGAGATCTGGACGATCAGGTTCACGGCCGAGGCAAGCTGTTCACGGATTGCCCGCAGTGGAAGGTCCATACCGGCCATCAGCACCAGAGTTTCCAGCCTGGCGACGGCGTCGCGCGGGGAGTTGGAGTGCACAGTTGACAGGGACCCATCGTGGCCGGTGTTCATGGCCTGAAGCATGTCCAGAGATTCACCGCCACGAACCTCGCCGACGACGATCCGGTCTGGCCGCATACGCAGGGAGTTTCGCAGGAGGTCGCGGATGGTGATTTCGCCCTTACCCTCGGTGTTCGAGGGGCGGCTCTCGAGCCGGACCACGTGGGCCTGCTGCATCTGAAGCTCGACGGCGTCTTCGATGGTGACAATCCGCTCGTTGTCCGGGATGAAGGAGGACAGCACGTTCAGCAGGGTGGTCTTTCCGGTACCGGTACCGCCGGAAACGATGATGTTGAGTTTCGCTTTGACGCAGGCGTCGAGCAGTTCGGCCATCTGCGGGGTGAGCGTTCCGAAATCGAGCAGGTTCTGGACGGTGAGGGGGTCGCGGCTGAATTTACGGATGGTCAGTGAGGACCCGTTGACGGCCAACGGCGGGATGATCGCGTTGACGCGGGACCCGTCCTCGAGACGAGCGTCCACCAGCGGTGACGATTCGTCGATGCGGCGGCCCACTTTGGAGACGATGCGTTCGATGACGTTGCGCAGGTGCGCTTCGGAGCTGAACCGTGAGTCGGTGAGCGTCAGATGACCTGAGCGTTCCACGTAGATCTGGTCCATACGGTTGACCATGATCTCGGTGACGAGGTCATCGTCGAGCAGTCGTTGTAAGGGGCCGTAACCGAGCACGTCGTCGGCCACATCGCGGACCAGCCGCGCCCGCTCATCAGCGCTGAGAGGGACCTGTTCGGCGTCGATCACCTGGCTGAGTTCATCGCGCGCCAGCGTACGGAGTTCGGTTTCGGTCAGGGCTGAGTCGTTGAACCGGTGGCCCATGCGTTCAAACAGGGCTGTGGCTGCACGCTGTTTGAGGCCGGCGAGGGCGTCCATGGGTTGAGCGCGCTCGGGTTCGGGAATGTCTCGGGCAGCATGCCTGGACAGGAGAGGGCCAGCCTGAGCTGCTGGTTCGATGGGTTCGGAGAACTCTGAAATTGCTGGCTCGTCGGTGGGGTTGGTGCGCTGCTGTGCAGCGAGTAGGCGGTCGGAGAGTCTCATTCGACGACGACCCTGCGGTGTATTTGTCGCTGTGCTTTGGCACGCCATTGGGGGGTGAATCGTTCAACCAACTGGTTGAGGCTTTTCACGGAGCTGTCTCTGGGGTTGTCCTGCAGTACGGGTACACCCCTGTTGGTGGAGAGGGCGACGGCCTTTGACCGGGAGATGCTGACGTCCACCGGCACACCAATGGTACTTTCGACGTCCTGCACGCTGAGCCCGGATTTGGTGTCTGCCATGTTCAGTACGACGTGACGGTTTCCGGGAAGAATTTCGAGTTGGCGCAGGACGTCGAGCCCGGATCGGAGGCCACGGACGCTGGGGACGTCCATTCCCGTGATCCAGACGGCGTCGGTGCATTGCTCCATAGCGGCGAGGGCGTGTTCGGTGAGGCCCGGAGCGGTATCGACCACCACATACTGGAACTCTGAGGCGAGCTGGGACAGCAGGTGCGTGACTTGTTTGCCGGTGATCTGATCTGCTTCCACCGGATTTTTCGGTGCGCACAGGGCGTAAATACCGGAGGGATGTACGGAGAGGAAGGCTTTGAGTACCAGTGAGTCAGAGGTGGCCGAGGAGGAGACGGCGTCGAGGATCGTGTGCTCGGGGCTGAGGTAAAGCCCAGTGGCCACATCACCAAACTGGAGATCCAGATCGACGACGACGACGCTCATCGGAGCAATTCTCCCGAGCCCGACGGCGATGTTGGTGGCCATGGTGGTTTTGCCGACGCCGCCCTTGGGGGAGAAGACGCCGATGACGACGCCGCGGTCCTTCAGTGCCTGCGTGGCAGCCGGCTGATTGCTGCGGCTACGGCTGGCATACGCCTGGCAGGCACGTTCGAGAATGACACGGATCTGTGCGACGTCGGATTCCGGGCTCAGCACGTCGCGGATGCCGGCGCGCATGGAGTGCAGCACCAGCTCCGGATCGGCTTCGTTGACCAGGATGATACTAATTTCCGGGTGTTGGACATCGAGGATCGTGGCTAGACGCAGGACGTTTTCCAGTGGAACTTCTGGGCCCAGGATCAAGACTTCGGGGCGTTCCTGGGATAACTGTTTGAACAGTTCCTGGGGCTGCGACGGGATCACCGTGGTGGCGAAGGTATGAACTTCGCCCTGCAGCCCGCCGGTTACGGCCAGCCGCAGTTTCTGATCGAAATCGGTGTTGGGGCTGATGAGCACAAAGCGACTCATGGAAATACCTCGGATCTTGTGATCGGAGTGGGTGGATCTTCTGCTGCATCCGCTGGTTCCTTGCTCAGCCAGACGCGGCCGAACTCAGAGGCGAAGACAATCTTGGCGGACTGAACGTCCTTGAGCGCCACCGTGACCATCATCGTGCCGGTGGGTAGCGCGTTGTCGAGCGCGTCTTGGGCGGGCGTCGGCGCTTCAGAGTCTTCTTCGGCGTCGCTGGCGGTGTCGGCGCGCTGGACTCGGGTGACGAGGACCTTGTGGAAGAGGCGTTGGGTCATAGCGGGCTCTTCTCCTGCACCGTCAAAGGAGACGAAAACACCGACGGTGTCGCCAGCGGTAAACTGGCCGCCGACAACGCGCTGCGGCTCTAGGGCGAAGGAGATGGTCTGGAAGCCTTCTGGCACGTCAATTTCGCCGGGCGTTCCGAGTTCGTTGGGATCGATCAGCCGTTGGGCCAGCAGCTGCTCACCGGGTGCGAGGTCAATCGCGGTGATTTTTCCCTTCGAGTTGTTCAGATTCTTCAGGGCCGTGCTGGGTACGGACGCCGCCGGTAGCCGTTCGGCTTTGATTAGTTCACCAAGTTCGGCCACGGGGGTTCCGGCGGGAATCTTTTGTTGAACTACCAGGACTGTCACCGGGCTTAGCCGGCTCATGGCCCGCTGGTCTGCTCCCGTGGCGTAGGAGAAGACGAGGATGGCCCCAATGACGGCGGCAACAAGTGCCACGACGCCGGCCAGAATGCGAGAATTCACGTAACTACCTGTTCTTATGCCGTGAGACGGACGATTGAGATGCCGAAGTCATCGGGCGGGCCGATTTCGAAGTCACTGTCGAGGGAAACCATCTTGACGAACTTCCCGATGACACCTCTGCAGCTATCGGTACAGTCTTTGGGCAGAGAGGTTGTATTGAAGTTCAGTGGTGCGTCTGTTCCGCCCTTGAATTTCCATCCGTGAATCTCAAAGGCCGCAAAGCCGATGACGTTGAATTTGGTGTTTTCGCCTTTCCCTGTCACCTCGTCGAAAATGGGGAAGAGTCCGATGGCCGGTTCTCCGGCGTTGTAGGCGGCGATCCACGAGTTGAGGATGTCGTCGCAGCCTGCTGGAGGATTATTTCCGGGGTTGCCACCGGTTCGAGGATTCTTGAGGTTCACTTGCGCACCGCAGCCGTCCGTTTGGTCCAGCCAGCCGAAGTTACCTGGCACCACGCTGCCGGAGGAACCGTAATCGCACGTTGAGCCCGCTTTTTTGCCGTGAGTGACCAGGATCTGCAGATCTTCGTCGAGTTGGTCTTGCCATTGGCAGACCGAGAATGTGAGGGGGAAAGACGTCACGCCCGCAATGGGACTGCCCCAGGCGGCGGAGGCCTGGGCTCCGACCTCCGCATCGGCCATACCGAAGATGTTCGCGAAGAAGAGCGAGACCTTATGTGCACCGTCGATGTCCTCGGCGCCAGTGGTAACGGTGACTTTGCCCGCGTCTTCATTGAGTTCCACGTTGCTGACATTGCTGACATTGTCCAGGGCATTGGCGTCAGCCAGAATTTTCGCGAGCGAGGAACCGCTCGTGATTTCCGAACAGTCATCGTCTTCTTCATTTTCCGCGCATTTTTGCGCAATGCCGATGGCGGCGGCATCCGCACCACTCTGGAGCTGAGCGCGCTCGCTGTAGAGCACCCCAACATCGATCGCCAGGGCAGCGAAGGCGAGTAGTACGACCATGAGCAGTGCCGTGATGACGCTGATGCCACCACGTTCAGGCTCGGCGACTTTGCGGGTTCGAGCGATTCTTAACCACCGCATAGCATGACGCCTTTACCGGTCAGGTTGAACGGACCGGCGAATCCGGTGATCGTTTCAAGAGAGTAGTTGATGGTCAGGGTGACCTGGAGAGGTTTTTCATCGTCAGCGGCGCTGCATTTGGCTGGGCTGATGACCATGTCAGTCGTCTGGAGGCCTGGTATAGAGACAGCCGCTGCTTTTGCTGCGTTCTTGGCGTCGTCAGGATCATGGGTAATGGCCATGACCCGGACGCCCTCACGGGCTGCGTTCGTGAGAGAAATCTGTGTGTTGTAGGCGTGGCCGAACTCGATGATCCCCATCACCAGGGCCAGCAGGATAGGCAGGATGAACGCCATTTCGACGGCGGCTGCTCCCCGCTCAAATTGTGTGGATGGTGTGCACCCCCGCGCACGTGCGCCTTTAGCGGCCACGGTTCTCTCCCCAGTTAATCCAGTGGGTGGAGGGACCGACCCCTCCACCCACTGGCTATGCCTCCAACACGTATGGCGTAGATGAATGCCTGTATCGCAGCTACTATGCTGCTGGCGTGAGCTTGCCTGATAGTCCCTCGAAGAGGCCGCGGAGTTCTCCGCCGAAAATGGAAACCGCGGTAATGATCGCCACGGCGATGAGAGCAACCATGATGCCGTATTCAACGGCCGTGGCACCCTTCTCATCGCGGGTCAGGCGGGTAGTCATGAAGGTGTGCAGGGTTGCGTAAATTTTTAGCATTTCTAACTCCTGATGAGGCGTGGACCGAGTAGAAGGGTCGACGGGATTGGATTCAAAGTCGGCAGGAGAGTTCGTAAAAATACCCCCAACTTTATTGAGAATCCTCAACGGAGTTGATGTTCGGCTCCCCAGCCAAAAAAAGAGTATGGGCAATTATCATCGGTGGCAATACTCTCAGCTCGTCCCACTGCTGAACTGTTATGTAACGCGCCGGGAATACTCAGGTTTCCCCAATGTTCGCGCGATAAAATTTGCGGTAAGAAGAAATGAGTGTGATTTAAATCACATTTCCATCGTGTAGTTCCACCACTCGGTCAGCCCGTTTCATCAGCAGAGGGTCGTGGGTTGTCACGATCATGGCAACCCGTTCTAGGTGTGCCAGCTCCGCCAGGAGATCCATCATCGTGGCAGCAGTATTGCTGTCCAACTGCCCGGTGGGCTCGTCGGCAATGAGTACCCGGGGCCAGTTTGCCAGGGCCCGCGCGATGCCCACCCGCTGCTGTTGCCCGCCGGAGAGCTGACTCGGACGTTGGTTCCGATGCTGTGCCAGACCCATACGCTCCAGTAACTCATTGACTCGCGTCTCCCGGTCCTGCGGATCGGTGTTCACCAGCCGCAATGGCACCTCAATATTCTCTTCCGCAGAGAGGATCGGGATCAGGCCAAAAGATTGAAAGATGAAACCCAGTTCCGTCTGGCGCAGTGTCACACGGTCTTGTTCCCGCATGCCCGTCAGTTCGTTCCCGCCCAACCAGACGTGGCCGGCGTCGGGCTGGTCCAACCCGCCAATGCAGTTCAGCAGAGTGGTCTTACCGGATCCCGAGGGGCCCTTGATCACCAGGAGTTCGCCGGCGGACACCGTCAGTGAGACGTCCCGGCACGCATGCACGGCAGACTCGCCGGTGCCATAGGTGCGGGTCACCGACTCTGCCCGGAGCGCAGGCGCGCTCGACGCCGAGGGAGGGGGAGTAACAACTGGCTGGCTCACTGCTGGTCCTTCGTGGCTTTGCTCGTGGAATTGTGGGGCGAGACGCGCACATGATCATCTTCAAGACCCAACCGAACGCGGTCCTTCATGTTGAGCGCGGACATGAAGTCCTGCGGTAACTGCAATCTTCCGACCTTGTCGATGACTGCAAATTCCTCCGCTATCAGGTGCTCATCGCCGTCGTCGTTCACTCCCGAACGCCGAAACGTCTCCGTGGAGCAGCGACCGTCACGGATCTGCACCGTGCGCTGGACGTGCTCCGACACCGTGGGATCGTGCGTGACGATGAGCGTGGTCACGTCGAGCTCCTGGTTGACGGCGCGCATGGCTTCGAGCACGTCCGCGGAAGTGGCTTCGTCGAGCTCGCCGGTGGGCTCGTCAGCGAGGATGATGCGCGGCTCGTTGGCCATCGCCACAGCAATGGAGACGCGCTGTTGCTCACCGCCGGAAAGCTGCGCGGGGGTGCGGTCCCGGCAGTAGCCGACGCCGGTGAGTTCCAACAGGTCGCTCACGAGACCGGAGGTGTTCTTCCGGCCAGCGAGCGCCATGGGCAGTTCTACATTTTCCGCTGCGGTGAGGTAGGGGAGCAGGTTGCGTGGGGTCTGCTGCCAGATGAAACCCACGGTTTGCCGCTGGTAGTGGACCCGTTGCTTTCGGGTCATGTTGAGCAGGTCGATGCCGGCTACGTGAGCTTTGCCCGCGGAGGGCACATCGAGTCCGGAGAGGATGGTCAGGAGCGTGGATTTACCGGATCCGGAGGCACCGACGACGGCGATCATCTCTCCCCGCTCCACCCGTAGGTTGAGTCCCTGGAGGGCTTGAACTTCAATGCCGTCGCCGCGGAAGATGCGGACCACATCCTCGCAGAGAATGTCCGGTGCGCTCTGGTTGCTGCTCATGCTGGTTCCGTTCTCATTGGCTGTTCTCACTCTTCACCGATCCGAAGGACTGCCGCTATGCGTTGTCGTCGTCCCACCGCTACGGCCGCTGCCACCGAGCCCAGTACCACGAGCACAAATCCGCCCAGAAACAGTCCGAGCAGCACCGGGTCCGGTGCCAACCCGACGGGCAGGGGACCACCGGTGAAGATCCTCAGATCCACGGCCTGCATCACGATGGTGGGCAGTAGGAGCCCGACGCCGGCTCCCACCACGAGCGCGACGACAGCCGGCGGAATGAGTTCCCACAGCAGGAGGCCACGGTCCCGTGATGGTGGGAAGCCCAGTGTCCGCAGGAGAGCGATCAACCGGTTTCTGCCCGGCGCGTTGACGAGCGTGGTCATGATAATGATCAGGGCGGACAGCACTCCCATGAAGGCAACCACCGTCCAGAGCCCTAGCTGGAGTCCCTTGGCCGACGGGGATTCCAGGATGCGTTCCTGATACTCGGAGGGGGTCACCTGACTGCCGCTGATACCACTGATCTCGGAGAGGCTCTCCTTGACCTGCGTCGCGTCCGCTCCGGGCGCCAGCTTGATCAACAGTTTTCCTGCGAAGGCTTCGATGTCGAGGCGGTCGCGGACCGCGTCGCGGTCTAGCAACACCCAGTTACTGGTGTCCAGGAGGGAGATGCGATCCAGTGACGCGGTCACCGCGACATCGGCCTCACCGTAGAACCTGATCTCGCCCTCGTCACCGGATGTCAGGCCCGTTTGGCTGGCGACGATCATGGGCAGCGGCCCTTCCGTGGTGCTACTGAGCTCGTCCAGCAACGACGCGGGAATGGCTCCCGGGTAGCCCGATTGGACGTCCTTCAGGGCCTCCGCGTCGACCAGCCAGACATGGCGGCTGTTCGCTTCTATGCCGTCGAACTGGGGAGACGCCGCAACGAAGTCTGAGAGGGCGGCTACAGCGGCGACGCCGTCGATCCCTTCCACCTGCTCCAGTTGTGCGTTGTCCAGCGGCGCAGTGTCCACCAGAAGGTCCGCTGGAACACTGTAGCGCGCGGCCTTCGTCACACCATCGTGGAAGGTTGAGAGCAGGGTCCCGGAGAACACGACGACGGCGACGCCGACGGTGAGCGCCATAAGCGGAACGAGCGCAGCAACGGCTGAACGCACAGAGCGTACCGGGCCAAGGAAGCTGAGGAGCCCGGAGGAGGCGCGCTGACGGCGCGACCACCAGGCCAACGGCAATGGATAGAGGCGCAAGACCAGCAGTGACACTGCGACGGCGATCAGCAGCGGCGCCGCGCTGAGCACTGGATCCACGGTGGAGGCGCCGGAGCCACCGCGGCTGAGCAGGGCCGTTACTGATCCGATAGCGGCCAGCACAACGGCTCCTTCTGCGACGAGGCGCCAGCGTCGCTTGCCAAGTGACGCCGGGCCGTCGTCGTGCTTCAACCTGGTGCCAGCAAAGATCGCCGCCGGAGTGAGCGCCGTCAACGCGGGCCAGAGGAACTGCGACGGCTCCACGGGCACTGGGACTAGCAGCAGGGCAACGGCTGTACCCACGGCAGCCGCCGGAAGGCCCAGGAGCAGTCCCTCGGCCATCAGTGCGGCACGCAGCTGAAAGCCGGAGGCACCGCGGGCTGCGACCAGGGCCAGAGCATTCCGGCGTCGGTCCAGCACCAGCCGAACAGCGATCACCGCGGTCAGCAGGCACACACCGAGAGGGCCAGATGCCAGCAGAGCAAGGATGCGGTTTGTGGTGGAGGCACGTTCGGTGACGTCGGCAATGGTGTCAGCGGTTTCCGAGCGAAACGTCAGGGGCGTACCCAACAGCCCGGCATCCGCATCGAGGCTGGTTGATTGACCGGAGACCTGACGTAATTGGGCCTCAAGCGCGGTGGCGGTTTGAGCGTTCAGCGCGCTGGGCTGCAGCTTGTACCAGACGCTCAGGCTCGTTTTACCCGTGAGCGCAAACGTCGAAACACCGGACCCAACATTGATCACGGCGGTGGGAGAGACCAGGTCACCGCGCTCGGGATCGTTGATGATCCCGGGATACAGCAGGGCTGGCGCCATGCTCCAGTACCCGGCCGAGGGATCTTTTGCTTCATAGATCCCGGTGAGAACCACGTCACTCTCAGCGACGGGGTCCCAAAAGCCCTGACCAGTCCTGACTTGGGGGGCACCGACGTTCGCCGACCGCACTTCGCCGACTTTCCAACGCGCGCCCTCGGCGCCATGGGCCGAGAGGATGATCTCCAACGGCTTCTCACCGAGGTCTTTCGACGGCAGGGACTCCGGAAGCCGGCCCTCGGTGAGTGTTGCATGATCCATGAGCCCGGGGGCTATAGCGAATGACGGCTTTATCCCGTAAACGCCGTCTGGCAGGTCCCCAATGATCCCGGTCTCCGTGGCCGTACTGACCCATTGGGCATCCGCGACCGAAGGCTTCAGGAGTTCCGGGAATCCCGCCCGCACGGACGCGAGTTGCTCCTCAAGATCCGCTGGCGTCAGATTGCTGTGCTCGTCATCGGACACAGTGATGGCCGAGGGCGCGAACGCGGACACGTTCCGTTGCGAGGCGGTCAACTCACCGACGCTCTGCTGAAGATCCTTCGTATACATGGCGTTGATAGCGCGCGGCCAGGCAGCCAGCAGACCAGAGACCACCACAATGATGCACACCAACAGCACGGACGCTGCCCGGTGATGACGGAACTGCCGGTGGAGCAGAGTGAAAAGTTTCACCGCAGGTCCTCCACCCACGCACGATCAGTGGACTGCCGGTAGACAGCGCGACCATACAGCCACACCGCAACAGCCAACACAGCTGCCTGCGCCACAACGATCAGCAGTGCGGGCACGACGGCGACGCCAAACGGAACCGCGAACGTCACGGCGGTATCCACCAGGGTGATGCCCGCCAGCGCGGGGACAGTCAGCAACGCAGCGCCCAACCCGGCTACCACGCCAAAGACAAGGGCAACCGCTCCCACCCAGGCCAGCTCCCGACGTCGTCCGCTGGCTTGTTCACGGGCCTGAACTCCCACGGCGCGCAGGATAGAAACCTCCGGGCGGCGGGCGGCGGCCATGGCCGCTGCGCTCGCCGCGAGTGCCGCAGCACCGATGATCAGGGCTCCGATAGCACCCAACCACAGGGCCGCCGTGGCGGGTGTCAGGAAACGGCTGGCAGCTGATTCAGTGGCGGCGGTGACCTCCGCAGCAGGACCGGACAGGTCCCTTGCCAGATCGGTGATTTTGTTGACGTCGGCTTCTGGTTCTGCGGCAATCCAGACTTCGTTCGCTCTCGGCGGGACGGGCAAATGGGTTAGCCACGCGTGTGCGTAGCCCTCTCTGTCCACGAGCACGGCGAAGCCTGCACCCGACCCGGGGAGAGCCTGGACGCTGTCTGCGATGACGGCCGGAATGTTAGCGCTCCCCACCCGCAGCGGCATGTTCTCGCCGACGGAAAGGTCCAGAGCAGCCAGCAGGTCGGCCGTGGCCACGACCGGGATCGGATCATCGCTGATGGCAGTGGAGATCAGCCGGGCAGACATGGGTAGTCCCTGATCGTTGGTTGCGTGCAGTATTGCGCCAGCACCATCGACGAGAGGATCCGAAGGGCTTTCCGTGAACGCGTCGTCCACCAGCGTCAGGTCCTGCTCGCCGTCGAGCCTGTTCTCGCCCGTGCCCACTCCTGCATCGGTGGCAATGCTGGTCAGCTGCACCGTGAAGTCCAGGGGAACTCCCGTGGATTTTACGGAGATGTCGACGGCGGCGATGGCCGTGAAGTCGCGCTCGCCTTCGCCGTCGGGGAGAGAGAACGCGAGCGAGTGAAGCTGCTTATCGCCGCTCGCTGAGAGGTTGACGGTGCCCGCGTCGACTGGAACCAATCCGCCGTCGGACTTCTGCAGCCAGGCGGTGATCGTGGCCCGGTATTCATTGGTGTTGCCCCGGCGCTGGCCGTAAGCGGCTTCGGAGCGGCTGCCAGTGGTTGAGAGCTGGAAGCGGACCTGCGACGTCTGGGCATTCAGCTCAAGTGCCGGGGGAGCCAGCGTGCCCGGCGTCGAGAGCTGTGTGGCCGCGTCCTCGGCGTTGAAGACGCTGGGATCCGTGGCCAGAAGTCCAGGCAGCGATTCAGCGCGGACCGCCGTCACCGTCACATCTTCGGTGCCAGCACGTGCCGTCCCCTGGTGGATTGCTTCGGCAGTGCTGACACCGTCCAGCTCGTTGAACTTTTGCACTTCCAGCAGATCGGAGGCACGGTGCAGCACCAGCGGACCCGAGTCCCGGACGCGGATATCGGAACCATTCACCAGCTGCGCCGCCGTCTGCTGGGCTGTCTTCGCGGAGTGGGTGAAAGCGGCCGTAAATACGCCGCCCCCCACCGTTGCTGCGATGACGATGACGGGTAGGACGAACAGCGAAATGCGCCGCGACACTTGCCGGGCAGCCAAAAACAGGCGCATGCCCGGGCGGCGTCCAGCCCGCTTCTCGACCATCCGGGACAGCGCGGCAATGATCAACAGGGCAACGGCCGCGAACAGCAGGATCAGCAGGGCTGGAGCCGGTGCTGCCAGCACGTTGACTCGCTCTTGACCGTCGTTCGTTGCGATCAGCGGTGAACCGTGCAGGAGGAACTGGAACACGCTCAACAGACAGACCCCGGCCAGCGCAGCCACGACGATGAAGGAGCCAATGCGCTCTGTCGCCGTGACAGGAGCGCCGTCGCGGCGGGCTTGAAGGAAAGTGAGCCCGGCGAAGACGACGACGGCGGTCAGCAGGACGGTCAGCGGGACGAACCATGTTGAGGCGGCTACCTCAGCAAAGCCGCCCCAGGTCAGGTTCGCCTGGGATGTCTCAGCAAGCGTCCAACTGGTCAGGAGCGGAGTGACGCCGACGGCGATTGCCCACCCCATAACCGAAGCCAGTAGCGCGACGGGCAGGATTTCCGCAGCGGCGAGCAGCGTGCGCTGGCTGGACGAGGCTCCCCGTGCTCCGATCAGCTGTGACTCTGTGCTGCGCGAATCGGCGAGGAGACCGGCAAGTCTGACAACGCCGATCAGGCCCAGGGCAATCAAAATGATGATCGAGATCGGGACGATGGACTGAACCGCCCGGGTAGCTTCCGCGGCGGTGGCGATTGTACCCGCGAGCCCTCCGGTGGCGACCACGCCGCCGTCGTTGATGGCGTTATCGGCCAGCATCCGGTCTTTGAGGACGGGCAGGCCAGCGGCCAGAGGCTCGAGGTCTGCCGCGCTGACCGTGCCCGGGTCCAGTACCAGAGTCCATTGGATTTTGGGGGACGAGGTGAAGCGTTCAAGGCTCCCCTCGGGAACGGCGACGGCGTGCGTTGTCCCCTCGCCTGCGACAGCCTGGGCGGCAGCCAGAAGCGGGACTACTTCCTGGCCTTCGCTCGGTGAACTGCCGACGACGGCGACCAGTTCAAGCCGGACAGCGGAGTCTGGACCCTTCACGCTGAACGTCTGACCCACTTCCAGCTCCAACCCCGTGGCCGCAGCAGCCGTCAACACGGCGGGAACCGGGCCGGGGGAGTTGGACTCGAACTTTTCGAAACTGTTCCAGGAGCCGTTGACCGGCGTGACGGCGTCGGGCGCTGGCATTTCCACGGGGACGAAGGAGAGTTCCGCCGGAAGATTGACGGCAGTGCCCGCAGATGGGACCAGCGGCAGGTCTGGACCGAATCGGGAATGGATGCGTTGCAGGCCGTCGCTGAGGGCCAGTTCGTTCATCACGACGTCGGCGCGCTGTAGTTGCGCTTCGGCGTCGTCCGGATTGTCCGGTACTGAGGTGTGAACCCGGAGGAAGGTCTCTGCCGAGAAGGGCTGAGCAGCCGTGGCTCGGAGGGCCTGCGTCGCTGCGAGTTGCGTGTACCCAACAGTCGCCGAGATGATCGCGGTGATGAAGGTGAGGGTCAGCAGAATCACGATGAGAATCCGGCCGCTGGCACGTCCCCGAGCCCGCATGAACCGCGTCAATCCAAAAACCGGTACTCCCCCTGTGTGAGTGGCGCCGGATCGCGGCACCACGTTCGATCCTAGCCGGAAGTGTGACGTGCGCCGCACGAAAAAAAGTCAGAACCTAGACTGGGGCTATGCGCACTTTCCGGAAGGAACGCTTCGATGCACCCACCGGCTTTTTCCACTGCGAGGCTGCCGGGTTGCAGTGGCTCGGCTCGGCCGGCGGCGCACCCTGTGTTGAGGTGCTCGACGCCGGTGAAAATCACCTGCTTCTCGACCGGCTGACTGAGACAGCGCCGTCGCGTGAGAGCGCCCTTGAGTTTGGTGCGGGTCTGGCACGAACGCACGACGCCGGCGCTCCAGCATTCGGATCGCCGCCCGAGGGCTGGACGGGACCGGGCTACTTTGGGCCCACGGGTGATCCGCTGCCGATGGCTTACGCAGAAGAACCTGCGTGGGGCGCGTTCTACGCGGAGGCCCGGCTGCAGCCGTTGCTCGAACTGCCGCGCGCGGCGCATGCGTTCAGTGAACAAACGCGCCGTCTTATCGAGGCTGTCAACAATCGTCTTCTCAATGGCGATTTCGACGACGGCGACTCACCGGCCCGGATACACGGCGACCTCTGGAACGGGAATCTCATGTGGACCAGTGGTGGCGCTACGCTGATTGATTCCGCTGCGCACGGTGGTCATCGAGAGACGGACTTGGCATTTCTGGCGCTCTTCGGCTGCCCATTCTTAGACCGCATTGTGGAGGGTTATGAGCAGGTACATGGGCTACAGGCCGGTTGGCGGGATCGGATACCGCTGCACCAGCTCTACCCGCTGATGGTTCACGCAATCCTGTTCGGGGGCCGCTATGCGGCAAGTACCGGGGCTGCGGCGCGGGCCCTTCTGAAACTGTAGGGGTCAGCTCGCGCGTCGTTTTGACCACGGGTGCTCCGCCGAGTTATTGTTGATAGTCGTTGTGCGTGTCCTATCCCGATACGTCCGCGCCTAGGGTGGCTCCGTTGCAGAGCCTCATCAAGCCCTACAGGCCGGCCGGGAAACACCGGGACCACTGGTTATGTTCAGTCCTCACCTGGATCTCCGGTAGCGCATAGAGAAACGCGTTAACTCATCGCACTGCGAAAGTCCGTTGTGTTTGGCGCCACCAGAACAAGAAAAGGCAAAAACCGTGCGTACGTACACCCCGAAGCCCGGCGACATCAACCGCCAGTGGCACGTCATTGACGCCACAGACGTTGTCCTGGGTCGTCTTGCCAGCCAGACCGCAACACTGCTGCGCGGAAAGCACAAGCCGACCTTTGCTCCTCATATGGACATGGGCGATTTCGTCATCATCCTCAACGCTGACAAGGTTGCGCTGACCGGCGCCAAGCTGGAACAGAAGCGTGCCTACCGCCACTCGGGTTTCCCCGGTGGTCTTTCATCAATGTCCTACGCGGAGCTCCTGGAGCAGAATCCTGTGCGCGCCGTAGAAAAGGCAGTCAAGGGCATGCTTCCCAAGAATTCCCTGGCCGCGCAGCAGCTGTCCAAGCTGAAGGTATATGTCGGTGCTGAGCACCCGCATGCCGCGCAGCAGCCCAAGTCATTCGACATCACCCAGGTCGCTCAGTAATTTCGGCCATCGGCTTTAGAAACTTATTCAAGGAGAATCGTGGCTCAGAATACTGAAGAGCTCAACACCACCGAGGAGCTTTCCAGCTACACCTCGGAAACCCCGGATGCGGCAACTGAAACCGCAACCACAGAGCGTCCCGCGCTGACCGTTCCCGGTGCAGCTGTTGGGCGCCGCAAGGAAGCCATCGCTCGTGTCCGGATTTTTCCGGGAACCGGCAAATGGACCATCAACGGTCGCGACCTGTCCAACTACTTCCCGAACAAGCTGCACCAGCAGGAAGTAAATGACCCGTTCCGCATTCTGGACCTCGACGGCGCCTATGACGTCATCGCCCGGATCAGCGGTGGCGGCCCCTCCGGCCAGGCTGGTGCATTGCGTCTCGGTATCGCCCGTTCACTGAACGAGATCGACCGCGACAACAACCGCCCCACGCTGAAGAAGGCAGGGTTCCTGACCCGCGACGCCCGCATCATCGAGCGCAAGAAGGCTGGTCTCAAGAAGGCCCGCAAGGCGCCTCAGTACTCCAAGCGCTAATCTTCACGCGCTAAGCTTCACCAACGCAAAAGCCCGTCCGGCTTACCGGGCGGGCTTTTGCGGTTAGAGACCAGAAAGTCCGTGGGAACACCAGCTTCACAGGAAAACCGGCGGACGTCGCTTAGGATGTAAAACGATGAGTAGATTGTTTGGGACCGATGGGGTCCGAGGATTGGCAAACGGATTGATCACGGCCGAGCTGTCACTACAGCTCGCACAAGCTGCTGCCGTCGTCCTTGGACACAACACTGTGGAAGACGGTAAGCGCCCCACCGCCGTCATTGCACGCGACCCCCGTATCAGCGGCGGATTCATAGGCGCTGCGGTCGAAGCTGGACTTGCCAGTTCTGGTATTGACGTTTACGACGCCGGTGTCCTCCCCACCCCCGCGGCGGCTTTCCTGGTAGCGGACCTCAAAGCCGACTTCGGCGTCATGATCTCGGCCTCCCACAATGCGGCGCCGGACAACGGCATCAAGTTCCTCGCCCGTGGTGGACAGAAACTCGACGACACCGTAGAAGACGCTATCGAGATGCAGCTGAAGAACCCCGCCCACATGCCCACGGGGGCCGATGTCGGGCGTATCCAGCGGTTCGCAGACGCCGAAGACCGCTACGTGCTTCACCTGTTGCAGACTCTCCCGCACCGCCTTGATGGCCTGAAAATTGTCCTCGACTGCGCTAACGGTGCCGCGAGCGGCTGTTCCCCGGAAGTATTCGCCGCTGCTGGCGCGGACATCATAGTCATCGGCGCGGACCCGGACGGCCTCAACATCAACGATGGCTGCGGATCCACCTACCTGGAAAAACTCCAGGAGACTGTCTTGGCGAACAACGCGGATCTCGGCATCGCCCACGACGGCGACGCCGACCGCTGCCTCGCCGTTGACCATGAGGGCACCGTTGTCGATGGCGACGAGATCATGGCGATCCTCGCGGTCGCCATGAACGCGGCGGACCGGTTGAAGGACAACACCCTCGTCGCCACTGTCATGAGCAATCTGGGACTCAAACTTGCTCTCCGTGAGGCCGGCATTAGCGTCCGGGAAACCGGGGTGGGGGATCGCTACGTTCTCGAGGCCATGCGCAAGGGCAGCTACAGCCTCGGCGGTGAGCAATCGGGCCACGTCATCATTGCCGATCATGCCACTACGGGCGACGGCGTCCTTACGGGACTTCAGCTCGCCGCCCAGGTAGCCAAGACCGGGCGGTCGCTCAAGCAGCTCGCGAGCATCATGACCCGACTGCCCCAGGTACTCATCAACGTCAAGGACGTGGACAAGACAGCAGTGAGCACCCATGAGGGCGTAAAGAATGCCGTCATGGCTGCTCAGGGTGAACTTGGAGAAACCGGGCGCGTTTTGTTGCGCCCGTCGGGTACGGAAGCTGTTGTACGCGTCATGGTTGAGGCTGAGGACATGGTGACCGCTGAGCGGCTCGCCGATCAGTTGGCTGGCGCCGTTCGCTCGCATCTGACCCTAGCGAGCACCGCCTAAGCGTCGCCTTTCGTGCAGGTAAAGGGCTCCTATCTCAGCGCGGGGCCCCTGACCTGCACTTTCGGTGCGCCGGAACGACGGACGCGGCGAAAGATCAGCCTCTTTGCCCATTCGAGCGCCGGAATAGTTAGTATCCGGTTGGTTCCGCCTGGGCTACCGTCACTGCCCATCGTTGTTCGCCCATCCCCGCGATTTTCACGGTGATCGGACCACTTACATGGCCAACGTCAAACTCATTGCGCACCCCACTGGCGTTGGAATCGCACTTCAGCGGAAATGATCCTACGCCCGGAATGCCCACGGAGACGTGGCCTTGTCCTGCACAGGCGGCAAATATAACCAGCGACGGCTTTGTGACCTCCAATGGTCCGATACTGCCGATGCCCTTCTGGTTCTCAAGGGATCCGAGCACGTCTTCATCTTCGGGCACCTGGATCTTCACATCAGCCACCGGAGTGAGCGAATCAGGGCTGGCCGTGACCATAGGCGCCGTCGCTCTGTCACTTTCCATAGAAGGAGTGTCCATCCCTGTACAGCCTGCAACGGCAAGAACGACTAGTGAAGTCAAAAACAGCGTTCTCCATGCAGCTCTACTGCTCAATGTCGTGTTCCTTCCTTATGGTCGAGTCGCGTGAAGCCCTAGGACAGGGGTTGCGATTGGCAGGCCCGCCCCTATGATCGGGGGACGGGTCTTTGGGAACGGCGAATTACAGGCGGGTCTGCAGGCTGTCGCGTATTTCAGTGAGCAGCAGGATCTGCGGATCGATTGCCTCTTCCTCCTCGACAATTCCCAGACGACGGTTGCGGCGTTCGATCATCTTATTCATCGGTAGAACCACGACGAAGTACACGGCGGCGGCGACGAGCACGAAAGTGACAACCGCGGTCAGAAAGACTCCGAACTTGACCTGGCCGAAGACCAGAAAGTCATCGAAATTCGGTGTTCCGAACAACATGGAAATCAGGGGCATCAGCACACTGTCTACGAGCGCCTTGACGACCGCTGCGAACGCCGTACCAATAACCACCGCGACGGCAAGGTCTACGACGTTGCCCTTCATCATGAATTCTTTGAATCCCTTTAACATGCCTGAAGCTTATAACTAACGGCCACGTGATTGAGATGGTTGCGGACCCGAAATTTCACTAGTAGCTGGGTGCGGCCGGTAAACCGAAGTACGTCTCTAGAGTGGGTGTGGCGTTGGAATGCATATCCGTGCTGATATCCAACCCTACGTACCGGAAGTGCCAATATTCGGGTTGAAAACCAGTGACCTGTTCTTGGCCGGGAGGATAACGCAGGATGAACCCGTAACGGTGGGCGTGCTCGTCCATCCACTGCCCCGCGGCCGTGTCCCGGAAACACGGCAACAGGGTGCACACCCCGTCCGACTGGCCCACATCAAAGGCAAGCCCTGTTTGGTGTTCCGAATACCCGGGCCGGGCGGAGACACCGTCGGCGCGCTGAACGCTTCCGTGAACAGCCACCCAATGGTTATACGTTGCAGCCTGGTCTTGATAGGACCGGTATCCGCTCACGACAGTTAGCCCAATACCGTTTGCAGCAGCCGCCGCAAACATATCCTCCAGTGCGGCTGCAGCATCGGCCTGCATTTTCGCGGCCCCCGGGGCTGTGGCCAGATTCACCTGCGGCAGCGTTAACGCCGAAGGAACAAAGTTCAGCGGTTTAACTGGCCGCTGCTTGTTGACTACAACATCCAGACGGGTGGGATCCCTGTATGCATTCGGCGCTGGGGTGGGTTTAGTCACGGCTTGTGTGGGAAGAACCGAAGCGACGGCCGTGCTGGAAGGCGGTGGCGCCGCCGTCGCACGGGAATGCGACGGTGTAGCCGTCGCCGGGTTGGTTTGCTGTGGCCCCGGTAAAGCCGCTTTGCTCGTGAGGTCCGCAGCGTTATCTCCGGTTCCACAAGCAGCCAGTACGACGGCGATTGCCACCGACAGCGCCGTCGTCGTCAGTGTGCGCTTTCTGCTGCGGGGGGTGCGGAGCGTCATGTCTTGCGCAAGAGCATTCGCCGAATGGAATGATCGGCATCCTTGGTCAGCACAAGCGTTGCCCGGCCGCGTGTTGGCAGAACATTTTCACGGAGGTTCGGTTCGTTGATGCGCCGCCAGATATCCAGCGCCGTTTCGGTGGCTTCCTGATCTGTCAGACCCGCATATCGGTGAAAATAGGAGGCAGGGTTGGCGAAGGCACCCGAACGGAGTTTCTGGAACCGCTGGACGTACCACTCTTCTATATAGGACGTGCGGGCATCAACGTAGATGGAGAAGTCGAAGAAGTCGCTGAGTGCCAGGCCCGACCGTCCATCGGCCCGCGTCCGGGCGGGAGCGAGCACGTTGAGCCCCTCAACAATGAGGACGTCGGGTCGGTGGACCACAACCTCCCCCTCCGGCACGATGTCGTAGGTCAGGTGTGAATACTTGGGTGCGCGAACCTCATCGGCCCCGCTCTTGACGGCGCTGACGAAACGGAGCAGCCGACGTCGGTCGTAGGACTCAGGGAAGCCTTTGCGCTGCATGAGGCCCCGCCGTTCCAGTTCCGCGTTGGGGTACAGGAAGCCGTCGGTGGTCATGAGCTCGACGGTCGGAGTCTCCGGGGAACGGCGCAGCATCTCCTGCAACACACGTGCCGTCGTCGACTTTCCCACAGCAACGGAGCCGCCGACGCCGATAACAAAAGGAGTGCGGCGGGTGTCCTCGCCGAGGAACGTGTTAGTGGCTGAATGCAGCCGTCCTGCCGCCGCGATATATAAGTCCAGCAGGCGGGAGAGGGGGAGATAGACCTCACGGACTTCATTCAGGTCCAGTTGATCGCCGAGACCACGAAGCCGGATGATGTCCTCATAGGTGAGGCTGGTTTCCAGTTCGTGGGACAGTCGCGCCCACGTGTGGCGGTCAAGCTCCACGAACGGTGTGAAATTGCCGTCGCCGTTGGACGCGTTTGAGGACGGTGTCTGCTCTTTCACTCTACAAAGTCTGCCTGCTGGGGTGGACATTCCCAAACGATCGCATTCTCTGGCTCTGCGTTTGTTCAGGATGAGTGGACCGGGGCGGTAGGCTGGATTCCATGTGTGGAATTGTAGGTTACGTTGGTCGCGGGGGCACTGTCGCCGGAAGTTCAGGGACAGCAGGACATACTGCCCTCGATGTTGTGATGGAGGGTCTGCGGCGTCTGGAGTACCGCGGATATGACTCCGCGGGCGTCGCCGTTCTGGGCGAGGATTCGATCGAGTCACGTAAGAAGTCCGGCAAACTCGCCAACCTCGTAGCGGAGTTGAACGCTGACCCGCTGCCTACCTCTATGACCGCAATAGGTCACACACGGTGGGCAACCCATGGTGGGCCCACAGACCAGAACGCGCACCCGCACCTTGGTGACCAGGGCAGGCTAGCGCTGATCCATAACGGCATCATCGAGAACTTCGCGGAAATCAAGGTACGCCTCCGGGCCGAGGGTCACGAGTTCGAGTCCGAAACCGACACTGAGGTCGCCGCGGAACTGCTCGGCAGTATTTACCGCGGAGTCGTTGAATCAGGGGACGGCGCGGACGACGGCGTGGATCACCTCACGCACGCCATGCAGTTGACGAGTCGGCAGCTCGAGGGAGCATTCACCCTGCTGGCCATTCACCAGGATCTGCCCGACATCGTTGTGGCCGCCCGCCGGAATTCGCCGTTGGTCATAGGGCTGGGGGAGAACGAGAACTTTCTGGGCTCGGACGTCTCAGGTTTCATCGACTTCACACGTCGTGCCGTGGAGCTTGGCCAGGACCAAATTGTCACGATCACCCCGGAATCGGTATCCATCACTGATTTCGATGGTGTTCCGGCCGAGGGCAAGGAATTTCACGTTGACTGGGATGCAGCCGCCGCTGAGAAGGGCGGGTTCCCGTCGTTCATGGAGAAGGAAATCCACGATCAGCCAGAGGCAGTGGCAGACACACTGCTCGGCCGCTCGGATGTTGACGGAAAGTTGATGCTGGACGAGCTCCGCATCGATCCTGCTGCGCTGAAGTCCGTAGACAAGATCATCGTTCTGGCCTGTGGTACCTCGGCGTATGCCGGGCAGGTTGCCAAATACGCCATTGAACATTGGTGCAGGATTCCGACGGAAGTGGAGCTCAGCCACGAATTCCGTTATCGCGATCCCATCGTCACCCCGAACACGCTGGTGGTGTCCATCTCCCAGTCCGGAGAGACCATGGATACTCTGATGGCTGTCAGGTACGCCAAGGAACAGGGCGCAAAGACGCTATCCATCTGTAACACCAACGGGTCCACGATTCCGCGGGAATCTGATGCCGTGCTGTATACGCACGCTGGCCCGGAGATCGCTGTTGCCTCAACGAAGGCGTTCCTGGCACAGATCACGGCCGCCTATTTGCTGGGCCTGTACCTGGCGCAGTTGCGCGGTAACAAGTTCCAGGGTGAAATCGCGGACATCATGACGGAGCTTGGCCGGATTCCCGCGAAGATCCAGGAAGTGCTGGATCATTCCGAGGATGTGAAGCAACTGGCTCAGGAGATGGCGCAGACCAAGTCTGTCCTGTTCCTTGGTCGTCACGTGGGCTTCCCCGTGGCCATGGAAGGTGCGCTGAAGCTCAAGGAGCTGGCTTACATTCACGCTGAAGGGTTTGCCGCAGGCGAGCTCAAGCACGGGCCGATCGCTCTGATTGAGGAGGGGCAGCCGGTCTTCGTCGTCGTGCCTTCCCGACGAGGCCGCGATTCGCTCCATGCGAAGGTGGTTTCCAATATCCAGGAAATCCGTGCCCGTGGTGCCAAGACCATCGTGATCGCCGAGGAAGGCGACGAATCTGTCCGCGACTACGCCGAGCACATTTTCTACATTCCGGAGACACCTCCGCTGTTGGCGCCGTTGCTGACCACTGTTCCTCTGCAGATCTTCGCGTGCGCTCTGGCGACAGCCAAGGGGCTCGACGTCGACCAGCCGCGTAACCTCGCAAAATCCGTGACGGTGGAATAGCCAACTCGAGCAGACAGGACAGCTGATGATCGTTGGAATCGGTGTTGACGTAGTTGACATGCCCCGCTTCGGAAGGCAGTTGGAGCGCACACCCTCGCTCCGGGACAGGTTGTTTGTTCCCGCCGAGCGGAACCTGAATCTTCGCTCGCTCGCGGCACGTTTCGCCGCGAAGGAAGCCGTAGCCAAGGCTCTCGGCGCGCCAGCGGGCATGAACTGGCAGGACTGCCAGGTTGGCGCCGACGAACACGGTGTCCCCACCATCGAGGTGCAGGGCACGGTTCAAGCCGTCGCTGAGGCCAAGGGCGTCCGTCGCTGGCATCTGTCCCTGAGCCACGACGGCGACGTAGCAACGGCCATGGTTATCGCTGAAGGCTAATCAGGTTTCTCTCTCACATAGATGATGCCCTTACGATAGGTATCCAGCCCCCCCGATGGGAAGGATGCTTATTTATGATCGCCGCGTATACCGCCGAACAGGTACGTGCCGCAGAGGCGCCACTGCTGGCAGCAGGCCCAGACGGGCAACTCATGCGCCGGGCCGCCCATGGACTGTACGCGAAGGCTGTCGAGCTGATTGCCGGACATGGCGGAATCTACGGTGCCAGAGCCGCGATCATCGTGGGCAGTGGCAACAACGGGGGAGATGCACTGTACGCGGGAGCCCTCCTCAGCCGGCGCGGAATTCAGACCACCGCCATCCTCACCTCGGAGCGTGTCCACGAATCAGGGCTGGCCGAGTTTCAACGCTCGGGCGGCACTGTCATCCGGCTCCAGGGCGACGACTCCACCCACACCAGAGCAGTCAGAGCCTGTCTGGAAGCGGCGCTGGTCATCGATGGGATCCTCGGAATCGGTGCCCACGGCGGACTCCGCGAACCAGCACGCGGCTTCGTCGAAGCATTGAACTGCCACGCGATTGAAGTGCTCGCCTGCGACCTACCCAGCGGTGTCGATCCCTCAACGGGCGAGGTAGAGGGGCCAGTCCTTCAGGCGAAAGCGACGACCACCTTTGGCGCAGCAAAATCTGGTCTCATGGCCGGTCCCGGCGCGCTCGCCGCAGGCACACTCGACGTCGTCGACATCGGCGTCCCCTTCGACGTGAACGAAGCCGACGTCTACAGGCTGGAACTCGGTGACCTCGCGGCTCTCTACCCGGTTCCGGGACCAACGGACCACAAATACAGCCGCGGCGTCCTGGGTATCAGCGCAGGTTCTCCGCAATACCCGGGTGCAGCCCTGCTGTCCTGCGGGGGCGCCCTTGCCACCGGCGTCGGAATGGTCCGTTATCTGGGGCCAGACGCGGTCAGTGACAAGATCAACCTGCTCCACCCGGAAGTGGTCTGCAGCTCCGGTGACATAGCCGATGAACACGTTCAGGCGTGGCTGGTGGGCCCAGGGATTGGCGAGGACTCGCAGCAGGTGCAGCGAGCCCGGGATGCCGTCGGGTCCGGGTTGCCCGTTGTGGCTGACGCGAGCGCCCTGAAGGCCCTTCAGTACCCGCTGCACGACGCCGTCATCCTCACCCCACACGCGGGCGAGCTCTCGGGTATTTTTGAG
This sequence comes from Arthrobacter roseus, assembly GCF_016907875.1. NCBI lineage: Bacteria > Bacillati > Actinomycetota > Actinomycetes > Micrococcales > Micrococcaceae > Arthrobacter > Arthrobacter roseus. The sequence goes on along the minus strand of NZ_JAFBCU010000001.1, from coordinate 2,589,429 downwards.
CAGCTCGGCCAAGACGTCACAGCAGATGAGATAAAGATGTCGCCGCTGAAATACGCACGGGAGGCTGCCAAGATCACGGGAGCCACGGTGCTGCTGAAAGGCCACGCCACCGTCGTCGCCTGTCCCGCAGGAACCACGTTCAGCCAGTCAAACTCCACGCCCTGGCTGGCCACTGCTGGAACAGGGGACACTCTCGCCGGAATCCTGGGAGCACTGACCGCCACCATGGCCGAGGGGCCCAATCCGGCGACGGCATTGGGCCTGCCCGATGAAGCACGCTGGGCCGTCATATCAGCGCTTGCCGCGATGCTGCATGGCATGGCAGGACAGTTGGCCGACGACGACGGCCCGCTCTCGTCGTCGGGCCTTCCGCAGTATGTTCGGACGGTACTTTCCCGGCTACCCCAAAATGTCAGGGCACGGTTCTAGACTGAACCCTGTTACTACCACGATCACGCGAATCACCTCACGAGACCAGGAGCAACACATGGCAGTTTCGGATCCATCGCAGCAGGGCAGCAGCAGGGAGACATGGCCTGGCGACGCCTACCCGCTAGGGGCCACCTACGATGGCAGTGGCACCAACTTTGCGCTGTTCAGCGAAGTGGCAGACAAGGTAGAGCTATGCCTCATCGGGGAAGACAACTCCGAGGAACGTATTGTTCTGCGTGAGGTGGACGGTTACGTGTGGCACGCCTATCTTCCGCAGGTGCTTCCCGGGCAGAAGTACGGCTACCGTGTGCACGGTCCCTCGGATCCAGCAGAGGGCCACCGCTGTAACCCCAATAAGCTGTTGTTAGACCCGTACGCCAAGGCCGTGAGTGGCGAGATGGACTGGGACCAGTCACTGTTCAGCTACAACTTCGGCGATGAAGACTCGGTCAACAATGATGACTCCGCCGGGCACACCATGCTCGGTGTGGTGATTAACCCGTTCTTTGACTGGGACGGGGACCGCAAGCCGCGGGTTCCGTACCACGAGAGCGTCATCTACGAGGCCCATGTGAAGGGCCTGACCGCCATGCATCCCGATATTCCGGCGGAACAGCGCGGCACCTACGCGGCGGTAGCGCATCCGTCCGTCGTCGAGCATCTGAAGAAGCTCGGGGTCACCGCGCTCGAGCTTATGCCGGTCCACCAGTTCGTGAACGACAGCACTCTGCAGGACAAGGGGCTGTCCAATTACTGGGGCTACAACACCATCGGGTTCTTCTCACCGCAGAACACCTACGCGGCCAACGGGGATGAAGGCCAGCAGGTGCAAGAATTCAAAGCCATGGTCAAGGCCATGCACCTGGCAGGCATTGAGGTCATTCTGGACGTCGTGTACAACCACACGGCGGAGGGCAACCATATGGGCCCCACCCTGTCATTCCGAGGCATCGACAACGCCGCCTACTACCGGCTCGTGGAGGATGACAAGCAGTACTACATGGACTACACCGGCACCGGAAACTCGCTGAACGTCCGGCACCCGCACTCCCTGCAACTACTGATGGACTCGCTGCGCTACTGGGTGACGGAAATGCACGTGGACGGGTTCCGCTTCGACCTCGCGTCCACGCTAGCCCGCGAGTTCTACGACGTCGATCGTCTATCCACCTTCTTTGAACTGGTCCAGCAGGACCCGGTGGTCTCACAGGTCAAGCTCATCGCCGAGCCCTGGGACGTCGGTCCTGGCGGCTACCAAGTGGGTAACTTCCCGCCGCTGTGGACGGAGTGGAACGGAATGTACCGGGACACGGTGCGCGACTTCTGGCGGGGAGAGCCCTCAACGCTGGGTGAATTCGCATCACGCCTCACTGGTTCCGCTGATCTCTACGAGGACTCGGCCAGGCGGCCCGTGGCATCCATCAACTTTGTCACTGCCCACGATGGATTCACCCTCAAGGACCTCGTCTCTTACAACGAGAAACACAACGAGGCCAACGGGGAAGACAATAATGACGGCGAGTCCCACAACCGGTCGTGGAACTCCGGAGTGGAGGGCCCCACCGACGACGAAGAGATCCAGAAGCTGCGTTCACGCCAGCAACGAAACTTCATAGCCACGCTGCTGTTGTCTCAGGGTGTGCCGATGCTCAGTCACGGTGATGAACTCGGACGTACCCAGAACGGAAACAACAACTCCTATTGCCAGGACTCTGAGCTGAGCTGGATCAACTGGGACAACGTGGACGAGCCGCTACTCGAGTTCACAGCAGCCATCAATTCACTAAGAACTGAGCACCCTACATTCCGCCGCCGCCGGTTCTTCAACGGTCGTCCCGCCAAGCGCGGCGGGGTGGAAGCACTCTCGGACATTGAGTGGTTGAGTGTGGATGGCAGCATCATGGCTGATGAAGACTGGGACACAGGGCTTAGCCGTTCGATTGGCGTATTCCTCAACGGCCGGGGCATTAGCGGACGGGACGCTCGCGGTCAGCGCATTGTCGACGACAGCTTCCTCCTGCTGTTCAACGCGGACGATCAGCCGGTGGAGTTCACCATTCCAACCGCTGACTACGCGCCCAACTGGACGGTCGCCGTCAATACAGCGGACGACGACGCCGGCTCAGTCACAGCCGCGGCCCATGCTGGCGAAGACACCACGATTGAGCCTGAATCCGTCTTGGTGGTTGAGGCAAAGTCCATGGTGGTTCTGCAGGAGCAACTGTGAAGACGCCTGCCTCCACCTACCGGCTCCAGCTCCACGAGGGCTTCACTCTTAGAGACGCCGAAGCCGTCACCGCATACCTGCACCGGCTGGGCGTGGACTGGCTGTACCTCTCGCCGATCCTGAAAGCGGAGGAAGGGTCCAATCACGGTTACGACGTCACCGATCCGCGGCTCGTTGATCCGGAGCGGGGTGGGGCGTCCGCGCTCGCGTCGCTCTCGGGAAAAGCCCGGTCACTGGGTATGGGTGTTCTGGTGGATATTGTTCCCAACCACCTAGGCGTTGCCACGCCAGCACAGAACCCGTGGTGGTGGTCGCTGCTGAGCGAAGGGCAGGAATCAGAGTATGCGTCCTATTTCGACGTCGATTGGGCGGCGGGCGACGGGCGCATCCTGTTGCCTGTGCTCGGTGAGGATAGAGCGGACGAGGCCCCGCTTGAACTTGTTGATGGGCCTCACAGCCTGGAACTGCGCTACTACGATCACCGCTTCCCGGTTGCCGAAGGAACGGGCGGCGGCCAGCCGGCGGAGGTCCATGCCCGGCAGAACTATGAATTGGTCAGTTGGCGCCGCGCGGACACAGACCTGAATTACCGCAGATTCTTCGCCGTCAATACGCTCGCTGGACTGCGCGTTGAAGATCCGGACGTTTTCGATGCCGCCCATGCCGAACCCGTGCGGTGGATACGCGAGGGGCTTGTGGACGGTCTGCGCATTGATCACCCGGACGGCCTCGCGCTGCCCGGCGCGTATCTGGAACGACTGGCCGAGCAGACAGACGGCACCTATGTCTTGGTGGAGAAGATCCTGGAACCCGGCGAGGAATTGCCGCCCTCGTGGCACTGCGCCGGCACCAGCGGCTACGACGCCTTGGCCATGGTGAATCGCCTGTTCGTGGACCCGCAGGGACAGCCGGAGCTGGAACGCATTTCAGCTTCGCGCACTACCATCGCGAAACCGGACTACCCGGACCTGATCCACGGCACCAAACGGCACATCGCGGACACCATCCTGGGCTCTGAAATGCGCCGGTTGGCCCGGCTCGTCCCGGTGTCAGTAGGAATAACGTTCGATGACGCAGTGGACGCTTTCGCAGAGCTCACGGCCTGCCTTCCCGTGTACCGAACGTATCTGCCATTCGGACGGGAATACCTACTCCACGCAGTGAAGGAGGCACACCGGCGTCGTCCTGATTTATCCGGGACCATCGACACTCTGCAGCCGCTCCTGGAAGACATCGATGGCGAGACCAAGGCGCTCGCAGTGAGGTTCCAGCAGACCAGTGGGATGGTCATGGCCAAGGGCGTCGAGGACACCGCGTTCTACCGCTATGACCGTCTGGTGTCTCTGAACGAGGTGGGCGCAGATCCGTCGCTTTTCTCGATCTCGCTCGATCAATTCCACACCGAGATGCTGGATAGGCTCGCAACCCGGTCCCTCGCCATGACCACCCTGTCTACCCACGATACAAAGCGCAGCGAAGACGTACGTGCCCGCATCAGCGTGCTCTCCGAGGTGCCCGAGTTCTGGGGTCATACCGTGAACGAACTGGCGGATGCCGCACCGCTGGCAGACGGCGAGCTGGCGAACCTGCTGTGGCAGTCGTTTATTGGCGTATGGCCGGCGTCCCGCGACAGGCTGCACGCCTACGCCGAAAAGGCGTCCCGGGAGGCGTCGTCGTCGACCACGTGGACGGAGCCAAACGTGGAGTTTGAGGAACAGCTCCACGCGATGGTGGACGCCGCATTCGACGACGAGCAGGTCGGGGACATCGTGGAGCGGTGCGTCGAGCACATCAGGGCGGCGGGCTGGAGTAACTCCCTGTCCTCGAAGCTGGTGCAGCTCACCATGCCCGGCATCCCCGACGTCTACCAGGGCACAGAGCTGTGGGATTACTCGCTGGTGGACCCCGACAACCGGCGTCCGGTCGACTTTGAGCTCCGCAAAAAACTCCTGCAGGATCAGGATCAGGATCAACAGGGGCCCCCGCCGGTCGATGAAACGGGTGCAGCAAAGTTGCGGATAGTCAGCCGAACTCTTCGGGCGCGGTGTGGAAACCCGGAGTTGTTCAATGCTTATACGTCGTTGGCGGGATCCGGACCGGCATCGGATCACCTCATCGCCTACGACAGCGGCGGCGCCATCACACTGGCCACCCGGTTACCGGTCGGCCTGGAAAAGCGAGGCGGGTGGAAGAACACCGAAGTGATGCTGCCGGAGGGTCACTATCGCGACGCTTTCACCGATACGGTCTTTACCAGCGGCGTGGTGCGGGTGGCGGATCTGCTGGCCACTTACCCGGTGGCTCTGTTGACACGCGAACGGGAGGAGACGGCATGAGAGAACAATTTGCGGTCTGGGCCCCGATGGCACACACCATGCAGCTGCGGATCAACGGCGAGACACACTCCATGACGGCCGGCGACGACGGATGGTGGACACCACCGGAAGACGTCGCTGTGGAGGGAGAGGACGTCGACTACGGCTATCTCCTCGACCGTGCCGAGCCGGTGTTGCCCGATCCGCGTTCGCGCAGACAGCCCGACGGCGTGCACGGCCTGTCCCGCACCGATGACCCCTCCAGCCACTCGTGGCAGGACAACGGATGGAGCCCGCCAGCACTGGGGGAGGGCGTCATCTACGAGCTGCATATCGGCACTTTCACGCCCGAGGGCACCCTCGATGCGGCCGCAGAAAAGCTGGACTACCTGGCCAACCTCGGCGTCGACTTCGTTGAACTGCTGCCCGTCAATGCCTTCAACGGGACTCACAACTGGGGATACGACGGCGTCCTCTGGTACGCGGTACAGGAAACCTATGGCGGTCCCGAGGCTTACCGCCGGTTCGTGGACGCGGCCCACCGCCACGGAATCGGTGTCATCCAAGACGTTGTCTACAACCACCTGGGCCCAAGCGGCAACTACCTGCCCCGCTTTGGTCCCTACCTCACCGAAGGGAAAGCGAACACGTGGGGTGACTCCCTGAACTTAGACGGGCCAGGCTCCGACGAGGTCCGTCGGTACATTATCGACAACGCCCTGATGTGGTTTCGCGACTTTCACGTGGATGGGCTGCGTCTGGACGCGGTCCACGCCCTGCACGATGAGCGCGCCGTGCATGTGCTCGAAGAACTTGGCAGCGCGACCGATGAGTGTGCAGAAGAACTGGGCAAGAACCTCATCCTCATAGCGGAGTCCGACCTCAACAACCCCCGGCTCATTGAGTCACGGGACGTCAACGGCTACGGGTTGGCAGGGCAGTGGAGCGACGATTTCCACCACGCCGTGCATGTAAACCTGACCGGCGAAACCGAAGGTTACTATGCGGATTTCGACTCAGTGGGGGCCCTGGCTAAAGTCCTGACGCAGGGGTTCTTTCACAACGGCACGTACTCATCGTTCCGTGAACGCCATCATGGTCGTCCCATCGACGCCGAACGAGTCCAACCCCACCAGCTCGTGGTCTGCACTCAAAATCATGACCAGATTGGAAATCGGGCAGCCGGCGACCGTCTCACAGGTTCCCTGAACCAGGGGCAGCTGGCGATTGCCGCCGTCGTCAATATTCTCTCGCCCAGCACGCCGATGCTGTTCATGGGCGAGGAATTCGGGGCGAGCACGCCGTGGCAGTTCTTCACGAGTCACCCGGAGCCGGAGCTCGGAACCGCCACCGCGGAGGGGCGTCTGGCTGAGTTCGAGCGGATGGGCTGGGACCCGGAGCAGGTGCCCAACCCGCAGGAGGAATCCACGTTCCTGAACTCCAAGCTGGATTGGTCGGAGGCAGAGGCAACCGGCCACACGGACCTGCTGAAGCTGTACCGGGAACTGATCGCCCTGCGGAAGGAGCTCTCCCACGAAGGGCAGCTGAGCTTCGCCGACGTCGCGGTGGATTGCAGTGAAAACGAGCGCTGGTTGATCATGCGCAGGGGAGAAGCAACGATTGTCCTGAACCTCGGCGACACCACGAGAGAACTGGATGTGGGTAACGGCCAGATTCGTCTGGCCACGAACCAGGGCACAGTGCTGGATGGGGCAGGGAAACTGAACCTGCCAGCTCACAGCGCCGCCGTCGTGCTGTAACGGCGCGGGACACTTCAGCGCAAATAGGCCAGTTCCTGGTGAGATGTCTGGTATTCAGCGAGAACCGCGCCCGCTGAATGGAACGAATCCACGAGCGGGTGGATGGCGATCGCTTCACGGGCAGCCGCGTAGTCGCCTGTCACTGCAGCCCGGACCACGAGCTGCTCCACCGCTTTCATGGCGCTCATGAGCCCCTGCTGGTGCAGTGTGGGAGCCGTCGTCGGAAGCGGGGTTGCCCCCGAGCCGTCGATCCGTGATGGCAGTTCGACGACGGCGTCAGCAGGCAACTGAGCGAGCAAGCCGCCGTTGCGCACATTGAGGATCAGCTCCGCGGGTTTACCCGTCAGCAGCGATTCCATGGCGGACAGGGCCACTCGTTCGTAGCCGCCGCCCAGCAGATCGGTTTCGTCCCGGTCCTCCCCGTCGGTCCTGGCCTCGGCAAGATAGCCTTCCTCGCGCGAGCGCCGGGCTGCGTCCCAGAGTTGCCACGGAGTGCGCTCACCCGGTGTCAACAGCTCCTCATACAAATAGCGTTGCTGGACGTCGATGAACTCCCCGCGCGTTTGCCGGGCACCGGCCATGGCCAGAGTTGCCTCGCGCTGAAAGTAGTAATAGAAAAGGTACTCATTGGGAAGACAGCCGAGCATCCGGGGCAGGTCCGGCCCAAAAATGCGTCCTTCTTCAAAAGTTGCCAGCCGCGCGGGATCAGCTAGCAGGGCAGGCAGATGATCTTTGCCGTCGTGCGTCAATCCGCGTAGCCAGCCCAGGTGGTTCAGCCCCACGTAATCCACACCAGAAAGGGAGCCCTCCTCCAGAGGAACACCCGCGGCCAACGCGGCCCGCCGCACCAACGAAATAGGCGAATCGCAGATACCAATGACCCGCTCACCCAGCAGTGGTTGCAACGCCTCCGTCACCATGCCCGCCGGGTTCGTGAAGTTGATCAACCACGCGCCCGGAGCAACGTCCGCAATGTCCCGGCCCAGCGCCAGCATCTGCGGAATCGACCGTAACGCATACGCAATGCCCCCAACGCCAGTGGTCTCCTGGCCCAGCAACCCGTGCTTCATCGCAATACGCTCATCCAACACCCGGCCCGCCGTCGAACCCGCTCGGATGGCAGCAAACACCATATCCGTGCCGTCCAGGGCTGTCCGCGCATCCGCACACGTGCTCACGGTAGGTGTGGAACCGGAGTCGGGCACCGGCATACTGGCCAACACCCGTTCCATGGCAGCTAATCGCCGCGGATCCGAATCGAACAGCGCGACGTCGGTAATCAGTCCGGCAAAACGTCCGGAAGAGAGCGCGCGGAACACCAGCGGAACGCGAAAGCCGCCGCCGCCAAGAATGGAGAGCTTCATGCAGAGTATTGTGCCGTATATGGCAAGCCCGCACCGTTTTGACCCACTCGCGGCCTCACGCGAGGACACCACATTCGACTTCGACCTGCTGCTGACCGGATCCGTATCGCTGGACATCATCTTCACCGGCCTCGACTCACTTCCCGCGCCCGGCACGGAAACGTGGGCCGGGGGCATGGGGTCCAGCCCCGGCGGCATCGCCAACCAAGCCATAGCAGCGAGCAGGCTCGGACTGCGGACCTCGCTTGCCTCGGCCTTTGGCGACGACGCGTACGGAGACTTCAACTGGGACATTCTGGAAAACCAGGAGCACGTTGATCTCTCACACTCCCGGAAATTCGAGGGTTGGCATTCGCCGGTGACGGTGTCCATGTCAGTGCACCAGGACCGCTCCATGGTCAGCCACGGGCACCCCTCGCCCGTGCCGGTCGCCCGCCTCCTGGGACGCCCGCCGCGCTGCCAGGCCGCTGTAGCAGACGTCGTACCTGAACCTGATCAGTGCTCGCTGGACTTGCACACGGCCGGAACCAAACTGTTCGGCAGCGTGGGCTGGGACTCCACCGAAACGTGGCCGCAGGCATCTCTGGACTCGCTGGACCGATTTCACGCTTTCATGCCCAACAGCGCCGAAGCCATGGCATACACCCGCACCGACGATCCGTGGCGCGCGCTCTACGCGCTCGCAGATAAGGTTCCCGTTGCCGTCGTGACGCTTGGGCATCAGGGCGCTATGGCCGTCGACTCTGTCACTGGAGAGGAGGAATGGGTTCCCACGCTGCCGGTCAACGCCTACGACCCCACGGGTGCCGGAGACTGCTTCACGGCCGCGTTCATCATGGGAGATCTCGCCGGGTGGAAATTGGCGGACAGGCTTGCCTTTGCCAATCTGTGTGCAGCATTGTCCGTCCAGGAAGTGGGCGGTTCCCTGGCCGCACCGGGTTGGGGCGACATTGCCGACTGGTGGACAGCAGCGAACCGGGGTGGCGATAAGATCCGGCGTCAATGGCTGCGTCGCTACAGCTTTCTGGAGGACATTCTTGCCGGCGTGCCGCGCGAGGCAGCACGGCGCGCCTCGGCCACGGTGGCCCGCTATTCCGACGCCGGTCCCGGCCGCGGCCTCAAGCGGTGAAACAATAGGGAGGTGACTATCTCCCCGTCAGCCGGCTATGAACGTCAGGCCATCATCGATCTCGACGCCCTGCGGCACAACGTACGGCATTTCGTCGACATCGCCCACCCAGCCAGAGTCATGGCCGTCGTCAAGGCTGACGGCTACGGTCACGGGGCGATCCAGTGCGCTCGCGCCGCTGTGGAGGCCGGTGCTGCGTGGTTGGGGGTCGCCCACCTCTCCGAGGCGCTGGAGCTCAGGGCCGCCGGCATTGACGCGCCCGTGCTGGCCTGGTTGCACACGCCGTCGAGCCCGTTCCCAGCGGCTGTCGAGGCAGGCGTGGACATCGGTGTCTCGGGATGGGAATTGGATCACGTTGTTGCTGCGGCCCGTGAACTGGAACGTCCCGCACGGGTTCACCTGAAGATCGATACCGGGCTGGGCCGCAATGGGTGCCCGCCGGAGAAGTGGGAAGCACTGGTCAGCAGTGCCATGGAACATCAGGAGGAAGGCCTTCTGCGGGTGGTTGGAATCTTCTCGCACTTCGCGGTGGCCGATGAGCCTGAACGGGAGGAAACGGATTCTCAGATTGAACGCTTCCGGGAGGCGGTTGCTGTCGCTGAGGATGCTGGAGTGGATGTGGAGGTGCGTCATATGGCCAACACTCCGGCCACCCTATCGCGGCCGGACTCACACTTTGACCTCGTGAGAGTGGGCGCCGGCATCTTTGGGCTCTCACCATTCGCCGGACAGAAATCGGCTGAACTGGGACTTCGCCCGGCCATGACCCTGAAAGCCACGGTCGCAGGCTGCAAGGAAGTTCCCGCTGGACAGGGGGTTTCCTACGGGTTGCGCTACACAACAACTGAACCCACCACTCTGGCACTGGTGCCGCTCGGATACGCGGACGGTGTGCCCAGGGCGTCCGACGGCGGACCGGTGGCCATCGACGGGAAGCGCTACCAGGTGAGCGGGCGTATTGCGATGGACCAACTGGTGGTCGACCTAAAGACCAACGGCATCGCCGATACGGAAAAGTCCGTTCTTGGGCATGACGCCGTGCTCTTCGGCGGAGGCCCGGATGATCCTGGAGCCGATGACTGGGCAGAGGCCGCCAACACCATCAACTACGAGATTGTGACCCGAATCGGGTCCCGTGTGCCGCGGATCTACGTGGGTGAAACCGAATGAGTTCCCCGGTGTGGACGGCTGAACTGGTCACTGCCGACGTCGAGCTGACGCGTGCTACTGCGGCCGAGATCGGACGTACTCTCGCTGCGGGAGATGTACTGCTGCTCACCGGCGAACTGGGGGCCGGGAAGACCACCTTCACCCAGGGGCTCGGCGTTGGTCTGGGCGTGCGCAGCGGCATCATTTCGCCAACTTTCGTGCTGGTGCGCATCCACCCCTCGATCACCGACGGGCCGCAACTGGTTCATGTTGACGCGTACCGGCTCACAAGTGCAGGCGAGATCGATGACCTGGACCTCGAATCCACCCTCGATACCTCCGTTACCGTCATCGAATGGGGGGAAGGACGCGCCGAGCACCTCTCGCCCAACAGACTCCATATCCACCTGGCGCGCCCCACGGGCGGCGAGTTACCGGATTTTGAAGCCGACGACGACGAACCACGCACCCTGCAGATCGAAGCCTTTGGACCCCGCTGGGAGGGCCAGCGGATCCAGCTCGGCTGAGCCCACGGCTAGAATGGAGCGGTGCTGATTCTCTCCCTGGACACCTCCGCTATTGCCAGCGCGGCACTGGTGAACGACGACGGCGTTCTCGTCTCATTCGCGTCCGGGGATACCCGAACCCATGCTGAGGTACTGACACCCGCCGTCCGCGACCTGCTGTTGGCAGCCGGGATCGACGGCACGGACCTGGATGCTGTGGTCACGGGCACCGGGCCAGGGCCCTTCACCGGGTTGCGCGCCGGTATCGCGACGGCAAGGACGCTCGCATTTGTCTGGAACGTGCCACTCTTTGGGCTCATGAGCTTGGAAGCAATCGCCGCGGACGCACTGACGGATGCCCGGGAACGGGGGCTCGACGAGTACGTGGTAGCAACGGACGCCCGACGCAAGGAAGTGTACTGGGCACGGTACAGCGCCATGGGGAATATCCCTAAGCTCCTCGAGGGACCAGCGGTTGCGTCGCCGCCGGAGCTTCCAGCCCTGCCCGTCTACGGAAAAGGGGCCGGGCTCTACGCGGACGCGCTGAGTGCCGTCCAAGAGTTCACCGACCTGCAGCCCTCAGCCTCGTCACTGGGGGTCGTCACGCTGGAGCGGATCCGCAACGGAACACAGTCCACGGACACCACTCCTTTGTACCTGCGCGAATCTGACGCCCAGGTCCCCGGACCCCGAAAGCGGGCACTGTCATGACCACTCGAATCCCCAGACTCCCGTACCGGGAGCTGCCGCCCACGGTGACGATGCGCGCCATGACCACCGACGACGTCGTGCCCGTCCACGTGCTGGAAAACCAGTTGTTCCCCACGGACGCATGGCCGCTGGACATGTTTTATGCAGAGCTCAAACAGCAGCAGACCCGGCACTACGTGGTGGCAGAGGAAGCCGGTGCCATCATCGGGTACGCGGGGCTGATGTGCATCCCGCCGCTGGGAGATATCCAGACCATCGCCGTCGAACCCGGACACGAGGGACAGGGCATCGGGTCCGTTCTGCTGCGCCGCCTCATTGAGGAGGCCGTAAGCAGGGGCGCCGACAGCGTGCTGTTGGAAGTGCGCGCCGATAACCCGCGGGCACAGCAGCTGTACCAGTACTTCGGCTTCGAACAAATCGACATCCGGCGGCGCTACTACCGTGGCGGGATCGACGCCATCATCATGAAGCTGGACCTATTAGAGGCAGATCATGACTGACCCCGATGGCCCTCTGATCCTCGGCATCGAATCCTCGTGCGATGAAACAGGCGTCGGCATTGTTCGTGGTCGTCAACTGCTCGCCAACGCCGTTGCCTCGTCCATGGAGGAGCACGTCCGTTTCGGTGGAGTCATCCCTGAAATCGCGTCGCGGGCGCATCTCGACGCTTTCCTGCCCACGCTGCAGCAGGCGTTGAACGATGCCAGGGTTTCCCTCGAAGACATTGACGCCATTGCCGTCACCTCAGGTCCCGGACTATCCGGTGCCCTCATGGTCGGCGTCTCGGCGGCCAAGGCTCTCGCCCTCGCCGCCGGTAAACCGCTCTACGCCATCAACCACCTCGTGGCCCACGTGGGGGTGGGGCTGCTGGATGAATCCTTCGGTGGCCGTCCGCTGCCTGAGAACCTGGGTGCGCTGCTGGTCTCTGGCGGTCACACAGAAGTGTTGAGGGTCCGCAGTATTGCCTCCGACGTCGAGTTGCTGGGGTCCACTATCGACGACGCCGCCGGCGAGGCCTATGACAAGGTGGCACGCATTCTGGGGCTCGGATATCCCGGCGGTCCTGCCATCGACAGGTTGGCACAAGAAGGCAATCCGCGTGCGGTGCGCTTCCCTCGTGGACTGACGCAGCCCAAGTACATGGGCACGGCCGAGGAACCCGGGCCGCACCGTTACGACTGGTCATTCTCCGGCCTCAAGACTGCTGTTGCCCGCTGCGTGGAACACTATGAGGCGGCCGGGGAGCCCGTCCCGGTGGCCGACGTCGCCGCGTCCTTTCAGGAGGCGGTGGTGGATGTCATCACCACCAAGGCCATTCTGGCGTGCCGAGAACATGGGATCACTTCGTTGCTGCTCGGTGGGGGAGTGGCGGCGAACTCTCGTCTGCGGGAGCTGGCACACGAGCGTTGTTCCGCGGCCGGCATCACCCTGCATATTCCGCGACCGGTTCTCTGTACTGACAACGGGGCCATGGTGGCCGCGCTCGGAGCGCAGATTGTCGCCGCCGGTGGTCAACCGAGCGGCCTGGACTTCGGAACTGATTCGTCCATGCCGGTGACCACCGTCTACCAGTAACTGTTTTACTCGGTAAGTAAAAACAATGGGGCCAAGGACAGCGGCCAACTATCCCGGTAGCGTAATGCTCATGACTAATGACACCGGCGCTGCCGACGAATACCGCGGCCTGAACGCAACCCTTTCCTCCGTCCTGGTCCGTGTGGCTGAGGACGACTGGAACAATGATTCGCCGTGCACGGGGTGGAAAGCCGTGGACGTGTTGAGGCATCTCATCTCCACGCAGCGCACTTTTCTGAATGAACGGGGAATTCCTCTAAACGAAGAGCTGCGCGTGGACAATGATCCGGTTGCGGCGTGGTCCCAGCACAGTGCCTGGGTCCAGGATCTGCTGCAGGATCCCAAGGTCAGCGACAAAGAGTACGAAGGCTACTTCGGGACGGCGAAAGTCGGGGAATCGATGCTGCGGTTCTACGGGTTCGACATGGTGGTGCACCGGTGGGATATTGCCCGGGCTGCAGGGTTCGACGACGACTTCTCCCGCGAAGAGATGAACATGCTCGAGGGTGCCATTGCGGGGTTCGGGGAGAGCCTCTACTCCAAAGGGATCTGCGAGCCCGCACTGGACGTGCCCGACACCACAGACCGGCAGACGCTGATTCTTGCGAAACTGGGACGCCACGCGGACTTCAGCCACTGAGCGCCCTGTGTTCTATCCGGGAGGGGCCCGTACGGCTCAGGCGCTGGAGCCTGCCCGCATCTGCGCAATGAGATCGCGGACCACGGCCCGTAGGTCGCCGTTGTTTTCCTTGGCGATGCGACGCTGGCGCTGGTAGCCGGCACCGTTGCGGACTATTGTTTCGACGTCGGCTAGTTCACGTGTGCAGTTCAGCTTCTGGGCGATGGGCTCGAGCCGGTTCAGCGTCTCCATGATGTGGTCTGTGACGAGTTGTTCGTTGCCGGCCGCATCGAGAATGATGATGGACTCCATGCCGTACCGGGCTGCCCGCCACTTATTCTCCTGGACGTGCCAGGGCGGCATGGTGGGAATGGTTCCGCCGGCGTCGAGCGTCTGTGAAGATTCTTCGACCAGACACTGGGTGAAGGCAGCGACGGCGCCGATTTCCTGAAGCGTGGACAGACCGTCGCAGATCCGCATTTCGACGGTGCCGAGGTTGGCTACGGGCCGGACGTCCCACCGGATCTCACTAGCGGAGTCGATGACGCCGGTGGTGAACATGTCACCGACGTACGCTTCGTAGGCTGACCAGTCCGGGAACTGGAAGGGCAGACCGGCCGTGGGCAGCTGCTGAAACATGAGCGCCCGCTGGGATGCGTAGCCGGTGTCTTCGCCACCCCAGAACGGTGAGGAGGCAGAAAGCGCCTGCAGGTGAGGGAAGTAGTTGACCAGCCCGTCGAGTACGGGCATGGCCTTGTTTCGGTTGTCCAGACCGACGTGAACGTGGACCCCGTAGATGACCATCTGCTGGCCCCACCACTGGGTACGGTCTATGAGTTTTGAATAACGTTCTTTGTCGGTGACGGGTTGGGAGCGCGGTGTCGCGAAGGGGTGCGACCCGGCAGAGAACAGTTCGATCCCCATCTTGTCTGTGACATCGCGCAGAGCAGAAACGGAACGAGCCAGATCAGCTTTGGCCTCAGAAACCGTATGGCAGACGCCGGTGACAACTTCCACCGTGTTCAGTAACAGTTCCTGCTTGATGTGCGGATGCTCATCGTCCTGCTGCAGGCCAGGATAGTTTGCGGCTACTCCGCGGAGGACCTCGTCGGCCACTGATTTGAGCTCGCCCGTGTGGGCGTCTGCTAGAGCAATCTCCCACTCAACTCCGAGTGTGGACTGTTCTGACTGGGCGAACTCAATCTTCATATGGTCTCCTGATCCGTGCGGTCAATGCCGGCTAACAAATGGTGGCTCAAACCGCTTTATCGGGGAAGGAACTCAGTTCAATGATAATGCAGGAGTGCGCCGCTCAGTCGGCTCTGGCAGGGATGGGGACAGGTTCGACGACGACGGCGATCCTCTCCTCTCCAATCCGGGTCAGTACCAGCGTGGCAGAGGCAGTGCCGCGTTTGGTCCCGCCGGGCAACAACTGCTTTCTGAGCTCCTCCGGTGTGACGGCGGTGCCGCGCTTTTTGATGTCCAAGATGCCGATGCCGTTCTCCCGAACCCAGGTGCGGAGTCGTTTGACGTTGTAGGGCAGCACGTCCAGAACCTTGTAGGCCCTGGCAAACGGTGTGTCGATCAGGGTCGGTGCGCAAATGTAGGCGATGTGTGGGTCCAACAGGTGCCCGCCGAGGCTCCGGGCGGTGTCGGCGACAAGGCCAGCCCGGATGACGGCGCCGTCGGGTTCGTACAGATACCCTTCCACGGCGCCGACGGCGACATCCTGATTCTCGGGGTCGTAATCCGTTTCAGCGGTCATCTCGGCGGCACCGGCAGGGCCAATGACCAGGGCTGCGCGCCGAATACCGGGTCGGGCGAGAGCGTTGAACCAGAGCGCCGCTTCAGTGACGTCGCCGTTGACGGACACCCATTGTGCCTCGCAGTCGGCTGGCACGGAGTCATGGGGAATGCCGGGGCCCAGCTTGACACCAACGGCCAGTCCGCGATTCGCGAGCCCCTCAACGAATGACAGTGGAGGGGAAAAGGATTCCGGGTCAAAGATTCTGGTGGTGCCTGAGGTGGACGTGGTCCGGCGTGCCGGGTCCAGCCACACGCCGTCGTGCCCTTCAAGGTCAAACTCTTCGGCGGTGCCGTTGACCACCACCGCGTCCGGCCAGGGCATGAGGTTCATGGTGGCTATTGCGGCTGTGGTCTCATCTGCCTCGACGGCTGTGACGTGCCGGTCCAGGCTCGCGAATGCCATGGAATCGGCTCCGATGCCGCAGCCCAGGTCCGCAATTTTGGTAATTCCGGCGGTCACATAGCGTTGCGCGTGGCGGGCCGCAACGGTGAAACGGGTGGCCTGTTCCAAGCCCGCCTGCGAGAAGATCATCTGGTCTGAGAACGGTCCAAACTTGGTTCGAGCCTTCATCCTCAGCCGTGCCTGGGTGAGGGCTGCGGACACCAGCTCTGGAGAGTGCCCGGCCTTGCGGAGTTTGTCGCTGACCGCCAGGCTTTCAGCTTCGACGTAGGGCCCCATCGAATTGAGCAGCTCCCAGCCCTCGGGAGTCAGGAGCGGGACGATGTTTTCGGCAGCCATGAAGCCAGCTTATGGGGACCCGTCCCTACGGCCCTAACCCGTTGCCATCCTGGAAGTGACGACGCCCGGCCGTTCAGGCGTCGACGATCTCGTCCGGTTTTACGTTCTGCTTGGCCACCGTGGCAATGCGGCCGCCCTTGAGGACCATGTCCGCCTGCCGTGGCGAGAGCCGGTGGCGCAGGGTGAGCCGTCGGTCGTCGTCCAGCGTGGCGGTCATCTCGTGGTTGTTCTTCAGTTGTTCGTGGATACCCTCGAAACTCAGGACGCTTCCCTTTGAGACGGCGTCGTAGTCTGCCGGATCGGTGAACTCAAGGGCGAGCACACCGAAGTTTGCGAGGTTCTGCCAGTGAATCCGTGCAAAGGACTTCGCGACGACGATGCGCAGGCCAAGGTAACGCGGAGCGATGACGGCGTGTTCGCGGGAGCTACCCTGACCGTAGTTCTCACCCGCAATGAGCATGTGTCCACCCTCCGCCTCCTTGGCGCGCGTGGCGTAGGTTTTGTCCACCTGGGTGAAGAGGAAATCGGAGATACTGGGGATGTTGCTGCGGTAGGGCAGTACGCGGGCTCCGGCAGGCAGGATTTCGTCGGTCGAGATGTTGTCGCCCATTTTCAGGAGGACAGGGAGCTCGATCTTGTCCGGAAGTGGGTCAAACTCCGGCAGCGAGGCGATGTTGGAGCCCTTGACCAGCTCAACATGGGAGGCCTCTTCAGGAGGAAGTGGCTCGAGCAGCATCGCTGTGTTGATGCTGGGTTCGGAGGGCAGCGCCGGCCGCGGGTAGTCCATGTCCAGGTCCCGTGGATCCGTGATCACCCCGGTCAGCGCAGCTGCAGCAGCTGTTTCCGGAGAGCACAGCCAGACGGCGTCCTCATCCGTTCCGGACCGGCCGGGAAAGTTGCGTGGCACGGTGCGCAGACTGTTGCGCCCGGTGGCTGGTGCCTGACCCATCCCGATACACCCCATGCAGCCGGACTGATGAATTCTGGCACCTGCGGAGATGAGATCGAACAGCCATCCGCCCTTCGAGAGGTCCTCAAGGATTTCGCGCGACGTCGGGTTGATGTCCACTGACACCGCTTGGTGTCCCTGCCTGCCCTTGAGGATTTCGGCGACGACGGCGAAGTCCCGCAGACCCGGATTGGCAGAGGACCCGACGACGACCTGATAGACCTCTGCGCCGGCGACTTCCCGGACGGGAACTACGTTGCCGGGAGAGGACGGTTTGGCAATGAGCGGCTCCAAAGTGGAGAGGTCAATCGTCTCTTCGACGTCGTAGGTGGCGCCGTCGTCGGCCAGAATTTCTGCGAAATCTTCTGCGCGTCCGGCCCCTGTGAGGAATCTGAGCACTTCCTCATCGCTGGGGAACACGCTGGTGGTTGCGCCCAGCTCGGCGCCCATGTTCGCGATGACGTGCCGGTCCATAGCGGTAAGTCCAGCCAGCCCGGGACCGTGATACTCGATGATCCGTCCCACGCCGCCCTTGACGTTGTGACGCCGTAGCATTTCCAGGATGATGTCCTTGGCGGAGACCCAATCTGGTAATTCGCCGGTCAGTTCCACACCCCAGATCTCGGGCATGGCTACGTACAGCGGTTCACCGGCCATGGCCATGGCAACTTCCAGACCTCCGACGCCGATGGCGAGCATGCCGATGGCGCCCGCAGCGCAGGTGTGCGAGTCAGAGCCCACCATGATGGCGCCCGGGCGCCCGAAGCGTGCTTGGTGGACAGGGTGCGAGACACCATTACCCGGCTTCGAGAACCACAGGCCGTACCGTTGCGCTGCAGACTGCAGAAACAGGTGGTCTTCCGGGTTTTTCTCATCCGTCTGGAGCAGGTTATGGTCAACATATTGGGCAGAGAGTTCGGTCTGGACGCGCTCGATTCCCATGGCTTCGAGTTCGAGCATGACCATGGTGCCCGTGGCGTCCTGCGTCAATGTTTGATCGATTCTCAGCCCGATCTCAGTGCCGGGCGTCATCTCCCCGTCCACCAGATGCTCGCTGATGATCTTCTGGGTCACATTCTGCGGCGTTGACGGTCCCATGGCTACCTTCCGGTTGAGGGCTATCGCTATGCCCCCATGCTAGGTCGTTACTGCCGCTGGTGGCCAGAGGTCGGTGCAAAGACAGCCACGCTTTTGGCACTCGTCTTGACCGAGTGCTAACCGGGGCATAAAGTCTGTATTAGCACTCTCGACCTGAGGTGCTAATTGTCTGGGTAGCGTGATCCGGCACCGCGACGACGGTTTGCGCGCTCCATCCCAGACCCTGAAACCATTGGTAACTCATGCAAAGGAGAGCCGAGTGTCGGTCTCTATTAAGCCTCTTGAGGATCGCGTTGTTGTCCGTCCGCTCGAAGCCGAGCAGACCACAGCGTCTGGTCTCGTCATTCCGGACACTGCCAAGGAAAAGCCCCAGGAGGGCGAAGTTGTTGCAGTAGGCCCAGGCCGCGTTGATGACAACGGCAACCGTGTTCCCATCGATGTTGCCGTCGGCGACGTCGTTATCTACTCGAAGTACGGCGGAACCGAGATCAAGTCCGGCGGCGAGGAATTCCTCGTATTGTCCGCCCGCGACGTCCTGGCGATCGTCGAAAAGTAGAACTTCTTCAGGTGCCCTGTACCGCAAGCACATCCGGCAATACTGCCGGCAATGTAGCGGTGCAGGGCATCTTTCGCTGAAAGGACTTTCATCATGGCAAAGCAATTGGAGTTCAACGACGCCGCCCGCAAGGCTCTAGAAGCCGGTGTGGACAAGCTGGCGGACACCGTTAAGGTGACCCTCGGCCCGCGCGGACGAAACGTTGTACTGGACAAGAAGTGGGGCGCACCCACCATCACGAACGACGGCGTCACCATCGCCCGTGAGATCGAGCTCGATGACCCGTACGAAAACCTCGGCGCGCAGCTGGCCAAGGAAGTCGCTACCAAGACCAACGACGTCGCTGGCGACGGAACCACCACCGCCACCGTGCTCGCACAGGCTCTGGTCAAGGAAGGCCTGCGCAACGTTGCCGCAGGCGCGGCGCCCAGCGCGTTGAAGCGTGGCATCGAAGTATCGGTCGAGGCCGTAGCACAACGTCTATTGGAAAATGCCCGCGAGGTGCAGGGCGAACAGACCGCCAGCGTTGCGGCGATCTCCGCTCAGAGCACAGAGGTCGGCGAGCTGTTGGCCGAGGCTTTCGAAAAGGTCGGCAAGGATGGTGTCATCACCATCGAGGAGTCCTCGACGACGCAGACCGAACTGGTTCTCACCGAGGGCATGCAGTTCGACAAGGGCTACCTTTCGCCGTACTTCGTCACGGACGCAGAGCGCCAGGAAGCCGTCCTCGAAGACGCGATGATCCTGGTCAACTCAGGCAAAATCTCCACAGTTCAGGAATTCCTGCCGCTGCTGGAGAAGGTGTTGCAGGCCGGCAAACCCCTGTTCATCATTTCTGAGGACGTCGAGGGTGAAGCTCTATCCACGCTCGTCGTAAACAAGATTCGTGGAACGCTGAACGCGGTCGCCGTGAAGGCGCCAGGCTTCGGTGATCGGCGCAAGGCCATGCTGCAGGACATCGCAGTGCTGACCGGCGCGCAGGTTGTTTCCCCGGACCTTGGCCTCAAGCTGGACCAGGTGGGCATGGAGGTCCTGGGCTCAGCCCGCCGGATCACCATCACCAAGGACAGCACCACCATTGTCGACGGTGCAGGCTCCGAACAGGACGTCGCGGACCGCGTGTCTCAGTTGCGTTCCGAGGTTGAGCGCACGGACTCAGACTGGGACCGTGAGAAACTGCAGGAACGCCTGGCCAAGCTGGCTGGCGGAGTTGGTGTCATCAAGGTTGGCGCAGCCACCGAGGTGGAGCTCAAGGAGAAGAAGCACCGCATCGAAGACGCTGTCTCCTCCACGCGCGCAGCGCTAGAAGAGGGCATCGTCGCTGGCGGCGGTTCAGCACTCATTCACGCTGCGAAGGCGCTGGAAGAGGATGCGAACGTCTTGGCGCTTGAGGGCGATGCAGCAACCGCCGTCGGCCTGGTCCGCCGCGCACTGGTGCAGCCGTTGCGCTGGATCGCGGAGAACGCCGGTCATGAAGGCTACGTTGTGGTGAGCAAGGTCGGCGAACTCGAAACCGGACACGGTTTCAACGCCGTCACCGGCGAGTACGAAGACCTTGTCGCAGCCGGCATCATCGACCCGGTCAAGGTCACCCGGTCGGCATTGCGCAACGCGGCTTCCATCGCCGCGCTGGTTCTGACAACCGAAACACTGGTTGTCGAGAAGCCGGAAGAGGACGACGACCACGGTCACCAGCACTAACGACCAACGTCACGACGCGAAAAGCACCTCCGCATTGAGCGGGGGTGCTTTTCGCGTGTAACGGTTGAATTTCACGTTCAGCTATGGATCTGGTCTGTCCGGTAAGATGGCCCGGTACGTTTTCTCCCCGGAAGGTTCACATAGGTGCCGAGCGCCCAGATTGCTGCTATAAGCAGGGACAGTTCCTCGCCAACTGTGCCCAGACGTCAAGACCCGAAGGTGTACCGGCCGGAAGTTCAGGGCCTCCGGGCGCTCGCCGTCCTCATGGTGGTGGTCTATCACGTATGGCTTGGCCGGGTGTCCGGGGGTGTGGACATTTTCCTCCTCATCTCCTCGTTTCTGTTGACGCTTTCCTTCACACGAAAACTCGAAACCGGGAAGGCTCTGGACCTCCCTGGCTATTGGGTTCATGTATTCAAACGACTGCTGCCCATGGCGGCGCTAACCATCCTCGTTACTCTGGCGGCAGTGTTCACTTTCGTGCCCGCAACCCGGTGGTCAACAATTCTCGATCAAGCATGGGCGTCTCTGTTCTACTTCCAGAACTGGGTCCTGGCGTTTGGTTCTGTGGATTATTACGCAACGGACCACAGTGGAGCCAGCCCCTTGCAACACTTTTGGTCACTGTCCATCCAGGGGCAGGTATTCATTCTCTGGCCGCTGTTGTTCGCCCTGGCTGGATTGCTCTGCAGCCGAACGCTGTTGAGGGTCCGCCCTACGTTGATCGTGCTTTTTGGATCCGTGTTCGCGGTGTCGCTGGCCTTCTCCGTTGTGCAAACGTATACAAATCAGGGCTTTGCCTACTTCGATACCCGCACGAGGCTATGGGAATTCGCTCTTGGATCTCTGATCGCATTGTTTCTCCCGTACCTCAAGCCAGGGCGCAGCGCGCGCGTATTTCTCGGTTGGATCGGCATCGCGGCGATGCTCAGCGTGGGTATCGTGCTGCAGGTGGAACAGCAGTTCCCCGGCTACATCGCGCTCTGGCCCACGCTGGCAGCAGCAGCGATCATCGTGGCTGGTCAAACGGATAGCCGCTGGGGAGCGGACCGGCTACTGTCGTGGAAGCCACTAGTGAAACTCGGTGATTCTTCCTACGCCTTGTATCTCATTCATTGGCCCATTCTGGTGATTTACCTTATCTTCAGGGACCGCGAAATGGCCGGTCCCATCTCGGGAGCTTTCATCATTGTCTTCTCAGTGATCTGGGCAGTTCTCGTCACCAAATGGATCGACACCCCTATCCGGAATCTGAAGTGGGCGGAGGAGAAGCGACTCCGCGCCGGCATCGTCATAGCGTTGAGCGTTCTCTTGGTGGCAGTGCCCGTCGCAACCTGGCAAAGCCAGCTGCGCGCGGCCGCCGCAGAAGCAGCCACCCGCGTCGACATCGATAACCCGGGTGCAACTGTCTTGGGCAAGGGGTTTGAATTTAAAGGCAATCCCGAGGCCCCGGTGCTTCCTTTGCCCACAGCCATCGACGCGGAATGGGTTTGGCTAGACCAGAAATGCGCTGGAATTTTTGACGCCTCCGAGTATGGGCTGCTTCAGGACGGGTGCACCCAGACTCCTCTGGCGGAGAATCCCGACAAGCTTGCCGTGGTCGTCGGCGCATCGCACCCTCAGCAGTGGGTCGCAGCTATCGAAGTGCTTGCCGCTGAGCAAAACTGGCAGCTGGTGGTCCTCCGGAAGGGCCAGTGCCCGTTTGGAGCCCCGATCGGCGAACAGTTTGAGGGTTGCGAGGATTGGAATGGCGATGCCCTGCGCTACCTGGACGTTATAAACCCGGACATGGTTTTCACGGTGTCGTCGTCCTCGCATCACACCCGGACAGAGGATTTGCTGGTACCCGGATATGAGAAAGCCGCAGTGCAGATCATGGATGACGGAGCAGACGTTATCGCCATCAGGGACAATCCCCGTTTCGGGGTCAACATCCCCGAATGTGTTGAAACCAACGGTGTTGAGGATCCGGCGTGCACCTTCCGGCTCGAGGACAAGCTCGCGGACGTCAACCCTGCAGCTTCACTGGGCGAGCGGTACGAAAAACTGCACGTCATCGATATGACAGACCGCATTTGTGTTGACGGGCTCTGCCCGCCGGTGATCGGAAACGTGATGGTTTACATGGATGATAATCACCTCGGAGCCACATATATCCGCAGCATGACGGAGGAATTCTCCGATCGCCTATTCGATTCCACGGGCTGGAAGCGTTAGTGTCCGTCACGGTCAGAGAGCCCACCACGGGTACGCCATCACGCCAACCGGTCAAAACTTACCGCCCAGAACTCCAGGGTCTCCGGGCGCTCGCCGTCCTCATGGTGGTGGTCTATCACGTATGGCTTGGCCGGGTTTCCGGGGGAGTGGACATCTTCCTTCTGGTGTCGGCGTTCCTGTTGACCGGCTCATTCGTCCGCAAAGTTGAGGGCGGTAAGCCGCTGCACCTCGTGAAGTACTGGCTTCACCTGTTCAAGCGGCTCCTGCCGGGCGTCGTCGTCGTACTGCTGGCCATCCTCGTAGCCACTGCGCTGTTGCTGCCGCGGACGCAGTGGGAAGAGGTTTTCAGCCAGACATGGGCGTCTCTTTTCTACTTCCAGAACTGGGAACTCGCTGCCAGCTCGGTGGATTACTACGCCACAGATCACAGTGCCGCCAGCCCACTACAACACTTCTGGTCGCTGTCTATCCAGGGCCAGGTGTTCATTCTGTGGCCGTTGCTGTTTGCTGGTTCGGCTGTGGTGTCGCGGTTCCTGAAAACCCGCTTCCGCACCGTGCTCACCGTCGTGTTCTCAACTCTCTTCGCCGCGTCGCTGGCGTTCTCGGCCTGGGAGACGGCAACTAATCAGACCTTCGCCTACTTCGACACGCGCACTCGCCTGTGGGAATTTGCCCTCGGCTCGCTATTGGCGCTGACACTGCCATACCTGAATTTCAACAGGGTGCTCAGGGTGATCCTGGGTTGGGTGGGCTTTGTAGGGATGCTCAGCTGTGGGATTGTCCTTCAGGTGGAGGCGGAGTTCCCTGGTTACATCGCGCTGTGGCCGCTTCTCTCCGCCGCCTGCATCATGGTAGCGGGCCAATCTGGAAGCCGCTTCGGCGTGGATCGCGTCCTCACCTTCAAACCTCTGGTGCGGATGGGCGATAACTCTTACGCTCTGTATCTGTGGCACTGGCCCTTGCTTGTGTTCTGGCTCGTGTACTCCGAGCAGAGCGCGGCCGGGTTCATGGACGGCGCCGTCCTCATTGGCGTGTCCATACTTCTGGCCATCCTCACCACACGCCTGGTCGAAACTCCTGTGCGCAGCTGGACATGGGCATCAACCCGCCGTCACCGGATGGGCATCGTCGTGGCAGTCAGTGTGGCCCTGGTTGCCGCACCCCTGTCGGGTTGGCAGTATCAGGTCAACGCCGAGGAGCAGGCCGTTGCGTCACAGTCTTCCGAGGACAACCCGGGAGCGGCGGCGCTGGAACCGGGCTTTGAATACCTGGGAACTCCGGATGCTGCGCTCAAGCCGTTGATCAGCAACATGGGCGGAGAGTGGGCCGACTACGACGGCGAGTGCAAAGGTATCTGGGAGCCCACCAACCCGGTCCTTGAGTCCTGCGACTATATGGGGAACCCAGATACAGCCACCCGCACCATCGTTGCGCTGGGAGACTCCCACACGCAGCAATGGATGTCGGCGATGGGACCGGTTGCCCGTGCCAACAACTGGCTCGTCATCCTCATCCACAAGCCGGGCTGCCGCTATGCCGCGCCAACTCCCGAGAGCACACCGGAGTGCAACGAGTTCAACGAAGCCAGCAAGGCCTATGTCATGGAGCGCACGCCGGACGCCGTCTTCACCGTCGCTACCCGAACCGAACACAGCTCACCGGAGGAAACACTCGTTGAGGGCTATGAGGAGGGCGTTCAGGGTTTCCTGGACGCCGGGATCAGCGTTGTCGGTATCCGAGACAACCCTCGGTTCGAGTTCCCGATGCCCGAATGCCTGGAGACCAACGGAGTCGATTCACCGGAATGCAACCTCCCACGTTCGCAGGTTCTAGCCGAGGAATCCCCGCTTGTCGCCCTGGGTGCTTCCATGCCCAAGGTTGGAACCATGGATATGTCGGACAAGTTCTGCATTGACGATATCTGCCCGGGTGCTATTGGCAACGTGTACGTCTATATGGATCTCGATCACTTGACCCAGTCGTATCTGGAAACCATGTTGGATGACTTCGGTGCCCGTTTCGGCCAGGCAACAGGTTGGGCGAGCGTGGCCAAGATCCCGGTGCCCTGAAGCACCGGAACCGCAGTTATCAGGGCCGCCCCATTGCTTTAATGTTCCAGCCAGCACCTCGCCAGGTGTCGAGGTCCAAAGCATTGCGACCATCAAGAACATACTTTCCGTCGACCAGCTGGCCGGCTGCCCACGGGTCCAGCTGGGTGTAGTGCTCCCATTGGGTCAGCAACACCACGGGAAGTATTCACCAAACTACTCAACGACGATGTTGCTACCACCGCTTGACACCAAGCCGCGTTGCCGTTTTTTCATAGCTGCACTCCCTGCAGTATTTTCGTCAGTACTGAATCCCAACTGTGGCTGTCGACGGCGTCCTGCCGTGCTGCCGCGGCCAGAGTGTGCCGAAGGTCCGGGTCTGCGGCCAGGGTGTCAACGGCATCTCGGAGCGCCGTTGGATTTGAGGGCTCAACCAGAATTCCTGTGCTCTGGTCCTTGAGGATGTGGGGAATCTGTCCCACCCGGGAGGAGACGACGGCCAAACCGGCGGCGCAGTATTCAAAGATTTTAAAGGGTGAGAAGTATTGCTGTTCCTCGCGGTCCGTTGCTGGATAAGGGGCCACTGCGATGGAGCATTCGGCCAGCGCCGCGGGGATGCGTTCTGGAGCGAGCGCGCCGGTGAATTCGACGTCAACAGCCAGCTCCCGGGCAAGCGTGCGTAGCGGCTCAGCTTCAGGGCCGTCACCGATGATTCGGAGCTGCCAGTCTTGCCGCGCCTGCGCCGCCGCTTCGATGAGCACGTCTACTCCGTGCCACGGTTTCAACGTGCCGACAAAGACGACGACGGGGCGCTCGCCGCGTTCTGCCGCGGACCGGATCCGTGAGACGTTCACCCCGTTGGGCGCCACCAGAGTACGGTCTTCGGCTAGTGGGGCCAGTTCTTGTGCCCATTGGGCGACGGGTTCCGATACACAAGCGATGCGGGAGGCGGCGGCCGCCTGCTGCCGGAGGATGTCCACGGCGCGGTCTTCATCGTGCAGGCTGTGGTAGAGCCGTTGTTCAGCGATCAGTGGAGCGTTGACTTCCAGGATGCCGGGAACGCCCGCCTCCGAGACGATGATGCTCAGCGCCGTGCTGAAGAGTGAGTAACGTTCGTACACGAGATCGATGCCGTCGGCGAGGGCTGCCGCGGCCAGATATTCTGCGGCCTCGTACTGAGCTTGCTCGCGTTCTTCGGCCCTGACAATCGGCACCTGGTGTTCGGTGAGGGGAACGTCAGCGAGATCGGCGGGAACGTCCTCGCCCCGTCGGGTGCAGTACAGGCGTAGATCGTCTCCGTGGGCGCGCCAGGCGCGCACGATCTCCTGAATGTGAACTGAGGCCCCTTTGGTTCCGAAGACTGGGATTCCGGGGTCGGCGCAGATGTAGGCGACGCGCATCGGGCCACCTCGTCCGTGGACTGGTCATGGTCCTTGCCAGCGAGCAGTCCAGCCAGCAGCCGTGCTTGGATACGCGCGTTGAAGGCCGATTCGATGAGACGGCGGGCGTTACGGGAAATCTCTTGCCGCTCAAAGTCTGGCGATGCCGTGCACTTCAGTGCGTGGATGAGATCCTCCAGAGAGCCAGCACATACCAGCACTCCCGTTTTCGGCGTTCCATCTGGATGAGAGGTGATGACTTCGGGTATGCCGGTGACATCGCTGGCGACGACGGGCACTCCCATGGCCATCGCTTCCAGAAGTACGGTGGGCAGCCCATCGGTGTTGCCGTCCGTTCCTACAACGCAGGGCGCCGCAAAAACGTCCGCCCAGCCCAGGAGCGCTGCGACCTCTGACTGATTTTGTGGTCCCAGGAGGGTGACGGCGTCTTCCAGCCCTGCCTGGCGGACCTGGGTCTTCAGTTCTTCCTCCAGTTCCCCGCCACCGGCTATCCGGAGGTCAAGGTGCACTCCCTCGTGCACCAGTTGCTGGGCGGCGGCAATCAGCAGCGCGAAGCCCTTTTTTTCCACGAGCCGTCCCACGGCGGCTAACTTCAGTGTCGATCCCAGGGGCGACGGCGGCCTGAAGGTGAAGCGGTCGAGTTCCAGCCCGTTGTAGATCAGGTGTAGGCGAGCAGTCTCGGCTGGAAACAGTGACGAGAGGAAACGGTGGTTGTAGGCGCTGATGGTGATGGCATGATCAGCATCCCGCAGGACAGCCCGGAGCTGGTGATAGTCCACTGACTCGTGAAAGATGTCCTTGGCATGAGATGTGAACGAATAGGGGATCCCCGTCAGCAGTGAGGCTATACGCGCGGTCCGCGCTGACACGGAACCAAAATGCGCATGCAGATGGTCGATGTTGTTCAGGGTAGCCATCGTGGCCAGCTGGATGCCCTGATAGACCTCGTGGGGGTCCTGCCCCGCGAGTTGGGGCAGTACCAGACCGAACCGCTGGGCGAAGTCTTCGATCACCTCCTGCGCACGGTTGATGATCTCCCAGCCTTCACTGAGCTTGAATGACCGTTCCACGTAATGGACCGGCGCTTTCACCCGCGCCAGTTCCGGGTGAAAGCGAGGACCCGAGGGCGGCCTCAGGGAGAAGATGGTCAGGTTTTCTCCGGCCGCTTCCCGGGCCAAGATTTCGGTGACGATGAAGGTCTCTGAAAAGCGCGGGTAGACCTTCAGCACGTAGCCCACACGGGGGCGGTTGCTCCGCTCAGATGACGGCATGGGTGTACTCCCTTTCGGGCGTGATGGTCTTCACTCCGCCGGACAGCAGTTCCGCGGCCATACGCGGTACTGCCGCCAGTCCAGCGAGGTTCACGTTGCTCCGGTTCTGTTCTTTCTCGGTAGCCTCGGTGAACCACTGACTCACCGCTTCACTGGATAGCTGTTCCGGTGGACAGAGAGCCACGAGGTCGTGACGTTGCATCGCACTGGCTCGTATCAGTTGTTCCTGGCGGGGATGCACACGCGGGATAACCAGTGCAGGCACTGAGGTGCTGAGGATCTCGCAGATAGAGTTGTACCCGCCCATGGAGACAATCGCGCTGGCAGCTTTGATTTCGGTCAGTGCTTGGGGACGAAGGAAACAACGCGTGTGCGTGGACCTGTTGCCCGTTCCACATCTCTGCGGTGCGCTGCAGGCATCTGCGGTCCGGTAATGATCAGATGGCTGTAACCATGGGGAACGCCGGCGCGCGCCGCCGCCATGGTCACCGCCAGACCGTCCGATCCGCCCCTGCCATGGTGAGCAGAAAAGACGGCTCCATGGTGCTGGAGTTGGCAGCGTAGGGCCGGCCCGCGGAAAGGTACCCGGTGTAGCGGACACGATCTGCCAGCGCTAGCGGAATTTCGCCGGTGGCCAGCGGATCGTGAATGTTCGGATCTCCATAAATCCAGATTTCGTCGAAATCCTCGCGCAGATGACCGAGACTTCCCAGGGCTTGCCATTCGCGTGCAGCGGCCTCGGGGGAATCCAGCACATCGCGTAATCCGAACACAACCTTGCAACCGGGATTGGTTCGGCGGACCTGGCTCAGTGCCTTGCCCAGTTCTCCGTTGACGCCGTATGGGTGGCGGTCCACGATGATCAGGTGTGGTTCAAAAGACACCATAGCGGCCTCCGCGATGCCCGCACGAAGGGTCGTCAATTGTGGCATGCGGACGTCGAGATGGCGAGGGACGTAACTGCCTTCATGTTTGTCCACTCCCGGCAACGCCACCCAATCCCAGGTTGCAGGACACTGGAAACCCGAGGGTTCCCACTCCGCTGAGCAGCAGCCCTGTGACCTTGCGGTTAAGGAGTGCCGGGAGCCGGGTCGCCAGAGCATCGGCAATGGCCAGATTACGGCGGGTATGTCCCAGACCCTGAGAATCGTGCGAATAAAGGATGACGCGCAGCTCCCCGGAGTCTGCGCGTTCTGGGATGTAATCCATGCTGGCCTTCCTGCAACGTCGAGACCCACCTCAGAAGCGGCGGAATGTTCATCGCCGTCAACTATGGAGAATCAACATGATGCGAGGATGAGCCGGAGGTGAGAGTTTTCTCATCTTGAGTGCATACAGCCAGGCGATTCGGAGGCTAGGTCTTCTCATCCAAACGGTAGCCAACGCCGCGGACCGTCAGGAACCTCTCCGCACCGAGCTTGTTCCGCAGGTACCGCAGGTAGACGTCGACGACGTTTGAGGCACCCTCATAGTCGTAGCCCCATACTCGGCTGAGGAGTTGGTCGCGGGTCAGGACATGTCCCGGATTTTCCAGGAACATTCGGCGCTCCAGCCGTCGCCGGCGGTTCACGGAGACGTTTGCGCACGCGCGCCAGAAGTTCCTCGAAGCGAAAGGGCTTGGCCAGGTAGTCATCGGCGCCGCCCTCCTGCCCCGCCACCGTGTCTTGCACCGAATCCCGGGCTGTCACCATGATGACCGGCAGCGTGACATTCATCGATCTCAGCGTGGGCAGGACGGTGAAACCGTCCATGCGCGGCAGGCCCACGTCGAGGATCAGGAGATCGAACTCTCCTGTGGTGGCGTAGTCGAGTGCGCTCATGCCATCCTCCACCACAGTGGTCGTGAACCCGGCAGCCTTCAGACCTTTCTGAAGGAACATGGAGATGCGGACTTCATCTTCTGCGATTAATATGCTGGACACGCTTAGCGTTCCTCTCTACTTTCGTTCCGATTCCCACCCGGGACCCACAGCGTGAACGTGGAGCCGCGCCCCTGCTGCGAAGATAGCGTCACGGCGCCACCGTGAGCGTCCATGATGGCTGTGACGATCGAAAGGCCCAGTCCGGAGCCTTCGACTGTCCGTCCGGTGGCACCGCGTCCGAATCGGTCGAAAATCCGTTCCTGATCCGCGGCTGCAATGCCAGCGCCGGTATCCCTCACCCACAACTCCAGGGCAGCCGCATGGTGCACTTCTGGGTCTTGAATCATCGATGGCGGTGGGTCGGACCAATTCGCTCCGATAGCAATCGTGTCGCCGTCGGCCGTGAACTTAAGGGCGTTGGCGGCCAGTTGCACGAGAGCCTGGGTGATGCGCTGCCGGTCCGCCCAGACTCGCCCCGAACCCGGATGATCGATAATCCAGTTGCGCTCACCGAGGAGGGAGACCCGATCCAGTACGTCAATCACAAAATGTTCTAGCTCCATCCAATCGAGGCGAAGAAAGTCAGGACGCTGTGCTTTGGCGAGCACCAGCAGATCGTCAACCAGACGCTACATCCGGTCCAGCTCATCCAGGCCCAGTGCGCGTGTCTGGGTGACGTCCAGGAAACGACGCTGATCTGAGAATCCTTCTTCGAGCCGATCCAACATATGGTTGAAGTTCGCTGCCAATTGGCTGATGTCGTCGTCACTGTCTGGCACAGGAACCCGTTGAGTCAACTCATCCGAGGTAACAGCGGCCGTCGCTTCCCGCAGGCGTTTGACGGGTGTCAGTAGGCGGCCGGTCACCACAAAACCCACGATGCCAGCCAGTAGAATTGTCCCCAGAGAGACCAGGCTGAAAGTTCTCAGCGAATCAAAAATATCTGCGCGTTGAGTAGTAATATCGCTGGCGACCACCATGACCCCGTCGGCTTGATCTCCCTCAACACGCACGTCAACAATGGCCAGACGGTGGGTTAGTCCGTTGAGTTCAATATCACGCAGCACAGTTTCCCCGGGGACAGAGTATCTTCTCGCGGCGTTCTCGATCTGCTGTATCTGCGCGTTGGAAGTGCGCTGGGCTTTAGGGACATAGGCGGCCTGACGGTTGATGATCATGACCAGTGATTCATGTGCACTGGAGACCCGGCTGCGGATCAACGCGGGAAAGAGCTCATTGACGGACGTGAAGGTGCTGTTCCCCTTGTCAGGCCCCGCCGCCGCCAGAGTCCGTGACTGTGCCTGCTGCAATCAGGCCCGATGCCATGAAAGCCAGCATGGTGGCAAGCACCCGCGTTCGTACTGACCTCATCTCAGTTCGAAAGCGTTGTATCAAACTCACACGCCGGAGTCCCATAGCTGCAACCCTACTGCCGAGCGTGGCCGAGACTCCGGTGCGGTGAAGCACGTAGAATACATATCAACCCCAACCTGCCCGGCAATTTCGCGAAAGAGGCGTACCTGTGAGCCCAGAGCCCAACTCCGCACCCGAAGAATTCAATCCTTTTGCGCTCATAGGACTGACTTACGACGACGTCCTGCTCCTTCCCGGACACACGGATGTCATCCCGTCTGAGGCGGACACCAGTTCAAGGATTTCCAAGCGGATCACGGTGCGCACGCCGTTGTTGTCGGCCGCAATGGACACGGTCACCGAGGCGCGGATGGCGGTGGCCATGGCGCGTCAGGGCGGCCTTGGTGTGATCCACCGGAATCTGAGTATTGAGGACCAGGCGGAGCAGGTGGACCGGGTCAAACGCAGTGAATCGGGGATGATCACCAACCCGGTGACTGTAGGGCCCGATGCTACGCTTCGCGAGCTCGATGATCTGTGCCGGCACTACCGTGTTTCGGGTCTGCCGGTGGTTGACGCAGAGGGCAGGCTACTGGGCATTGTCACCAACCGTGATACGCGGTTCGTGCCGGATGAGGAGTACCCCACCCGGCTGGTGCATGAGGTCATGACGAAGATGCCGTTGGTCACGGGCCGCGAGGGGATCAGCCGCGAGGACGCTTTGGACCTGCTGCACCGGCACAAGATCGAGAAACTGCCGCTGGTGAATGGTTCTGGCATGCTGCGTGGACTGATTACCGTCAAGGATTTCACCAAGGCTGAGCAGTATCCCCTTGCTACCAAGGACGAGGAGGGCCGGCTGCGTGTTGGAGCAGCCATCGGCTTCTTCGGCGACGGACTTGAACGCGCCATGACCCTGGTCGAGGCCGGGGTTGACGCGTTGTTCGTGGATACGGCCAACGGGCATAGCCAAGGTGTGCTGTCCATGGTTGCGGCTCTGAAGGCAGAGAAGTCCGCTGCACACGTTGACATCATTGCCGGTCAGGCGGCTACGCGTGAGGGCGCGCAGGCCCTGTGCGATGCCGGAGCTGACGGCATCAAGGTTGGTGTTGGTCCCGGATCCATCTGCACCACGCGCGTGGTTGCCGGTGTGGGTGTTCCCCAGATCACCGCTATCTATGAGTCGGCGAAGGCTGCGATTCCGGCGGGCGTTCCACTGATTGCCGACGGCGGCCTCCAGTACTCGGGCGATATTGGCAAGGCGTTGGTTGCCGGTGCCGATACGGTGATGCTTGGTTCATTACTGGCTGGGTCGGAGGAAGCTCCGGGCGAGCTGGTGTTCGTGAACGGCAAGCAGTACAAGACCTACCGCGGCATGGGGTCCCTCGGGGCCATGCAGACCCGTGGTCGCAATACTTCATACTCGAAGGACCGTTATTTCCAGGCGGATGTTGCGGGCGATGACAAGCTCATTCCCGAGGGAATCGAGGGTCGTGTTGCCTACCGTGGACCGTTGGAGTCCGTGGCTTATCAGCTGGTCGGCGGCCTACGCCAGACCATGTTCTACGTTGGCGCACGGAGCATCGCGGAGCTGAAGTCCAAGGGCAAGTTTGTCCGGATCACGGCCGCGGGGCTCAAGGAATCTCATCCGCACGACATCCAGATGACGGTGCAGGCGCCAAACTATGGTTCCAAGTAATCGTGGGTCGATTTGGTGCCCGCCGCTGATAGCCTAAGAGCGTGACTAACGAGATTGAAATTGGCCGCGGCAAGCGGGGCCAGAGGGCATATTCGCTGGATGACGTCGCCGTGGTTCCATCGCGCCGGACGCGGGATCCGCGGGACGTTTCTGTCCAGTGGCAGATCGACGCGTACCAGTTCGAGATTCCGGTTCTGGCGGCCCCCATGGACTCCGTGATGTGCCCGGAAACGGCGATTGCCATGGGCAGGCTCGGCGGACTCGGCGTCCTGAACCTTGAGGGCCTGTGGACGCGCTACGAGGATCCACGTCCTGTTCTTCAAGAAATCTCCGAGCTGAGCGAAGAGAATTTCAGCCCGTCGGCCACGCTGCGCATGCAGGAGCTGTACCGGGCGCCTGTCCAGCCGGAGCTGATCACTTCCCGCCTCGCTGAGATCCGTGAGTCCGGAGTCACGGTAGCTGGTTCCTTGACGCCGCAGCGTACCCAAGAGTTCTACCGGACGGTGATCGAGGCTGGCGTCGATATTTTTGTGATCCGCGGGACCACGGTGTCCGCTGAGCACGTGTCTAAAACACAGGAACCGCTGAACCTCAAGCAGTTTATCTATGAACTTGATGTTCCGGTGATCGTCGGAGGAGCAGCTGGCTACACGCCGGCGCTGCACCTGATGCGAACGGGTGCGGCTGGAGTTCTCGTTGGATTCGGTGGGGGAGCGACCACAACCACGCGCCGTGCCTCCGGAATCCACTCGCCGCTTGCTTCGGCGATTTCCGACGTCGCTGCCGCACGCCGGGATTACATGGACGAATCAGGTGGCCGGTATGTGCACGTCATCGCCGACGGCGGTATGGGAGCAAGCGGGGACATCGTGAAGGCCATGGCCATGGGCGCTGACGCTGTGATGCTCGGCTCGGCACTGGCACGAGCCGAGGAAGCTCCGGGACGTGGATGGCATTGGGGCCCCGAGGCTCATCACGAGGAACTTCCTCGCGGGGACCGGGTCCGGGTTGGCACGGTAGGACCGTTGAAGGAAGTACTTTGGGGCCCATCCCATCACACCAACGGCACCTCTAATCTTATTGGCGCATTGAGGCGTTCCATGGCAACGACGGGTTACTCGGACCTGAAAGAGTTCCAACGGGTTGAAGTGGTTGTCTCTCCCTATGTTTCGGATAGCGCGGACCTGACTTAAGCTCGTCCGCGACGTAAGGTTTCTTGCATATCGTCCACATTCTCAGGAGGACTTACCGTGTCAGCACCATCATCGTCGGTTGAAGCGCTCAGCCCGAAGAACCGTGAGTCCGCGATCGATTATCTGAAGGCGACCTCTGAAGCCGGCCGGGAACTCGATGTCCTGATCGTCGGTGGGGGTGTAGTGGGCGCAGGGGCAGCTCTGGATGCTGTGACTCGCGGCCTGGACGTTGGAATGGTCGAGGCCCGAGACTGGGCATCCGGCACGTCCTCACGCTCGTCGAAGTTGATCCACGGTGGCCTGCGTTACCTCGAAATGCTGGACTTCGCGCTGGTGCAGGAGGCTCTGAAGGAACGGGGTCTGTTGATCCAACGGATCGCTCCACACCTGGTGCGTCCGGTGCCTTTCCTGTATCCCTTGACCAAGCGCTTCATCGAGCGCCCTTACGTGGGCGCAGGGATCATGCTCTATGACACCATGAGCCTCACCGGTGGGAACTCCCGCGGTGTACCCATGCACAAGCACCTCAGTAAGCGCGGGACCCTGCGCGCAGCCCCGAGCCTGAAGAAGGACGCCTTCGTCGGGTCCATCCGCTACTACGACGCACAGGTCGATGACGCCCGGTACGTGGCGAACATGGCGCGGACGGCCATGAATTACGGTGCGAAGGCCGCGAACCGCGTTGCCGTCGTTGACTTCCTGCGGGCCGGCGAACGCGTGGTCGGAGCCAAGGTCAAAGATCAGGAGACCGGCGAAGAATTCGAGATCCGGGCCAAGCAGGTCGTGAACGCAACCGGTGTCTGGACCGATGAGACCCAGGCCATGGTGACGGACCGTGGGCAGCTCAAGGTCAGGGCGTCCAAGGGTATTCACCTGGTGGTTCCGCGGGACCGCATTCAGTCTACGGTCGGCATGATTCTTCGGACCGAGAAGTCCGTCTTGTTCGTGATCCCGTGGGGCCGTCACTGGATTATTGGCACCACGGATACGGACTGGGACCTGGATAAGGCACACCCAGCCGCGTCGTCGAAGGATATCGATTACCTGTTGGAGCACGTCAACAAGGTGTTGAAGCGGCCGCTGACCAGGGAAGACGTCGAGGGTGTCTACGCCGGGCTTCGACCTTTGCTGGCGGGCGAGAGCGATTCAACCGCGAAGCTCTCCCGCGAACACGTGGTGGCCCACCCGGTGCCGGGTCTGGTAGTGGTAGCAGGCGGCAAATGGACCACGTACCGTGTCATGGCTAAAGACGCGGTGGATGAAGCCACCCGGGCCCTTGACGAGCGGGTCCCGGACAGCTGCACATCCACCATTCCCATGCTCGGCGCCGAAGGCTATAAGGCAGCGTGGAACAACCGTGCGCGGATGGCGGAGGAT
The DNA here is from genome assembly GCF_016907875.1 of Arthrobacter roseus. Classification (NCBI taxonomy): domain Bacteria; kingdom Bacillati; phylum Actinomycetota; class Actinomycetes; order Micrococcales; family Micrococcaceae; genus Arthrobacter; species Arthrobacter roseus. Next base: position 2,554,373 of record NZ_JAFBCU010000001.1, on the reverse strand, counting down.
GCAGGCATTCACGTTGCACGGGTGGAGCATCTGCTCCAGCGCTATGGTTCGTTGACTAGCGAATTGCTGGAGCTGATCAAGGCGGATCCGCAGCTTGGAGAGACCCTGCCAGGCACCGATGATTACCTGCTCGCGGAAGTGGTTTATGGCGTGACGCACGAGGGCGCACGGCACATTGATGACATCCTGACCCGCAGAACCCGCATGTCCATAGAATGCTTTGATCGCGGTGTCTCTGCTGCGCCAGTGGTGGCGGACCTGTTGGCGCCTTACCTCAACTGGAGTGCGGACCAGGTGGATCGTGAGGTCAAGCATTATCTGGCCAGGGTTGAAGCCGAGAGGCTCAGCCAGGAACAGCCCGACGACGTCTCGGCCGATAGCGCCCGGCTGGGGGCAGCAGACATTCTGCCAGTTGAACCGGTCCAGTCCGAGTAGGGGCCGGGCCGGAGAGTCAGGGAGCCAGCCGTGGCAGCTGATGCGGATTTCGTAGACAGGCCGCTGACCACCTCTGGGCTCGTCGTCCTCCGGCTGGAAGCGGTTGACCGACAGGACGCCGCGAGGCAACTGGCTGCGCGTATGTTCGCAGAAGGGCGCCTCTCGGATCTGGAGGCGTTCCTGGCTCAGCTCGGTGCCCCTGAACACCAGATGGCCACGGGTCTGCCGGGCGGTATCGGCATACCGCATGCTCGTAGCGAGTACGTCGTTGACACATCTATCGCCGTGGGAGTGACCAGATTCGGTCACAGCCTGGACTTCGGGGCAGTGGATGGGCCCGCGACGCTCATTCTGTTGATGGCGACGCCGGCGTCGTCGTACTCCGGGCATCTGGACATTCTCGCAAGGTTGGCGCGTTCCCTCTCTCGAGAGAACTTCCGTGAATCCCTGCGTCGTGCCCACGATGAGGAAATCATCGCCGAACTGATCAATTCCACAGTGGACTTTGCAGAGTGCTGACCGGCACTACTCCGTACGCCAGGAGTGCCACAGGGACGCGTAGGCGCCCTCTTGTGCCAGCAATTCGTCGTGCGATCCGAGTTCCGTGATCCGTCCGCCTTCAACTACCGCAATGCGATCGGCGTCGTGCGCGGTGTGTAGACGGTGGGCAATAGCCACGACGGTGCGGCCGGTGAGGACCGCGTTGAGCGAACGTTCCAGGTCGCGCGCTGCCTGCGGGTCAATGAGGGAGGTAGCCTCATCCAACACCAGCGTGTGCGGGTCCGCGAGGACCAACCGTGCCAACGCAATTTCCTGAGCCTGTGCGGGCGTCAGTTCGAAGGCACCCGAGCCAACCTCGGTATCAACGCCGTCAGGAAGTGCCTTCGCCCAGGTGAGTGCGCCGACGTCGTTCAAGGCGTCCTCGAGTTCCTGCGGCGAGGCGTCGGCTTTCCCCAACCGCACGTTGTCGGCCAGCGAACCCACGAATACGTGATGTTCCTGAGTGACCAGAGCGACTTCACGCCGCAGTTCGTCCAACGGCCGGTTCACAAGCGGCACACCGCCGACGGTGACGGAGCCCGACGACGGCGGATGGATACCGGCGATCAGTCGGCCCAATGTGGATTTTCCGGCTCCGGACGGTCCAACCATGGCCAGGCGTTCACCCCGCCGCAGGGTCAGGTTCACACCGTGGAGCACATCGTGTCCCGGCCGGTACGCGTAGCGCACATCGGAGAGCAGAATGTCCTCAGTCACGGGCTGCTCCGCGGTCGCAGTGCGGTCCGGGGGTACATCCTTGATGCCGATGATGCGGGCCAGCGACGCGGCGCCCACCTGAATTTCGTCAGTCCACATGATTAGCGTGTCGACGGGATCGATCAGCCGCACCGCGAACAGCGCAACAGCGGAGACCATACCCGGTGAGACAGCGTCGTTAGAGGCCAACCAACTGCCCCACAGTAGAATCCCAGCCACGGGGATCCAGAAGGCAAAATCAGCGGCGGGGAACAGAATAGACCGCAGAAACAGGGTGAAGCGCTCGGCCTTGAAACTGCCACCGATCGCGGAATCCATCCGATCCCGGCGCAGAGAGCCCATGCTGAGGGCGTCCACCGTGCGGGCACCCTCAATGGTCTCGGTGACAGCACCATTGATCACGGCATAGGACTCACGTTCGCGCTGATAGCCCACGGTGCTTCGCTTGAGGTACCAGCGCGTGATGGGAATGAGGATCGGCAGCCCAATCAACAGAGCAATGGACAGGACGGGCGAAACCAGCACTGCCGCCCCCACCGTGAGCACAATGGTGACCACGGAAACCAGCACCTGAGGGATGCCGAACCTCACGGAATGTGACACGGAGTCAATATCGTTCGTGGTCCGCGACACGAGGTCGCCGGTGCCGGCCTTCTCAACCGTGGACAGCGGCAGTGAGGTCACATCTGCCATGAAATCATCACGCAGCTCCGTGAACACCCGCTCGCCGAAAATCATGCCCGTCGAGACGGCATAGCGCCGAAGCGCTGACTGCAGGACAACGGCTACCAACATCACGCTCGAAATGAGGGTTACGGTCTGCGCAGTAGTACCGGCGATCACCGCATCAATCAAACGCCCAATTAGGTAGGGGCCCACCAGCCCTGCGACCGCAGAGAGCACATACAGCACCAGCACCACGGCCAGGCCTGAGCGGTGCTTGCGGATCAGTCGTCCGGTCTCACGGCGGACCTCCGCACCGGAAGCGACGGGCAGTTTCCCAGACTCGACCGCCGGCTGGTTGGCCTGCTCTTCGGGCAGGGTCTGGGTTTCACTCACTGCGAATCACCACGTTTCGGTAATCGGAAACTTTGATCAGGTCCTCATGCCTGCCTTCAGCTGCCACACGGCCGTCCTGAAGGAACACCACATGATCAACCGCGCCCAGCATCAGCGGACTCGCGGTGACAACCACGGTTATGCGATGACCACCGCCACGGGCACCCTGGAGCCGGGCCGCGATCCGCGACTCAGTGTGCGCATCAACGGCCGACGTCGGTTCTATCAACACCAGTGCCTCAGCCTCCGTCAGGAGAGCGCGGGCCAGAACGAGTCGCTGCCGCTGCCCGCCGGAGAAGCTCCGACCACGTTCGGTGACTTCCTCATCCAGACCGTTCTCAAGCCCATCGATGATGTCGATCGCGCTGGCCGCATCGAGCGCGGCCAGGATGGCGTCGTCGTCGTGCTTGCCGTACGGATCCAGTTGAGAACGCAGCGTTCCCGTGAAGAGTTGGGGGCTGGCTTCGCTGACCACAATCCGCTGGCGGATCTCCTCCAGCGGCACGTGGTGCAGCAGTTCCTTCCCCCACCGGACCTCGGCCTCGGAAAGAACCAGGTCATCGAAGCGTCCCAGCCGTGTTGCGAGCTCGGCTGAATGCGCGGGGTCGCCGGAGACGACGGCGGTGATCCTGCCAGGTTCAACGACGACGCCGGAGCGGACGTCCGTCAAAGGGCTCGCCGCTGCCGGTGCCGCGACGCGGGGGCCCTCGTCTGAAACGTTGGAATCGATGGAGAGCACATTGACGATCTTTCGGGCGCCAACGTGAGCACGGATGTAACTGGAGGCCGCCTGTGATGCCACTCGAATGGGGGTAGTGAGGAAAACGGAGTAACCGTAGAGAGCCACCAGTTGCCCGGGCTGGATGTCACCGTTGATGGCCTGCGTTGCACCCACCCAGGTGAAGACCACACCAAAAATGCCGGCTAGAAGGACCTGCGAGGCCTCAAGTGTGGCAAGGGACCCTGCCACCTTGATACCGGCGTCGCGCGTGGTAGCCGAGCGCTCGCGGTAGCGGCCCACAAAAATATCTTCACCGCCAATGCCGCGCAGAACGCGCAGACCCGCCACGGTATCCGCGCCAACCGCGGTCATCAGACCGGACGCCTCGCGCTGTTCACGCTGCTTCTCTTGGAGCGGGCGGACCACCAATGCCAGGAACGCGCAGCTCAGCGGAACTCCGACGAACACGATGAGTCCTAGCAGGGGCGAGGTCTGGGTGATCAAGAAGCTCACTGCCAGCCACCCCACGACGGCGCCTGCCGCGGAGTCCACCATGTAGAAGGTGTCCCCAATCCGCGTGGCGTCCGAGGCAGCGGTGGAAACAACTTCTCCGGTGGAGAGCTTGCGGGGAAGTGCGTCCCCAGTTCGGGTGATGCGGTGGCCGATCAGCCGCATGGACTTGAAGACCGCTTGCATCCAATTGCTGATGGCGGCCCGGTGGCGCATCATGCCGGCGAGAACCTGAACAACAACCAGACCGATGAGCAGCAGGACCCATTGGGCGAGTTGTCCTATATCGCTGCCCACAATGCCGTCGTCGATAGCGCGGCCTATGACGAACGGGACGAAGGCCTGGGTGAGCATCCAAACGATTCCGAACCCGGTTCCGATGAGCAGCGTTGACTTCTGGTGGGAGGCCAACCACAGCAGATAACGGGCGGGGGATGTCAGGACAGGCTTGCCGGGATCGGGGTAGGGATAGGAGCGCACGAGGAACCATCTTAGCCACATTTCCCGACCTGCGGTAGACGAATCCCAATCACTTAGCGCATTGGGTTTTCTACACGTGGTCGAAGTACCATGGATGCGTGCTCAAGACCGCTCTGAAACCACGCTGGATCCTGTCGCTGATCTTTGCCCTGGTGCTGGCCTCGGTCTTCGTGTTGCTCAGCCAATGGCAATTTTCACAATCTGAGGGTGAAGCACCTCCGCCGCCCACCCAAACGGAGACCGTCAGGCCGCTGACCGAAACGTTCAAGCCCGGGGATCCGCTGTACAAGCCCGACGCCGATCAGCGCGTGAGCATCGAAGGGTCGTTCGTCGCCGGAACACAGTTGGTGATTCCCGGTCGGCTGCAGGATGACCGCGAGGGCGCTTGGGTGGTTAACGCTTTTGAAGTCGCCGGCGCTCCGGAAACTGCGGGCACGACGCCGGTCATCGCGGTGGTTCGCGGTTGGATTGCGGACGACGCCGCCGCGCCGCCGGAGCCCAAAGCGGGACCCGCCGCCGTGGTGGGCAGGCTGCTTCCTACCGAGGCCCCGATCGCCGGACCAATGCCCCAGGGGCAGGTGGCCAGCCTGTCAGCGGCTCATCTGGTCAACCTCTGGGACCGGCCCGCCTACTCCGGATTCGTCACGGCGAGTGATATCTCGCATCAGGGTCAATCGGCAGCCGTGCCGGCCGGTGTTGAACGCGTTCTCGTGGGCCCACAGCCACAGGAGACTCCGCTGAACTGGCTGAACATCTTCTACGCCATAGAATGGTTTGTCTTTGCAGGCTTTGCCTTCTTCCTCTGGTGGCGGCTGGTAGCGGACGACTACCGCAGACAGCACGAAGATGCCGAGGACGAAGAGGTAGCACGCCAGAGCTCCACCAGTCAGTCACAGAACGAGGTAACCAAGTGACCGAAACACAGCCCAGCACTACTCCCAAAAAACGACGTTTTGGGGGGACCCACAGCCAGATTCGCTCGGCGCTGACGTTTTATAAAGTGCTCGCATACGCCACCGGTGTGATGCTACTGCTGGTTGTCGTTGAAATGATCGCAGCGTACGGTTTCGGATCCGACATCATCGCTGGCGGAGTCAACGCATCCGGTGACACGGTGCCGCTTGGCATGTTCACCAAAGACTCGAACACCGGCGGAATCAATCTCTCCACCATGGTGCTCATCGTCCACGGCTGGATGTACGTCGTCTACCTCTTTGCCGATTTCCGGCTATGGCAGATGATGCGCTGGCCTTTCAGCAAGTTCATTGTCCTGGCCCTCGGCGGTGTGGTGCCGCTGATGTCCTTCATCGTCGAAACCCGGACCCATCGCCGGGTGGAGAGCGAACTCGCCGAGCATCCCGAAGCCGCCAAGAGGTACTGATTCATTGCCGGTTTGGGCTGCTGTCATCGGCGGATAAACTGGGATGGTGATGAATCCCGAAGCCGCCCTGACCGAACACCGGCCTGTCCTTATTGTTGACTACGGCGCCCAGTATGCACAGCTGATTGCTCGCCGCGTGCGCGAGGCCAACGTCTTTTCGGAAGTTGTTCCGCATACCTGGACCACAGATCAGATCTTGGCTAAAAACCCCGTAGCGATCATTTTGTCGGGAGGCCCGTCGAGCGTCTACGCCGAGGGTGCGCCCAGCGTGGGCCCGGATCTCTTTGAGGCGGGCGTTCCGGTTCTGGGCATCTGCTATGGCTTTCAGGCCATGGCCAATGCACTGGGCGGACATGTCGCCCAGACAGGCCTGCGCGAATACGGATCCACCGACGTCACAGCAACGAACGGGTGCCGGTCCATCCTTGAAGGCATCCCCGAACATCAGAATGCCTGGATGAGCCACGGGGATAGCGTTCATGCCGCACCTGAGGGCTTCGAGGTGCTGGCGAGCAGCGCTGGCGCTCCTGTCGCCGCATTCGCCCATGAGGAGAAGCGGCTCTATGGCGTGCAATGGCATCCAGAGGTCAATCATTCGGCCCACGGCCAGCGGGTGCTGGAAAACTTCCTCTACCGCGGTGCGGGCCTCCAGGGAAACTGGACCACCGGCAACATTCTGGAAGAGCAGGTAGAGCGCGTACGGCAGCAGATCGGGGATGCCCGGGTGATCTGCGGGTTGTCAGGCGGCGTTGATTCTGCCGTCGCCGCTGCCCTGGTCCAGCGTGCTGTGGGGGATCAGCTGACCTGTGTATTCGTTGATCATGGGCTCCTGCGCGAAGGCGAAGCGGAGCAGGTTGAACGCGATTTTGTTTCTGCAACGGGTGTCAAGCTTTACGTCGCTCATGAGCAGGAGCGTTTCCTCAATGCTCTGGCCGGAGTGTCGGATCCAGAAACTAAGCGAAAGATCATCGGCAGGGAGTTCATCCGGGCGTTCGAGGAAGCTGAACGCGCGATCATTCGTGACGCTGATGCCGTCGGCGAGCAGATCAAGTTCTTGGTTCAGGGCACTCTGTACCCAGACGTCGTCGAATCCGGGGGCGGTGAGGGCGCGGCGAACATCAAGAGTCACCACAACGTGGGAGGACTTCCTGAGGACCTGCGTTTTGAACTGGTCGAGCCACTACGGAATCTTTTCAAAGATGAGGTGCGCGCTGTCGGTGCCGAACTGGGCTTGCCCGCCGAGATTGTCGGTCGGCAGCCGTTCCCCGGTCCGGGACTTGGAATACGGATCGTCGGGGACGTGACGGCCGAGCGTTTGGACCTGCTGCGCCGCGCCGATGCCATTGCGCGTGCAGAACTGACGGCGGCCGGACTGGATCAGGAAGTCTGGCAGATGCCCGTCGTTCTTCTGGCTGATGTCCGCAGCGTGGGCGTGCAGGGGGACGGCCGAACCTACGGGCACCCGATCGTGTTGCGTCCTGTCTCCAGCGAGGACGCTATGACGGCGGACTGGTCCCGGCTGCCCTATGACCTGCTGGCGCGGATCTCAAATCGGATCACCAATGAGGTCGACGGCGTGAACCGGGTGGTTCTGGATGTCACGTCCAAGCCGCCGGGAACCATCGAATGGGAGTAGCGCCTGCCTGTGCAGGAGCCTGAAATGCTAACTTTTGGTGCTCCGCCGGTGTTGCCTTCGGGGCATACCGGGTTACGTCCGATAGCTTGGAGGATATGCCACTCTGGTCACGATCAGCACGCGTAAGTGCAGGAGAGATGCCTAACATGACGGAAGAACATTCCGGGGACAGCGCCTCGGCGTTCCTTCTGCCGTGGCTGCAGAGGTTGGGAAGCTACGCTGGCCCGGACACGCTGCTCCACTTCACGCCGTCCGCTGGCAACAGCATTGACCTCACCCACGCACACCCTTCTGGGCTGGCGCAGCTTCTGGCTGGTCGGCGGACCAGGCTGTCCACGCTGCTGCGTGATCCGGCCCAGTATGCCCAGGCCATGAAGGCGGCCAAGGCCCTGCGTGCCCGTATCTACGAACTTGGAAGCGAACGAGGGATTGACGTTGGTTACCTTGCAGCGGGGACCGCAAGTTGGAGGGCGCAGGGCGACGACGGTCGTTCCGAGACGCTGACTGCTCCAGTGCTGCTCACCGCCGTGGCGCTGACTGTTCACTCATCACGGGATGATTATGAGCTTCAGCTCACGGAGCAGGCCCGGCTCAATCCGGCGCTGGGCAGGTACCTGCATGATCAGGAGCATTTGCCGGTCGATGCTGCCGTGTTGTCCTCTTTGGCCTATGGCACCGCGCGCTTTGATCCCCATCCGGTCCTGGAGCGGTTGCGTGCGCTGACGGCCAATGTGCGCGGGATGAACATTGAGCACCACCTGCTGATCTCCACGTTCGCAGATCTCGGGGATGTGGGCCACGATCCCGCTGTGACGCCCAAGCATCCTGTGCTCGAAGCTCTGATGAAGTCAGCCGTCGACGGCGACGTGGGCGAAGGTGCGCCAGTCAACCCTGCGCCTGTGAACAGTACGGTGCTGGACCACCTGCACCCTTCCGAGGAGATGCTCGTCAAGGACGCCGATGCCGCGCAGCAGCAGGTACTGAACCGGATTTCCGCCGGAGAGTCCCTCGTGGTGTCAGCGCCGCCTGGAAGCGGGCAGACACAAACGGCTATCAACGCGATTGCTGCTCTGGCGCATCAGGGCAAGAGTGTGTTGGTCGCAGCGGAGCGCCGCGGCACCGTGAACCAGTTCGTTCAGGAACTGGACGAACTGAACCTGGGGTCCTTGGTCCTCCAGCTGCATGCGAACATCAGCGATCAGCAGCTCAGGGACCAATTGATCCGGGCCATAGTCCGCAATGAGAAGGCAACAGAACCACACCTGGACAGCCTGCACAGCAATCTGGTGGAGAACCGCCATAAGCTGCAAGATCATGTGAAGTCGCTCCATAATGTGCGGAGCCGCTGGGGCTGCTCTCCGTATCAGGCCATGCAGTCGCTGGCCGAGCTGACCTCGCTGAACCCGGCGCCGTCCACAGCAGTGCGGCTCAAACGCAGTGTGTTGGACAGCATCACGGATCGCAGCGAGGTAACGGGTCGCTTGCGCCGAGCCGCTGAATTGGGAAGTTTTTCCAAGGCCGCCACGCAGAGCCCCTGGTATGGCGCACAACTGCACAACAGGGCGGATACCCAGACCGCTCACGGCCTCGCAATGGGCCTTACCGATGATATTCCGCGCCTTCAGACAGAGCTCCGTACGGTCGCTGAGCATTCCCAGATTGAACTTGGTAACACGTTCGCTGAATGGGGAGAGCAGCTGGATCTCCTGGTCGCTGTGCGGGGAAGCCTTGACAAGTTCACCCCGGATATTTTTGATCGGCCGGTCACAGATCTGATTTCCGCGACGGCGAGCTCAGGGTGGCGCAAGGAACGCGGCATCGAGATGAGCTCCATGACACGGTCCCGGCTGCGGAGAGTGGCCAAGGAATACGTTCGGCCAGGGGTCCACATAACGGACCTCCACCATTCGCTGCTGCTGGTGCAACAGCAGCGCACCTCGTGGACTCGGTATGCCACCACGCAGCGTCATCCCTCGGTGCCAACTGGTCTTGCTGAGCTCAACAACTTCCACCAGACCGTCCAGCGCAAACTAGAGGAGCTTGCGGACACCCTTGCCAAGCCCCAGGACAGTGTTGGCCCTCTGGAATTGATGCCCGTCCAGGACTTGGTGAGGCATCTGAGCAATCTGTCTGGGGACAAAGACACCCTGGCCACGTTGCCTGAGCGCACTCTGCTGCTGGATGAAATGCGTGAGCATGGGCTCGGTGAGCTGCTCGATGATTTGGCCGAGCGAGAAGTTGGCTATCGGCAGGTAGGCGGGGAACTCGAGCTGGCGTGGTGGCAGTCCGCGCTGGAAGCAATGATCAGCGGCGATGACTACTTGGCCATGTCCGACGGCGAGAGCCTCCGCCGGCTTGAGGCGGAATACCGTTTGGCTGACAACGCACACATTGCCTCGGGCAGTTCCCGTCTGCGGTGGGGCCTGGCAGAGCGCTGGCGAACGGCCATTGGCCAACGGCAGTCGGAGGCGGCCAGCCTTCGTGAGCTATTGAAAGCCGGCTCAGTGAGCCTCGGTTCCCTGAGCTCGCTGCCCGAAGAACTGGTTTCCGCACTGATGCCCGTCTGGGCAGCCAGCCCGCTGATGCTCTCCACTATCCTTCCTGCCGACAAGCGCTTTGATGCGGTTCTTTTGCTCGACGCCGAGTCCATGTCGTTGCAGTCGGCGGTTCCGGCGATCGGTCGTGCAACGCAGGTCATCGCTTTCGGCGATGGTCAGCTGGGCGCACCGCAGCCGTTCAACGTGGGGGCGGACACCGGCGACGCGAAGACGCAGGGCAGCGAGCTGGTCAGCGTCTTCACGGCGTTGACCCGGGTTCTGCCCATCGAGGGTCTCTCGGAGATCTACCGGGGCGTAGACAAAAAACTCGTGGAATCACTAAGCTCCGCGTTCTACGGTGGCAGACTCTCGCGACTACCTGAAGCGCGTTCACTGGACCAGAGTGCGTCCGCTGTTGTTGCAGAGTACATCCCTGGTGGAACCGGTATGCCCAGCTCTGAGCACGGTGGTGTTGAAAGCGTTGCGGCGGAAGTGAACCGCGTTGTGGATCTTGTTTTCGAACACGTGAGGCGCCGCCCCGGCCAGTCGCTAGCGGTCATCACGGCAAGTGCACGGCATGCAGCACGAGTTGCAGAGGCCATCAGGCTCTATCTTGCCGACTACCCCTGGGCCGCCGATTTCTTTCAGCCGAGCAAAGATTCCTTCAGGGTGGTGCCCGTTGAACGGGCAGCGGGACTTGTTCGTGACAACATCATTTTCTCCCTCGGGTATGGTCGCACGCCGCATGGCCGCGCACTACATAACTTTGGTCCGTTGTCCGAGCCGGATGGACGCGGCCGTTTCTTGACGGCCATGACGCGCGCCCGTCACGGGTTGCACATACTCAGCTGCTTCCGCCCGGAGGACCTCGATCCGTCGAGGCTGGAATTTGGCGCCCACGACTTCTACGAGCTGCTGGCCTCGCGGCTCGGCGACGCCGTCGAGGACAGGCCGGAGTCTTCGTCGGGCAGTGGCGCGCAGGACGCAGCGGACACGCCCGCCAGCGTGCTGGATGATGATCCTTTGGTGGCAGACCTGGTGGACAGGCTTGCAGCCCGCGGAGCACGCATCTGGGACACCTTTGAGGGGGAACTGGATATCGCTGCGACATCCGGTGCACTCACCGCTGAGCCCAACGGCGACCGACCTCCCATTGCCATCGAGTCTGACGGAACCGAACGGTACCGGCAGATGTCCGTGCGTGAACGCTCACGCCTACGCCCGCAGCTGCTCGAGCGGCTGGGGTGGAGAGCCATGCCACTGTGGACCATCGAGGTCTTCACGGATCCGGAGGCGTGTGCTGATCTGGTGGGTACCTACCTGGGACTTGAACCACGTCCCTCCGACGGGGTGCCAGTCGAGTCATTGGACGAATCAGAACAGAGGCCATCCGAAGAGCAGGTGCCGGTGGAGGATGATTCCGTGAAGGAATCGGATCACCGGGTCCCAGACAAGGACGCCGTGACAGAGAGCCCGGAGGACCCGGTGGAGCCGAACGAGGAACAGTCCACAGCTGAGTCAGCAGAGAGTGTTCTGCCGACCCTTGGAGCCACTGACAGCCCGCAGGCTTGGGGAGACAGGGAAGAGGACCGCGATTCGTGGCTGCGCGAACAGCGTCCTCCACACTGGGGCTGAACCCGGCCTGCTGACCGTTCCGGCGAATCACTTGTTCGTTCTGTTGTGGTCCCGATCAGTCGGTGGCGGATGTGAGCACCAGGTGCACCTTCCCGGAGCTTGAGGCCCCCGCGAGGGCGGTAGATTGTTCCGGGGTCGCAGCGATGACCACGAGCCCACCCGCGCTTCCGCTTGACTGCGGCCAAGCGCCAGCAGAACTTTGATCCCCAGCAACCCACAGCACAGCCACGTGGTTGGCAATAACAGTGTTCGTTGAGTCCACCTCGTAGCCGTTGCCGGTGCTATGCACGACGTCAACGAGTTGACCCGGGGCGAGTAATTCCAGCACTGATGGGTCGGCGGGCCGAACAGGTACGGCTACTGTTCCAGGGGCAGTTCCTGTCAGCAGTCCCGGCCCCACCAGTGAGGTGGATTCCACCGTGCTTCCCTTGACCAGGGGAGTGGCCAGCTGTTCACCTATCAGTTCCTCCGGGTCGGCGAAAGCGGTAGCAACGGCGGAACCAGTGGGCACTTCATCAACGGTGAGGTGGGAGGCATTGAGCACGACGCCGGCTGGCAGGTCTGTACCTGCAACCACTGCCAGTGTTCTCTGTCCATCGGCCGGAATGAGCTGTTGAACGGTCAGACCGGCCGCAGCACACATCAGCAGCATCGCGAGCAGACGGCGGCGACGAAAGAGGAAGCGTCGGAGCCGGTTGGCTAATGAGTAGCGGGACGGGGTTCGCTTGGAAAGGGCCATGCCCTCGACGCTAGATGCCAGTGGTCGGACGCCTTAGCGACTGAAGCGGCTATGTGCGCAATGGCGCGGCACAGCAGAGTTGTGGAGGATAAGTGGTGGTGCCGAGGGGTCAGTTGGAGGCTGCAGACTGCGCGGGTTTTGACGAGGAGCTGCTCGAGGAGTCGCTGGTGGACGATGCTCCCGACGGAGTCTTCTTGGACTTGTCTGTGCTCGTCGACGAGGACGAGGAATCTGAAGAACCAGAGGCGGGGGAAGAGGTGCTCGAGGTATCGCGGGAGTCATTGCGGTAGAAGCCCGATCCCTTGAAAACCACGCCGACGCTGTTGAACTTCTTGCGCAGGACGCCACCGCATTCGGGGCATACGGTCAGGGAGTCCTCGGAAAAGGACTGAAGAATATCAAAGGCATGCGTGCATTCTTTGCAGGCATAAGCGTATGTGGGCACCAGTGGATTCTACTACGTCAGCGTGAGAACCATGAAAATTCGGTGGGGGTGAGAACTCCGTCGATGGTCATGTCGTGGGGATCGCACTCAAACGTTCCCGGTTCCACGACCTCGTGGGTATGAACCACCCCCACGGTTGCCGGTCTGTTCGGTTCCAGATACAGGCTGGCCAGGAAACGGTCGTAATAGCCACCTCCGTGGCCCATCCGGTTACCTCTCCGATCCAGGACCAGAGCTGGTACCAGCACCAGTTTCAGGGGAGGCAGATCGTCGAATTCCAGACGAGGACCCACGGGTTCGCTGACCCACGAACGCGGGCTTGGGGCCATCTCCACATCTAACCCCCAACGGGTCCAGCTCAGCTTGTACCCGGGTTCACAGACAGGAACGACGACGTCGTACCCCCTTGCTGCAAGTAGTTCCATCAGGTGGGCTGTGCCGGGCTCCGCGCCGACGGAAAGATACCCTGCAATAGTGCCCGGAGCGCCGTCGTACAGCTCCTCGAGCAGTGGCTCTGCCTGATGTGCCAGAGCATATGCAGCGTCCTGCTGCTCAGCCCTGCTCAACTCCGACCGGAGGGAACGGAACTGTTTGCGGGTCTGGTCCTTGTCAGGTCCGGCGGCATGCTCAGATGGTGCTGTGGCTTTGTCCATGATGACATTGTGCCAAGTAGAGGGCGGGCTTGTGGTGATAACGAAATCAGCACGGTCGCTTACACATCCAAGTGAGCGTTCTGTAGGGTGTTGCCATGACCAACGAAAAGCGCGTAACCAAAGCCGTGATCCCCGTTGCCGGTCTGGGCACCAGGTTCCTTCCGGCCACCAAGGCCATGCCCAAGGAAATGCTTCCTGTGGTGGACAAACCCGCCATCCAGTACGTTGTGGAAGAGGCAGTCAAATCCGGCCTGCACAATATGCTGATGATCACTGGCCGGAACAAGCGTTCCCTCGAAGATCATTTTGATCGCGTTCCGTTCATTGAACAGACCCTCGAGAAAAAGGGTGACACCGAGAAGCTCGCCGCTGTGCGCCAGCCAACGGAACTCGGCGACATCCACTATCTGCGTCAGGGAGACCCCAAGGGCTTGGGACACGCTGTGCTTCGCGCCAAGCAGCATGTGGATAATGAACCCTTTGCCGTTCTCCTGGGTGATGACCTAATCGACGAGAACGAGGACCTGCTCACCCAGATGATCGATGTCCAACAACGCACCGGAGGTTCTGTCGTCGGTCTGATCGAGGTGGACCCGTCGCAGATCAGTTCGTACGGTTGCGCGGACATCGAAACAGTTGACGGCGAGTCGTACGTCAAGGTCAAGCAGATGGTGGAAAAGCCGTCCGTTGAGGAAGCCCCCTCGAATCTGGCCATGATCGGCCGCTACGTGTTGCACCCCCGTGTTTTTGACGTCCTTGAGAAAACGGGCCCGGGCCGCGGCGGAGAAATCCAGCTCACCGACGCCCTTCAGACTCTCGCTGCGGCAGACGGCGAAGGCGCCGGGGTCTACGGCGTGGTGTTTAGGGGGCGACGCTACGACACTGGAGACAAGCTCAGCTACCTGCAAGCCGTCATGACCATTGCTTCAGAACGCAAGGACATCGGCCCCGAGCTCAGGACCTGGCTCAAAGAATTTACAGCCGGTCTGGACGACTAACCCCATGGGTGAGCCCGGCTATGATGCGTGGCCGGTCAGCCTGGTGTGCGGTGATCTGATTCTTCGGCCCATCCGGTATCGGGACCACACAGAGTGGGCCTCGGTGCGCAGTAGAAATGTGTCCTGGCTCTCCCCTTGGGAGGCAACGAACCCGTCTCCCGGCGGGAGGCTGCCAACGTTCCGAGAAATGGTCCGAGCGTTGAATGCCCAGGCGCGGTCCTTAGCCGGATTGCCGTTTGTCATTGAGGAGAGGCGTCCCCTGCTCAAGCGGCCAGTGATCATCGGTCAGCTGACCGTATCGACGATCGTTTGGGGCTCGGCGATGAACGCCACGCTTGGTTACTGGGTGGATAAGGATGTTGCCGGGCGTGGCGTGGCTCCTACCGCGGTTGCCATGGCTACCGATCACTGCTTCAACGTGCTGGGTCTACACCGGGTGGAGATTAACATCCGACCGGAAAATGTGGCGAGTCTGCGGGTCGTGGAAAAGCTCGGATTCCGGTTCGAGGGACTACGGCCAAAGCTGCTGCACATCAACGGGCAATGGGCGGATCACCGAAGTTACGCGCTGACGCGAGATGAAGTACCGGACGGGCTGCTGAAGCTCTGGCTCGAGCAACGCTCGGAAAAGAAATAATCAGGCTTCACACCCGACACACCGCACCCAATACCGATGCGCGAACTCAAAGAGTCCTACGGTTTGAATGTGGACCAATCACTCGTCCACAACGAACCAATCCACCGGTGCAGAAGGGAACAGCGCAGCCAATGCAGCCAGCACTGAAAATCCGATACGGACGTACAGCTCTGGCTCTTGTTGGTGCCGGGGCGGTATGTGCTGCCTTTGGCCTGGCGATCGCCAGTGTGTTCGGTGCTGTTTCCGGCTTCGCGCCTCTTATCGCCCTCGCCGTCGCCGCTGGTTCGGTCGTGATTCTCCGGTCGTTGGCTGTTCGCGATCGTCGTGCCCGGATAAATGCCGCCTTCCGAGATGCCATGTATTCGTCACCGTCGCAGCAGGAAGCGCCGGTCCCCGCGCAGCCTGAGGAACCTACGCAGCTTTTCGACGCTGAGGATTGCCTGAAGTCGCCAGACGTCCAGCCATTATCGTCAGCTGAACTTCGCCTCGCCGCTCTGGAAGTGGCCGCAGCTGCAGGAGATATTGTGCCGGCGAGTGGAACCACGTGGGAACCGGTTGCGGTCCCCACTCCGGTCTATGTGCAGGCTCCAAAGGCCGCACGTCCGGCCCCGGAGCCGCTGAGACTTCCGGAAACGCCAAAGGCTGAGGGCAAGGCCACCATGAAGCAAGCCGCCTCAGAGCATCGTGCTTCCGCCCAGAGCGTTGCCGATGATCCCCAGCCGACAACCGGCCGCATCAACCTCGACGACGTTCTGCAGCGCCGCCGGGCCTGATCACACTGCCGCGGTCGTGACCATGCGTAATACTGGTGTTCCGTCGTCGTCGTTTAGCTCGAGCGCCACGGTGATGGCTGTGCATTCCGACAGCGAGCCAGCGTGTGTCCCACCACAGGGAATGCGGGCCGATCCTGTGGGTAAAGTGCAGACCCAGTAACGGCGGTCCGTCAACAGGTCCCCGTCGCGTTCGATGGCCACTCTCGCCCCCGAATCAACCCAGGACGCCAGGGTCTCGTTGGTCGAGGACTGCACCGCCCCGACGTCGAGCTCCTGCGTCAAAAACCCCTTGCGTCGAAGTGACTTGCCCATCCGGTAGATATCCAGGGACCCGTACTCCGTGATGGTTGAACTACTGATAGCAAGGGCATCGAAGTCGGGCTCGCCCAGCGCGTCCAGGCGGGGCTCTTTCTTCCATAGAGCGCTCATTGCCTGGTTGAGGGCTAGCGAGGCGGCGTGACAAGCGGTGTGACCGGCCGATAGGGATCGCCGGCGAGCTTCGTCGATAACCACGCTTACGGTGCTGCCCTCGGCCGGCGGTGCGCCGTCCACCACGTGCGCCACCACAAAGCTCCAGCCTTCAGTGCCTTTGGCCACCGGAATGTCATGACCCAGGAAGAGCTGTTTCCCGTCGGTAGCGGCCACGACGCAGTCCACGAGAGGCAGCTCGCGTCCATCAACCACCAGATGACCGTGATCCGGTCCCTGATCCGGCCAGCCGGCATCAACCGGATGCGCTGGAGTGGAATCAAGGACGACGACGGCGGTTCCGTCATGCCGAGATTCAGCATGGAGGACAACTCCATCGCCTCGTGTTGCGCCGGCGGCGTAGGTAACTCGCGTGTCCTGGGTGGGCAGGGTCATGATGCCTCTTTCCGTGGTCAGGTGTGCTGCGAAGGCTTACTTGTTTTCTGGGTTGTCGGCGATTTTTGCTGCCTCGGCCCGAGCTGCTTCAGCCTCTTGTGGCCGGCCCAGCTGATCGAGTGCCTCCGATATGGCTGTCCAAGCGGCCACGCGTAGACCCAAGTCTTCTTTCATATGGCTAATAGCGTTCCGCAGGATCGCCTCGGCCTCGGTGGCCTGATGCTGGGATAGGAGCACTTGGCCGGCCAGCAGCTCGGCGTTCCCGGCAGCTGAATAATCTCCGGCCTCGGAGAACATATCCGCAGCCTCCAGCGCGCAAGCGATCGCTTCGACATGGCGCTTCAACGCAAAAAGCGCACGAGCTCTCGAGTCTGTGAAGTCAGCAACAAGCCAGGGCGTATTGAGTTTTCTTGACAGTTCGATAGCCTCATCGAGCTCCACGAGCCCCAGCGCGTCACCGGATTCACACCGTGCGTAACCATAGGTGTGAAGGGCCTGGGGGAGGGCTAGCGGATTGATCTCTTCGCGCCGTGCAGCAACTACGGCGGCCTCGAAGGACGTGAGGGCTGAGTCCAGGCGGCCGCCCTTGGCCAAGAGCGTCCCCATGGACAGCAGAATCTGAGCTTGTTCGGCGAACTGCCCCGCAGCTTCGAAGAGTCCGGCGGATTCCTCCCACGTTGCCAGCGCCTCGTCCTCGAGTCCGGTGTGGCGTTGGGCGTGGCCCAGACCGGAGAGGGCGTTGGCCAGCTGCTCCGGTGCGCTTCCGCGTACACTCATGAGCCGCTGAGCGTCCGTGAGGTTGGAAATTGCGCCCGCGAATTCCTCTGACTGAAGCAGCGCATTGCCCAGGTTGAGTCGCAGGATTGGCAGCGTGGGGTGCTCGTCTCGTTCGGCCTCATCTGCTGCTATGCGCAGGGCAAGAGCCGCGTCGGAGGCCTCATTGAGTTCCAGGAGTTCCTGCCCGGCGGTGGCCGCTGCTGCGATCGCCCCCTGCCGTATGCCTGCACCCTGGTAGATCTCCAGAGCCGAGATCGCGTCGTCGACGGCGCCCAAAGCGCGCGACGGCGTTCCGAAACCCGTCCGCGCACGGAGCATGAGCATGGAGGCATGGATGGTTGGTGTGGCAGGCAATTCCAGTGCCCGGCCTATGACCTCCACAGCCCGGTCCTCGTCCCCCAGAGCCATCAGGCTGCCGGAAAGGTACATGAGGGCGGCGGCCTCGCCGTCGTCGTTGCCATCCTGTTGGTAGTAGTTCGCGGCGGAACGCATGAGGATGGTTGCCTCGAGGTGTGATGCCCCGGAGGCGTGCGCGGCGCCGACGGCGAAGGAGAGGTCCCCCAGGATTGCTGGCGGAGCATCAGCGGCTGTCTGCGCATCAAGTTCTTTGACCAGAGTGGGTAGCTCTTCCACTGTTGCTTCGCGGAAGAGCATCAGGCCGAGCCTGCCTTCGACGTCGTGCTGGACATCTCTGCCCATGGTGGTCAGGAGTTGCAGCCGCTGATCGAGGTATTCCTTCGCTTTTTCGCTCTCCTCCTCACCGGTGTGGAGGGAGATCAAGAAAGCCAGTACCCGCAGGCGCAGGTCACTGGATGGTTCCTGTACGTGCAGCGCTTCACGTGCCGATGCGATTGCCTCCGTTGGGCGGTCGGCGAACGCAAGTTCGTACCCTCGGTGAAGGTAGTCCAGTGGGGTGGCCGGCTCGTGCTGATTGCCATCCCCAGCTAGCAATGCTTCGAGCCGGTCGGTGCGGTATCCGGAATCGGCCATGTTCATAGTCTTATCCGGCCATGCCCGCTGGAGCAAACCAGTTGCGACTGGTCATGGGCCGCCGGCGAGTTTCCGGAGCAGGGGTTCGGTCCTGTAGGGGATGTGTTCATGGAGGACCAGGACCGTCTCAGAGCGGATAACGCCCTTGATCCGGAGGATGGCTCGTAGCACCGTCTGCAGGTTGGGTGTGTCGGAGGCTACCACCCGGCACCAGACATCGCCGCGGCCAGAAATTTCATGGACCTCCAGAACTTGGGCGAGTGTCCGCAGTGAGGAGATGACGCCGTCGAGTTCCCGGTGGACAACTTCGAGGGTGACGAAGGCAGTGACGTCATATTCGAGGGTCGCCAGATCCAGCTCTCGTCCGCCATTGCGGAGGGCTCCCGCTCTCAGCAACCGACGGATACGTGCTTGGGCAGTGTTCCTGGCCACACCAAGCAGTTCGCTCAGCTCCCCGATCTGTGACCGCGGGTCACGCACGAGTTCCAGCAACAGCTTTAGGTCGAGGGAGTCGAGTTTGCTCATGACGATCACTCCAGATTAGTTGTGAGTACTCAGATTGATCACTGTGCTCAATTTACTCACACAGAACCGATCCATTGATAGAAACCAGTCACCATAGAAAAGAATACCCGCGACATCTGGAAAGTGAGCTGCAGTGACGGTCATCAGTGAACTGCGCATGCGTCCCGTGATCGCCAACCGGTGGGGCTGGGATGCATCCGTAACGGTCAGGCTCGTCCTTGCCGGGCTGGTCTTTTCCGTGCTGCTCATTGGAGCAAATCTCGCGACGCCGATTTATCCGCTTCTGCAGGCAAAGCTTGGACTGAGCGCATTCGACGTCACGGTTGCGTTCTCAACCTACGTCCTTGCCCTCATTGCCGGATTGCTGCTGATGGGTCACTGGTCCGATCACATGGGCCGTCGGGCGGCCCTGGTCGTTGCCGTATTCGTCGGGATCATCGGCGGATTGGTCTTTTCGATGGCAGATGGTCTCCTGACGCTCTCGTTGGGCCGGGCGCTTCAGGGTGCGTCGGTTGCATTGGCAACGGGTGCCAGCTCTGCTGCCCTACGTGAGATGCTCCCGCACCGGCCGGAGTGGGCTTCCCGCTTCACGCTGCTGGCTTCGGCGGGTGGCGTCGCTGCTGGGCCGGTGATCGGCGGCCTGCTGAGTATTCTTCCGGACCCCACGCGCGTCCCCTTTCAACTGCATGTGGCGGTCCTGGTCCTCATGTTGATTCCGTTGCTCGCGCTAAAGGCTCGTCCTGCCATCAGCCCCGCCATGGACGGTCCTATGAAGGCGCTGAAGCCCCGTGTACCGACTGTCTCCAAAGAGGCAGGTTCCACCTTTTGGATGGCGTCAATCATCGGCTTCCTGAGCTTCTCGGTATTCGGCTTCACGTTGAGTCTGGCACCGACGTATTTTGCGGAGATTGCCCATGCCAGCTCACCCGCATCTGTAGGGATTCTCGCTGCAATCGTGCTCATGGCTTCGGCAGTGAGTCAGCTCATCGCCATGCGCGGCCGCTTCGTAGTCCCAGTTGGCCTCTGCTTCATGGCCGCGGGTGTGGCGCTCATACCGGTAGCCGGGATGCTTGGAAGCCTGCCCCTGCTCATCGGCGCGTGCATCGCTGCGGGGTCCGGTCAGGGCTTCGCATTCAGGGTTGCCTTCAACGACGTGGCGCTCAAGGTAGAAAGCTCCCGTCACGCCCAGATCATCAGCATGCTCTACGTCATCACGTACCTGGGCAGCGCGCTGCCGGTCCTGGGCCTCGGTATGGCTGCGGGCATCTGGGGTTTGCCAGCGTCGGTGGCTTTCTTCTCTGGCGCCATTGCCCTCGCCTGCCTCCTGCTGGCCGGGGTAGCACTTCGCCGAGTCCCATGACGTTGCAGACGTGCGCAGGGCAAAACGCCCGATAGACTCCCTTGCAGGAAGTACCACCGCCGTCGACGGAAGGTCAACGCCATGCCAGGTCCCGGAGCCATGATTGAATTTCGCAACGTCACCAAGGCCTACGGCTCAGGAATTCCGGCCGTCGGAAATTTGAGCATGGATGTGGGCAGGGGAGAGATCACCGTCTTTGTTGGCCCCTCCGGTTGTGGCAAAACAACGTCACTTCGGATGATTAACCGTATGGTGGATCCCACCTCAGGAACTATCCTCGTGGACGGGCAGGACATTTCCGCCCAAGAGCCTTCCCAGCTGCGACGATCCATGGGATACGTCATGCAGTCTTCTGGGCTTCTGCCTCACCGGAGTGTCGTGGACAATATCGCCACAGTGCCCCGCCTCAACGGAGTCTCGCGTAACAGTGCCCGGCAACGCGCGCAGGAACTGCTGGAGATCGTGGGGCTGTCCCCGGAACTCGGGAAGCGCTATCCAGGGCAATTATCGGGTGGACAGCAACAGCGCGTAGGCGTTGCACGCGCACTTGCTGCCGATCCACCGATCCTGCTGATGGACGAACCCTTCAGCGCCGTGGACCCAGTGGTCCGGGCAGAGCTGCAGCATGAACTGTTGCGCTTGCAGCAAGATCTCTCAAAGACCATTGTCTTCGTCACTCACGACATCGACGAAGCGGTCACGCTGGGGGACAAGGTAGCAGTGTTCGACGTCGGTGGACGCCTCGCTCAGTACGCCTCTCCGGAAGAGATCCTGAGAGCACCGGTGGACAGTTTTGTGGCCGGTTTTGTGGGTCGGGATCGTGGGTTCCGACATTTGGGATTTCAGGACGGAGACAATGTTCCGCTCCACGAGGTACCCACCATCGCCGTGGACGAACTGGCGGATAGCACGATCACCGTCGGGGAGGGATGGACCCTGGCGGTCGACGCCGAGAGCCGGCCCCAGGGCTGGGTGCCACAAGCCGAGCGGGACTCCATTCACTCTATGGAGGGGCTCGTTCCGGGTGGTTCGCTGTACCGCAGGGGTGACACGTTGAGACAAGCGTTGGACGCCGGCTTGTCATCGCCGTCGGGTAGGGGAGTGGCGGTCGACGACGACGGCCGGGTTGCCGGCGTCGTGCATCCAGCTGAAATTCTGGAATTGATCGACGCGGCGCGCCTCGAGCGTGCCCGGGCCATTCACCACACGGCGGTCTGACATGGACTGGTTTCTCACCAACATCGACTACGTCCTGGAACTGACAGGACTACACCTGTACCAGTCTGTGCTCCCATTGGTGCTCAGCGTGATCGTTGCGGTTCCCCTGGCCCAGCTTGCACGGACTAACCGGGCCGTAGGAGCGCTGATACTTGGAGCGTCCTCGCTGCTCTATACCATCCCGTCGCTGGCACTCTTTGTTCTGCTACCCATTCTGCTGGGTACCAGGGTCCTGGATATGGTCAACGTTATTGTTGCACTCACCATTTATGCCGTGGCTCTGCTGGTCCGCTCAACCGCAGACGCCCTCGGGTCAGTGGATGAAAACGTCCGGCAGGCTGCGACGGCCATGGGCTACAAACCATTGCGGCGCTTCCTCACGGTGGATCTGCCGCTATCGATTCCCGTGTTGATTGCCGGGTTGCGCGTCATCTCAGTCAGTAACATCTCCCTCGTCAGTGTGGGAGCGCTCATCGGCATCTCGAGCCTCGGCACCCTGTTCACCGATGGGCTGAACCGCTCCTTCGTCACAGAAATTGTCGTCGGCATCGTCATGACGCTGCTGCTCGCCCTCATCATGGATCTGCTATTGGTCCTCCTTGAACGAATGCTCACGCCATGGACCCGACCCAGAATCCCGCGCCGGGATTCCACGGTCACTGTCGGAGGGCCCGCCTGATGGACTATTCATCGAACAGCGTTGTGGTCCAGATCTTCGAATGGCTCACCAACCCGGTCAACTGGTCCGGCCCCGCCGGGATCCCCACCCGCACCGTCGAACACCTTGGTTATACCGGGCTGACTATCCTCATTGCCGCAGCGATCGCAGTGCCCGTCGGGCTTTTCGTGGGCCACACGGGGAAGGGACGAGTGGTCATCGTTGCGCTCGCGGGCATCCTGCGTGCTCTTCCTACCCTCGGTGTACTGATCCTGTTCGTCCTGCTGGCCGGGATTGGTCTCATGCCGCCCATCTGGTCACTGGTTCTCCTGGCAGTCCCGCCTATCCTTGCGGGAGTCTATGCTGGCATCTCGTCAGTGAACGAGAACGTCGTTGATGCAGCCAGAAGTATGGGCATGACCGAATTACAGGTACTTTTCCGGGTGGAACTTCCTAACGGACTTCAGGTGATTCTTGGTGGTTTTCGCGCCGCCGTCCTGCAGGTCATCGCCACCGCCGCTATTGTTGCTTATATCAACCTCGGTGGCCTCGGCAAGTACTTGATTGACGGATCGCAACTCAGCGACGGCGGCCAGCTTTTTGGTGGCGCAGTAGTCATCGCCGTGCTCGCGGCCCTCGTGGACCTTCTGATGATGGTGATCCAACGTAGTGCAACCCCACGGGGTCTTAGAACAATTCGCCGTCCGGCGGAACAAAAAGGGGCTGCACGCCAACTGGCGGACAGCGTACAGGGAGGAAGCGCATGAGAGAGAACACATCATTGTTTTCGGGCCGGAAGCGAACCATCGCGGCAATGTCGGGTTTGGCGTTAACGTTCGCTTTGACCGCATGCGGCGCAAGCGGGGATCCGCTGGACGAAGGATCAGGCAGCGACGGTGAAACCTCAGGTCCCGTCGTCGTCGGATCCGCTGACTTCCCTGAAAGCCAGACCATTGCCGAGATCTACGCTGGTGCACTTGAATCCGCCGGGGTGGAATCGAGCACGAAGCTGAATATCGGTTCCCGAGAGATTTACTATGAGGCGCTGCAGGACGGCTCCATTGACATCATTCCCGAATACACCGGAAACCTGTTGCTCTTCGCCAACGCTAATACTGAGGCCTCCAGCGCATCCGAGATCCTGGAAGCACTTCCGAAGGCCCTTAAGGAGAAGTCTCCTGATGTGAACCTTGGCGTTCTTGAGCCAGCGGAGGCGCAGAATAAGGACTCGCTCGTTGTCACCCAGGCCACGGCGGAAAAGTATGACTTGAAGTCCATTGAGGACCTGAGTGAAGTGTGCGACGAGTTGGTTTTCGCGGCTCCGAGCACCTTTGCGGAGCGCGCGTACGGTCTGCCAGGGCTGAAAGAAACCTACGACTGCGTCCCCAAGAGCTTCGAGGGAATCAACGATGGAGGCGGCGCAGTAACGCTGGATGCCTTGTTAGCCGACAAGGTGCAGGTAGCTGATATCTACACAACCACTCCTGCCATTGAAGAAAACTCGTTGGTAGTCCTTGAGGACCCCAAGAACAACTTCCTGGCGCAGCAGGTAGTACCGCTGGTGAACAAGGAAGCACTCGGTGACAAGGGTGTTGAGGTCCTGAATGAGGTTTCTTCCAAGCTCACCACCGAGGATTTGATGAAGCTCAACAGCGCAGTCAGCGGCGATGCGAAGCAAAGCCCTGAAGCTGCTGCAGCTGATTGGCTGAAGGAGAACGGCTTCACCGAATAAATCATCGGCGATATATTGGGAACAGGCATCCGTCATTTCGCGGGTGCCTGTTTCTGGCTGTGGCATGCTGGATAAATGCCAGAGTTCACACAGTCAAACAAGCTTCGTAACGTCCTCTACGACATCAGGGGCCCTGTCCTGGAGCAGGCGCAGCGGATGGAAGCAGAGGGCCACCGCATCCTCAAGCTCAACATTGGCAACCCCGCGCCGTTTGGATTCGATGCACCGGATTCGATCCTGGTGGACATGATCCGGAATCTTCCCAATGCTCAGGGCTACAGCGATTCGCGGGGAATCTATTCCGCGCGTACCGCCGTGGTTCAGTACTACCAGAGCCGCGGCTTGCTGAACTACGACGTCGACGACGTTTACCTCGGCAATGGCGTCAGTGAACTCATCACGCTGTCCCTGCAGGCCTTGCTGAACGACGGCGACGAGATTTTGGTACCCACCCCTGATTACCCCTTGTGGACAGCATCGGTGAGCCTGGCCGGAGGAACAGCCGTCCATTATCTGTGCGATGAAGAACAGCATTGGTGGCCTGACGTCGAGGACATCGAATCGAAGATCACGCCCAACACCAAGGGCATTGTCTTGATCAATCCCAACAATCCCACGGGCGCTGTCTATCCAGAATCAGTGATTCGCAGGATCGTTGACCTCGCACGGAAACATGGACTCATAGTTTTCGCCGATGAGATCTACGAGAAGATTCTTTACGAGGACGCCGTTCACATTCATGCGGCCGCTCTGACAGGAAATGACGTGCTGTGCCTGACGTTCAGCGGTCTGTCCAAGGCCTATCGAATTGCGGGCTACCGCAGCGGTTGGATGGCTATCTCGGGCCCTAAAAGTGACGCCGAGGATTACATCAAGGGCATCAACCTGTTGGCCAATATGCGCATGTGCGCCAACGTCCCAGCCCAGCACGCTATCCAAACAGCGCTCGGCGGTCATCAGAGCATCGAGGATCTGATCCTGCCTGGCGGCCGGCTCAAGGCGCAACGGGACAGGGCCCACGAGATGCTGAATGCCATTCCCGGCGTGAGCTGTGAGCAAGCGCAGGGCGCCCTCTATCTCTTTCCGCGTCTTGACCCTGAGGTGTATCCGATCAAGAACGACGAACTTTTTGCGCTGGATCTGCTCAAGCAACAGAAAATACTGATCTCGCACGGAACGGCGTTCAACTGGATCCGTCCTGATCACTTCCGGATGGTGACGCTGCCATCGGTAGAGGTGATCGAGTCAGCCGTGTCCCGGTTGGCCGTGTTCTTGGCAGCCTACAAACCGCAGTAGCCTACTCGTTGCTGTCCTTCCGTGCGCGGGCGGCATCTAGGCGCGTGCGGGCTCCCTCGAGCCAGGACTCACAACGCGCGGCGAGGGCTTCACCACGTTCCCAGAGCGACAGCGAATCTTCAAGGCTTGCGCCGCCTGTCTCGAGCTTCCCAACGACGGCTACCAGCTCTTCTCGCGCTTGCTCATAGGACATACCGGCAATATCCGGGTTGGATGCGTCCTCGGTTGATGCTGTCTCGTTCATAGTTTCTCCCGACCCCGTTAAGTGGTTTCTCGTCATGATGATGTTGCCTGCAATTCTCCGCGGGCCAGCCTGATCCTTAGTGCAGCTGATGCGCCCACTTCCTCGGGGGAGCGGACTACGCTGCCGTCCTTCAACTGCACCACGGCATATCCCCGGTCCAAGGTGTTCTGGGGCGAAAGCGATCTTACCTGCGTCCTGAAGTGGTTGATCCGGTCCAGATCGCGGGTCACAGCTGTGGCAACGGAGTGGTGCGCCCGGTCGGACCATCGGGAAACGTCCTCGTGACGCACCTGGATCATGCCCTCGGGGTTTGCCAGCGCTGGCCGGCTATGCACCGCGGCAAGGCGTTCACTCTCTCTGGCTAGCAAGCGGTCGATGCAGCGGTCAAGCTGTTCCTGCGCCTGATGGACCCGTTGGAGTTCCTCCGCAACATCCGGAACGGTCCGTTTAGCAGCATCAGTAGGTGTGGAAGCTCGTAGGTCCGCGACGTCGTCGAGCAGCGGGCGGTCAGCTTCGTGACCGATGGCGCTGACCACGGGTGTGGTGGCCGCGGAAACAGCCCGGATCAGATCTTCGTTGCTGAACGGTAGAAGATCCTCCATGGAGCCTCCGCCGCGGGCGATAATGATGACATCGACGTCCGGATGGCCGTCCAGTTCTTGAAGCGCATCCATGACCTGACGCACGGCATGAACACCCTGTACAGCTACTTCTCGGACCTCGAACTCAACTGAGGGCCAACGCAGGGTCGCGTTGCGCAGCACGTCCTTCATGGCGTCTGACCCGCGGCCAGTGATAAGGCCGATGCGTTGGGGAAGTAGTGGCAGTACAAGTTTCCGGTGCTTAGCGAAGAGTCCTTCAGCGGCCAGTGCCTGCCTGAGCCGTTCTAGCCGCGCCAGGAGGTCTCCCAACCCTACTGGGCGGATGTCCCGTGTCTGCATCGAAAGACGGCCGGTTTTCACCCAGAAGTCGGCCTTGAGGTGAGCGACGACCCGGCTGCCCTGCTCGAGCGGTGCATCCAGACGGTCCAGCGCGGCCCGCCAGACGGTCAGCGGCAGGGACACCTCCGCATCCGTATCCCGGAGGGTAATAAAACTGACATTGGCACGACGGTTGAATTCAATGATCTGGCCCTCGACCCAGGCCGCCGGTGCACGTTCAATGTGTGCCTTCAGCTTGTCGGAGAGTAGGTGCAGAGGCCATGGATTCTCCGGCGTTGTTTCCGCAGCAGTAGCCGCAAGGGTCTGCGGTTGGGCGTTCCCCGCCGTGTCCGTTGGTTCGGGCGTCTGTGATGGATCCATACTGATTCTTCACCTGGTGTCCGTGGGAGTTCAATGTCAGGTTTATGTCTATCAGCTTCCACCCCCAAAATGCCCACCGGGACCGTGTACTGTGCAGGAGAAGTCAACGCAAAGGATCCCCATGCGAACCCTGTTATCTGCGCTTTTCGCCATTATTGCCATAGTGCTCACGCCCATTGCGGTGACCGCTGCCTGGATGGATCAACAGGTCGTTTCAGAACAGGGCTTCGTCGAACTTGCAGGGCCATTGGGGGAGGACCAGGATTTTCAGTCCTCCCTGGCAGAGGCACTCAGTGAGCATCTGAGCACCCAAACGGGGCTGCCACCCGAACTCAATGCTCTGGTGAAACCGGTTATCGCAGAAACTGTTCAGTCGGTATCAACACTTCCTGATTACCCAGAGGCATGGGATGAGTCGCTGCGACGCTCCCATCAGATGATATTTGGCGATCAGTCCTCGGTTGCGGAGTCCGGGCAAGATGGCGGCGCTGAAGGCACAGCGACCGATGACGGGTTGACCCTGGATATTGGGCCCATTGTGTCTCTCGCCGTGAGCAGCTTCTCAGAGACCATCGGGGCCGATGTTGATGCGCCGGGAGCGGTGCCTGTGGAAGTCGGTACGGGCGCTGAACAAGAACTCGTCCAACGCCTTGAACGCGTGGCGTCTGTAGGGCTGCCCATCGCTGTCGTGGCGGGAGTTTTCGCCATCGCAGCTCTCCTGGTGGCACGGGTTCGTTCAACAACACTGTCGCTTATGGGCCTCGGAGTGGCGGTCGGGGGAGCAGCGCTATGGCTGCTGATGGAGAACTATCGAGCCTTTGTACCGGACCAGAGTGATGGCGCGGAGATTGCCCGCCTGTTTCGTGATTCCTTGCTGGCGCGGGCGGCGGACGACTTCTCGGCCTGGTCTGTGTTTCTCGCGGCCGGCGGCACTGCGGTCTTCGTGATCGGGATTCTCGTTCGGGCTGCTACCCGTCGCGACGGGACGGCCTAGGATGCTCCATCGATCAGTTCGGGTGAGCTGAGCAGTCGGGGAGTGGTCTCCAAGGCCGCGGGTGCCACAGTTTCTCGCAAACCGGTGGGATCGAGCTCGTTGATCTTCCTGGCCGTGGGCATCACTCGGGACTCCAGCGTTCCCACGAACGCGTTGTATTTCTCCACCGAGGACTTGAGTGAATTGCCGAGTTTCGACACATGGTCGCCCATGGTCCCTAGACGGTTGTAGAGCTGCGTTGAGAGGTCAAAGAGCTCCTTCGCGTTTTCTGTGAGGACATCCTGACGCCAACTGAACGCGACTGCCTTCAACACTGCCAGTAGCGTCACCGGTGAAGCCAGAGCAACATTTTTGGTGAACGCATAGTCCAGCAGACCCGGGTCTGCCTGGAGCGCAGCCGATAGGAATGATTCCGCTGGGATGAAACAGACAACGAGTTCAGGAGAGTTTGGCGCACCTTCCCAGTATTTGCGTGCTGCCAGCGCGTCAACGTGTGCCCGGACGGCTTTGGCGTGTTCTTTCAGTAGGGCAGCTTGCTCCCGTGCTTCCTTCTCGGTGCCATTCACGGATGCTTCACCAGCGCGGAGGTAGGCTGAAAGCGGTACCTTAGCGTCTAGGACCATGCACTTGGATCCGGGCAGATTGATAACCATGTCCGGACGTCCGCCGTCATGTTCTGTCAGGGTTACCTGCTCCGCAAAGTCGACTCGGTTGAGCATGCCGCAGGTCTCAACCACGCGCCGCAGCTGTGCTTCCCCCCACGTGCCCCGAACCGCGTTGTTCCTTAGGGCTGCTGACAACGACTGCGTAGTGGTCAGCAGCTGCTCGTCCGTGCGACGTGACAGTCGGAGGGCCTCCGTAAGGTGCCCAAACTGTTCCACTCGGTCCCGTTCCAACACAGAGACCTGCTGTTGCACGTGTCCAAGCTTTTCTGCCACGGGTGCCAGCGCTTTCAGCACCGAGCCAGATTCGTCGCCCTGTCTCGTCAGGCGGTGATTGTGCTCTTTGAGCAAACGATTCTCCGCCTCCGACGCCGCAAGTTGCTGGCGGACCTCGGAAAGCCGGGAGACGGCGTCGTCGGCTTCCGATTCCAGCGGTCGGATGCGCCGTCCAGCAAACCAGGCGGCCACGGCAAGGCCAATGGCAGCACCGGCAAGACAGGTCAGGATTGCCAAGACAACAGTAAATGCGTTCATGCTGGCAAGCCTGACATGCGGCGGTGACATTTAGGACGTGGCGTTCGGTAGGATGGTGGACCGTGGCTCTTACTATAGGCATCGTCGGACTGCCCAACGTCGGCAAATCAACTCTGTTCAACGCGCTGACGCGCAACCAGGTTCTGGCAGCAAACTACCCGTTTGCCACCATTGAGCCCAATATCGGGGTCGTCAGTCTGCCCGATCCTCGTCTGGCACGGCTGGCCGAGGTATTCAGTTCCCAGCGCATCCTGCCGGCGACGGTCTCGTTTGTCGACATTGCCGGGATCGTCCGTGGCGCCTCAGAGGGTGAGGGGCTCGGGAACCAGTTCCTAGCGAACATCCGTGAAGCAGAGGCGATTGTCCAGGTGGTCCGTGTCTTTGACGATCCCGACGTCATCCACGTCGACGGCAAAGTGGATCCGGGATCAGACATGGAGACCATTAATACCGAGCTGATCCTCGCCGATCTCCAGACTCTGGAAAAGGCGATTCCGCGCATCGAAAAAGAAGTGAAGATCAAGAAGCGTGACGCCTCGGAACTCACGGCACTTCAGGCCGCTCTCGCCGTGCTTGAACGCGGAGACACGGTCTATTCGTCCATCAAGAGCGACAAACTCGAGATGGAGCACCTGAAGGAGCTCGGCCTGCTGACGGCCAAGCCGTTCATCTTTGTTTTCAACGCCGACGAAGGAATTCTGGGCAGTACCGAAAAACAGGAGGAACTGCGCGAGCTCGTTGCGCCCGCCGACTGCATCTTCCTAGACGCGAAGCTGGAATCGGACCTCGTTGAGCTGGACGAGGAAGAAGCCCGCGAAATGCTCGAAATGAACGGGCAGGACGAGTCTGGCCTGGACCAGTTGGCGCGGGTTGGCTTCCACACTCTCGGCTTGCAGACCTACTTGACGGCCGGGCCCAAAGAAACTCGCGCCTGGACGATCCACCGCGGAGACACAGCCCCGCAGGCCGCTGGGGTCATCCACTCGGATTTCCAGCGCGGCTTCATCAAGGCAGAGGTAGTGTCCTTCGATGACCTCATGGAGGCCGGCTCAATGGCTACAGCCAAGTCCCGAGGCAAGGTCCGTATTGAAGGCAAAGAGTATGTCATGGTCGACGGCGACGTGGTGGAGTTCCGCTTTAACGTGTAGAGCCTCAGCTGGGATCAGTGGAGGCGATTATGCCGCTGCGGGGCTGCGAAAACGGTCGTGACTTCTGGAGCGTACAGCACTGAGTCGGGGGCCCGGTCGGTCAGTCCTTCAAACCCCGCTGCAGCTAGCAGCCCATCATCCAGATACACCAGCTCAGCATGCTGGAGCGGCCAGGGATCGTGATAGTTGCGGCAGTAGATTGTGTGACCGAGGTGATTCTCGTGAAAACCCCAGCGCGCGGTCAAGAACGTTGAAATCGGATCGACCCTGACCGCAGCATTTGCTGCTGAATCTTGGCTTGGGCGCACGATGAAGTGGGAAGCTGCGTCGGGCTGACCATGGCGCCTGGTTCGGTAGGCGACTTTGCCATCCCGTTGTGCCAGCTTCATCGAAGCCCACTGATATTTCAGGCCGAATGCCGCTCGCGCAACAAGCACAGGGATAAGATGTGACGCCTCTAAACTGAGGAAAACAACCCCTCGATGACCGTGTTCGTCAATCGAATAGAGGCGAACGTTGACCTCAGGGAAGTTGCCGAGCCACGGGATGCTTGGGCTGCCAAAGAAGGAACTCTTAGACATCTGAAATGCTATGAGCCCCACCCATGTGCTCCCGTTGATCACGTCGGGAGAGCAACCCGGTGGCATGTGCGGCTCGACGATACTCGGATCGACGTTCCAGTGCAGAAACGTCACTTCACTCCATCGCTGCCGCAAAATAGCGGTACTTCCTAGCGGTGGAGAGTGTATGGGCGATACACAGGAGTTCACTTTAAGTTTCTCAGCCACCAATCTTGAGTCGCATGCAGGCTCTGTGTCCCGCATATCGTCGCACGTAAACGTCAGCAGGCTTAACGCTAGGGAAGCCTAGATTCTGCAGCAGGACCGGAGTCGGTAGGTTTCATCTCGATAACAACCGTGTTTTAGACCCGCTTTAAGTACCCCAAAGTGACGAACACCACTTAGGCTTCTAGGCATGTGAGACACGCCACTATCCATGGCGGTCGGTTCCTGGCCAGATCGTCCGGAATTATCACTACACGAATAAATAGGAGGCGGAATGCGTTTCGGACGTACTTCCAAAGCAGTGGGAGTTGCAGCAGTTGCTGCACTCGCACTGAGCGCTTGTGCTGCAAACACAGGCACAGAAGACGGCGGCAATGGCGGCGGTGAAGAGAGCGGCGGTGAAGTTCGCGTAGTTGAGGTGAACGCGTTCAGCTCGTTCAACCCGGACACGGCCAAGGGCAATGTCGACATCAACAGCAAGATCGAATACGCAACGCATTCGGACTTCAACTACATCAGCAACGATCTCGAAATCGTCAAGAACGAGAAGTTCGGTAAGTATGAAGTCCTCTCCGAGGATCCGCTGACGGTCAAGTACACCGTCAACGAGGGCGTGAAGTGGTCCGATGGTGAGGCCATCGACGCTGGCGACCTGATGTTGAACTGGGCTGTCATGTCCGGCCACTTCAACGATGCCAAAACGGACAAAGAAGGCGAAGTCGTCTCCGGCGCCAACTACTTCGACTATGCAGGTGATACCTCAGGCCTCGGACTGACAGACGTCCCGGAAATCGGGGAGGACGGCCGTTCCATCACGCTCGTCTACGAAAAGCCCTTCGCTGATTGGGAAATCTCCTTCGGCATTGGAATGCCCGCGCATGTTGTAGCCACTCAGGGTGGTCTCGCTGACGAGGATGCGCTCATTGAACTCCTCCAGTCGGCACCTGAGGGCGACCCAGAGAAGCCCCAGGAGCGTCCCGACCTGAAGAAGGTCGCGGAATTCTGGAATACCGGCTTTGACACGAAGGCGCTTCCGAGTGATCCCTCCCTCTACCTTTCCAGTGGTCCGTTTGTTGTCAAGGACATTGTCCCTGAACAGTCGATGACCATGGTTCGTAATGAGGACTACGACTGGGGTCCCATGCCCAAGATCGATGAGATCACGGTCAAATACATCGGTGAAGCTCCGGCACAGGTTCAGGCTCTGGACAACGGCGAGGTCGACATCATCGCACCGCAGGCGTCCGCAGACACGATTGAGCAGCTGGAAGCGCTGGATGGCATCACGGTCGAGAAGGGCAATCAGCTCTCCTATGATCACGTGGACCTGAACTTCACAGGCCCGTTCGAAGACAAGGACGTGCGTGAGGCATTCATGCTGACGATTCCTCGTCAGGCTATCTTCGACGCCATTATCAAGCCGCTCAACCCTGAGGGTGCGCCGCTGGACTCGCAGCTGTTCCTGCCGGAACAGGATGCGTATGCGGAAGCCGTCAAGGTCAACGGGTCGGAGAACTTCCAAGAGGTCGACATCGAGGCTGCCAAGAAGCTCCTCAATGGTAAGACCCCCGAAATCAAGATCTTGTACAGCAATGCCAACCCCAACCGCGTAGATTCCTACACGCTGATGGCAGCTTCGGCGGCCAAGGCTGGCTTCAAGGTTGTTGACGGCGGTCTCGGCGGTTCCGACTGGGGCCCAGCGCTGGGTACGGGAACCTATGATGCTGCTCTCTTCGGTTGGATCAACTCCGGCGTCGGCGTGACCGGCGTTCCACAGTTGTTCAGCACCGACGGTGGTGGCAACTACAGCGGGTTCTCCAACGCGGAGGTGGATAAGCTTTCAGATCAGTTGATCCTCGAGACTGACCCTGAAAAGCAGAGTGAGATACAGATTCAGATCGACAAGATTCTCTGGGACTCCATGTACGGACTGCCGCTCTTCCAGCCGGTTGGCGTGGACGCTTACAGCGATCGCATCGAAGGCGTGAAGTACATGCCTAACCAGACCGGTGTCTGGTGGAACTTCTGGGAATGGTCCGTCAAGAAGTAACGGAACGCAGTTCCTTCACAGCCTGAAGGCGCCAAGACCGAAGCTGTGGTCTTGGCGCCTTTGGCGTGAAAAAATAACGAACGTAAGTGATTGGCACTTGCCAAATTCCCACGAGTGGTGAGCTGGATTACACTCTTGGCATATCAACGGGCGACCCCCGGACCCCAACATTCGAGGCTTGAAAGCAACTATGGTTACCTACATTGTTCGGCGCCTTATTACCGCCGTCCTCATCCTGTTTGGTGCCTCCTTCATTGTCTACATCCTGACAGCACTGTCGGGAGACCCCCTGGCAGACCTGCGCCAGCTACGGACACCAAACAAGGAAGCCCTCATCCAGAGCCGCGTTGAGCTGCTCGACCTGAACACACCGCCGCCCATCCGATACTTCATTTGGCTTTCAGGCGCAGCAAAGTGTGTCGTGCCTTTCCTGGGTACCTGTGACCTTGGCCAGAGTATTCAGGGTGAGCCAGTGACGGAAGCCCTGGCACGCGCCATGGGGCAGACGATCTCCCTGGTCACCGCCGCCACAATTCTCGCCATCGTCGTGGGTATTTCCCTCGGCATCATCACGGCTCTCCGTCAGTACAGCGGACTGGACTACGGCGTCACGTTCATGGCGTTCCTGTTCTTCTCCCTTCCAATCTTCTGGCTCGCGGTGTTGCTCAAGGAGTACGCCGCCATCGGCTTCAATGACTTCTTGGCAGAACCTCATATACCGATATCCGCACTCTTGGTCATAGGACTGGTCAGCGCGGTCATCTGGGGCATTCTGGCAGGCGGATCGTGGAAGCGAAAAGGTTTGGCGGCGGTCATCGGATTCGTTGTTGCCTTCGGCATCCTGTTCGTCATGGATGTGACTGGCTGGTTTGTTGATCCAGGCCTTGGCCCCGTCCTTATCGCCATCTTCGGCGTCGGTGTTGCCTACGCCGTAACCGGCCTGACCTCAGGCCTCAAGAATCGCCGAGCACTCTACTCAGCGCTGCTGATGGTCCCCATTGGGCTGATTTGCTACTACGCTCTCAACCCGCTTCTTTCCGCGGCTACACCGTTGATGATCGTGCTCCTTGCAGCCGGAGCTATCCTCGTAGGTTGCATTGTCGGTTACTTCATGGGCGGCTACGACCGCGGACAGAGCATGCGGGCTGGTGCTATTGCGGCGTTCTTGATTGGTAGTCTCATTGTTCTGGACCGTTTCCTGGTGACCTGGTCCGCGTACTCAAGTAATTCACGAGTACGTGGAAGGCCCATTGCAACAACGGGTGCATCGACTCCAGGTCTCGACGGTGATTTTTGGATTGCCGGTCTGGACAACTTCACGCACCTGCTGCTGCCCACCATCGCGCTCATGCTGGCATCATTGGCCGGTTACAGCCGTTACTCGCGTTCCTCCATGCTCGAAATCATGAACATGGACTACATCAGAACAGCGCGGGCCAAGGGTCTATCCGAGCGGACTGTTGTTATGCGCCACGCGTTCCGCAACGCACTGATCCCCCTGGCAACGCTCGTAGCTTTTGATATCGGCGCGCTGATCGGCGGCGCGGTTATCACCGAGCAGGTCTTTGCCTTTAGCGGCATGGGCGCTCTGTTTATTAATGCCCTGAACCGAGTGGATCCGAATCCCATCATGGGATTCTTCCTGATTACAGGCATTTTGGCGCTAGTGTTCAACCTGATCGCTGACCTCGCCTATTCCGCTCTCGATCCGCGCGTAAGGGTGAAAGCATGACAATTCAGAATCCGCCGGACACGCCACGCACCGATCCGGGCCCTGATCCCAGGGAAAGTAAGTCACTGGAAGTCCCTGACACAACAAAAGGCCTGTCGCAGGCTCAGCTTGTTCGTAAGCGTTTCCTTGACAACGTCGCCGCCATCATTTCGCTGGTTGTGTTCGTGCTGATCGTCTTGCTGGCGTTCTCATCGATGGGCTTCCTGGGAGTTCCTGGTTGGTGGAAATACAGCCACACGGAGCCAATGACACTTATCAACAACGGCCAGCCAACATTTCAGCACATTTTCAATTGGGGAGATCATCCCTTCGGCCAGGACACCATTGGCCGCGATGTTTTCGCGATGACCATGCGCGGAGCTCAGAACTCGCTCGTGATCATGTTCATCATCGGCATCATCGCCACCGTTATCGGCGTTGTTGTCGGCGCTGTATCGGGATACTTCCGCGGCATGGTTGAGGCTGTTCTGATGCGGTTGACTGACGTCATCATCATCATCCCGGTTATCGTTCTCGCAGCGGTCCTCGGAAGCATTGCCAACAGGTACTTCGACCGCGGGTTGGGAGTGCTATTCCTCGGAGTGCTCATCGGGCTGATTGCGTGGACGGGTATGGCGCGTCTGGTCCGTGGTGAGTTCCTTTCGCTGCGCGAGCGTGAATTCGTCGATGCGGCGAAGATTGCCGGTGCATCCAATAACCGCATTATCTTCAAGCACATCCTGCCAAATGCTGTGGGCGTCATCATCGTGAACACCACGCTGCTTATGGCGGCGGCCATCCTCATCGAGACTGCGCTGAGCTACATTGGCTTCGGTGTGCAGGCCCCGGATACCTCGCTCGGCAAGCTGATCAGTGATAATCAGGAGGCGTTCCAGACGCGTCCGTGGCTGTTCTGGTTCCCGGGTCTCTTCATCGTGGTGATCTGTTTGTCCATCAACTTCATTGGTGATGGTCTGCGCGATGCTTTTGACCCCCGGCAGAAGAAGTTCAATGCAAAGAAGGCAAAGAAAATGGCTTCGGAGGCGTAGTGAATCGTCTTCTGGAAGCAACGCTGGGTATCTCCCGCACTGAAGAACTCAGTGCGGGAGGCTACCGCGTGTTGTTCTTGGCTGCGGCGGGGTGGATTGCGGGGGGCCAATGCAGTTTTCTGGGAGGAGAGCTCCTAGTAGAACAGCGGCGCTACGGTGAGCCCGGCAACTATCAGGACCACAAAAACCACGGTCAGCAGAAGATTGGACTTTTTGCTCACCTTGGCTTGTTCCGTGGCGTCAATGTCAATGGTGCCGGCGTTTGCCATAGCTTCCCAGCGCGAACGGACAAGGTATGCGGCAGCGCCGGAATCTGTGTTCTTCAGGTCTCCGGGCCTGATGGACTGTGCCGGTCCGTACGTGGAGGCGGGCAAGCCCTGCACATGCTCTGTTCGGCCACGGTGGGTGCCAAAGATCCCCGGAGCAGGCGCGGCCCACGCAGTGTAGCGACCAGTAGGTGTCACGAGCTTCAAGGCGTAGCGGGTATCCACGTCGATGAGCGCTTCCCACGGGACGTCAATCACCTGCAGCGGATTGTGAATGGTCACAGCAGTCGAGGACACTTCAATGCGCGGGTACCAGAAGAGCCACCACGCAAGGAATGCACAGACAATCAGCGGCCAGGAGCCGGCAACGCCGGTCACGGCGCCGTATCTAACGATCGAAGAAATCAAGCCAATGACAACCAGCACAAGTGCCAGCCCGGTGAACCAGATGGACGTACGGGGTCGAAACACATCGGCGCTGACCATATTTTGTGGGTTTGTCATAACCCCATAGTTTCAGGATTCCGTGCCAGCGCTGAAATCAATCCCGGAAAACCCCGGCAGCATCTGGTCCGGTCGGAAGGAAAGTAGTAGTCATGACTGATGGAGTCATCGAAAATTCAGACAACCCGCCCACCAGGCGTGGGTCCAAGGGCGGCCCCGTGCTTCAGGTGGAAAACCTGTGCGTGGACTTCGGCGTCGAGAAAGAATGGGTGCCCGCAGCGATCGATCTCAACTATTACGTCAACGCGGGTGAGGTGCTGGCGATCGTCGGCGAGTCCGGTTCGGGTAAAAGCGCCAGCTCTATGGCGCTCCTCGGGTTGTTGCCGTCCAACGCACGCGTCACCGGCACGGTCATGCTCAATGGAAAATCCGTTCTTGAGCTGTCTCCGGCAAAATTGCGTCAGATCCGAGGTAATGACGTAGCTGTGATCTTCCAAGAACCGATGACGGCACTTAACCCGGTGTATACCGTCGGCTTTCAGATCATCGAGACCCTTCGCCTTCACAATGAGATTTCTCCGGATGAAGCCAAACAGCGCGCCCTAAAAATGCTGGAACTGGTTGAACTTCCAGACCCAGATAAGGCGTTCAAGTCCTACCCTCACCAGCTGTCCGGGGGGCAGCGCCAGCGCGCCATGATTGCGCAATCGCTCTCGTGTGACCCGAAGTTGCTGCTGGCTGATGAGCCTACTACTGCACTCGATGTCACGGTTCAGGCCGAAATCCTGGATCTGATCCGTAACCTGAAGAACAAGCTGAACAGTGCCATCGTCCTCATCACCCACGACATGGGCGTCGTCGCAGACCTCGCAGACCGGATAGCCGTCATGCGTCAGGGCCGGATCGTGGAGAGTGGAACTGCAGAGGAGGTCTTCCACAACCCTCGGCACGAATATACGCGGGCCCTGCTTGCGGCAGTCCCGCACCTCGGTGGTCGTGGCGAAGACGGAGGCGTGGATATCAGCGCCGCTCTAGCCGCAGCGGCTCACACCGAAATCGAGGGAGTCAGTAAGGCTGAACTCGAACGACGCGAGCAGGCAGTATTGGCGGGCGTCAAGGCCAACCAGGAGGAGAAGTATTCCGGTGAGCCAGTTCTCGAACTGAGCAATGTCTCCATCGAGTATCCGAAGCAGGGCCGCGTACCAGCGTTCCGCGCCGTCGAAGGCGCAAACCTCGTGGTGTACCCAGGACAGGTTGTTGGTCTGGTCGGTGAATCCGGCTCAGGGAAGACTACCATTGGGCGCGCTGCTGTCGGACTTCTGCCTGTTGCAGAGGGGACGCTCAAAGTGGTCGGCAAGAACATCGCCGGGATGAAGGGGAACTCCAAGGAGATGCACGCGCTCCGCAGAGACGTAGGCATGGTTTTTCAAGACCCGTCGTCATCTCTGAACCCTCGCCTACCCATCGGTGAAAGCATCGGCGAGCCTATGTTCTTGGCTAAGGAAGCCCGGGGCGCCCAACTTCAAAAACGTATCGAAGAGTTGTTGGACCAGGTGCAGTTGCCTCGGGCTTACCGCAACCGTTATCCGCATGAGCTCTCCGGTGGCCAGAAGCAGAGAGTCGGAATTGCGCGCGCGCTGTCCCTGAAACCCAAGTTGATGGTGGCCGATGAGCCGACATCGGCGTTGGATGTTTCCGTTCAGGCAACGGTGCTTGAACTGTTTCAGGAACTACAGAAAGAATTGGGTTTCGCCGCTCTTTTTGTCACCCACGACCTCGCAGTTGTCGATGTCGTCTCTGACCATATTTGCGTGATGCGTCGGGGCCGGATCGTTGAGCAGGGCTCGCGGGACAACATTCTTCGTAGACCTCAGGACCCGTACACACAACGGCTGCTCGCAGCCGTGCCTCTGCCGGATCCACAGAAGCAGAAAGAACGCCGTGAGCTCCGCGCCAGGCTTCTCGCTTCCGTAGGGGAATAACTAAACTTTGCCGCCGAGCCGGAGTGAACCTCCGGCACCGCGGTGGCAGCGTGATCGATTCAACAACGTGATGTCAGCAACACCGGTTTTTTGCCCTAAGCTGTACGTCGTGTGAATCAACTCATACATCATCAAAATCGATTGGTCCGCCTCGGACAGTTCCTTGGCGCCATACGTAAACCAAGGAGGCGGAATGCGTTACTCGCGCACTTCCAAAATGCTCGGAGTCGCAGCGATCGCTGCACTGGCGCTGAGCGCATGTGGTGGGGGAGATAACTCCACCGAGTCGCAGGGCGACACCAGCCGCGTCATCGTCGTGGATGGTTCGGAACCCCAGCAGCCGTTGATCCCTACCAACACCAATGAGGTGGGCGGCGGTAAAGTTCTAGATCTCGTTTTTGCTGGTCTGATCAGCTACGACGCTGAGGGCAAGTCCCAGAACGAGATGGCGGAATCCATCGAAACCGAAGATTCCCAGAACTACACGATCAAGCTGAAGGAAGGCAAGACCTTCACCAACGGTGATCCTGTAACGGCGAGCTCTTTCGTTGATGCGTGGAACTATGGCGCCGCCGCCAAGAATGCACAGCTGAGCAGCTACTTCTTCGAGAGCATCGAGGGCTACGATGAAGCGGCCGCAGAAGGCTCCAAGGTAGAAGAGATGTCGGGCCTGAAGGTCGTTGACGACCAGACGTTCACCGTCAAGCTCCGCCAGCCGGAGTCTGACTTCCCGCTTCGCCTTGGCTATAGCGCGTTCTTCCCCATGCCTGCTGAGGCTTTGGAAAATCCCGAAAAATTCGGTGAGAACCCGGTTGGTAACGGACCGTACAAGTTCGACGGCGAAGGTGCGTGGCAGCACAACCAGGAGATCAAGCTGGTGCCCAACGAGGATTACGAAGGTCCTCAGAAGGCTCAGAACGCTGGTGTGACGTTCAAGATGTACCAAAATGACACCACGGCCTATCAGGACCTGATTTCTGACAACCTGGACGTCCTTCAGACCATCCCTACCTCAGACATCCAGAACTTCAAGAATGACCTCGACGATCGCTGGATCGAGTCACCGTACGCGGGCAACCAGACCATCGCCATCCCGTACTACTTGAAGAACTGGGACGGCGAGGCAGGCCAGCTTCGTCGCCAAGCGATTTCTATGGCGATCAACCGCGATGAGATCACCAAAGTGATCTTCAACAGCGGTCGCACGCCAGCCAAGGAATTCACCGCTCCGGTCCTTGACGGATACTCCGATAACCTCCCGGGCAGCGAGAACCTTGAGTTCAACCCCGAGAAGGCCAAAGAGCTGTGGGAGAAGGCAGAAAAGCTCGAGCCGTTCGATAAGAGTGAGCCGCTGACCATTGCTTACAACGCGGACAAGGGAGATCACAAGACCTGGGTTCAAGCAGTGGTCAACAGCATCAAGAACGAGCTCGGTATCGAGATCAGTGGTAAGCCGTACGCAACCTTCAAGGAAGTGCGTACCATCGCCACCGATGGTGAACTGACAGGTGCCATCCGGGCAGGTTGGCAGGCAGACTACCCGTCGCTGGCCAACTTCCTTGGCCCGATCTACACCACGGGTGCTGGTTCCAACGATGCTCGCTACACCAACGAGAAGTTTGATCAGGCCATCAGTGACGGTTTGGCGGCAGCTTCAGTCGAAGAGGGCAACGAGGCCATGAACAAGGCCCAGGAAATGTTGCTGGAAGATCTGCCTGCCATTCCGCTCTGGTACCAGGTAGCCCAGGGTGGTTGGAGCAACAACGTGACCAACGTTGAGTTCGGTTGGAACGGCGTTCCGCTTTACTACGCCATCACCGGCAAGTAAGTCCATAGGCATACGGGGGTCCGTCCCTACAGGGGCGGACCCCCGTATGCATGCCCACGACAAAGAGGTTAAACTCTGATGATATTTACTATGCGTTTCGTCCGAACGCGCAACATGACGGCAGGTGGGGCCTGATGGGCTGGTATCTTGTCCGCCGTATCCTGCAGATGATCCCCGTATTCCTGGGTGCCACGCTGCTCATCTATTTCCTGGTCTTCAGTCTCCCCGGCGATGCCACTGCCGCCATCTGCGGTGAAAAGGGCTGCACTCCCGCCACTGAGGCGGCACTGCGCGAGCAGTACAACCTGGACCAGCCCTTCTGGGTCCAGTATTTCCTCTATCTCAAGGGTCTGATGACCTTTGATCTCGGCACGAACTTCGCTGGACGTCCCATCTCCGAGATCATTGCGAACGTTTTCCCAACAACGGCCCGGTTGGCTGTCATGGCACTGGTCTTCGAAGCAGTCTTTGGAATCATTGTGGGGCTCTTCGCTGGCTTGAAGAAGGGGAAGCTCTTCGATTCCACCATGTTGGTGGTCTCACTGGTCGTCATCGCTGTCCCCATCTTTGTTCTTGGCTTCCTGATGCAGTTCCTCTTCGGAGTCAAACTCGAATGGACTAACCCCACGGTTAGCGGCGATGCCTCCTTTACGGAGCTCATCTTGCCGGCTCTGGTTCTAGGCCTTGTGTCGTTCGCCTATGTGCTCCGGCTGACCCGTACCGCAGTGATCGAGAACGCGAGTGCTGACTACGTCCGCACGGCAACGGCCAAGGGACTGAGTCGACGGCGCGTCATCGGCGTGCATGTCATGCGGAACTCCATGATTCCGGTGGCTACTTTTCTCGGTGCCGATCTAGGCGCCCTTATGGGCGGGGCAATCGTCACCGAAGGTATTTTCAATGTCAACGGTGTTGGCAACACCCTGTACCGCGCGGTACTCAATGGCGAGGCCCCCGTGGTCGTCTCCATTGTCACAGTGTTGATCCTGATTTTCGTGCTGGCTAACCTGCTGGTGGATCTGCTGTACGCGTGGCTGGACCCGAGGATTCG
Source organism: Arthrobacter roseus (assembly GCF_016907875.1). Lineage (NCBI taxonomy): Bacteria > Bacillati > Actinomycetota > Actinomycetes > Micrococcales > Micrococcaceae > Arthrobacter > Arthrobacter roseus. Next base: position 2,513,008 of record NZ_JAFBCU010000001.1, on the reverse strand, counting down.
ATATGCCTGATATAGACAACAATTCCCCAAAGCCCCGACGGGCGAAAGTCTCGTCGTATCCGGTTGAACATTACGTTGCTGACATCTCAGAAACTCCGGTAGCCGCTACAGACAGCAAAATATCTGAGGAGTCGCCGACGAGCCTCTGGCTCGAAGCGTGGCGTAGCCTCCGGCGGCAGCCGTTGTTCATCATCAGTGCGTTGTTGATCTTCGTCGTCGTTTTTGTGGCGATCTTCCCAGGGTTATTCACCAACGAAGCTCCCAACGACAACTGCATGCTCAGCAACTCGGACGGCGGTTCATCCCCAGGTCATCTACTCGGTTTCACCCAGCAGGGGTGCGACATCTTGGCACGGGTTGTCTACGGCACACAGTCTTCGCTGACCATCGGACTATTCGCGACCATCGGCGTCGTGCTTTTCGGCGGCTTCATTGGTGCCATTTCCGGATTCTTCGGTGGTTGGGTCGACGCCGTCTTGGCGCGGCTAGGAGATATTTTCTTCGCTTTGCCGCTGATCCTCGGCGCGATCGTGATCGTTCAGGTGCCGTTCTTCCGCGAAAATCGGAACGTGTGGACGTTGGTGATCATTCTCATGACGTTCGGTTGGCCTCAGATTGCCCGCATAACACGGGCAGCCGTGATCGAGGTACGCAACGCCGACTTTGTGACAGCAGCTAAGTCTCTCGGCGTCAGTCCAATTGGAGTCCTGGTAAAACACGTGATTCCCAACTCGCTGGCACCGGTGATAGTCATCGCGACCATTTCTCTCGGTATTTTCATCGTGGCTGAATCGACTCTGTCCTACTTGGGTATCGGGCTTCCCCCGGATGTCATGTCCTGGGGGAATGACATCTTCGCTGCGAAAAGTTCGCTGCGGACTAACCCGATGGCGTTGTTCTGGCCTGGCCTGGCACTGTCCCTGACTGTATTGAGCTTCATCATGCTGGGCGATGCGCTGCAGGATGCTCTGGACCCCAAGGCGCGTAAACGATGAGCGGAGTGCACGTGAATCCTAAAAATCCGTCACCGCGCGATCCAGCAGCTCCGCTATTGGAGCTCAACGATCTCGCAATAACCTTCAAAACGAATAGTGGTGAAGTTCCGGCAGTTAAACGAGCAAACCTGACGATTATGCCAGGAGAGACTGTCGCTATTGTTGGCGAGTCAGGATCGGGCAAGTCGACGACGGCGCTGGCCGCCATCGGTCTTCTTCCCGCGAATGGGCGAGTGTCCGGCGGCAGCATTGTTTTTGATGGCGAAGACCTCACCAACGTCAGCGAGAAGCGGATGATCCAGCTTCGGGGCTCGTCGATCGGTATGGTTCCGCAGGACCCCATGTCCAACTTGAACCCGGTATGGAAAATCGGTTTCCAAGTCAAGGAGACGCTCAAGGCCAACGGTCTGCCGAGTGGTCCAAAGGACGTTGCCAAGGTACTTACCGAGGCAGGGCTTCCGGACGCGGCCGCGCGAGCAAACCAGTATCCGCACGAGTTCTCCGGCGGTATGCGCCAGCGTGCACTGATCGCCATCGGGCTTGCCTGCCGTCCGCGGCTGCTCATCGCAGATGAGCCGACGTCGGCTCTGGACGTGACAGTTCAACGTCAGATCCTGGATCACCTGGAAACGATGACTGATGAACTGGGTACTGCCGTCCTGTTGATCACCCACGACCTCGGGTTAGCGGCTGAGCGGGCGCACAAGGTCGCGGTCATGTACAAGGGTCAGGTCGTTGAATCAGGGCCTGCGCTTGAGCTACTGACCAACCCTCAGCACCCGTACACACAGAAGTTGGTTGCTTCGGCCCCGTCGTTGGCGTCTCGGCGGATTAAGTCGGCCAAGGTGTCCGGCCGTGAATCGGATGAAGTGCTGGCCCCCAAGTCGGAGGACCTTCGCACGGATAACGTCATCGAGGTCAAGAACCTGGTCAAGGTCTACAAAATTCGCGGGGGCTGGGGCAAATCCACCGAGTTCAAAGCGGTCGATGACGTTTCCTTCTCGATCAAGCGGGGAACGACGACGGCGGTCGTGGGGGAGTCGGGTTCGGGCAAGTCCACGGTGGCCAAGATTGTTCTTGGTCTGGAGGATGCCACCGAGGGCATCATCAACTTCGACGATGTTGACATCACCTCGCTGAGCCGGAAGGAAATGTTCAACTTCCGCCGGCGGGTACAGCCGATCTTTCAGGACCCCTACGGGTCGCTGGATCCGATGTACAACATTTTCCGCACCATCGAGGAACCGTTGCGGGTTCATGGTGTGGGTAACGCAACGAGCCGTGAGAAGAAGGTGCGGAGCCTGCTGGATCAGGTTGCCCTGCCCTCCTCCATGATGCAGCGTTTCCCCAATGAGCTCTCAGGTGGGCAGCGTCAGCGTGTGGCAATTGCCCGTGCGCTGGCGTTGGATCCCGAAGTGGTCATCTGTGACGAAGCCGTTTCCGCATTGGATGTGTTGGTTCAGGCGCAGATCCTGAACCTGCTCGCGGAGCTGCAGTCGGAGTTGGGGTTGAGTTACCTCTTCATCACCCACGATCTCGCTGTCGTACGGCAGATCGCAGATCACGTCTGCGTCATGGAGAAGGGGAAGCTGGTGGAGAGCGGCACTACGGATGATGTGTTTGAGAAGCCGCAGACCGCTTACACGCAGGCACTACTGGACGCCATCCCGGGTGCAGGCTTGATGCTGCCGCCCGAAGTAGCATGATGGTCCTTTAAGCACCAATGGCGCACTGCCCGCAGTGCGCCATTGGCCTTTTAAGTGGACCCGCGTTAGGCCATCAATTGCCTTATCACGTAGAATAGGGCTGCTGCCTTGTCGAATCGGAAGTCTTTGCCGGAATTTGTAGGCGTAAGGACTCGGCGGCCGTAACTGCCCCAACCGGGCATCTTCTGTTTCTAACAACCGGAATTGAGTTTTCACGCATGTCTGAAACCAACTCGGCCGTCGAAACCGCTACGCGGAGCGACCTCCGCAATGTGGCAATCGTAGCCCACGTTGACCATGGAAAGACCACCCTGGTCGATGCAATGCTTCGCCAGACGAACTCTTTCGCCAGCCACGGCGAAGTCGCGGAGAGAGTCATGGACTCCGGTGACCTTGAGCGGGAAAAGGGCATCACCATTCTCGCCAAGAACACCACTGTGTTCTACGACGGTCCTGCGGCCAACGGAGAAACCATCACGATCAACGTGGTTGACACACCGGGCCACGCGGATTTCGGTGGCGAAGTTGAGCGTGGATTGTCCATGGTCGACGGCGTCGTTCTCCTGGTTGATGCATCGGAGGGTCCTCTGCCGCAGACGCGTTTCGTTCTGCGCAAGGCCTTGGCCGCTAAACTTCCTGTCATTCTGCTCGTCAACAAAACGGACCGGCCTGACTCCCGTATCGATGCTGTCGTCAGTGAGTCCATGGACCTGCTCTTGGGTCTGGCATCGGACCTGGCGGACGAGGTTCCGGACCTGGATCTGGATTCCATTCTGAATGTTCCCGTGGTGTTTGCAGCTGCGCGCGTTGGCGCTGCGTCGCTGGAGCAGCCGGCGGATGGCAGTGCTCCGGAGAACGATAACCTCGAGCCGCTGTTCAAGACCATTATTGATCACATTCCTGCGCCTACCTATGATCCAAATGGCGTTCTACAGGCACATGTCACCAACCTTGACGCATCTCCCTTCCTGGGTCGTCTTGCTCTGCTGCGTATTTTCAATGGCACGCTCCGCAAGGGTCAGCAGGTTGCCTGGGCTCGTCAGGATGGCCAACTGAAGACTGTCAAGATTACCGAACTTCTTGCCACCAAAGCGCTGGAACGCGTACCGACGGACTCTGCCGGACCGGGCGAGATTGTTGCCGTTGCCGGAATCGAAGACATCACCATCGGTGAGACGCTGACCGACGTCAACGATCCCCGTCCGTTGCCGCTGATCACGGTTGACGATCCCGCAATTTCAATGACCATCGGTATCAACACCTCGCCGCTGGCCGGCCGGGTCAAGGGCGCTAAAGTCACGGCTAGGCAGGTCAAGGATCGGTTGGATAAGGAGCTGATCGGTAACGTGTCGCTTCGGGTTCTGCCGACCGAGCGTCCTGACTCCTGGGAGGTTCAGGGTCGTGGAGAGCTGGCGTTGGCCATTCTCGTTGAGCAGATGCGTCGTGAAGGATTTGAGCTCACGGTAGGAAAGCCGCAGGTCGTGACCAAGACTGTGGACGGAAAGATTCACGAGCCGATCGAGCACATGACCATTGACGTCCCTGAGGAATTCCTTGGAAACGTCACGCAGTTGTTGGCCGCCCGGAAGGGCCGGATGACAAACATGGCTAACCATGGCACCGGTTGGGTGCGCATGGAGTTCAGGGTTCCTGCCCGCGGTTTGATTGGGTTCCGGACGCGCTTCCTGACAGACACCCGTGGTGCAGGTATCGCCGCCTCCTACTCTGATGGCTTTGAGCCCTGGGCGGGAGACATCGAGTACCGTACCAACGGTTCTCTGATGGCTGATCGGTCAGGATCCGTCACTCCGTTTGCGATGATCAACCTGCAGGAACGCGGATCCTTCTTCGTGGAGCCAACCTCTGAGGTGTATGAGGGCCAGATCGTCGGCGAGAACTCTCGTGCGGATGATATGGACATCAACATCACTAAGGAAAAGAAGCTCACCAACATGCGTGCTGCTTCATCGGATACTTTCGAGAACCTGACTCCGCCACGGAAACTGACTTTGGAGGAATCGCTTGAGTTCGCCCGCGAGGACGAATGTGTTGAGGTGACACCGGAGTCCATTCGTATCCGCAAACTCATTCTCAACGCGGGTGAGCGTGCTAAGGCTGCCCGTTCACGTACCCGCGCTTAGAGCCGAGGCATGACCACGCAGCGGCAGTCCACCAGTGGTGGGCTGCCGTCTGCTGTTAAGCCCGACGACTTAGATAGCACCGGTACGCGCCGGGCGAGGTCTTGGGGGTTGAGAGTTGTCGTTGTTCTCGTTGGAGCTTTGGCAGCCTCAGTGTGTGGCACCGCTCTTCACGGACAGACGGTTGCCGGCTTTCCCATCGGCGCTGTGGCAGCGCTAGTGCTGAGTGGGTCTATCGCAGTGTTCGTGGGAACCTGTTTTCGGAGTGTCTGGCCAACGGCGGCAGTGGGAGTGCTCACCTATGCTCTGACGGGGATGGCAGCCACTTTGGGTGGGGCGTCGTCATTGATCGTGTCAGGATCTACCGGCATGAGTGTGGCACCGATTGCTGTGGCTGGGAATGTGTGGATCTTTGGGCAGGCCGTCGTCGGCATTCTCACCGTGGTGCTGGTGACTCTATCGTTGAAGAATCGCCGGAAGCCGGCAAGCTAACCGAGCGAGACCGGTTAGTCCGCCGTACGGTCTAAATGGTGGGCCATGAGAATCGACGTGGCGGTGCCGTCGTCGTCCGCTTCCCTCTTCGCGTACTCTTCAAAGACTTCGCGTAGCTTGCCCATCATTTCGTCCCGGTTCTTCCGGTTGAGCTTGACGCCCAGGCGCCAGACATCAATATCGGTCGGCGCCAGACCGTCGATCTCCTGGAGGAATGTTTCCACGAAGATCGGCGCAGCATCGGGAATCTTTGAGCCCCAGGAAAGGCCCGTGGCCCTGTAGGGAATTTCTTTTGCTCCGCGGTTGCCGGTTCGGCTCTCCTCGGCGGCAAGAAAGCCAGTGGTCAGTAGTGTCCTGACGTGGTGAAGAGATGTTGCCGGGTTCAGGTCGAGCCTTTCGGCAATTTCCTTATTGGTACGGGCCATGTGTAAGCAGAGCCGCAGTATCCGGAGCCTCACAGGTGAGCTCAATGCTCGTCCACGCGCCTGTACGTCCTCGTCTGTTGCCATAGGAAAATCATACGCCAGATCGACTCTGTGATTGACGTATATCAATGGCTGGTCTTTGCGATACTTCCCACTCAGCCTGGCTAGCTGGTGGGCATAGACACTACTGCCCACCTAATTTCTCAGCTCATAGAGCACGGCTGCGACGCGGGGGAGGAGGGGGCACCGCCCGTGCGGCAGTGACCGCGGCCAAGGGCACGAAAACGTCGTCTCGGCGGGTCCGAACCGTGCAGGTACTTTCGCCGATCTCAAGGAGGTCTCCCAGAGCATCGGTCAGTCCATCATCGATCCGGTAACGGACAACCACTCGCGAGCCCGGTACCAATGATCGCAGGAGGTGGAGTGGATCCATACGGACAGTTTACGTCCCGGCTAGGGTATTGCGGATGCGGTCACTAAGCTGATAGTAGAGTGGCTCGGACCTGTTGCAGGGGTGAGCCAAAGTGCCCGAAGGAAAGGCGTTGGGTCGTGACGTACGTAATCGCGCAGCCGTGCGTGGATGTCAAGGATAAGGCGTGTATCGAAGAATGCCCCGTTGACTGCATTTATGAAGGTGAACGGTCCCTCTATATACATCCAGACGAGTGTGTAGACTGCGGTGCCTGCGAGCCGGTGTGCCCGGTTGAGGCCATCTACTACGAGGATGATACGCCGGAGGAATGGGCGGAGTACTACAAGTTCAACGTCGAGTTCTTTGACGATCTGGGATCTCCCGGCGGAGCGGCGAAACTCGGCAATACGCATAAAGATCACTCCGGTATCGCGTCACTTCCGCCACAGAACCAGGACTGAGCGTGGCCGGGTTCGGCCTCGATCTGCCCGAGTACCCCTGGGAGGCGTTGGCACCGTATATCGCGCGGGCAGCACAGCACCCTGGTGGCATCGTCAATCTTTCAATCGGGACACCCGTAGATTCCACGCCTGAGGTAGTGCGCCACGCTCTATCAGCCGCCGCTGATGCTCCCGGATACCCCACAACTCACGGTACGCAGGGCCTCCGGGAAGCCATTTCGGACTGGTTCAGCCGACGCCGGTCGGTGCCTGGCCTTGACCCGCAGAACATCATGCCTACGGTCGGGTCCAAGGAAATGGTGGCCTGGCTTCCCACTCTTCTGGGGCTGGGAGATGGCGACGTCGTCGTCCGCCCCGTGGTGGCATATCCCACGTACGACGTCGGTGCACGTCTAGCGGGGGCCACCTCCGTTGCGGCGGATGATCTGGACGAGCTCGAAGCGGACACGCGCGGTCGGGTGCGGCTCGTATGGATCAACAGCCCCGGTAATCCCACGGGTGCGGTCCGTTCCCGAGATTCACTGGCAACCATCGTGACTCAGGCCAGAAATATCGGCGCACTGGTGGCTTCGGATGAATGCTATGCAGAGTTTGGCTGGGGCCAGTGGGATGGACAAATAGTGCCAAGCGTCCTGGATCCTGAGGTGTCCGACGACAGCCATGAGAGCTTGCTCTGCGTCTACTCGATGAGTAAGCAGTCCAATATGGCTGGCTACAGGGCAGCGTTCATCGCCGGAGATGGCGAGGTCATGGCGAACCTTGTCAACAGTCGCAAACACGCAGGCATGATTGTTCCGTATCCCGTTCAGGAGGCCATGCGAGTGGCGCTCCGGGACGAGGCGCACGTGGCTGCGCAAAAAGATCTCTACCGCGCGCGCAGGCAGCGGCTGCTTCCTGCTCTGCAGGACTTCGGTCTTGTCATCAGCGACTCGGAAGCCGGGCTCTACCTGTGGGGAAGTGCTGGCGAGGACACGTGGAAAACTGTTGGGCGTTTGGCGGACCAGGGCATTGTCGTGGGACCCGGCACCTTCTACGGCGAAGCAGGGCACGGAAATATCCGGGTCGCGCTGACTGCTCCGGACGAGCGCATTGACGCAGCCCTGGACAGGCTACGGACGTAGCCGGAGCTATTACCGTCGGGTAACGTCTTTATCCCGATCCACCAAATTTAGATTCTTCAATTGGTGCGGAACCGTCTTGAGCGGGTAGCGTTTTAGAGGAATATGCATCTTGGCCCTGAACCTCTGAAGGGCTGCGCAAGTTTACTGAGCACCTCCTGAAGGAGATTTCATGACTGAGCAAGCTGGAGCCAGACTCATTTTCGGGCAGGACCAGCAACAGAGACTGGACCTGCCCCGGGTAGAGGCAGCGGAAGGCAACCATGGCTATGATGTCTCCCGCCTACTGAAAGACACGGGGAATGTCACCTTCGACCCCGGCTTCATGAACACAGCTGCAACAACTTCGGCCATCACGTTCATTGATGGTGAGAAGGGCATTCTGCGCTACCGCGGATACGCCATTGACCAGCTCGCACAGCATTCCAGCTTCCTTGAGGTCTCCTACCTCCTCATTTATGGCAATTTGCCCAGCGCCACAGAACTCGACGCGTTCGATCAGCGCATTCGCAGACACACACTGCTGCATGAGGAGCTGAAGGGATTCTTCGGCGGTTTTCCCCGCGATGCACACCCCATGCCGGTGCTTTCCTCCGCAGTGTCCGCTCTGTCCACTTTCTACCAGGACAGCCTGGACCCGTTCGACGACGAACAGGTGGAACTCTCCACGTTCCGTCTGATGGCCAAGCTGCCGGTCATCGCCGCCTACGCGCATAAGAAGTCCATTGGGCAGCCCATGCTGTACCCGGATAACTCCATGAATCTCGTGGAAAACTTCATGCGGCTTAGTTTCGGTCTGCCTGCCGAACCATACGACCTCGATCCCACCATGGTGAAAGCGCTCGATCTGCTCCTCATTCTTCACGCGGATCACGAGCAGAACTGCTCAACATCAACCGTCCGCATGGTAGGTAGCTCCAACGCCAACATGTTTGCCTCCGTTTCAGCCGGGATCAATGCATTGTTCGGCCCGCTCCACGGCGGCGCCAACGAAGCAGTCCTTAACATGCTGCGTGACATCAAGGCTAAGGGCATGAAGCCCGAAGACTTCATGGAGAAGGTCAAGAACAAGGAAGATGGCGTGAAGCTCATGGGCTTCGGACACCGCGTCTACAAGAACTATGACCCACGAGCCAAAATCGTCAAAGCTACCGCGCATGAAATTCTTGAGAAACTCGGTGGTAACGATGAGCTGTTGGACATCGCCATGCGTTTGGAAGAGAAAGCGCTCGCCGATGACTACTTCATCGAGCGCAAGTTATACCCCAACGTAGACTTCTACACGGGCCTCATCTACAAGGCCATGGGTTTCCCGGAGAAGATGTTCACGGTCCTGTTCGCTATGGGTCGTCTTCCGGGTTGGATTGCCCAGTGGCGTGAAATGATGCAGGATCCGCAGACCAAGATCGGCCGCCCCCGCCAGCTCTACACGGGTGAGCCTGAGCGGCAGTACCCCGCCGTCTAGGTCAACACGCTTTCCATTCTGCAGTAGATGTTGGACTCAGCACTGAGTCCAGCATCTACTGCAGAATCGTTTAACGTGCAGCACTCAGGCAGAGTAGCCCTGCGGGTTTTCTTTCTGCCAGCGCCAGTGGTCATCGCACATCTGCTGCAGGGTTTTGTGGGCAGACCAGCCTAGGTCGGCCAGCGCCGCGGACGGGTCTGCGTAGCTGATCGCGGCGTCACCCGGACGGCGCGGAGCAAATTCGTAGGGCACCTCATGGCCAGCTGCCTTGGAGAACGCCGCGAGAACTTCCAGCACTGAAGAGCCCTTGCCGGTGCCCAGATTCCAACGGTGTACGCCCTTATTGGAGTAAACATAATCCAAAGCTGCCAGGTGGCCCGCCGCCAGATCGAGAACGTGAATGTAATCACGGATTCCGGTGCCATCGGGCGTGGGGTAATCATTACCAAAGACCATCACCTTGTCGCGGCGACCCACTGCCACCTGGGCAACGAAGGGCAGCAGGTTATTGGGAACCCCCGTGGGATCCTCACCGATCCGCCCGGATTCGTGAGCGCCCACCGGATTGAAGTAGCGAAGTAGCGCAATGTTCCAGCGTGAGTCCGCAGCGCCGATGTCGGAAAGGATGTCTTCGATCTGTTCTTTCGTTCGGCCGTAGGGGTTCACGGCATCGAGAGGCAACTTTTCCACGAGTGGCACCTCTTCGGAAGCGCCGTAAACGGTGGCCGAGGAGCTGAAAACGAGGGTCCGAACGTTGTGCCGTTCCATGCAACGCAGCAAATTCAGGGTTCCGCCCACGTTGTTGTGGTAGTAGTACAACGGCTTTTCAACCGACTCCCCGACAGCCTTCAGACCCGCGAAATGGATGACGGCATCAACCTCGTTGGTGCTGAAGGCGTTATCCAAGGCGGCTTCGTCGAGCAGGTCAACGGCAAGGAACTCCGCTGGTCTGCCCGCAAGTTCACCGACCCTTTTCAGCGACTCTTTGCTCGAGTTCGCTAGATTATCTAACACCACAACATCGTGCCCGGCCTCGAGGAGGGCAAGCACGGTGTGGGAGCCAATGTAACCGCTTCCGCCGGTAACCAAAATTCTCATTGCACCAGCCTAGTTCGTCGCGTGGTGTTCGACGCAGATTTACTCTACGACGGCGCCCGCTACGTTGAGGGTCACTGTGCCGGGCTCGGTCTCCGCACTGGTCCAACCACCGACACGGTCCCACTGAAGGCCACCGAAGGAAACGCTGGTGAGGTTCAGCTGCTTCGCGTTGGCGACCGCCCATTGGGCGGTCGCCCATCCAGCCCGGTCCACTGCTTGCAGAGTCACGGTTGACTCATTGACGACGACGGACTGGTTGCCGAACACGGCTGCCGCTGCGGCAGCCACCTGCGAAGGGTCGCCGGGAGATTCGGCGCTGCGGAGCATACAGTCCAGGCTCGCAGCTGAATACCCGGTCAGGGCTGACGCAAAGGCGCGGGCTTCCGGCTCATGGTCCGCATACGCCTCGGGGAAAGCGCTGATCTGGACCGCCTGGGCAGCTTCAGTTATCGGCATGTTCGTGTAACCGGGCACCTTGAGAAGCCCGTCGTAGAAGGCGTTCGCAGCGTAGATCGGATCCATGACCTGCGCCTGAGTTCCCCACCCCTGCGATGGACGCTGCTGGAACAGCCCGCGTGAGTCGGGACCGGCGTCGTCTCCATAATCCAGGTTACGCAGCCCGGATTCCTGGATCGCCGTCGCGATGGCAATGGACGCCGCCCGCGGCGGTAGTCCGCGGCGAAGAGCAACGCCGGCTATGAGGGCAGCGTTAGAGGCCTGGTCCGGGTTGAGGTCGTAAGTTTCGGTGCCAACGACGGCGGTACAACGTTCCCGCATGACGGCCTCTGAAGGTTCAAGGTTGAGCAGCGCCAAGTATCCACCGGCACCAGTGAGCAGGAGCAGACCCACCATGACGAGTAATGTCTTGGCACGACGGCGCCGTCGTTTTCTCACAGCACTGAGGGAGTGGGACGCCATCTAGTTTGAGTGCAGTACGGAATTGAGTTCAACGCTCTGACCGGCACGCGGCAGCGCTTCCACCGCGCCGGAAACCGAGTTACGGCGGAACAACAGGTTTGGCACGCCGGAGAGCTCGATGGCCTTCACTGTGCTGGCACCCTGCGATGTGACTAGCCGGACCAGTGTCCCAGCGGTGATGTACAGGCCGGCCTCCACCACGCTGTCATCGCCGATGCTGATTCCCACTCCAGCGTTCGCGCCGAGCAACACTCGCTCGCCCAGGGTGATCTTTTCCTTGCCCCCGCCGGAGAGCGTGCCCATGATGGAAGCGCCGCCGCCAACATCGCTTCCGTCGCCGACAACGACACCCGCGGAGATCCGACCTTCGACCATAGATGTGCCGAGCGTGCCGGCGTTGAAGTTCACGAAGCCCTCGTGCATGACCGTGGTCCCTGGTGCCAGGTGCGCGCCCAATCTGACACGGTCGGCATCGGCAATCCGAACGCCACGGGGGATCACATAGTCAACCAGGCGTGGGAACTTGTCCACGCTATACACGGTGACGGCACCACGGGAACGCAGCCGGAGCCTGGCCAGCTCGAAGCCCTCCAACGCACAGGGACCGAAGTTCGTCCACACCACGTTGGGAAGCAACGCGAAAATGCCATCGAGGTTGATGCTGTTGGGTGGGGTCAGACAGTGCGACAGGAGGTGAAGCCGCAGATACGCATCAGCTGTGTCTGCTGGCGCCGCATCGAGGGAGATCTCGCGGGTGATTCGTTGGAGAGTGCTACTCCGAGCTTCGTCGTGGTTGCCTTCCAACTGTTCCAAAGCGGCATCGAGCTCAGGATCGATAGCGGCGGAACTCAGAGTTGGTCGTGGATACCAGACGTCCAGAATCGTTCCATCGTCAGTAACGGTGGCTATACCGTGGCCGGAGGCGGTACGGGGGTCAGTGGAGAGGACGCCGCCCTCGACGGCAGTGCTAATGGTCATGCGTCAAGTCTAACGAGAGCGGCCCGGCCTCGAGACTCTATGACTGACTCTGACCGTAGCCTAGGCTGAGGGCGTGACCTTTACAGCGTTGGACCTGACAGTGGACGTGGCGGAACTGACCCACGCCCTGCTGAATATCTATAGTGTTTCCGGACAGGAGGGTCCGCTGGCGGACTCTGTGGAGGAGGCCCTCAGGCGGCTTCCACACTTGAGCGTGGTGCGCGACGGCGACTCCTTGATCGCACGTACCGAGCAGGGCCGCAGCGAGCGGATCATATTGGCCGGGCACCTGGACACCGTTCCGCTGCCCAGCGCCGAGGGTGCCCGCGGCACGGTGCCTGCAACGTGGGACGGAGAGGTGCTCTTTGGTCGCGGCGCCACCGATATGAAGGGCGGCGTTGCCGTGCAACTCGCGTTGGCCGCCTCCCTGCAGACGACGGACCGGGACATCACTTACGTGTTCTACGACCACGAAGAAGTTGAGGCATCTGCCAGCGGTCTGGGCCGGTTAGCACGCAACCACCCGGACCTCCTCGACGGAGATTTCGCAATCCTGCTGGAACCCACAAACGGGACGGTGGAGGGTGGCTGCAACGGCACTATGCGCTTCGAAGCGGCGCTCAGCGGACGCGCTGCTCATTCGGCACGCGCGTGGATGGGGGAGAACGCCATTCACGCTGCCGCCAGTGTCCTGTCACGGCTGCGTGATCACGAGCCAGTGATCATTACCGTCGATGGGCTGGACTTCCGTGAGTGCTTGAACGCGGTCAGGATTGCGGGAGGGGCCGCCGGGAACGTCATCCCGGACAGCGCTGTCGTCGAGATCAACTATCGCTTTGCACCCTCCAGATCTCTGGCCGAGGCCGAGGGCTACGTGCGCACAGTTCTCGATGGTGTCGACCTTATTCGCACTGACGCAGCTGCGGGGGCCCGGCCCGGGCTCACGAACCCGGCGGCGGCAGCGTTTATCGAGGCTGTCGGGGCGGAGCCGAAGCCCAAGTACGGTTGGACCGACGTCGCCCGCTTCAGTGCGCTGGGGATCCCTGCAGTGAATTTTGGGCCGGGGGATGCGTTGCTGGCCCATTCGGATAATGAGCATGTAGCCGCTGAGGACATCCGGACATGCTTGGCTGCCCTGCGAACCTGGCTCTCCTGACGTCTCTCAGGAACCATGAACGGTTGCGCCCACCCCGAACCCCGAGCCCTCGAGCCGACGTCTGGGCTTATCGTCGAAGTCACCCCTTGTAATGGGTGACTTCGACGACAGGGGGTGACTTCGCGCGGGAGCCTCCGCGAGCTTCCGGGAGATGGAGTTCTCGGGTGGTGAAGTTAGAGCACTCCGGCGTTGTTGCTCGCGTCCATCAGCGGCTCTTCCTTGCGTACCGGCTTATGTGCGCGGAAGCTGAGGAACCGCGAAAGCCACTGCGCCATTGAGGACAAGCTGTAGTTGATCACAATGAAGATAACGGCGGCGACAATCAGGGCCGGCAGCATGTTGCCTTCGCCAGATCCCAGCCGTCGAGAGGTGGACAGGAGCTCAGAGTAGGTGATGATGTAGCCGAGCGCCGAGTCCTTGAGAATGACCACGAACTGACTGATCAGGGCCGGCAGCATGGCCACCAGCGCCTGAGGAACTTCAATGGAACGCAGCGACTGCGGCCGGGTCATGCCGATGGCCAACGCAGCTTCCCGCTGGCCGCTTGGCAACCCATATACACCTGATCGCACCAGTTCGGCGATGACCGAGCCGTTGTAGAGGGTCAGCGCAGTGACGACGGCGACAAAGGGAACGTTTCCGGCCGGCATGATATCCAGCATGGAGATGCCAAACCATAGGAAGATCATCATGAGCAGCACCGGCACGGCGCGGAGGAATTCGACGATCGTTCCGGTGATCCAGCGCAAGGGAGCGAACGCTGAGAGGCGTCCAAGGCCGAGGGCTAGGCCAAAGACCACCGACGTGAGAATGGCGACGGCGGCAGCTTTCAGCGTATTGAGCAGGCCGGGCAGGATGTAATACTGCCAGGTGTCGCCTTCCAGGAACGGGCTCCACTTGGCCGCGGAGAGCTGATCTTTCTCTGCCAACCCGTTGAGGATGTAGAGGAGCACAGCAGCAATGACGAGCACGCCGATGACGTTCCCCACGAGGATGTTGCGCTTATATTCATCCAGAAGGCGCCGAGTATGTCGAATTCCTCAAAGAGCGAGACGACACCGTCCATTGTTCACCACTTCCGTAGGACAGAGAAGGTGCTCCCGGTAACGGGTTTCCGTTCCGGGAGCACCTTTGCTGAATTTAGCTGCAAGCGTCCGGCTCAGGCGGATTGACCTCTTCGTTGTAGCTGAAGTCGGCTCCTTCGAGGCTGGTATCGAGTGCTTCTTCCCAAGCGCCTTCCTCGATCATCTTGGTGATGGCTGCGTTGACGTCCTCGCAGGTGTCGTTGTCCTTGGGCAGACCAACGCCGTAGCGTTCCTCGGAGAACGTGTTACCGACTACCTTGAACTTGCCGGCGTTGGATGGCTGAGCCGCTAGACCAGCCAGAATGATGTCGTCAGTGGTCACGGCGTCGATCTGGCCGCCGGCCATAACTGTGACGCATTCGGCGTAGCCGGGCTGTTCAACCAGTTCCACACCGGGGTACTTGTCCTTGATCTTCTGCGCAGAGGTTGAGCCGGTGACCGAGCAGAGCTTCTTTCCCTCTAGATCCTCTGGGCCGCCGATGTCGCTGTCTGTCGGAACCAGAAGGTCCTGGCCGGCAATGAAGTACGGTCCTGCGAAGGAGACCTGCTCCTTGCGCTCATCAGTGATCGAGTACGTTGCGAAGATCATGTCCACCTGACCGGTGGAGAGCATGTTCTCGCGGTTAGCCGAGGGTGACTCGACAAACTCGAGCTGGTCTTCTTTGTAGCCGAGTTCGTTGGCCACATATTTGGCCACCTCGACGTCGAACCCGGTGTAGGTGTCGCCGTCCTTGAACCCGAGTCCCGGCTGGTCGAACTTGATGCCGATGCGGACCTTCTCCGCCTCGCCCTCGCTGGTCGAGCCGCCGTCGGACCCGCCTCCACAGGCCGATAGAGTCAATGCAGCTGCGGCAGCCATGGCGGCCACTGCGAAACGCGTCTTGCGCATGATGTCTCCTTGCGTTGTTGGCCTTCAGATGAAGGCATTGGACGGCCGGGTTCCCCCGGTTTTGTTAGTGCGCGAGGATCTTGCCGAGGAAGTCCTTGGCCCGATCGCTCTTGGGGTTGGTAAAGAATTCTTCCGGTGTGGCCTGCTCCACGATCTGGCCGTCGGCCATAAACAGCACGCGGTCAGCAGCTTTGCGCGCAAACCCCATTTCGTGGGTGACAACGATCATGGTCATGCCGTCCTTGGCGAGCTGGACCATGGTGTCGAGGACCTCGTTGATCATTTCCGGGTCCAGGGCAGAAGTGGGCTCGTCAAACAGCATGACCTTCGGCTGCATAGCGAGCGCACGCGCAATCGCTACACGCTGCTGCTGTCCGCCGGATAACTGGGCGGGCAATTTCTGCGCCTGATTATCGACGCCGACGCGCCGCAGCAGGTTCATGGCCGTTTCCTTTGCTGTGGCGGCTTTGACTTTCCTGACCTTGACGGGCCCGAGGGACACATTGTCGAGGATGGATTTATGCGCGAACAGGTTGAAAGACTGAAACACCATGCCGACGTCGGCGCGGAGCCGGGCGAGTGCTTTGCCTTCAGCGGGAAGCGGCTCGCCGTCGATGCGGATGACTCCGCTGTCGATGGTTTCGAGGCGGTTGATGGCCCGGCAGAGGGTCGACTTGCCTGATCCTGACGGTCCGATGACGACGACGACCTCGCCGCGTTTGACCTCGAGATTGATGTCTTTGAGGACATGTAGGTCGCCGAAGTGCTTGTTGACGTCTTCCAGCTGGACGAGTAGATCGGTGGATGATGCAGCCGTGGAGGACTCAGTGATGCGCGTCATAGAAGAAATCTAGTCAAAGATTCCACTCTGGCAATACATATAAGGTGCTATGTCGGAATCTTAATGGAAGAGCAACCAAGCAGGAGGCGCCTTCCGTTAGCCTTGACGCATGTCGAACCACAGCACAAAGGCCTCCGAGTCCCGTCGAAAGGGACCGGTTCAACTACGTAGGGAACAGACGTCCCAGGACCTTTCGGACCGTTCGTTGTTGGACAACCACGATTCAGCGCATTTTACGCACACCGATCCGTGGCGTGTGCTGCGGATCCAGAGTGAGTTTGTCGAAGGGTTTGGGACGCTCTCTGAACTTGGGCCGGCCATCAGTGTCTTTGGCTCAGCGCGAACCCTCAAGGAAAGCGCGTACTACCGGTTGGGAGAAGAGGTCGGTGCCCTCTTGGCAAAGGCCGGGTACGCCGTCATCACCGGCGGTGGACCGGGCACCATGGAGGCGGCCAACAAGGGCGCGGTGGAGGCGGGCGGTACTTCAGTGGGGCTGGGCATTGAGCTGCCTTTTGAATCCGGCCTCAACGAGTGGGTGGACCTGGGCATCAACTTCAGGTATTTCTTTGCGCGCAAAACCATGTTTGTGAAGTACGCGCAGGGGTTCATCGTTCTTCCCGGCGGGCTGGGCACCCTCGATGAGCTGTTCGAGGCCATGACGCTGGTGCAGACGGGAAAGGTGACATCCTTTCCCATCGTCCTCATCGGCAAGGACTTCTGGCAGCCGCTGATCGACTGGATGCGCTGTACACAGGTTCCCGGCGGAATGATCGCCGAGGCGGACCTGGATCTGCTTCAGATTGTCGACGACGCCGCTTCCGCCGTCGCCGCCGTCGTCGAAGGCAGTTCAGGGCACCTCAGCAGCACCAGCTGAAGTTTCTGGCACCATTGGTTCGTGAGCTTGTTTCTGGTCTTCCTTGCCATCGCCGTTGCGGGCGCCGCCGTCGTCCTGTCTCTGGGCAGATTCAGTGGCGGTCGCGCCGTCGTGGACGGTGAAAATCAGGATCACGCATTGGTGGAGCCAGTAGCTTCGCTGCCGCCTGTTCTCCTGCCGGTCCCCGTCGAAGCGAAAGATCTCAGCCACATAAGATTCTCAACCGCGCTGCGGGGCTACCGCATGGACCAGGTGGACGAAGTTCTCGTGTTACTGGCCTCAGAGCTGGAACGGCGCGATCAGCGGATCATGGAACTCGAACAGTGCGCCAGGATCGACGGGCCCGAAAAGGACGGATCAGATCATGGCAGCGGAGGTTGATCGCCGACCAGCGTCCGTTCACCGTCAGTTGCAGACCTTCTGGAAACAACTGACGATCCTCTTCGTACGGTGGCCATGGTTTGTTCAAGTCCTCACGCTCTTTGCCCTCACTCGCGTCTTCTCTCTGTGTGTATTTCTCGGTGTCGCGGCCAAGCAGGGTGTGAGCCCATGGGGTGATGCGCAGCCGTCGTACTTTGACTTCGTCGGAATCTGGGACAGCGACTGGTACGAGCGGATCTATGTAGACGGGTATCCGCGCGAGATTCCACGTGACGAGCTTGGCCACACAAAGGAAAATCAATGGGCTTTCTACGCGCTCTTTCCGTTCTTGGTGAGGGGGCTTCACACTGTTAGCGGTGCGGAGTGGAAGTATCTTGCACCGCTGACGGCCACAGCCTGTGCTTTGGTTGCGGCCGTGTTGATCTACCTGCTCTTCCGGGAAAAGGCCTCGCACCGTGATTCGTTGTGGGGCGTGGTATTGGTGGGGACATTCCCCGTATCTGCCGTCCTGCAGGTTCCTTACGCTGAGTCCCTTCACCTGGCACTGCTGGCAGCGGCGCTGCTGTTGGTGGTGCGCCAGCAGTATCTGGCTGCCATCCCCGTAGTCATACTGATGTGCCTTGCTCGTCCGGCGGGCGTGCCGTTTGCCGCGGCGATGGCTGTGCTCTGGATCTATCGGTGGTGGAAGCGCAGGGATAATCCATTTCCGGCTCGGTTGTCCGTGCGGCTTGCGGCGCTCGTCGTAGTCAGCGGTTTCTCTGCGTTGGCATGGCCCATCATTGCCTGGCTCTACACAGGCGAGCTCGCCGCTTACACGGACACTGAGACTGCTTGGCGGGGCCAAGGACTGACGCTCTTCCTACCCTGGGTGGAGGCAGGGCAGGGGGTATTTGGTCCGATTGCCGGCGCGATCGCTCCGGTGCTGTTGGCTATCTTCGCGGCTCTCTACCTGTGCTCGCCCACGGTGAGGCGGCTCGGCATCGAGATCCAGCTGTGGTCCGCTGCCTATCTGCTGTACCTGTTGGCGTTCCTGCACCCACAGACCAGTACGTTCCGGTTGTTGCTCCCGCTCTTTCCGCTCGCTCTTGCCGCAGTGTTCCTGTCACCGTCGCGCGCCTATCGGGGCGCCGTCGTCGTCATGTTCCTGCTTCTGCAAATAGTTTGGGTCGCGTGGTTGTGGGAATGGACTCAGCTGCCTGGTGGCGGAGACTACCCACCGTAGCTCTGTGGCCTACACCACAAACTCGATTGGCCCCACCGCGACATCTGCGGGATAATAAAGCGTGAGAGGTAGCACGGGGCTGAGAGTGTGACAGGCCAGGGCCGTGCGGCTGATGTTGACCGCGCCCCGACGTTGCCGGGGCGCGAACTGTGGAAGGAACTTTCTTAGATGGCTGCCATGAAACCGCGTACAGGCGATGGACCTATGGAGGTTACCAAAGAAGGGCGCAGCCTGATTATGCGCGTTCCGATTGACGGCGGTGGACGTCTCGTCGTAGAGCTCAATGCTGAAGAAGCAGGCAACCTCAAGGAATGCCTGCTGGGCGTCACTGTCAGCTAGCGTGTCTTCACGGCCAGGAGCAGGCCGTCACCAACCGGCATCATCGATGAGACCAGCAACTCATTGTCTCTGATAGTTCGGCCGATGCTCCGGAGAGTGCGGGTTGTTTCATCGCGCACAGCTGGGTTGGGAACGCGTCCTTGATCCAGGGCGTCGTTGACGATCAGCAGCCCATTGGGTTTAAGCAGACGCACCGCCTGATCCACATAGATCATCAATCCCGACTTGTCCGCGTCAATAAAAACCATGTCGTAAGCGAAATCTGTCAGCCGTGGCAGTACGTCAGCGGCCCTCCCCGATATGGTGCGGGTCCGGTTGCCTGCGATCCCTGCCTCCGCATACGCCTCACGGGCTGCGCGGAGATGGTCGACGTCAGAATCAATGGTCGTCAGGACGGACTGACGGCCGAGGCCGCGGAGCAATGACACGCCAGAAACGCCGGCACCGGCCCCTACCTCAACTACGGTGGTTGCTTTCGACGTGGCGGCAAGAACCGTGAGTGCGGCGGCTACGCCGGGTGATACGGGTACCACACCCAACTCGTGGGAACGTTCCCGCGCACGTAGCAGGACGTCGTCCTCAGAGGGGAGGCCCTCCGCGTAGGACCAGCTTGCCTGCTTGTCGCCGCTCATGTTTCCACTCCCAATCAGTCTCGTTGACAGCCTTCAGCCTACTGCCACCCTTCGGTGATTCCGCGAATTTCAGGCTTCCGCACAGCATATTTCCAGCTTCATGCGGAACCCTGAATGTACGTGGTCTTTTGGCCGCAGAAATTACTTCACGTCTTTGTCGTGGTCCACCTCAATCTTCCAATGAGGGCCATGTAAGCGCAGGGGCGGCAACAAGGAGGAACCAGATGTCCAGCGAAACTGCCGGGCTTGTCGTCGAGAGTCCCTCGACAGCGGAAGATGAGGCCTGGGTTCCGCCCACCTGGGAGGAAGTCGTCCAGCAGCATTCCCCCAAGGTGTATCGGCTCGCGTACCGGCTGACGGGCAACCGCTTCGATGCTGAAGATCTGACGCAGGAAGCATTTGTTCGTGTGTTCAGGTCATTGGCAAATTTCAAGCCAGGAACCTTGGACGGCTGGATACACCGGATCACCACCAACCTGTTCCTTGATCAGGCCAGACGAAAGAGCCGGATCCGTTTCGATAGCCTCGCCGACGACGCCGACAATAGGGTGCCAAGTCTCCAGCCAGGGCCAGAGCGAAGCTTCGAGTTCAACAATCTGGATATCGACATTCAGGCTGCGCTCGATGACCTATCACCGAACTTTCGGGCTGCCGTGGTGCTCTGTGACCTTGAAGGCTTGGCCTATGACGAGGTAGCACGGATTCTGGGAGTGAAGCTCGGAACAGTGCGTTCACGCATCCACCGCGGACGGACCATGCTCCGGGAGAAACTGGCGCACAGGGATCCCCGTCGGGATGCCGTGCCTGCCCTCGGCTTTGTTCACGCCGGGTCACACTAGGCGGCATGGGACATCCGCAGCGGCATCTTGCTGCATTCATTGACGGCGAACTGCCCCCAAAAGTGGAGCAGTCGATCCAGCGACACATCAGTCACTGCAAGCAGTGCCGTGCCATCGTCGAGTTTCAGCGGGGAATTCGGTCGCGTCTGAGGAGCCCTGTGCCCCGCCCGGCCCAGGACCTGACGGCCAGTATCCTAGCAAGAACCAACAGTAGTGCGCATCAGGGACCAAGCGAATCGGCGTGGGGACATGCCGCGGCGGCTCATGGGCGTCCGTCGCGGCGCCGCCTCACAGTGGCGACAACCGTTGCGATCGCCGTCATTGCCACAGGAACTCTCACCGGTGCATATGTCATGGGTGCCGAACCGGCTCCTGTCGCGTCGCTGGATCATCAACAGGCCATCGCTTCCGGGTGGGAGGCCGTGGCACATGACACGCCGACAAAGCTCCTCGTCGACCAGGTCAACGAACTCCGCTCCGAAGGGTGGAACTGCCCGGACCTTGAGGCAATCGGTTTCAGCCTCACCGACGCAGAGGCGATCACAGTGCGGGGTACTCCCACGGTCCGATTGACGCTATCCAACGGCGAGGACTCGCTGACGGTGTATGAGCAACGCAAAATCTCGAGCGTGCGGGCCGCCGATGCACCCCCTGTGAACGCCGTCACGGGCAACGAGGTCACCTCCGACGGATTCGAACGTATGGGTGGAACCCAGCGGGAGTTGTGGGTCAACCCCGACCACAGCTGGCAGGTGGTCCTGGACGCGGACGCTGTGACGTATACGGTGATGTCCAGTACGTCCCCGGCCGAGATGCCTGCGGCAATCCAACAGGTCGTTCATACCGAACAAGCCCAACTGACTCCGGATCCGGACATGCCAGCCAACGATCCTTTTCACCGCGTCGTGAGGGGCTTGCAGAAGATGGCGCAGTTGGATGATCAGTAGCCCAGGGGCAGCGGCTCATTCGTCGCCGGTGCTCCGGGGACGGTAGTCTTCATTCGTGTTTGGAATCAATGCTCCGGAGCTGTTGGTGCTCGCCGTGCTCGCGGCTTTGATCCTCGGCCCGGACCGGATCCCGGAATATGCCCAACAACTTGGACGGCTGGTACGTGAGTTGCGGCGGATGGCCACGGGTGCCCGGGCGCAACTCCGCGATGAAATGGGCCCGGAGATCGACGACGTCGATTGGCGCAAACTGGATCCACGGCAGTATGACCCTCGTCGGATCATCAAGGAAGCCTTGCTAGATGAGGACGAGGAACCTCAGAAACCGATGAGTCGTGATGCCCCCCAAACCGTGCCGGAACGGTCGCCAGGGCCACGGGTCGTCAGGCTCGATCAAGGTGAGTCCGCGCCTTTTGACGTCGAAGCCACCTAGTGTTCCGTGTTAATTATTTGTTTCCGTTTCATCTTGCCCAGTAGATACTCCGCTGATTTGGTCCAGGTGAACGGCTTTGCGTCCTTGTTGTAGTTCTCGATGTAGCGTTCCATCGCGTCTTGGAGGTCGGCCACCGAGGAGAAGGTTCCTCGCTTGAGGCATTGGCGGGTGATGATCCCGAAGAAGATCTCCACCATGTTCAACCAGGAACAGCTGGTCGGGGTGAAGTGCATCGACACCCGCGGGTTCGCCGCCAACCAGTCCTTCACATTCTGGTGTTTGTGGGTGCCGTAATTATCGCAAATGACATGCAGTTCGACGTCCGGATGGGCGTCAGCGACCTGGTTCAGGAAGTCAACGAACTCGACGTTCGTATGCTTTTGGTAGAACGCATTGGCGCTGAGCTTGCCGGTCAGGACATCCAGGGCGGCGAACAAGGTGGTGGTGCCATTGCGCTTGTAATCGTGACTTTGCTGCAGCGGGTGTGTCGGGGACAACGGCTGCTCTGCCTGCGTGCGGGACAGGGCCTGAATCTGGGTCTTCTCATCGACGCTCACCACCACCGCGTTTTCCGGTGGGGACAGGTACAGGCCGACCACGTCCCGCAGTTTGGCCTCCAACGCGGGGTCGGTGGGGAACTTAAATGTCTCGATCCGGTGCGGTTGGATTCTCCACCGGCGCCAGATCCGGGCGACGGAGGAAAAAGAAATTCCCTGGCGCTCGGCCATGATCCGGGCGGACCAATGCGAGATCCCCAGCTCCGCCGGTGGTTTGCCGTCGTTGGCCAGCGTGTCGGCAATGAGCGCGAGTTCGTCGATTTCCCGCGGCTTTCCCGGACGCTGGACATCATTCAGGCCCTCGATCCCGATTTCTTCATAGCGTCTGCGCCATCGCCGGACCGTGGGATCGCTGAATCCAGTGACATCGCCGATCTGGACATTGGAAAGCCCGCCGGCAGCCAGCAACACCGTGCGTGCCCGCAAGGCTACCGAGGCACCAATGGACTTTCTGCGGGTCATTGATTCAAGGATTTCCCGGTCACCCTCACGCAACGGCAGGGGTTTTGCATGGTTGGCCATGCACCCAATTCTTCCAGTCAACCAAACCAGATGGAATTAGCGACACGCTACACTAGCGGTCGGATCCACCGCTGGATAGCGGCGCTACTCCCAGCTGGAGCCCTGAAAGTCCACGCGGAATGGCTGCGAGCTTGCTCGCTACTGAGGCCAGCTCCATGGCAGCCGGGGACTCAGGGTTGGTCATGACAATCGGTTGCCCGGCGTCGCCCCCCTCCCTCAACCGAACATCCAGGGGAATTTGGCCCAACAGCGGAATCTCGGTTTCGAGAGTCGCGGAGAGCCGTTCCGCCACGAGCGAGCCGCCACCGCTGCCGAAGGGCTCCATGCGCGAACCGTCGGGCAGCTCCAGCCAGGACATGTTCTCGATAACGCCAGCCACCCGCTGCCCGGTCTGCACGGCAAGGGATCCCGCACGTTCGGCCACGTCGGCCGCGGCGCTCTGGGGAGTCGTGACGACCAAAATCTGCGATGCTGGCAATAGCTGCGCCACCGATATGGCAATATCACCAGTCCCGGGCGGAAGATCAAGCAGGAGAACGTCAAGATCACCGAAATAGACGTCCGTGAGAAATTGCTCCAATGCACGGTGCAGCATGGGTCCGCGCCAGACCACCGGCCGGTTCGAATCGAGAAACATGCCGATGGAAATGACCTTGATCCCATGGGCCACTGGGGGAAGTATCATCTCGTCGACACGCGTGGGGGACTGGGTGATACGCAGTAGGCCCGGAACGGAGAATCCGTGGACGTCGGCGTCAATGATGCCGACCCGCAGACCGCTGGCCGCCATCGACGAAGCCAGGTTGACTGTCACACTGGACTTCCCGACGCCTCCTTTACCGCTGGCAACCGCAAAGACCTTGGTCAGTGACCCCGGTTCGTTGAACGGATTGCCTCGTTTAGGGCGCAGTAAGTCCTTCAGAGAGTCCCGCTGTTCCTGCGACATGACGTCCAGCTCCACCTGAACCGATGTAACGCCGGAAATGCGGGCCAGCGCAGATTCGACGTCGCCGGTGATAGTGCCCTTCAGTGGGCAACCAGCAATGGTCAGTAGGACGCGAACACGCACTGCGCCGTCGTCGTCAATCTCCACCTCACCAACCATGCCGAGCTCGGTGATGGGCTTGCGCAGCTCGGGATCGATGACCGTGGACAGGGCGGATTGAACAGAGTCCAACAGCGTCACTGAGTGCCACCGTCGGTACGTGGGCTCACACGCGGCATGATCCCTGTGGCAGGGGAGTCACCTGATCGCTTGCGGGAACGCTTGCCGGAAGGGGGTGCCTCCGGGCTATCAGAGGCGTCCAGTAGTTCCTCCAGCAGCGATCGGAGCTCAGAGCGGATGTAGTCGCGGGTAGCGACCTCACGCAGAGCGATGCGCAGGTCAGCGATCTCACGGGTCAGGTATTCGGTGTCCAGAAGATTCCGTTCCGCCCGCTGACGGTCCTCGGACAAAGACACTCGGTCCCTGTCATCCTGCCGGTTCTGGGCGAGCAGAAGCAACGGCGCAGCGTAGGAAGCTTGGAGGGACAGCATGAGGGTCAGCAGCGTGAAGCCAAGAGCGGCACTGTCAAAGCGCCAGTCTGCTGGCGCCCACGAGTTCCAGATGAGCCACACCGCGACAAAGACCGTCATGTAGACAAGGAACTGCGGAGTGCCCATGAAGCGGGCAAAATTTTCCGTGCTGTGGCCAAAGGCATCCGGATTTGGATTCGCTTTGGGTAATAGCCGTGACCGTGCTGCCCGTGGGGTGTCAAGCCCACCGGTTGTCGGTTTTTTGCGTTCAGCCATTGCGCCCTCCTCGCGTAATTCCTGCTCGTGCGGTCGGGGGAGCCGGGCGAACCGGGGCATCATCTTGTGCCCGCCAATCATCCGGTAGGAGGTGATCAAGCACGTCATCCACCGTCACCGCGCCGACGAGCCGCCCCTCGGTATTGACCACCGGCAGCGAACTAAGATTGTAGGCGGCCAGATTACGTGAGACTTCGCTGATGTCCGCTTGGTCGGAGACGGCTTCGAGGTCCTTGTCCACAATATTCCCGAGCGGTTCCGGTGGTGGATACCGGAGCAGTTTCTGGATGTGCACTACGCCGAGGTACCGACCGGTGGGCGTTTCCAGCGGTGGTCGGCAGACATAGATTGCCGATGCCAGGGCTGGGGTAAGTTCTTCACGTCGGACGTGCGCCAGAGCTTCGGCGACCGTTGCTTCCGGGGGGAGGATGACTGGAACCGGCGTCATGATTGAACCCGCCGTATTCTCCTCATATTCCAAGAGTCGGCGGACGTCCTCGGCGTCTTCGGGTTCCATGAGCTGCAGCAGCTCTTCCTTCTGATCCTCTGGAAGCTCGTTGAGGAGGTCGGCGGCGTCGTCGGGGTCCATTTCCTCAAGGACGTCCGCTGCGCGCTCCAGGTCAAGCGATTGAAGGATCTGTACCTGGTCGTCCTCGGGCAGCTCCTGCAGAATGTCTGCCAACCGCTCGTCCTGCAGCTCACCGGCTACTTCGATCCGGCGCTTATCGCTCATCTCGTGCATCGCTTCGGCGAAGTCGGCGGGCTTTAGATCTTCGTGGGTCGCGACGAAGTGAGTTGCCCCCTGCGGTTCATGGGCGCTGCCCCGATAGGCATCGGACCAGTCAACGATGATCTTCTCACCGGACTTCCGCAGTCGACGAAGACCAGAATGATTGCTTGCCCTGTGCACAAAGAGCTGCGAGACGAACCAGTCCCCGGCCCGATTCTTCTCCATGGCCAGGTCCTCGATCGATGCCTCTCCGCTGCCGTCACGGAGCGTAACCCGCCGATCAAAAAGCTCTGCGACCACCAGCATCTCCGCACCGCGCTGCTCGAAACGCCGGAGGTTGACCAACCCGGTGCAGATGATCTGGCTCGCGTCCATGGAGGTGATCCGTGTCATCGGAACGAATACGCGTTTTTTGCCTGGCACCTCCACCACAATGCCTACGGCCTGTGGGGGTGCGGCTGGTCCTCGGTCGAGTACGACGGCGTCGCGAAGCCGCCCTAGACGGTCACCCAGTGGGTCGAAGACGTCGAGGCCAAGCAGACGTGCGATGAAGACTCGCGTTGGGTTGGTACTCACGTCTCTAGGCTACTTGCTGGCTCCCGTTTGGGACGTATTAGGCCTAGAGCTGGAGTTGACCGATTCACCGTGAGCGATACTCCACCCACGTGAGCCGACTTTGGGCAACAATAGGAGCATGTCGAATGTATTTGGTCGCACTCAGTCCCGTGACGGTAGCCTCAACCTCCCCCGTGGGGAATCGATAGGCCGTTACTCCTCCTACCTTGATGCGCAGAAGGCTGTGGACTACTTGGCTGACCAACAGTTCGCAGTGCAGCACGTTTCTATTATCGGCAGCGATCTCAAGACTGTTGAACGGGTGACCGGCCGTCTCAGCTATCCCAGGGTTGCGCTCTCCAGTGCCGCAACGGGCGCCTGGTTCGGGTTCTTCGTTGGCCTTGTGCTGATGCTTTTTGCTGGTGAGACCGAGTACCTGACGGTCCTCTCGACGATGGCACTGGGCGCCGGGTTCTGGTTGTTCTTTGGAATCATCACGTACGCGTTCCAGCGCGGGAAGCGGGACTTCACGTCAACAAGTCAGGTTGTGGCAACCAGCTACGAGGTGATCGTTGATCCATCGGTCATCATTGAGGCCAAAAAAGTGCTTCAGGGCATGAACGGCGAGCCTGTCGCTGGACAGGCTCAGCAGACGACGGCGCCCTCTGCTGACGTGTCGGAAGGCCAGACCCCAGCTGCGAGTACGGCTACAGACAGCGACCACGCCGAAGGTACACAACCCGAGCAGGGCCAGACACCGCGCGGACAGTTCGCAGATCTGGCAGATGGTCGTCCGCAGTACGGTATCCGTACCCCGGACGCCGAGGCCCCTACTGCCGGACGGGACGCGCAGTCAGAGGCCACGAGCAACGTGGAACCGGATCAGCGCGCTTAGCGCCAACCGTTCTACCCTCAACCTCACCCGTTCCTCATCCACTACCCAGCCGAGAACGGGGTTTGTCCGCGAGATCACCCATTACAAGGGGTGATCTCGCGGACAAAAGGTGACCTGGCGGTCCGAGATGGTGGCCCGTGCCGGAGTAGTTACTCGCCCGAGGGGCTGTAAATTCCAGCCATCCAGTTCTCAACATCGTCAGCCTTGCGGGGCAGCGCTGCACTGAGGTTGATCGGCCCGTCTTCGGTCATGAGAATGTCGTCCTCAATACGGACACCGATTCCGCGGTATTCCTCGGGAACTGCAAGATCTTCGTCCTTGAAGTAGAGGCCGGGCTCAATGGTGAAAACCATCCCCGGTGTGAGGGTGCCGTCGAGGTAGAGTTCCCGCTTGGCACGTGAGCAGTCGTGAACGTCCAGGCCAAGGTGGTGGCTTGTACCGTGCGGCATCCAGCGGCGATGCTGCTGACCATCGGCGGATATGGCTTCCTCGACCGACACTGGCAGCAGACCCCAGTCAGCAAGACGCTCGGCCAAAACCCGGACGGACGCCTCGTGAATATCGCGGAACTTCTTTCCGGGCTGTGCGACCGCGAACCCGGCGTCGGCGGCATCCAGTACCGCCTCGTAGATTTTCCGCTGCACGTCGGAGTACTTTCCGTTGACGGGCAGCGTGCGCGTGACATCCGCGGTGTACAGCGAATCGGCTTCGACCCCAGCGTCAAGGAGCAGTAGATCGCCGGACTTCACCTGTCCGTTGTTGCGGATCCAGTGAAGCACTGTTGCGTTATTGCCAGCTGCGGCAATGGTGTCATATCCGAGCTCATTGCCTTCCTCGCGCGCCTTAGCGAAGAACGCGCCTTCAACAACGCGCTCACCGCGGTGGTGCGACATAGCCCGCGGCAGAGCCTTGACCACATCATGGAAACCCTCAATGGTGGTATCCACCGAGTGCTGCATCTGCTCGATCTCCCATGCATCCTTGACCAGACGCAGCTCTGAGAGAGCTTCTGTCAGCGCAGCATCCAGGGTGTCTGACTCTTCTAGGTCCACACTGGTGTTGATGCGTGATGTATCCACGAGGGCATCCATGTTCAGATCCACATCGCGCAGGAGCCGAATCCGCATGCCGCCTACGTTGACAACGCCGGCGTCCTTGGTAATGGCCACCTCAAGACCACTCAGGTCAGCTGTTTCAAGGGCCAGCAGCGCCTTCACCTGTGAAAGATTCAGGCGGGGACCGATCCAGAACTCCCCATAACGAGCATCTGAATAGAACTCTTCACTGTCCTTGCCAGCCAGGGGCCGGAAGTACAGGGTGGCGTGGTGGTGCCCGCCGTCGTCGCCGGTGCCCTCCGCCGTGGGCTCCATGACGAGCACGGCGTCCGGCTCATGGTCGAGACCAAAACCAGTCAGGTGCGCGAAACCCGAATGCGGACGAAAACGATAGTCGACGTCGTTGGAGCGGACCTTAAGGGGGCCGGCTGGCACAACGATGCGCTCTCCCTGGAACTTATCCGACAGGGCACGACGACGACGTGCCGCGTGCGGGGCCACCGGAGATTCCTCGGGCGTCGTCGTCGACGGCGCGGCCCATTGGCCCCTCATGAATGCCTTGAAAGCATCCGACTTGGGGCGCTGGGACCGGTTCTCGTTGCGGTCATCGAGAGGCTGGCCCTCGGACGTCACGGGCACAGCTGCATCGGGCGTGGACTGGGACGGGTTATTACTGGCTTCATTAGTCACCAATCCATCGTCTCACCGGACACGGGTGAGTGACAACCGCCCAGTTTGGGCTGCCCGGCGGTGCGCTGGGCGCAAGAACGAGAGGACCAGCGTAGATTTGTGGTGTGAGAATTGACCTGCACACCCACTCGACGGTATCCGACGGCACGCAACCACCAGCAGAGCTCATGACAGCCGCCCGAGCGGCAAAGATCGACGTGATGGCACTGACTGATCACGACTCCACGGCTGGCTGGGTGGAAGCCTCGAATGCTGCCCGGGGGGAAGGGGTGGTGTTGATCCCCGGCATGGAGGTTACCTGCAGAACCAGCGAAGGAATCAGCGTTCATGTGCTGTCCTACCTCCATGATCCGGCAAACTCAGAGCTGCTGAACGAAATCAGCAAGTCCCGGGAAGCCAGGCTCGTCCGTGCGGAGAAGATGGTGGACCGGCTCGCCGCCGACTACCCCATCACCTGGGAACACGTTCTTGAGCATCTGGCTCCAGGGGCTACGGTGGGCCGGCCCCACATTGCGGACGCTCTTGTGAGGCTCAATGTCGTCGAAACGCGCAGCGAAGCCTTTGCCCATATTCTCAATGGCCGTTCGAGCTACTTTGTCAGTCATTATGCGCCCAACCCGGCGCTCGCCGTCGAACTCATCCGGAAAGCCGGGGGAGTGCCGGTGTTTGCGCACCCGGCGGCGTCGCTTCGAGGACGGGTTGTCACCGAGCACACCATGAACGAAATGATCGACGCCGGCCTGGCGGGGTTGGAGATCGACCATCGGGATAACTCGGATGAGGGTAAGGAAAAGCTGCGCGGTATTGCGGACGAACATGGTTTGCTGGTGACGGGGTCATCCGATTACCACGGAGCGGGCAAACCAAACCTGCTCGGCGAGAATCTGACCTCAGCGGATGTGCTGGCCCATATAGAAGAACTGGGAACCGGCACAACGCCTATCCGCTAACTGGCCGTCCGCTTTCCCACTTCCGGTCGAAGTCGGGGTTTGTCCGCGAGATCACGGGGTGTGGTGGGTGATCTCGGCGGCAAGGGGTGACTCCGGCGTGATCGTGCGGGCCGCGTGAGAGAGCCGGCGCTCCATGACCTCAATGGCCTGCGGGTTGGCATCGACGCACACGAATTTTCGGTTCGTTCGGGCGGCAACCGCCCCAAGGGTTCCGGAGCCAGCGAAGAAGTCCAGCACCCAATCGCCCTCGCGGCTGCTGGCGTGCACTGCACGACGTAGCAGTCCTTCCGGCTTCTGCGTGGGGTACCCCGTTTTTTCCTTGCCGGTGGGCGAAACAATGGTGTGCCACCAAACGTCCGTTGGTAGCTTCCCGCGCTCCGCTTTTTCCTTCGTGACGAGACCAGGAGCCATATACGGTTCCCGATCCACTTCCGCATTGTCGAAGTGATAGCTCGTAGGATTTTTCACGTAGACGAGGATGTTGTCATGCTTGGCAGGCCATCGCCGTGTAGCCCGTGCGCCGTAGTCGTAAGCCCAGATGATTTCGTTCAGGAAGCACTCACGACCAAAGATGACGTCCAACATGACCTTGGCGTAGTGCACCTCACGGTAATCGAGGTGCAGGTACAGAGTTCCGTCATCGGCGAGCAGTCGCCACGCCTCGCGGAGTCGCGGCTCAAGAAATGACCAGTAGTCATCGAACGCGTCGTCATAACTGGCCAGCAAGCCGCGCACCGTTGTGTAGCTACGCCCCTGGAATCCGATGCGGTCTCCGGCGCCGTCGGCTGCCCTGACCATAGTGGTCTGCTGACGGCGCTGGGACCGGCCCGTATTGAACGGCGGATCAACGTAAATCATGGTGAACGCACCGTCGGGCAGCGTGGGCAAGTACTCCGCATTGTCAGCGTGCACCAGCAGCGAGCTGCCGTCGGGTGAGAAAGGCGTCGACGTCATGGAAGAAGGTGCTGCGCTTACTCGGAAGCTTTCGGGGTGCCCGAATTTTCCGGTGCGACAACTTCACCATTACGACGGCGGGTGCGTGTGCGGTTTCGTCGGTTGACCGGCTTTGATTCGGCGTCGCTCTTGCGCCCGTCGTTGCCCCGGGCAGGCTGTTCCGCTGTGCGGGACTCGTTGGACCGGGATTCGCCCGAACGTGAGCTACTGGTCCGACCGCGGCCACCATCCTGGGACCGCCCGCCCTTATCCGATGAGCCACTACGACCACTGGACTGAGGGTGCCGCTTGCCTGTCTCCCCTAGATCTTCAAGCTTCTCCGCGTTGATTCCGGCGAGTTTACGCGAGCTACGCGGCAAACGGCCTTTGGTCCCCTCGGGGATGTCCAGATCAGTGTAGAGGTGCGGAGATGAGGAATACGTTTCAATGGGCTCGGGGTGCTCAAGTCCGAGGGCCTTGTTGATCAAGCCCCAACGGGGAATCTCATCCCAGTCAACGAACGTTACCGCGGTGCCCTTCTTGCCAGCGCGTCCCGTACGGCCCACCCTGTGCAGATAAGCCTTCTCGTCTTCGGGGCACTGGTAGTTGATGACATGGGTTATGTCCTCGACGTCGATGCCACGTGCAGCAACTTCGGTGGCTACCAGAACATCAATTTTGTCTCCGCGGAAGGCGCGCAGGGCCTGTTCGCGTGCACCCTGACCCAGGTCTCCGTGAATGGCGCCGGCGGCGAACCCGCGGTCCATCAGCTCTTCGGAGAGTTTCGCGGCAGTGCGCTTGGTCTTGGTGAAGATGATGGTCCGGCCACGGCCACGGGCCTGCAGGATCCGGGCCACTACCTCGGCCTTGTCCAGATTGTGTGCGCGGTAGGAGATCTGCCGGATGTCCTTCTTGGTGATGCCGTCGTCGTCGGGGTCAGCCGCGCGGATGTGCGTTGGCTTGGTCATGTATCGGCGAGCCATGGCGACAACAGGGCCGGGCATGGTGGCCGAGAAGAGCAGCGTCTGGCGGATGGCCGGCGTGGCTGACATCAGCATTTCGACGTCGGGGAGGAACCCGAGGTCCAGCATCTCGTCCGCTTCATCGAGGACAACAATGCGAACATTCTTCAGACTGAGGTGCTTTTGTTTGAAGAGGTCGATCAGGCGTCCAGGAGTTCCAACGACGATCTCTACACCCTTGGTGAGAGCATCAATCTGCGGTTCGTAGGCCCGACCGCCGTAAATGGTGACGATCCTGGCGTTGCGCTTCTTCGACGCGGTGGTGAGATCCGCTGCCACCTGAACAGCGAGTTCACGGGTGGGCACGATGACCAGTGCTTGAGGTGCACCGGGTACGGGAAGTTTGCTGTAGTCCGCGTCGTCGCGACCGACTACCCGCTGGATGGTGGGGATACCGAACCCGAGAGTCTTGCCCGTACCGGTTTTTGCCTGCCCGATAATGTCGTGACCGCCCAGAGCTACGGAGAGGGTCATGCTCTGGATGGGAAAGGGATGCAGGATCCCGGCGTCTGCCAGAGACTCGACGATGTCCGGACGGACATTGAAATCAGCGAACGTCTCCACAGCGGGCTCGCGGGCCTCACCGGAAGTGACCAAGCTGTCTTCGACGGCGATGTCCTCCCCTGTGTCCGATGCGTGGAGAACGTGGTCATTGCTGACGTGGTTGTTTTCTGTGCTCAATGTTGAATTACCGTTCATTCAGGCACTGCGGCCGTCCATGCTCAACGGGTTCCCCACCCCTTGAGAAAGGGCGAGGATCGGAGCCAGGCGAAAGCGCAGCGCGTTCAGTGGAAGCCGATCGCGGGCTTGCAACTGCGGGCCGGTTCATGCGCGAAAGCATGTCGGCGGAGAAGATCGCGTAGGTATTGCGGTCAGAATGTCTAAACATGTGTTTAATGACGTGTTTTCAACGACCGGGCATCCATTACTACAGGATTAGTCTACCTTGCGGAGCGCTGCTGAGCCGCCCAGACCATTTATTGGCGCGCCCCGCGAGCGGGCTGGCTAACGCTGGCACCGACTTAATGCGGTGCTCAAGGGTGCATCATCGTAGGCTGGCCCGCATGGACAAACGCACTGAAGACACGTCTGCGGAAGGCGCACTGGCAGCGGTGGCGCATGATTATTCGAGGCTGCTCATAGATCTGTTCGGCGCCATGGCGTATGGGGAGCTCTCGGCTTTTGAGAGGTTATCTTCTGATGCACGATTCTCTCCGACACTGACGGACCGTCTTGCTCTGGGACGGTTGGCAGTGGCGGAGTTTCAGCATTTTGAGCTCGTTGCTACGCACGTGCAGAATTCCGGCGGCGATGTCGAGCAGGCAATGGGACCGTTTGTCGCCTCTATCAATGCCTTCCATGAGCGCACCAAACCGGCTGACTGGTACGAATCGCTGATGAAGCACTACGTCATGGATGCTGTGTCCCGGGACTTCTATTGCGAGATCGCCACATTATTGGACAGCGACACCCGGGACCTGGTTCAGCAGATCCATTCCGCCGAGACGCAGAGCGCCTATTTACTGGCACGGCTAGAATCCGCGCTCGCCAATGATCCGAGACTCGCGTCCAGGCTCGCCCTGTGGGGACGGCGTCTGGTGGGGGAGGCCCTGACTCGCACGCGCCAGGTCAGCCTGGAACGGGGCGTGGTGGGCAGGATGCTTAAGGACGACGACGGCGCCCAGCTGGAAGCTGAGATCAGCAGAATTTTTACCCGGCTGACCCGCAACCATTCGTATCGGATGAATGCGCTGAAACTGACCGCCTGAGCATCACAGATCCGGTAGGCGGGAAAGAACGCGGGCAGCGGCTTGAGCGGGGTCACTGGCGTCGGTGATGGCCCGCACGACGACGACTCGCCGAGCGCCGGCGTCGATTACCTCATCAACGTTTGTCAGGTCAATTCCGCCGATGGCAAACCAAGGATTGGTCTCATGTCCCGCGGCCTGCTGCTCCTGCTCACGCCGGGCGGTACTGCGGATCAGATCCAGCCCGACGGCGGCTCTGCCCGGTTTGGTGGGGGTTGCCCAGATGGGCCCCGTGCAGAAGTAGTCCAGATGGGGGCTATCCATGGCCTCCGCGGCGAGCGTTTGGGTGTTGGAGGAGAGCCCGATAGCGACGTCTGGTCCGAGGAATCGGCGGGCTACCGAGGGAGGGATGTCCTGCTGCCCAACGTGGAACACCGGTGCGCCCGAGGCCGCTGCGAGGTCGGCGCGATCGTTGACTGACCACAGCTTGGAGTGCCGCTGCGCAACCGAGCGGAGAATCTGCAGCAGGTCGAGTTCCTCGCCCGCCTGAATGGTCTTATCACGCAGCTGGATGATGTCTACCCCGCCAGCAAAGGCCGCGTCGAGAAACTGCTCAAAATCACCCTGCCGGGATCGGGAATCGGTGCAGAGGTACAGACGTGCTTCAGAAATGGCCATAGGACCTACAATAGAGCCGTACTGCGGGAGCCTTGCGACAGAGGCTGAGAGGGCATCAGGCCGACCGTGTTGTTGACTGAACAACGAACCTGATCCGGGTTATGCCGGCGTAGGGAAGGACCATCGATGACTCCAGTTTTATCCAGCACCTCCAGGGCCGCTGGTAAGCGCGTTGCCGTGGTCGGCGGAGGAATCATCGGGCTGGGAATCGCCTGGGAGGCTATCCAGCGAGGTCACCAGGTAACGGTTTTTGATCCCGCACCCGCTTCCGGGGCAACGTACGCCGCTGCCGGCATGTTGGCGCCCGTGAGTGAGCTTCACTATCAGGAGGAGCATCTGCTCGCCCTGACCGTTGAATCCGCACGGCGCTACCCGGCGCTGATGTCCCGCCTCGAAGCGGGTGGGCGCACCACGGGCTACCAGCGCACGCAGACCATTGCCGTGGGAGCCGATGCCGCTGACCGCCAAGTGCTCGCCGACCTGAAGCAGGCGCAAGTGCGCCAGGGGCTGACGGTTGAGGATATGACAACGCGTCAGGCACGGGCCGAGGAGCCCATGCTCGGGCCCGGCTTGAGCGCCGCGTTCCGGATTCCGGGGGACCGGCAGGTGGATCCGCGTCTGCTCTCTCGCGTACTCATTGACGACGTCCGGGCCGGCGGCATGTTGGAGGCACAATCGGTTGAGTCTCTGGCCTACGACGACGGCAACCGGACGCGGGTTGCCGGTGTCGTGCTGGTGGATGGGACCCACGTGGAGGCTGATGAAACCGTCATTGCGAACGGACTGCAGAGCCCCGAGATCAAGGATTTGCCCGCGACTCTTTCCCTGCCAGTCCGTCCGGTCTACGGGGACGTTCTGCGTCTTCGAGTACCCCGTCATCTGCAGCCTCTCCTGACTGCCACCGTGCGCGGGGTCATCCGCGGCCGGTCGGTGTACCTTGTTCCGCGCCAGGACGGGAGCGTCGTCGTGGGTGCAACCCAGCGTGAAGGAGGCACCACGGGGGTGTCCGCTGGGGGAGTGTATGAGCTGCTTCGGGATGCACAGACGATTGTCCCGGCCGTTGCTGAGCTCGAATTCGAGGAAGCAACCTGCCGAGCCCGGCCCGGGACGCCGGACAACGCGCCGCTGCTTGGCCGTCCCCGAGGTGTTGAGGGCCTCATCTGCGCTACCGGTTTCTTCCGCCACGGAGTACTACTGATGCCGGTGACGGCCTCCATCTGCAATGACCTGATCGATGGCGGACCCGCCGACCCCGCGTATCGGGCTTTCCTGCCCGACCGATTCCAAGGAGAAACCGCATGAAAGTTACCGTCAATGGCAAGGCAAAGTCCCTGACCGAGGGGACAACCCTTCTGGCCGTGGTTGCCGATGTTACCGGGAGGGACCTGACTGACACCGGTCAGCCAGCTGACGGGACGCGGCTCGGCGTTGCGGTAGCGCACAACTGGGACATTGCCCGGCGCGCGGGATGGCACGCCCAGCTACTCGATGATGGCGACGACGTCGAAGTTGTCACCGCTGTACAGGGAGGTTGAGATGGAAACGGTTGAGAAGACTGTCCACGATCCGCTGTTCATTGACGGTGTGGAGCTCGGATCACGGTTGATCATGGGAACTGGTGGAGCGCCTAGCCTCGACGGGCTGGGCGGTGCCTTGAAAGCATCGGGGACCGAACTGACCACGGTCGCCATGCGGCGGTACAGCCCGGGGGCTGGCAGCTCACTCTTTGAACTGCTGGAACGTCAGAGCATCCGGGTGCTTCCTAACACCGCCGGGTGCTTTACCGCCCGTGAAGCCGTCATGACGGCCGAACTTGCCCGGGAAGCGCTTGAAACGAACTGGGTCAAACTTGAAGTCATCGCCGATGAAGAGACGCTGCTGCCGGACGCCGTCGAACTCGTTGACGCCACAGAGACGCTCGTGTCGCGGGGGTTCACCGTCTTTGCCTATACCAATGATGACCCCGTGCTCGCCCTGCGGTTGGAGCAGCTCGGGGCGGCAGTCGTCATGCCCCTGGGTGCGCCCATCGGTACCGGCCTGGGAATCCTGAATCCGCACAACATCGAACTCATCGTCTCCCGTGCCTCGGTTCCCGTAGTTCTCGACGCCGGCATCGGCACTGCCTCGGATGCCGCACTGGCCATGGAGCTCGGTTGTGATGCAGTGCTCTTGGCTACCGCGGTGACCCGAGCCCAGGACCCGGTGATGATGGCCGAAGCCTTCCGCTACGCTGTGGCAGCAGGCCGGCTGGCCTCAAAGGCCGGCCGCATTCCACGGCGCCGCCACGCGCTCGCATCATCACAGCTCGAGGGTCGGGCGGACCTCTAACCGGGTCTGGACACGAAAAAGCCGGCGGGATGCGCATCCCGCCGGCTCACGTTGTCAGTTTTTAGACTGCGCCGAAACCCACCCGCCGCGTCTCTGCAGCGCCAATCTCGACATATCCGAGCGTGTTCACCGGGACGATAAGAAGATTCCCCTTCTCATCTGACAACCTCAACTCCGCCCCGCCATTCATAGCCTTGGTCACTACGTCAGCCACTGCTTCCGCCGTTTCAGCGGACTGGATGACAATTTCACGACCCACATGCTGAATTCCGATCTTTACTTCCATGCCAGATACCTCCTGTAGGTGATGATTGCTTCCGTGCCCAGAACCTATCCTAGATCTCCTTGGGGAAGCGGCTGATTCCGCGCCAGGCTAAACGGTAGATCAGTTCGCTTGCCGCATCGATATCCAGAGTCCCCTCCGTTTCGAGCCAGTAGCGGGCACTGACCTGCGCCATTCCAGCAAGGCCCCGGCCCAGCAGCGTTGCCTCCAGGTGAGACAGTTTGGTGTCCTCGGCAATGACGCCGGCAATGGCGTCAGCAAACTGTGCGTCAAAGGCTTCCAAACGTTTGCTCACTTCGGGAACATTGCCGACGTCGGACTCGAAAACGAGACGATGAGCTTGCGAATCCTGGGCGATAAACTGGAAGTACGCCCTCATTGTGGCCTGCACCCGAAGATTGTTGTCCGTTGTGGAGCCGAGTGCGTCCATCAGCAGCGTTGTCAGGGCGGCGAGGTGGCTGTCCAGCAGAGCCAGGTAGAGCTCCTGCTTGCCCGGGAAATGCTGATAAAGCACTGGTTTGCTGACATTCGCGGCCTCGGCAATGTCATCCATGGCTGCCCCGTGATAACCGTTGGCAACAAATACTTGGTGGGCAGCCCGCAGAAGTTGCCGCCGTCGTTCCTCCCGCGGAAGACGGGCAGGTTTGGCCCTGGACGGCTTATCGGATGGCATGGGGCGGGCCTCTCGAAGATCTGGTGGTGTTGCCGGACCCCCTGTTTCTCGCGGGACGTCGAATCGACGGGCACCGCTCCAGTTTACCCGGGCGGGCTACTAGCCTAAATTGAAGTATGGCCAACGGAACCGAACCCACACTGCCGCCGCTGGTTGAGCCCGCCGCGGACCTCACCAACGAGGAGTATCAGCGCTACTCCCGACACCTGCTGATCCCGGAGTTTGGCGTCACTGCGCAGAAGCGGCTCAAGAATGCCCGGGTGCTGGTCATCGGGGCAGGCGGTCTTGGATCTCCTGCGCTGCTCTATCTCGCCGCAGCAGGAGTGGGCACTCTGGGGATTGTCGATGACGACACAGTAGATGTATCCAACCTGCAGCGACAGGTGATTCACGGCGTGTCCGACGTCGGCCGGACCAAGGGCGAGTCGGCGGCGAACAGCGTCCGTGAACTCAACCCTCTCGTGGAGGTGGTGCTGCACCAGGTACGTCTGGACACCTCTAATGTTCTGGAACTATTTGCCGATTATGACCTCATCCTTGACGGGACGGACAACTTTGCAACGCGATACCTGGTCAACGATGCGGCGCAGATCCTCGGTAAGCCCTATGTGTGGGGTTCCATCCTGCGCTTTGACGGGCAGGTGAGCGTCTTCTGGACCGGCTACGGCCCCACCTACCGGGACCTCTACCCGGAGGCCCCGCCGGCTGGATCGGTACCCTCGTGTGCCGAAGGAGGTGTGCTGGGCGTGCTGTGCGCACAGATAGGATCCGTGATGGTCAACGAGGCCATCAAGTTGATCACCGGCATCGGAAGGAGCCTACTGGGGCGGGTACTGATCCTCGATGCGCTCGCGATGAGCTGGCGCGAAATCGGGCTCCGCCCGGATCCGGAGGCAACACCGGTCACCGAACTTGCCGATTATGAGGCCTTCTGCGGAATGCCAGCCGCTACCTCGAGCGCGGAGGACGACGTGCCGAGCATCGACGTTGTGGACCTGGAGGAGCTGCTTGTCGAGCGTGCGGAAGGGTCGCGCCGGTTCGAGCTCATCGACGTTCGGGAGGACGGTGAGTACCGAATTGTTCACATTGAGGGCTCGGTACACATTCCCAAAGACCGCATTCTTTCCGGTGCGGTGCAACTGCCGGATCGGGAAATGTATATCCACTGCAAATCAGGTACGCGCTCGGAGTCGGTGGTCCGGTTTCTACGGGAATCCGGCCACACGAAGGTTCACAACGTTACCGGTGGAATTGAAGACTGGGTGCTGAAGGTGGAGCCGGAGAAGCCTCTGTATTAGTGCCCTGAATTAGTTAGGCGCTGGCCGTGCGGCCATCTGCGTCCGTTGCTTCATAGCCACCTGAGACGGCTCTGCCACCCCGAGCGACTGGCTGGTCCACAGCTATGCCGTAAAGGGCCTCCAACGCAGAGATGTAATCATCCTGGCGACCCTCGGCAGCAAGTTCCCGAGCGCGTACCGTGGGGACGTGTAGCAACTGACGTACCATGCGACGCAGCGCGAACTCCACCTGTTCGGCGGCGGCTGTACAACCGTGCTGTGCGCGTACCCTAGCTATCTCTGAATCAAGGACGGACGTCGTGTGTTTGCGCAAGGCGACGATGGAAGCGTCCATGGTGCGCGCATGGAGCTGCGTATTGAACTCGGCTGCAGATTCCACCACTATGCGGCGGGCCTCCTTCAACGATTCAGCCTGTTCCTCGGGAGCTGCCATTCGCACCGATTCCAACGTGATGAGTTCTACGTTCTTCAGTGCAGCCACGCCTGGATCAAAGTCATGAGTCAATGCAAGATCGACGATGATGAGCGGTTTGGACCCCGTGGGCCGTACCCGCTGGACGTCTTCTGCGCTCACCTGGTTGTCACTTCCGCTACAGCCAATCACGACGTCGGCCTCAGCCAGGCTGCCGAGAAGTGTGCCGGCATCCAGGGGCACTCCGCCGCGTGTGGCAGTGAAAGATTCGGCACGGCCTGATGAAGAGTAGACGGAAACATCGGCGCAGTCGCGTTCTTGCAGCAAGGACAGGGTTGCTCCGGCATAGGCGCCAGTCCCGAAGACGACGACCTTCGTGGCGGACCAGTCCCGCGAAACCGAAATGTCCGTGGCCAGATCCAGCGCAACGGAAACAATAGACAGCCCTCTACTGCCCAGAGCCGTCCGGGAACCCACTTCCTTGGCCGTGCGAGATGCAGCCTCAAAAAGACGTACAAGGGGTCCGCTGGCGGTCTGGCTCTCCTGAGCGTTGATGAGTGCCCGGCGAACCTGGCCCGCGATTTCACGTTCGCCAACAACAGCTGAATCGAGCCCGGAACTCACGGCAAACAGGTGCTGGGCTACGTCCTCGCCGGTCCGTGTTGAAAACGACCGGGAGACGTAGCTTTCCGGAAGACTGGACTGGGCGCTGATCTCTGCGATGACTGACGCACGGGCGGCTTCCACATCGGCGGCAGAAGGAGCCTCGCAGTAGAGTTCGTACCGGTTGCAGGTGGCCAGAACCACTGTTCCGGAAACCGTGGCCGCTGAGCCGGGGTGAGCGCCATTGAGCACAGAAATAGCGACCTGGGAGGATCCGTTGCTCATTCTGGCAACTGTTTCCAGGTCCACATCAGAGTGCGTCGCGACGAGCGAAAAGAGAACCACAGTACGTCCATGGTAACGAAAGCAGGCCGACGACGACGAATAGGTCACCCTTATTTTTGGCTGTTTTGGGGGTGATTCATGACACCACAGAACGGCGCGCGGACGGGGCGTTATCTATTGACGTCGATATTGGGGAGAATCGGACCATGACTCTTAGCGCTTCGCACCCATTGATGGATGGACGCACCTCCGGATCACCCCTGATCACCGCTTACCGCGGAGGAAAGCCGGAACGTAGGCCCGTATGGTTCATGCGTCAGGCTGGCCGTTCACTGCCCGAGTACAAGGTTGTCCGGAAGGGAACCGAGATGCTCGAAGCCTGCCTTGATCCTGCGCTCGCGGCGGAGATTACGCTTCAGCCCGTCAGGAGACATGACGTCGACGCCGGTATCTTCTTCTCTGACATCGTCATTCCACTGAAGCTCGCCGGCATCGACGTTGATATCGTCCCTGGCGTTGGGCCGGTCCTGGGGCGCCCTGTGCGCACCGCCGAAGACGTGGCGGCACTTCCCCGCCTCGATGACGCGTCGCTGGACCCCATCCGTGAAGCCGTTCGTCTTGTCGTCGCAGAACTCGGAAGCACTCCGCTCGTCGGGTTCGCCGGCGCACCGTTCACTCTGGCGGCCTACATGGTGGAGGGGAAGCCGTCTCGAGACCATCTGGGGCCACGCACCATGATGCACGCTGACCCAGAGACGTGGCGGGCCCTCACGGACTGGGCGGCGGATGCCTCCGGCAGGTTCCTCCGGGCGCAGGTTGAAGCAGGAGCGAGCGCCGCGCAGCTCTTCGATTCGTGGGCCGGGTCGCTGAGCCTGTTCGATTACTCGACGTTCGTAGCTCCCGCGTCAGTCCGGGCCCTGGACCACGTCCGTGACACCGGCGCGCCGTTGATTCACTTCGGGACGGGAACTTCGGAGCTGCTTCTGGCCATGCGTGACGTCGGGGTGGACGTCGTCGGAGTTGACTACCGGTTGCCACTGGATGAAGCCAACCGCAGGCTCGGCGGTTCAACGGTGCTTCAAGGAAATATTGATCCGGCCATGTTGTCCACTCCGTGGCCGGTTCTGGAAGCTCACGTCCGGGAGGTACTTGCCGCGGGAAGCGCCGCTCCCGCTCACGTGGTGAACCTGGGACACGGTGTGCCGCCGGACACTGATCCGGAGGTCCTGACCAGGGTGGTGGAACTGATCCACTCCGTTGAGTTGCCGGCATGAACGCCCGCCACCAACCGGAAGCAGATATCACCCCTTCCGCGGTCGTCGTCGGCGGAGGAATCGCGGGGTTGACGGCTGCCCATGACCTGCGGCAGCACGGGTTCACGGTGACGATTCTGGAGGCGTCCCCGCATTTCGGGGGCTGCGTCACGAGCCACGAGGTGGCGGGCTTGACACTCGATGCCGGTGCCGATTCTTTTTCCACGCGCAGTAAGGCCGTGGCTGACCTCGCCGCGGAGCTGGGGCTCTGGCAGGACATTGTCTATCCGGCCCAACGTGGGGCGTGGCTCCAATTACCCGGTTCAGATCCTGGCGCGTCAGCCCAACCGCTTCCCTCCACGGGCATTCTTGGGATTCCAGCAAACCCCAGGGAGCCCGACGTCGTTCGCGCCATCGGCAACGCTGCGGCCGTGCGGGCGGCGCTGGATAAGGTGATGCCGCTCGGTTCCCTGGTGAAACGTGATCGCGTCAGCCTGGCAGAAGTAGTCCAGGAACGGATGGGAGACCAGGTTCTGAAGCGGCTGGTCACCCCCATAGCTGCCGGAGTGTTTTCCTCCGATCCCTCAGTTCTGGATGTCGACGTCGTCGCCCCGGGGCTCCGTGCCGCCATGGCCAAACACGGGTCTCTGGGCGCCGCCGTCGCCTCGATCCGTGCCGATGCGCCCGCGGGTTCCGCTGTCGGCGGGCTCGCCGGGGGCATGAATCGGTTGACGACGGCGCTGATCGACACCCTGCGCGGCGGTGGGGTGCGCCTCCTCGCCGATACTCGAGTGACGGGCATCCGCGAATCAGGCGAATCCTCCGGTGCCCGCTGGGCTGTGCTGTCAGACGGTGCTGAGTTCACTGCTGATGTGCTGGTCATGGCCACCGATGGCCCCACCGCTGTGGGCCTGCTAGGTGAGAGTGTCCTCCAGTTGAAGGAGGAGACGCCCACCCCGGGTGCCGGCGTTGCGCTGGTCACTCTCGTCGTGGACCTCCCGGAGCTGGACGTCAATCCACGCGGGACAGGTGTGCTGGTGGCTCCCGGGGTGAAAGCTCAGAACGGTTCGCCCGTGGTGGCGAAAGCCCTGACCCATGCAACGGCGAAGTGGCAGTGGCTCTCCGAGACAACGGGCCCTGGCGGTCACGTACTGCGGCTGTCGTACGGCCGCGCCGAGCCACAGGGGGAGGACCGTCCGGAAATGTGGTCTGATGAAAAGCTTTATGAGCAAGCGCTCGCCGACGCCGGCGTCCTGCTCGGCATTCGCATCGGAGCTGAGGACGTGGTCGGTTGGGATGTGGTTCGCTGGATCGGAGCCCTTCCCGCAGCGGCAGTCGGCCATCGGGACCGAGTTGCCAGAATCCGGGCATCGGTCGCCAGCGAAAATGGGCTCGAAGTTGTTGGAGCATGGCTTTCCGGGACAGGGCTCGCAGCGGTCATCGGGGATACGCGGGCCCGGATGCGAAAGCTAGCGCACGCGCATCCTCCAACGGCTTGAAGACCAGAAAAATGTGAGATTGGCGACTTCTACCTGATGTAGAAGTCGCCAATTTCCCTCGGATGCGACCAAGGGGCAGACTGTTATACATGACGACAAGCGCTGAAACGAATCCCGCAGTTCCCGCAGCCGAAGAAGAGCTCTTCTTCACCTTGTGGACCGTGTTCAAGAGGTCGCCGGGCAACCCGGTTCCAGACACGCAGTCAGTTCCTGAACTCGAACAGCTCCTGTCAGACATGCCGGACATCACGGTCCGCGGCATCTACGACGTTTCCGCTCTGCGCGCAGACGCGGACGTCATGTTCTGGCTCCACGGGCCCCGCGCGGAGGCCCTGCAAGCCGCGGTTCGCCAGATCCGCCGGACACAGATGTTCTCCGGAACCGACGTCGCCTGGTCGGCCATGGGCGTCCACCGCGCCGCCGAGTTCGCCAAGGACCATTCACCAGCCTTTACCCGTGGGGTGGATCCAGAGGCTTGGGTTTGCGTCTACCCATTTGTCCGCTCCTACGAGTGGTACCTGCTTCCGGCGGAAGACCGCTCCCGGATGCTGCGCGGCCACGGCATGATGGGCATCGACTATCGCCAAGTCCTGACCAACACCGTTCCTTCCTTTGCGCTGGGCGACTGGGAATGGTTGCTTGCACTTGAAGCTCCTCAACTGGTTGATCTGGTTGATCTCATGCGTCACCTCCGCGGAGCAGACGCCCGCAATCACGTCCGTGAAGAAGTTCCCTTCTACACTGGCCGCCGAATTACCCCACAAGAAACCCTGGAGGTCCTCCGATGAACAGTTTTGACCCCCGCGAAGGCTATGACGAAAACGGCCGGATGGCTCCTAAGGACTACGACGCCATCGTGCTCGCATCCTTTGGTGGCCCTGAAGGGCAGGAAGATGTCATCCCATTCCTCCGCAATGTCACCCGTGGTCGGGGGATACCGGATGAGCGTTTGGAAGAGGTTTCTCAGCACTACCGCGCCAACGGTGGAATCAGCCCTATCAATGCACAGAACCGAGCATTGAAGGCTGCTATGGAGACTGAGCTGGGCAACCGAGGAATCGACTTGCCAGTATTTTGGGGCAACCGGAACTGGGCGCCCTTCATCGGTGAAACGCTCCAGGAAGCGTACGACGCCGGCCACCGCCGGGTTCTGACCGTCACCACCAGCGCCTATTCCTGTTATTCGAGCTGCCGCCAGTATCGGGAAGATCTCGGTGTAGCACTGGTGGAGACCGGCCTTGAAGGCAAGCTCGAAGTGGACAAAGTCCGGCAATATTTCAACCACCCCGGCTTTGTTGAGCCGTTCATCGAGGGAACGGCCGAGGGCCTGGCTGACGTCCGCCGCCAGCTCGCGGAGAAGAGTGAAGAAGGCGCTGCCGGAATCCACATTATGTTCGCCACTCACTCCATTCCCACCTCGGATGCCGAAGCCGCTGGACCGCGGCAGGAGGACGGCTCAAGCTCCTTCGAGGGCGATGCTTACAGCGCCCAGCATCTGGCTGCAGCTCAAACCATCATGGACAGCATCCCGGAAGCCGCTGGCCTGAACTGGTCCCTTGTTTACCAGTCACGCTCTGGCGCACCCCAGGTACCGTGGCTGGAACCGGACATCAATGAGGCGCTGGAACACCTCGCGGCCGAGGGCAAAACCAGTGGAGTCGTCATCGTGCCTCTGGGCTTCGTCAGCGATCACATGGAAGTTCTCTGGGACCTGGACACTGAGGCCATGGAAACGTGCCAAAAGCTGGGTCTTGCTGCGTTTCGGGCGCCCACCCCGGGCACTCATACAAAATTTGTCGCAGGACTCGTGGATATGATCTGTGAACGCACAGTGGATCACCATATCGAGGGGCGCGCTGCCACAACCGGCATCCCACCATGGTTCGATGTCTGCCGGCCCGAGTGCTGCGTCAAGATCATGCGCGACGGAACGCGCAAGCCCACCGTGGCCGGAGCAGACTCAACAGTTGGAGTGCCGCAGTAGTGACACCCGTCCGCATCGGAACGCGCGGGAGCGCGCTCGCTGTTACCCAGACCACCACGGTGGCCGAGGCGCTGGCCGAGCTGGGCAGCTTCGCCGTGGAACTGGTGCGCATCAAAACCGAGGGAGAC
This sequence comes from Arthrobacter roseus, assembly GCF_016907875.1. Classification (NCBI taxonomy): domain Bacteria; kingdom Bacillati; phylum Actinomycetota; class Actinomycetes; order Micrococcales; family Micrococcaceae; genus Arthrobacter; species Arthrobacter roseus. The sequence continues at coordinate 2,468,292 of NZ_JAFBCU010000001.1, read as the reverse complement.
ATCCTCAAGGGATCGCTGGCGCAGATCGGTGGCACCGGGGTCTTTGTTGCCGCCCTGCGTGAGGCACTTCTGGCTGAGACATGCGACGTCGCGGTGCATTCACTCAAGGATCTACCCACGTGGGCGGAGCCAGGATTATCGCTGGCTTCGATTCCGTCACGGGCAGACTATCGTGACGCACTCTGTGCACGGGACTCGCTGACCTTGGAAGCACTGCCCATCGGTGCACGAGTTGGCACCGGGTCGCCGCGCCGCGCTGCCCAACTGCGTTTGGCCCGGGCAGATCTGGACGTCGTCGACATCCGGGGCAACGTGGGAACACGGCTCAACCGGGTTCGGGGTATGTCCGAGGGCAAAATCGTTGATGGAAAGTTCGGCGACCTGGACGCCGTCGTACTGGCCGCCGCTGGTCTGCAACGGCTGGGAAGGCTTGAGGTGGTGACGGAATTGCTGAATCCATCCATCATGCTTCCAGCACCCGGGCAGGGTGCGCTGGCGGTTGAATGTCGGGAAGCTGATGCGTCCAGCGGAACTGTGGCTTCGGCCATGAAAGAGTACGACGACGCCGCCACCAGGCTGTGCGTCACTGCGGAGAGATCGCTTCTGGCGAGGCTCGAGGCCGGCTGCAGCGCCCCTATCGGAGCCCTGGCACAGGCGAAAGATGGGCACTTGACGCTGGAAGCAGTGGTTTGCAGTGATGATGGCAAACGTTCCGTTCGCGTGAGCCGCACCGTAGACGCTGAAAGTCATCAGGTCGGTCAGGCTCTGTCCCTTGGTATCGCAGTTGCGGAACAGTTACTCGCCGAGGGCGCGGGAGAACTGACCAGCCTGCCGGAGGCATGAACAGTGATCCGCAGCAAGAATCAACCGTCCGCCGGCCCACTTCAGGGAATGCGGGTCATGATTCCACGGGCACCGGATCGGGCGGCGGCCATGGTTCGGGGTCTGGAGGCAGAGGGAGCTATTCCTCAGCTGGTCCCACTCATCGATTTTGAGTTCCCATCGGATACCTCCGATCTGGACCAGTGCCTTGCTCTGCTCAGTGAGGGCCGTTTTGCCTGGCTCGTTATCACGAGCACCACAACGATTCGTGCACTGAAGCAGCGGGCTCGGTCTATGGGACGTCAGCTTGCGCTCATGATTCCAGCCGTCACCCGTGTCGCAGCCGTGGGCAACACGACCCGAGATGCACTGGTGGCCGAGGGCATAGCCGTTCATTTTGTGCCCGCCGGTGAACAATCCGGTCGATCGCTCGTCAAGAACTGGCCGTTGCCGGAGGCGGTTCCGGCGGGGTCGGGCATTAGTAATCGTGTGCTTGTCCCACAAGCCGACATCGCTTCCGCTACGGTGGCAGCCGGGATCACAGAGCGGGGCTGGCAGGTCCTGCCCGTTATCGCTTACCGGACGGTCGACTATCCCGCCGTTGACGAGCTGAAAATTAGTGAACAGTTGGCGGAAACTGGGGGCCCTGGTCGGTCATCCTCGCTGCCGCCAGCTCTCACCGTGGATGCGTTCCGTACAGCGCTTCACGCTGGAAATATTGACGCCGTGATCCTCACGTCCCCCAGCGTTACCCGGCGGGTAGCACTAATCGCGGGAAAGTTGCCGGAACGCCTGCTGATGATCGCCATTGGAGAGATCACGGCTGCTGAGGCGGCGCTCGTCGGTGTTCCGGTCAGTGCCGTCGCCAGCGAACCAAGTCCAGCCGGTATTGCCGCAGCGTTGATTTCAGCCGGCCGTCTATCAACAGATTCGAGATGACCATGTCTGTCCCGTACCACCGTCCACGCCGTCTCCGCTCGACGGCGGCCATGCGCCGAATGACTGCTGAATACCGTGTGGATCCTGCAGAGCTGGTTCTTCCAGCCTTTGTCCGGGAGGGGCTCAGCGAACCGAACCCCATCGGGTCCATGCCAGGGGTTGTCCAGCACACCATGGACAGCCTCGTTCGTGCCTCTGCCGAGGCCGTCAAACTTGGATTGGGCGGCATCATGCTGTTCGGAATCCCGGCGGAGCGGGATGCGTGCGGTACGGCGGGCACTAACCCCGACGGCGTCCTGAACAAGGCCATCGCTGCGGTTCGCGCCGAAGTCGGTGACGCCCTGGTGATCATGAGCGATGTCTGTCTGGATGAATTCACCGACCATGGTCATTGCGGGGTGTTGGCCGAGGATGGGTCCGTCGACAATGACGCGAGCCTGGAAATCTATGCGCAGATGGCGGTCACCCAGGCCGACGCGGGAGCCCACATGCTTGGCCCCTCCGGAATGATGGACGGTCAGGTAGCCGTCATTCGCCAGGCGCTGGACGCTGCGGGGCACCAGGACGTTAGCCAGATCGCTTATGCTGCCAAATATTCATCCGCGTTCTATGGTCCCTTCCGCGAAGCTGTTGATTCGCAGCTGAAAGGAGACAGACGCACGTACCAGATGCACTCCGCCAACCGACGCGAAGCCCTGCGCGAGGTGGAACTGGATCTCGAGGAAGGCGCGGATATCATCATGGTCAAACCAGCCATGAGCTACCTTGACATATTGGCGGACGTCGCAAGAATATCGCCGGTTCCCGTGGCCGCTTACCAGATCTCGGGTGAGTACGCGATGATCGAGGCGGCAGCCGCTAACGGTTGGATAGATCGCAAAGCCGCCATCGAGGAGTCAGTTCTCGGCATCAAACGGGCTGGCGCAAACATCATACTCACGTATTGGGCGGCCGAAATGGCTCAGTGGCTTCGCGACCGCTCGTAACGCAAAAGCACCTACCCACCACGACGGAAGAATACAATGGCAACGTCTGAAGAACTGTTCGCACGCGCTCAAAACGTTATGCCGGGCGGGGTGAACTCACCCGTACGCGCCTTCGGCTCCGTGGGCGGAACTCCGCGCTTCATCGTCTCCGCCAAGGGTGCGTACGTGAGCGATGCCGACGGCCGCGATTACGTGGATCTCGTCTGCTCATGGGGTCCGGCACTCCTGGGACATGCGCATCCAGCCGTGCTGGAAGCTGTTCACAGCGCCGTCGATAAGGGACTGTCTTTCGGCGCCTCCACCCCGGCTGAAGCCGATCTCGCAGAGCTGGTAAGGAATCGGGTATCTGCCGTGGAGCGGCTTCGGATGGTTTCCACTGGAACCGAAGCGACGATGACGGCTGTCCGTCTTGCGCGCGGCTTTACTGGCCGCAACCTCGTCATCAAGTTCGCTGGTTGCTATCACGGTCATCTGGACAGCCTGCTAGCATCGGCCGGGTCCGGCCTTGCCACGCTCGCGCTGCCGGGGTCAGCGGGCGTCACCGAGGCGACGGCGGCCGAAACGTTAGTGCTGCCGTACAACGATATTGCGGCTGTGGAGGCTGCCTTCGCTGAGCATGGGGACAGGATCGCGGCGGTCATCACCGAAGCGGCACCTGCGAACATGGGCGTGGTGACTCCTGGAGACGGTTTCAACAAGGCACTATCAGAGATCACGAGGGCCAACGGTGCACTCTTCGTCATGGATGAAGTCCTGACCGGATTCCGCACCGGCCCCGCCGGGTACTGGGGACTCACCGGCGGCGCGTCAGGATCGGAGGAGCAATGGGCACCGGATCTTCTGACTTTCGGCAAGGTCATCGGTGGTGGGCTTCCCGTCGCTGCCCTTGGCGGTCGGAAAGATGTCATGGAATTCCTGGCTCCGACCGGCCCGGTTTATCAGGCAGGGACTCTTTCTGGAAACCCCGTCGCCATGGCTGCCGGCGTAGCCACGCTGACTGCTGCGACCGCCGATGTCTACCAGCACGTCGACGCCAAGTCCCTGGAACTCTCAGGCGCACTCGAGGACGCCCTGACAGCGGCCGGGGTGAACCACAGCATCCAGCGCGCAGGCAACCTGTTCAGCGTCGCGTTTGGGACAGCTGCGCACGGCGTCCATAACTATGCGGATGCACAGGCCCAGGACGTTTATCGTTACGCACCGTTCTTCCACTCCATGCTGGAGTCCGGGGTCTACCTGCCTCCTTCCGTCTTCGAGGCCTGGTTCCTCTCCGCAGCGCATGACGACGCCGCCATGGAGAGGGTCATCAACGCTCTACCCGCTGCTGCCCGCGCCGCTGCGGCGGCGCAACCAGCCTGACGGCTACACAGCTCAAGGAACGGTGACGGAGGTTTCGTGGGGAATATGCGGCCAGCTTCCGTCAATCACGGCTGACGGGTTCTTCCTCCGTAAATACTCTTGAAAGCTTGCGGCCTGCTGCGATGCCCACCCGGTTTGCTTGTGGTGGAGTTCGGTCGCGTCACCGTGCAATTCGGGATACTTCTCGGCGAGCGCTGAGGCGACCCCCAGAGTGGCCATGACATCGGCTGCAGAGGTGTGGGCGTTGTCGTGGGGCACACCATAAAGTTCGCTCAGCGCGGTCAGGGTTCGTTTGCCACGACGGTAGCGGTCCATCTGCTTGTCGAGGATGTAGGGGTCGATGACGGGCATCGAGGTGATGGTGGCCTGGCTATGACGGCCGCATTCGCGAGATAGGACGGTGAAGTCATAGCACGCGTTGAACGCCATCACCGGAATGTCGGCTGTGAACATTCCACCGAGGATGGCACAGATCTCTCCGGCAACCTCATCTGCCGGTGCTCCGGATGCGGAAGCCGTTGCCGTGTTGACGCCGTGGATGTTAGCGGCTTCGTCCGGGATGGGTATTCCGGGATTGGCAAGCCATTCATGATGTTGGAGGACATCTCCGCGACCGTTGACGAGGACGACTGAGGCCGTGACTATTCGGGCTTCCAGTGGGTCCTGCCCCGTCGTTTCGAGGTCGAATGCGGCGCGCGGCAATTCATGCCAATTTGTCGGGATTGTCATGGAGGAAACGCTACCGTACCCCTCTGCCCATCCTGCTGCCTTCGGGTTCTGTTGCCGCATCAAAGAGAAACTAAGCTGGTGACGTGAACGAAGACTTTGAAACATCGGTTACACAGCTAGTTGCCATGATTCCGGCAGGCAGCGTCCTTTCCTATGGGGACATCGCAGAACTGCTGGACTGTGGAGGCCCACGGCAGGTCGGAAAGGTCATGTCTGGGACCGAGGGCGATCTTCCCTGGTGGCGCGTGGTCCGGGCCGATGGGCAACCCCCTGCATGTCATGGCAATACAGCGTTCCATCATTATCGGACCGAGAACACTCCCATACGCTCGGCTGCAGCAGCCTCCGGAGCCGAGCGGATTCTCATGAAAGACGCCCGATGGCAGCCGACGGAGTCTGAATGGGAACAGCTCGACGTCCTCAAAAAAGGTTTGGCGGGGGAGAGCTCTACGGCTGGGAATTCCAAAATGTCGGACCAGGATGATTCGCTGTTCCCATGAAGCAACACATCAGTCTCGTGCGCTCAAGCAGGCGGGCAGTTGAAACGCTCGCATTGAGCGTTGACCAAGTGACAGTGGTGGATCGGCCGCCGGAGTCCGCCGCACTTCTGGTCCTGGGTGGCCCGGGGACGGGGAAGACAACGGTCGTCGTCGAGAGCGTTATCCGGCGGGTGTTGCGCGACGGTATGGACCCCGCCCGGGCGCTGGTTCTGGCCCCTACCCGTCTGTCGGCTGCACGTTTGCGGGACCAGATCACTGCACGGTTGGATCGGAGCCTGAGCGCCACTCCTGCACGGTCCTGGGCCTCGTACGCGTTTGATCTGATCCGTCGGGCCAGGGCTGCAGGTCTGTTGCCGCACGTGGTCCGTCCGCCAAAACTCCTTTCAGGCGCTGAACAGGACTTGATCATCAAGGAATTGCTGGACGGGCATGGATCAAATGGTGTGCCGGAACTGCCCTGGCCGGATGACCTCCAAGCGGCATTGGGTACCCGGGGCTTCCGGCAGGAAATACGGCAACTGTTCGACAGAATGAGCGAATATGGTTTGGGCCCGTCGGGTTTGGAGGCCTTCGGGCAGCAGATAGGGCGCCTGGACTGGAAAGCCGCCGCGGCGCTCTACGGCGAATACCGGGACGTGCTGGATATCCGGATGCCTGAAGCATTCGATCCAGCCGGAGTTATCACCACTGCCGTGGATCTGCTGCTCAATGAACCCGGGTTTCTGGACTCTGAGAGAGCTTCAACTGAATTCATTGGAGTGGATGACCTCCAGGAGGCCAATCCCGCGATCCACAGATTGCTGGCGCTCATTGGAGACGGTGCCGACGTCGTCATGGCTGCGTGCCCCGACACTGCGGTGCAGGGCTTCCGGGGAGCCAGGCCAGATCTGTTGGGCGAGCTGCATGCCACCTTCCGAGGTGGTGTGAAAACGGCCATGCTGACGACGTCGCATCGGCTAGGGCCTGGACTGAGCGATGCTTGGCAACGTGTTGCCGGGCGCATTTCAGCCGCCGGTGTCACACCCGCCTATCGGGCGCTCGCTGCCCACCCTGATCATGAGGCCAGCGCGGAAGTCCACGTTGTCGATTCAGACCTGCATGAATTGCGTTACGTGAGCCAACGTATCCTGCAGGCGCAGGTGCTGGACGGACTCAGACCATCGGATATCGCGGTCATCGTGCGCTCGGGGCGTCAAGTATCAGCCTTGCAGCGGTACCTCATCGGTCAAGGCATTGGTGTCCACGTCCCCTCATCGGAAAAAGCTGTCCGGGATGAAGCGGCCGTTCGTCCGCTGCTGGAGCTATTCGGCGTCGTTCTGGATGGCCAATTGCTGACTCCCGAGACAGCAGTATCGCTGGTGACCT